>JBFWRV010000005.1:0-150619 GCA_050248715.1 Hyphomicrobiaceae bacterium | reverse complement strand
GGTCGCGAGCATAATCAAGCCCTTTCCGGGGCCTGCTCGGCCTTGATGCCGAGGCCCTCGAGCTCGCCCTTGATTTCCTCGTCTTGCGACGGGACGCCGATCGTCGCCGCCACCTTCGGGTAGTCTCCGCTCACCAGTGCGACCAGAGCTCGCACCATGGCGATGACCATGGCCAGGAGGAAGAACGCAAAGCCGAAGAACCAAGGCAGCTGCGGGAAGGCCAGGGGAATGCGCAGCGGCGTATTGGACCGGTTCCAGCCTGCGAGGTTGTCGGAGGTCAGCTCCCAGGCGCGGTCGGCCAGAGCGACGACGAGGATTGCGAGGGCGACAAGGGCCACCAGGTCCAGAATCGCGCGCACCCTGGCGGAGAAGGCTCCATAGAGCGCGTCGATGCGCACATGGCCTCGCGTCACCAGCACGTAGGCCATCGACCAGCTGGTGCCCACCGCGAACAGATAGGCGCCGATCTCGTCCGAGCCCGAAAACGGGAAGGCCAGCAGCTTGCGGCAGATGACCTCGGTGGAGACAATGAGGGCGGCGACCATAATCATGGCACCGCCGATCCAGGCAAAAACCTGGGCAACCCTGGAAATGCCGGCCCAGAGCTTGTCCATTGTAGCGACCAAGCCCCGGCAGCAATCTGCCGCCGGAGCACCCTCCCTTGTGTCCGCGGCGTTCGTTCGCCTTACTTTGCCTTGGCGACAAGCCCGACGTGCTTGCCGACGACATCTGTCCACTTGGCCGCGCACTCGGGCCCGCACCGCTTGGCCCACTCGGCCAGCACGACTTCGTTGAGCGCCTTGTTGCGCAGGGCGACGTCGGCTTCCGAAGGCGTGACGAGCTTGAGTTTCGCGGGCGTACCGACCGAGCAGGGGCCGTTGCCCGTATTGCAGGCAATGCCTTCCTTGCTCTCGCTCTCCACGATCGCCCAGGACTGGTCCTCGAGCTTCTTGAACTCGGCCCGCATGAACTCCTGCGTGCGCTTGGACAGCTTGTTAAAGCTGTTGAGGTTCATGACCCAGATGCCCGCCGTGAAGCCGACAGGCAGCGTCAGCAGCGTCTTGACCACCTCCGTCCACTTCGCCTGATAGCCCGGCATGGTGCCGGTGATGCCGCAGTCGACGACACCCTTCTCCAGCGCCGGCACGACCTCGCCGAACGGAATCGTGACGGCGGAGGCGCCGAATGCCTTGGCGAGGTCGGACTGTGACACACCCTGCACGCGGATCTTCTTGCCCTTGAGATCGGCGACGCCATTGATGTCGTCGCGGCAGAAGAACACCTGCTGCGGGAAGCCGAAGGTCGCCATGATCTCCGAATTGTAGCGTTCCTTCATGACCTTCTGCATCTCGGGCATCCATAGCTCGAGAATCTTGCGTTGACTGGCGGGGCTGCTCGCAAGGCCGGAAATGTCGGAAGCTTCGATGATGGCACCGCCGTCGTCGACGTAAATCGGCAGAGCCGCGGCAATGTCGTAGACGCCGGTCTTCAGCAGACGCAGCAACTCGGTGCCCTTGAGATTCACCTCGGTGATGGACTTGATATTGGCCGTTACTTTGCCGCCAGAGTCCTTGGCGATCTGTTCCGACCAGAATGGATATTCACTCTTCTTCCAGTTGTTGATGAAGTTCCACGTTCCGATCACGTTGAACTTCTTTTCATCGATCTGCGCCTGCGCCGATCCTCCCGCCAGTAGCATGCATCCCAGCGAAGCGAGCACTATTTTCCGCAACATTCCCGAACCTCCTTGGTCAGCTCGATCACAATTGCCGATATCGTGAAGAGCTGCAAGACAATGTGAAAGGCGTGGGCTTTTACGCGCCGCTCCCAATTCCATTCTTCGTTACCGGACCGGGCCGGGCAGCAGCTGTCGGCGATGCGCGGCAGGAAAAGCAAATTTGCCCGCGTCCTCGTCTGCCATCCGTGGCGCAATTGGCGCGGTATTTGACAGCGCGCTTCGGGCGCGGTTAGCTGAGCGCGGTCGTGCAGGCGACCCACGGTCCGCGTGAAGGGTCGAACCCGCCTGCTGAGTTCTACTGGCATACCCTTCTTTCTCGCCCGAAACCGCGGACGCCGGGCCCGAAGAAAGAAGGTGCTCCATGCCCAAGGCGCTTCCCGCCCAACCTCACATCGACTGGCTGAAGAAGGCCGCCAAGCAGCGGTTGGAGGAGCTGCGTGCCGGCGACCCGTCCAGCAAGCTCGCCCAGGCCCAGCGCGACATCGCCGTTGACTACGGCTTCAAGAGTTGGCGCGCGCTCAAGGCGCATGTCGATGCTCTCGGCCTGGATGGAAGGATCATCGCGGCTGCGGCGACCGGCGATGCGGCCACTCTCGAGCGCCTGCTGGCTGATCATCCCGGAAAGCTCGGCATCACCGGTGGCTCGTGGGACAGGCCGCTGTTGCATCACGCGGCCGCCGGCGGACATGTCGCGTGCGTTGCGCTGCTGCTGGCGCAAGGGGTCGACGTCAATCGCCGCGACCGTCTCGATAATGCCACCGCGCTGCATTGGGCGGCGCAAGAGGGCCACCTGGGGGTCGTGCGGCAGCTCTTTGCGGCGGGGGCGGACATTCAGGGGGAGGGTGATGATCACCAGCTGGGCGTGCTCGGCTGGGCGACCTGCTTCGGCACCGTGCGCGAGGACGTGGCCGCCTATCTCCTCGCCCGCGGCGCGCGCCTCCACATCTTCAGCGCCATAGCCCTCGGTCGCGCCGGGGACGTGCGCACCATGGTGACCGCCGACCCCGATCTGCTTGCGCTGCGGATGAGCCGCAACGAGCAGGGAAGCCTGGCCCTGCATCATGCTACCCATTGCGGCCGGCCGGATATGGTGCGCCTGCTGCTCGACCTGGGTGCCGACGTTGGCGCCGCTGACCTCTCGGGCTCGACCGCGTTGGCCCATGCGCGCGATGGTGTCGTCGTGCAGATGCTGCTGGACGCGGGGGCGCGCCCCGATCTCATGAGCGCGCTCACTCTCGAGCGCTACGAGGAGGCTGCCGCCATGGTCGCGGCCGAGTCGGCGCGCCTTGGGCCGAATGGCCAGGACACCATCTGCCTGCATCTGGCTATCGACCGGCGCAACCTGCCGGCGATGCGCTGGCTGATCGAGCATGGCGCCGACGTCGACGCCAAGCGCGTCCTCTACGGCTGCAACCAGACCCCGCTCCACATCTGCGCCGAGCGCGGTCTCGTCGACGCCGCCCGGGAGTTGCTGGCGGCCGGCGCGGATACCACCATTCCCGACGACACCTTCCACGCCGATGCCCTAGGCTGGGCCGAGTATTGCAAGCAGCCCAAGGTCGCCGACCTCATACGCGCGCGCAGAGCGGGAACCACCACCGACCGTGCATAGGCGCTGTGCGGGCGGGACGCTGGCCAAGGAGCAGCGTCCTGCTAGTGTGACGATCGAGAGGTCCGCAGCATTGCTCTCTGCCCATTCAGGCTGCGGCCCAATAAGCAACGCAGCGACCGGGTTCGCGCTCCTCGGCGACGAGGTGTGGGACTGAGAAAAGCGGCTGCTTGTGGAGGAACCCCGATGCCTTGCTACGGCCATGAGGCCAGCGGCGGCCTTTGCGCGCTGGCCATCGCCGATATCGTGGCCGCCCGCACCATCTGCATCGCGCCCCGCAGTCCAGCTTGAGCCCGCCCCTCAGTCCGCACCGCCTGAGCCCGTCGGCGTTGGCGCCTTTCCGCGTGCGCAACTTCCGCTTTCAGTGGCCCGCCGACCTCCTGACAGCCTGCGCGTTCGAAATGGAGACGCTGATTCTCGGCTGGTATGTGCTGGTCGAGACGGGCTCGGTCGTCATGCTGACCGTATTCGGTGTGCTGCAGCTGGCGGGGACGCTTATCGCACCGATGTTCGGGGTCGCGGGTGACAGGCTTGGCCATCGCAACGTGCTGTGCAGCATGCGCGCTGCCTACATGTTGCTGGCCGCCATCCTGATGTCGTTCGCATTCGCAGGCGCGCTCGATCCGCTCGTGGTCCTCGTCATGACGGGGCTGATGGGCCTCATCCGACCGTCCGACCTGGGCGTGCGCATGGCGCTCGTCGGCGATACGATGCCGGTGGAGCATCTGGTTCCGGCGATGGGCGTGCTGCGCACGACGTCGGACTTTGCCCGCATCGGCGGCGCGCTGACAGGTGCTGGTCTGTTCGCGGCATTTGGCATCGGCATCGCATATGTTGCCGTGCTGTCCTGCTACACCATCGGCCTGATGCTGACGCTTTGCGTCAAGCCGACGCCCATCAAGCAGCAGGCTCCTGCCGCCGTCGGTGGCCAGATTCCGCCGTCGACTTGGAGCGATCTGAAGGAGGGCCTCGCTTTCGCGTGGACCACGCCACACTTGCTGGCCGCGCTGCTGGTGGCCCTTCTCGTCAATCTCTCGGCGTATCCCCTCTCCAACGGCCTGATGCCGTACGTGGCCAAGGAAATCTACCATATCGACCAGACCGGCCTTGGATACCTGGTCGCCAGCTTCGCCATCGGCGCTCTCGTTGGATCTCTGGCCGTCATTGTGCGTGGCCGGATCAGGGCCGGGCGCACGATGATCGTCTCTACCGTTGCCTGGTATGTCGTGCTCGTGGTCTTCGCGCAGATGCGGGACGCCTACAGCGGGCTTGTCATGCTCGTCCTCGCGGGCTTCGCGCAGAGCTACTGCATGGTGACGTTGGCGGTCCTCCTGCTCCGCAACACGCCGGAGAAGTTCCGCGGCCGCATCATGGGCGTGCGCATGCTCGTCATCTACAGCCTGCCGATGGGGCTGCTCGCCGCGGGCGCGCTGATCGAGCGCATCGGCTTTCACGCGACGGCAACGCTCTATGCGCTGACCGGCCTGACGCTCGTGCTCGCGATCGCTGTGCGCTGGCGCAAGGAACTTTGGCAGCCTGACGCTTCGGCCAACGCTCGGTGATGCCGGGCGTTCCGGACCCTTCACGCCTGTGCTAGGCATGAGCCGCGAGCCTCCACCCGACGAGAACCCGGACATGCAGCATCGCCCCCGTTCGCCCTCAGACTTCGTGCCCGCGCCGGAAGGTGACGACTGGGCTCGCGCCGCGCCCGGCGATGCCGGTTTCGATCCAGGTAGGCTCCGGGACGCCGTCGATTTCGCACGGGCGAGCGACAGTCCCTGGCCGCGCAGCTTCTACTATCCGGACGGGCGCTACGTCGGCATCGTCGAATGGAACGAGACCGGCCCATGGAGCGACGTCGTGGGGCCCGTGGTACCGCGCGAAGGCCCCGCGGGCCTGATCCTCAGGGGCGGCCGCATCGCTGCGGAGTGGGGCGATACCGAGCGCGCCGACATGACCTTCTCGGTGGCCAAGAGCTACCTCGCGGTGATGGCCGGCCTCGCCGTTGCCGACGGGCTGATCACCAGTGTCGACGAGCCGGTCGGTGCCACGATCAAGGGCTCGTGGTTCGCGAGCCCCCACAATGCGGCCATCACCTGGCGCCACCTGCTGCAGCAGTCGAGCGAATGGCAGGGCGAGCTGTGGGGCAAGTCCGACCAGGTCGATCACAATCGCCAGCTTGGCGTCGGCGCCGACAACAGCCGCAAGGGCCAGCGTCGCGAGCTGAGGGCGCCGGGGACCTACTACGAATACAACGATGTGCGCGTGAACCTGTTGTCCTTCTGCCTCCTGCAGCGGTTCGGCCGGCCACTGCCCGAGGTGCTGCGCGAGCGCATCATGGACCCGATCGGCGCATCCAGGGATTGGCAGTGGCACGGGTACTCGACCTCGTGGGTCGAGGTGGGCGGCAGGCGCGTGCAGTCGGTGTCGGGTGGAGCGCATTGGGGCGGCGGTATGTTCATAAGTGCCCGCGACCATGCCCGCCTCGGCCTTCTGATCGCCCGGCGCGGCCGCTGGGGCGATACGCAGCTGCTGCCGGAGTCCTGGATCGACGCAATGACTGCGCCGTCGCCGACCAATCCCAGCTACGGTTATCTGTGGTGGCTCAACCGCGGCGATAGGCGTTACCGCGAAGCCCCTGAGTCCTGCTTCTACGCGATGGGCGCCGGAAGCAGCATCATCTGGATCGACCCCGAGCACGACCTCGTCGCGGTCATGCGCTGGATCGACAAGGCAGCCGTTGGCACCTTCCTTGGGCGCCTGACGGCGGCCGTCGCGTAGGCCCCGCCGACAAAGCTTGTGCGCGGGTCAGATCCTCTGTCGGCGACCTCGCCCGGTCGAGGGCGAGCCATGGGCTTTGACCCGTAGCGCGCCGCGCCCTACCTGCTGCACGTCTCCTGCGAGGGTTCCAGGTTCTTGGAATCCACCCAGCCCACGCGATCGCCGCTCAAGCCCGGAAAGGCCACCTGGCACCACGGCTTGCGGCACGTGCCGGCGAGCTTGATGCATCCGCTCTGCGGCTCGAAGGCGTGCACCACCAGCGCGCTGGTCGAGGGGGCGTCATGCACCTTGAGGCTCTCGCCTTCCGCAACTCCCGTCACGCGCCAGTAGGTCGGCAGCTGTGCGCGCTTGCGCGAGAGCTGCGGTGGGGTCGCCTCCTCGTCATCGTCGTCGTTTCGGGCGGCGACCGCCGGCTCGGGGGCAAGGTAGCGGCCATTCGCCCAGCCGGACGCTCCGTTGTATCGAACGGGGCACCACTCATTGCAGCTGCCGACGATGCGGACCCCGCGGCCAAAGGGAGGAATCGTCCCTACGATTGGATGGCCCGCCGACGGCCCCGAGCGGATGTTGAGCACGTCGTCGGATGCGACGTGCACGACCCTGTAGGTCTTCGTGGGCTCCTGCGCGTGTGCGGGTGCTTCAGCCGACATGACGCCGAGAAGCGCGCCGAGCGCGGCAAGCAACGCAGAACCGAAAGACAAACGCAACCACGGCAGATGCTCCGGCACCATGACGCGCCCCACTTCGCCTGACACTGAACCCCGTCCTGGATACTGCCGCTCGGCTTCCGTGGGCAACGTGGCGGACGCTGTTGTGCACATTCAGGGGACGCCTGTGGCGGCAGCGCTTCGCGTCCGGGCTGTTACACTCCGCGCCAGCACAACCGGACTTTTTGCGCGTCAGAACGCGTAGTCCGTGAAGAGGGGATCGGTGCGGTGGCCCCAGTCGCGCTCGTAGCGCAGCAGGATTTCGTCCGCCGGGGTCAGCCCGTCGCGCAGGATCGCCTCGACAGGCTCCAGGAATGTCCTTTCGTCCTGCCCCTTGGCATTGACTCGCGCGCGCCGCCGCAGGCCGGCACTGGCGATCGCCAGCGCCTGGCGCGCGATCTCCAGGACCGTCGTGCTGCGAAAGGGCGTTCTGAGCGCCGTCCTCGGCACGCCATCGCGCAGTCCCTGCCGCTCCTCAGCGCTCCAGTCCTTTACGAGGTCCCACGCGGCATCGAGCGAGGCCTGATCGTAGAGCAGGCCCGTCCACAGTGCAGGCACCGCGCAGATGCGGCGCCAGCGCCCGCCGTCGGCCCCTCGCATCTCGAGGAATCGCTTCATGCGGACCTCGGGGAAAAGCGTGGTGAGATGGTCCGACCAGTCGTCGAGCGTGGGCAGTTCCCCCGGCAGCTGCGCCAGTCGGCCGTCGAGGAAATCGCGGAACGAGGCGCCCGCTGCGTCGATGTAGCGGCCATCGCGGTAGACGAAGTACATGGGCACGGCGAGCGCGTAGTCGACGTAGCGCTCGAAGCTCATGCCCGGCTCGAACACGAACGGCAGCATGCCCGTGCGCGCCTTGTCGGTGTCGCGCCACACCTCGCTGCGCATGGACAGGAAGCCGTTGGGCCGTCCTTCCGTGAAGGGTGAGCTGGCAAAGATCGCCGTCGCTATCGGCTGCAGCGCCAGCGACACGCGAAACTTCTTGACCATGTCGGCCTCGTCCGCGAAGTCGAGGTTCACCTGGATGGTCGCGGTCCGGTACATCATGTCGAGGCCGCGCGTGCCGACGAGGGGCATGTAGCGGGTCATCACGCCGTAGCGCTGCTTGGGCATGCGCGGCGTCTCGGCGAGCGTCCAGTTGGGCGAGAAGCCGACTCCCAGGAAGCCGATGCGCAGCGGGCCGCCGATCGCCAGCACCTGCTCCAGGTGCTCCTGGGTCTCGGTGCCCACCTCATGCACGGTCTCGAGCGGCGCTCCTGAAAGCTCGAACTGGCCGCCGGGCTCCAGCGAGACGGTGCCGCCCGGATCTCCCTCCGGCCGCCTGAGGGCGATGATGTTGCTTCCCTCCAGGATCGGCTCCCAGCCGAACCGGGCCATCAGCCCCTCCATGAGGGCTCGCACACCGCGTGAGCCCTCGTAGGGCACCGGACGCAGGCTGTCGGTGTAGAAAAGGAACTTCTCGTGCTCCGTGCCGATGCGCCAGGCCTGCTGCGGCTTGGAGCCTGCCGCAATCCAGGCAACAAGGTCGTCTCGGGAACGCGCGACGGGGGCTGCGGCGCCGTCCTGGCGGGTGGACATGGGCTATCGGTCTCGTCGACGGAAAGGAGCAGCCTACCTTGGCCTGGCGGGCACACTCCTTGTTAATTGAAAAGCACGCCCACGCACAAGCGGCGTGCGCCCATCGCAGCTAGCGCCAGTCGCCGAGCACTGCGTTGACAAGGGCGAGAGCGGCAACCGCGGCCGTATCCGCCCGCAGGATTCGGGGCCCGAGTGAAATGCGCGTGACGAATGGTTTGGATGCGAGCAGCGCACGCTCGGCCTCGTCGAAGCCGCCCTCGGGTCCGACCAGCAACCCGAGGGACCCCGGCTGAACCCGCGCCAGCGCGCTGATAGGGCATGTCTCCTCCGCTCCCTCGTCGCAGAAGATGAGGGGGCGGGCCGCATGCCACTTCGCAACGACTTCGTCGAGCCTCTCGGGCGCGTAGACCTCGGGGACGCGCAGGATGCCGCATTGCTCGGCCGCCTCGATGGCATTGGCGCGCATGCGCTCGCCGTTGACCCGCTCGGGCGTCGTATGGCGCGTGAGCACGGGCCGCAGCCGCGCTGCGCCCATCTCTGTCGCCTTCTGCACCATGTAGTCGAGGCGGGCGCGCTTCAGGGGCGCGAACAGGTAGTCGATGTCCGGCCCACCCTCCTGCTCGCGCACCTTGTGCTTGAGCACGAGCGAGGTCCCCCGCCTGCCGGCCTCCGCCAGTTCGGCCTGCCATTCGCCATGCCGGCCGTTGAAGACGAGGATGGTGTCGCCCGGCTTCAGGCGCAGCACGTTGCGCAGGTAATTGGCCTGCTCGCCGCTGCAGGTGATCGCGGTGCCTTCCGTGAGGTCGCCCTCCACGAACAGCCGCTGCGCCTTGAAGTCGTACCGGGCCATGGCTCGAAAGGGCCTACATTCGTCGACGGCGTCGAGCCCTTGGCAACGTCACCGCGGCAGGTCGGCCGAGGGGCCGGTTGGTGAGCAGCCATGAGCTGCCAGTCTCATGCAACATCACGTGCTGCAGGTCCCGCGCCGTCGCCTGCCTCAATGGGCACCTCAACCATGCTTCGACATTCCAGCGCTCAACTATCCCGCCGCGCAAGGTCATGCGAACGTGGCCGTCGCTGAGCATCCCGCGCAGGCTGTTGAGGAACCGTGGCCTGTCACTTGCGAATACATGCCGCTCCATCAAGTCGTACGGCATGGGGCCCGTTAGCAGTTGATCGATCAGCTCCAGTTCATCAGACATTGTCGGCCTGCACTTCACACGACCTCCAGTCTGAACCCGCCACCTACGTCGCAAACCCCAGCATCAGCCCGATGTTCTGCACGGCGGCGCCGGAGGCGCCCTTGCCGAGGTTGTCGAGGCGGGCGACGAGGACGGCCTGGGGGTATTTCTCGCTGGCGAACACGCGCAGCTCCAGGACGTCCGTATCGTTGAGCGCGTCGGGCTCGAGCCGGATGTCCTTTTGCGCGGGATCACCCGCGGCCGCCACCTTCACCAGCTTGGCATCGGCATAATGCTTGGCAAGTGCCGCCTCGAGATCGCCCGCCACCGGCTTGCCCGGCAAGGTGTCGAGATGCAGCGGCACGCTCACCAGCATGCCCTGGCGGAAGTTGCCGACCGAGGGCACGAAGATCGGCCGCCGCGTCAGCTTGGCGTACTTCTGCAGCTCCGGGACATGCTTGTGCTTGAAGGTCAGCCCGTAGAGCTCGAAGCTCGGCGCCTTGCCGGCCTCGTAGGCCTCGATCATGCTGCGCCCGCCCCCGCTGTAGCCGCTTACTGCGTTCACCGTCAGCGGATAGTCGGCCGGCAGCAGCCCGGCCTCGACCAGCGGACGGATGAGAGCGATTGCCGCCGTTGGGTAGCAGCCGGGATTGCTGACACGTTTGGCCGTCCGCACCGCCTGGGCCTGGGCCGCATCCATCTCGGGGAAGCCGTAGACCCAGCCGGGGGCGACACGGTGCGCGGTGCTCGCATCCACGATCTTGGGTGCCGCCTCGCCCAGCGTGTCGGCCAGCGCCACCGCCTCCTTGGCCGCATCATCCGGCAGGCAGAGCACGACGAGGTCCACCTCGCCTATCATGGCGAGCCGGGCGGCCTGGTCCTTGCGTTTCTCCGGGACGATGCTCTTGACCGTCAGCCCAGCGACATCGGCGACCCGGCGGCGGATCTCGAGGCCGGTCGTGCCGGCCTCCCCGTCGATGAAGATGCTGGGCTTGGTCTGGGCTTTGCCGGCCGCGGAGGGCCTGGGCGCTGTCTTGGTGGTCATGGCACTTGGGATCCCGGTAGCTGGAAACAAAAAAGCCGCGCGTTTTGCGCGGCTTGCCGATGGTCGCACGCTTCAAGCGTCCGTCATCGCACCCGCGCGGTGAGCGGGCGACGGCGTCGGAGCGGAAATGCCATGTGCGCGGTCATGGGGTCCTTATGGGGTCGCGGCCGCGTCGTGTCAATCGCCAGCCTGCAACGGGCGCATAGTCTCTGGCCATGGGCCGGGAATGCCGCTATAAGCCCGGCGGCTGACGCGGCGGGCTCGTGGGCCGATACTCGCGCCCGTGTTCGCGTTTCTGCAGGAGAATGACATGGCCGTCCCCAGAAAGAAGGTATCGCGGATGAAGCGCGGCAACCGCCGGTCGGCGGATGCGCTTCAGGCGCCGATCTACGTCGAGGACAAGGAGTCGGGCGAACGGCGTCGGCCCCACCACATCGACCTCAAGTCCGGTAAGTATCGCGGGCGCCAGATCCTGCCCAAGGTTGACGTCTGAGGTCTGGTCGCTTCGGCGGCAGCCAAGAGTCTGGCGCGCCGCAATGGCGCCCTGTTGCAAAGCTCAACTTGCTGGACATGTATCGCACCGGCCCGGCGTAGCCGGGCCTCCCTGGGGGGAGAATGTCATGTCGCTTAGGGCACTGCCGCTGATCGCGATTCCGCTGATCCTCTACAACATCCTGGTGGCGTTCAGCGGCGGAGCGGCGGCGGAGTTCTTCCGCGGACCGCTCATCACTGTGCACATGATCCAGGGTGCGCAATGGGTCTTTACGCGAGGTGACCTGATCATCCTCGTGACGATGGTCTTCCTTTTCGCAGAGCTCGTGAAGGCGACCTACACGACGTCCGTGTCTCTCGTCGACCACGGCCTGTCGATGCTGGTCTTCATCGTCTGCCTGGTCGAATTTCTCATCGTGAATGCGGCCGCCACGTCGCCCTTCTTCTTCGTGGTGATTGGCTCCCTGATCGACGTCGTTGCCGGCTTCACGATCGGCATTCGCGTCGCTCGGCGCGACCTGTCGATCGGCGGCGCCGACTAGGGCCGAAAATCTCGCGGGACGTGAAGCGTGTAGGGTGCAAAAAGCGAATTGCACCGTCCGCACGTGCATAGCTCGGCGCAATGCGGCTTCGCCCTTTGCGCCCTACGCCACTACTTGCTTTCGCCGGAAAGCTTTTCGAGCTTGGCCTGAATGCTGGCGAGCTGAGCTTTGAGCTCGGCGATTTCGTCCGCCTGCCCGGCCGGCTTGGCGGGCTCGTCCTTGCGCGCTTCCTCCCCCGCCTTGCTACCGGCGCCCTTGCCGAAGGGCGAGAACATGGCCATCGCCTGCTCGAACATCGCGAGGTTCTTGCGCGCCTGCTCCTGATAGGCCTCGAACGCTCCCGCGGGTGTAAACGCGCCAGCAAACTGCTTGCGATAGCGCTCCTGCTCCTTTGCGAGCGTCTCGAGGCTCACCTGCAGATAGCTTGGCACGAAACGCTCGATGCTGGCGCCATAGAAGCGAATGAGCTGCCGCAGGAACGGGATCGGAAGCAGGGTCTCCGTGCCCTTCTGGCTTTCCTGATCGACGATGATCTGCGTGAGCACCGAGTGGGTCAGATCATCTCCCGTCTTGGCATCGAAGACGACGAAATCCCTTTCGGCTTTCACCATCGCGGCCAGATCATCCAGAGTGACGTAGGTGCTCGTCTCAGTATTGTACAGCCGCCGGTTGGCGTATTTCTTGATGACTACCGGCTCTTTCTTGTCCGCCGACGGGTCCGATTTATTGAGCATGAGCTTAGGTCGCTTGTTGCATTGGCTGACCATTTTCTATGCACAAGCTAGCACGCGCGCAGCCCGAAATACCAGCCGTTTGTTGAGTTCAGCCATGCTCAGGCCGGGGCCCGGCACAACTTGTCAAATGCTGCGTCCAGGCTCACCTATGCATTGGCGGCGCGCCGAAGGCTTTGCTATCGTGCCGCAATAGAATGGGTGTGCTTGTGGAGTACCGACGGCCGCCCGCGCGCAGACACTAAAGCCCCGTAGCTTCCTGGAGCATAGGATGAGCAAGGATCAATCCACCATCGTCATCGCCGGTGCTGCGCGCACCCCCGTCGGCTCCTTCAACGGCTCCCTCGCCAGCTTGCCGGCCCATGAGCTCGGCAAGGTCGCCATCAAGGCGGCGCTCGAGCGTGCCGGGGTCGAGCCGGGCGAGGTCTCGGAGGTGATCATGGGGCAGATCCTGGCCGCCGGTGCCGGGCAAAACCCGGCGCGCCAGGCCTCCATCGGCGCCGGAATTCCGGTTGACGCGCCGGCCTGGGGTATGAATCAGCTCTGCGGCTCGGGGCTGCGCGCGGTGGCGCTCGGCGCCCAGCAAATTGAGCTCGGCGCCTCCAAGATCGTGGTGGCCGGTGGCCAGGAGAGCATGAGCCAGGCGCCCCACTGTTCCCATATGCGCGACGGCACCAAGATGGGCGATGTCAAATTCATCGACACGATGATCAAGGACGGCCTTTGGGATGCCTTCAACGGCTACCACATGGGCAATACGGCCGAGAACGTCGCGCGTCAGTGGCAGATCACCCGTGAGGAGCAGGACCGCTTCGCCGTCGCTTCCCAGAACAAGGCCGAGGCGGCCAAGAAAGCCGGCAAGTTCAAGGATGAAATCGCCCCCGTCACGATCAAGACCCGCAAGGGCGAGACGGTGGTTGCCGACGACGAATACATCAAGGACGGGGTCACCTATGACTCGATCGCCAAGCTGAAGCCTGCCTTCGACAAGGAAGGAACCGTAACGGCCGCCAGCGCCAGCGGCATCAATGACGGTGCCGCCGCCGTGGTGCTGATGACGCTGGAGGAGGCCAAGAGGCGCGGTATCACGCCCCTCGCCCGCATCGTCTCCTGGGCGCACGCCGGCGTCGATCCCTCGATCATGGGCACTGGCCCCATTCCCGCATCCAAGAAGGCTCTCGAGAAGGCCGGGTGGACCGTGAAGGACCTCGACCTCATCGAGGCCAACGAGGCGTTCGCGGCGCAGGCCTGTGCGGTGAACAAGGGCCTCGGCTGGGACACGGAGAAGGTTAACGTCAACGGCGGCGCCATTGCCATCGGCCATCCGATCGGGGCGTCCGGCGCGCGCGTGCTCAATACGCTGCTGTTCGAGATGAAGCGCCGCAATGCCAAGAAGGGTCTCGCCACGCTGTGCATCGGCGGCGGCATGGGTGTCGCCATGTGCGTCGAGCGCGACTGACAAGACGCGGGCATGGCTGTTTAACATGATCCTCGGCCGTCGCGCGCGCGGCCGGGGATTTCGTTTACCTTGCGCGGATCAGTACCGGAGGAGCAGAAAATGGCACGGGTAGCGGTCGTCACCGGCGGTACGCGGGGTATCGGCGAAGCAATCTCGATCGCGCTCAAGAACAAGGGTTGCCGGGTCGCCGCCAACTACGGCGGCAACGACACCGCCGCACGCCAGTTTCAAGCCGAGACCGGCATCCCCATCTACAAGTTTGACGTGAGCGACTATGCCGCCTGCCAGGACGGCATTGCCCGCATCACCCGCGATCTCGGCCCGATCGACATCCTCGTCAACAATGCCGGCATCACGCGCGATGCCATGCTGCATCGCATGACCAAGGAGAACTGGGACGCGGTGATCCACACCAACCTGGACTCCGTGTTCAACATGACCCGGCTCGTCATCGAGGGCATGCGCTCGCGCAGCTTCGGGCGCATCGTCAACATCTCCTCCATCAACGGACGCAAGGGCCAGATGGGCCAGGCCAACTACTCGGCCGCCAAGGCGGCCCTGCTCGGCTTCTCCAAGGCGGTGGCGCAGGAAGCGGCCTCGCGCGGCATCACCTGCAACGTCATCGCGCCGGGCTACATCGCCACCGAGATGGTCCGGGCGGTGCCGAAGGAGATTCTCGATACCAAGATCATCCCGCAGATCCCGGCGGGGCGCCTCGGCACGGCCGAGGAGATCGCACGCTGTGTTACCTTCCTTGCCGCGGACGAGGCCGGTTTCATCACCGGCTCCTGTCTGGACGCCAACGGCGGCCAGTACATGGCGTAGGCGGCAAGAACGGGGAAGGGATGCCATGCAGATCATCGATCACGAACGCCAGTCGAAGGAGGAGTGGCGCCCCGGCGTGATGACGCGCATGCAGGTGTCGGCCCTCACCGGCTCGGTTCAGCTGTGCGTCTTCCAGCAGTGGTGCGACCCGGGCAAAGGTGCGCCGACGCACCTGCATGCGGTCGAGGAGATCCTGACGGTGTTTGCGGGCCATGCGGAGATGTGGATCGAGGACGAGCGCACCAAGCTGACGGCCGGCCAGTCGATCCTCGTGCCAGCAGGGCGCAAGCACGGCTTTCGCAACATCGGCACCGACACCCTGCACGTGCAGGCAACGCTCGCGGCCCCGATCTTCGAAGCGTCCTTCGACGACGCGAAGGAGATTTCCCGCCGCTATGTCCCCGGCCGATAGACGGCCTGGGGCGCTACCACCTGATATGGACCGCGGCTGATTGGCTCGCCATCCGCGCGCGGGCGGTAATCCACGCCAGCAAGTGGCGTGGTGCCCGTCTACACGGGCGTGATGCCCGGCGAAGAACCAATTGTCCGGAGTTCGATATCAGCTTGCATCAACGCGTGCGCATGATCCTCGGGAAATCGTCGCCCTCGCCATGCGCCGAAAATGTCGAGGGGGCAGCGGCGCCCTTGCTCGCGGCCTGTGCCCGCGCGTCGGCGGCGGACCACCAGCGGGGCCCCGCCGACGCCGAGCCCTGCGCCTGCTGCGCTGCGGACGGATGCGGCGGCGGATGGGCAGGCCCTGCACTCGCAGGCTCCGCCGCATAGGATGCGGCGGGTGCGGAGGGCGCGCTGCGCGCAGGCTGTGCCTGGTTTGCCGGCAGCGAGCCGCCGGCAAACCAGGCTTCGATCAAATCGAGCTCGTCGACCGACAGGTTGATGCCCTGGCCGCGGCAGCGCGCGACGACGAAGTTGCGGAACCGACCCGCGAACAGGTTGGCGGACGCGCCCTGCTCGAACCAGGGATCGGCCTCACTTACCACCTCGAGTACAAAGCGCACGTCGTCGCGCTGCACCTCCAGGCCGTGCTCCTGCGCACGCTGAGTGATGTTGGCGAGCGTCTGTGCGCTGATCAGGTCGTTCTCGCTGATCTCCTTGGCCATCACCTCGAACAGCAGGCGGTACTCGTGCGGTGCCAAGGGAGGAGCCTGGCAGGCATCCTGGATGCGTGTGATCGACTGCTGGATCGATGGCGCAGCGTTCGTCGGAGCGGCGGCCGGCATGGCTGCCGCCGGCGCTGCTGAAGCCGCTATGCGGTTCGCGGCCGGCGTGATGCCGGGAGCTGGCCGCGTCGGCGGCAGCGAACTCAGGGGGAGGGCCTGATGCAGGGCCGCCGGCGTAAGGGCGGCCGGTTCGAACCCGGACCCGGCCAAGCCGGATTTCGGCGCAGCCTCTCGGCTTTGCAGCTCAGTGGTCCTGATGTCGTCGCCGTGGCGCCTCGGGTCGAAGGCGAGGTAAGGCGGCTCGGCCGTCAGCTTGATCTCGGCCGGCAGCTGCTGGCGCAGCAGCTCGCGGAACGAGCCTGCCCCCGCCCACCGCGTGCCGATGGTCTTCTCGTGGCCCAGCACCCGCTGAGCCCGCTCGGCCAGAACCTCGAGCGGAACCGGTCCCGGCGCCGCGCGCACGGCCGTGGCCACCTCGGCCAGGATCTCGCGCCGCGGATCGCCGGTGCCGGCGAGGGGCATGGCGGACGGCCGGTCGCCGATCGCCTCGCCGTTGAGGATGAGTGCAATGAGATCCGCCTCGCGCACCTCGCCGTCGCTGATGGCCGTGTAGGGGGCTGCGGTGAAGTCGTTGGCAAAGATCACGGTGCGGCGCGCGTGCGCACGCAGTCGGTGCAGCACCGGCGTGAAGTCGGCATCGCCGGAGAGAATGACGAACTCGTCGAAGTAGGTCTCGTGCGTGAGGTAGTCGCGGACGTCCATGACCATGCGGATGTCGGAAGAGTTCTTGAGCTGCGCGGTCAGCGGTGGGCAGTCGATCACCTCGAACCCGGCGCGCAGGAAATGGTGGCGCACGAACGGGAAGGAGTTCATGTCGGTGGAGTTGTCGTTCGGATTGCGCCGCGGCACGGGATTGCCATAGCAGCGGTTCATCACCATGCGGCGCCGGACGTCGTTCGAGGGCGCGTTGGTGGGCGTGATAAGGCGGCCCGACTCTATCCCGCGCAGCCAGACGCTGGCGTCCTTGGCGAACCGCTTCGCGGCCTCCTCGCTCTTGCGCCTCAGCGAGAGATAGATGTTGTCGTAATCGACAAACACCGCGCTGAGATACGGCCCGCCCGTTTCACGCTTCATTGTCGACGCCCCCGCTTCCCGTACTCAAGCCGCAACCTTTTGTTGACCACTTGTTTACGAGTCGGGCGGCATCTGCAAGCCTAGGCAGCAGCGGCGCCGGGCTCTTCAACATAAATCGAGTGAGCCCAGCACTTTAGTGCTCGGACGCAGCCCGGGATGCACGCGCGCTTGTGCGTGCAAGTCTTTGCCCGCGGCGGCCGTGCACGACGGCAACGCGTCGGGTTTTCCGCAGCGCCTGTGGAAATCGCTTCGGTGCAATGGGCGCTCAGCTCACCGTTGCCAGGCCGTTGTTGAGCACCACCACATCGCGCTCCACGACACGCGCGCGGAACGACACACGGTTGCCCTCCTGCCACATCTGCGTGCGGATGGTTTCACCGGGCAGCACGGGCGCGGAGAAGCGGACTTGCATGCTCCTGAGGCGAGCCGGGTCGCCATCACAGCACGCCTTGATCAGCGCGCGTCCGGCAGTGCCGAAGGTGCACAGCCCGTGCAGGATCGGCGTCTTGAAGCCGCCCGCGGCCGCGACCTTCGGATCGGCGTGCAGCGGGTTCCAGTCGCCCGAGAGCCGATAGATGAGAGCCGAATTCGGATAGGTCTTGATGTCGACCTGCTTCGTCGGCGCGCTTTCGGGGAGCTTGTGCGGATGGGGCTGCGGCCCCGACTTGCCGCCGAAGCCGCCGTCGCCGCGCAGCATGGCAGCCGACGTCAGCGTTGCGATCGGCTCTCCGCTGGCCTTGTCGATGAGCGTGCGCTCGGCGTAGAGCACGGCGCCCTTCTCCTTGCCCTTGTCCAGCAGGTCGGCGATGCGGCCGCGGCCCACCACCGTGCCCGATGCCGGCAGCGGCCGGTGCAGCGTCAGGTACTGCTCGCCGTGCAGCACCTTGGTGTAGTCGACGGTCGACTCCTTGCTGCCGAGCCAGTTGCCGGGCGAGGCCAGCACCACCGCCATCGTCGGCAGCGCAACGAGGCCCTTCTCGTAGACGTACTTGAGATCGTCGGGCTCGCTCGGATCCGCCCCGCAGCCGAGACCCAGTGCATAGAGCATCGTGTCCTTCTCGGTATAGGCGTGCTCGATCTCAGGGAATTTCCAGTTGAGGACCTTGTTCGCATCCATGGGCATCGGTCTCGCTTGCGGCCTTGGGAGCCACATTTGTAAGCCTCGGACTGCGGCGGATGCAATTGTCGCGACCCCGGCGCGCTCTCCGCGTTCGCTGCCGCGTGGCTGGTTCCTGCCGACAGGACCAACTGGCGCCGTCCACGGCAACTGCTAGCATTGGGGGCGCGGGCGTGGTGGGTCTTAGGTCTGCTCGGCAATCAATGAGCCAGGCTTCGGGTGTCTGGCGGTGCGAAGGCCAAGTCATGGCGTCTCAGTCCTCAGCCTGCGCGGCAATGAAGCTCTGGAGGCCAGTCGATGACGGTTGCTGCCCGCCCCGGCTTCTCCGCCTCGCCCCATTCCGTCGCAACCGCCAGCGCCGAGCATGTGTGGCAGCTTTCGGCCGGGCGCATTGCCGAGCTCGTGCGTGCCGGCGAGATGTCCGCTCTGGAGGTTGTCGAGGCTCACATCGCGCGCGTCGAGGACGTGAACCCGCACCTCAATGCGGTGGTCGTCAAGCGCTACGACGCGGCCCGGAGCGAGGCGCGCGAGATCGACCGGCGCCGGCTTGCCGGCGAGGTGCTGCCGCCGCTCGCCGGCGTGCCCGTGACGATCAAGGATTGCATCGACGTTGCGGGCCTTCCCTCGACCTTCGGACTGCGCTCCCGGGCGAACAGCATTGCCGCTGCGGACGAAATGCACGTCGAGCGGTTGCGGCAGGCCGGAGCCGTCGTTCTCGGCAAGACCAATGTCGCCCAGCTCCTGATCTACGCGGAGTCCGACAACCCCCTCTACGGACGCACGGTCAACCCGTGGAACCCGGAGCGTACCTGCGGCGGCTCCTCGGGCGGCGAGGGCGCCATCATTGCCGCCGGCGGGACACCCTTGGGGCTCGGCACCGACATCGGCGGCAGCGTGCGTTATCCCGCCACGTTCTGCGGCATAGCCGGTCTCAAGCCGACGGCCGGCCGCTGTCCCGACTACGCAGGACTTAATCTGCCGCTCGGTCAGCGCGAGATAGCAAGCCAGGTCGGCGTGCTCGCCCGTACGGTGGACGATCTCGCCCTCGGCATGCGCGTCATCGATCCAGGCCCCGGCGGCAGCCTGGGGCCCGTGCTGCCGCTCGGTGACATCAATGCCGTCGACGTCGGCAAGCTGCGCATCGGCGTCTATGCCGACGATGGCGTCATGGCCTCCTCGCCGGCCGTGCGGCGCGCGGTGAGAGAGGCGGCAAGCACCCTGCAAGCCGTGGGCGCGGGCATCATCGAGTGGACGCCGCCCCGCTTGCCGGAGGCCTACCACCTGGCCATGGCGATCTTCACGGCCGATGGAGGTGCGCTGCTCAAGGAGATGCTCGGCCGCGATCCCGCGCACAGGACGGTCAAGACCCTGCGCGCAGTGGTCGGCCGGTCCCGCGCTGTCTTGTCGCTGCTCGCCATCGTGTTGCGATCGACAGGGCAGAGGACGCTGCTTCGAAACATCGCCGCGTTGGGCAACACGCGGACCGTCGACTATTGGCGGCTCTGCGATCGGCTGCTGCGGTATCGGCTGGATTTCGCCGCGGCAATGGCGTCGGCGCCGGGAGGCGGGCTCGACTGCATCCTGGGCCCCGCGTGCGCGTTGCCCGCCTTTCCCCACGGGGCCAGCACCGAGCTCGGCACGGCCGGCGTCAACACCCTGCTCTACAATGTGTTGGGCTATCCGGCGGGCGTGGTGCCGGTGACGCGTGTGTGTGCCGGCGAGGAAACAGAGCGGCCGCCATCGCGCGACATCGTGGAGAAGGTGGCCCGGAACTGCGAGCTCGACAGCACCGGTTTGCCGGTCGGCGTGCAGATTGCGGCCGCGCCCTGGCGGGAGCACGTGGCGCTGGCCGCCATGCGTGCCGTGGAGGTCGTGGCTCGGCGATCAGAGGGCTTTCCGCACTCTTCCAAACTGCCGACGTGAAAGAGCCTAGGGCCGTGGCCGCCGGCCGCCTCGCAGCGGTGCCGGAACCGATGATCTGGCAGACCACCGGCCTACCGCCGGTGCCGCTTGCCGGGTCGGGGCTTCCAATCCTGCCCTTGCACCCCATCTGCAAGGCGCAATGCAACTCCTTGGCTCCCACCCCCTTGACGAAACGGCACGCCTTGCTATGTAAATGTTATAAACATTGACATGGCGGGCAACCCCTCGGAGGTAGACTGGCAATGTACCAAGTCGTGGCACGCATAGACGACATCGGCAGGCCGGCATGGATCGCCTTGATGGTGCTCGGCTTCATCGTGTTCTGGCCCCTCGGGCTGGCAATCTTGGCCTACATCATATGGAGCGGACGGATGGGATGCGGATGGCATGGGACGCGTAACGATATCGAGGGTTGGCGGCAGCGGGCGACGGACCGCGTGAACCGCGCGGCCGAGCGCTGGGAGCGCAAGCGCGAGCGCTGGGAGCAGCGCATGGAGCACTGGCGCGGACATCGCGATCACGGGCTGCGCCCGAGCGGCAATCATGCCTTTGACGAGTACCGTGAGGAGGCCCTGCGCCGTCTCGAGGAGGAGGCGACCGAGTTCCGCGAGTTCCTGGAGCGGTTGCGCGCCGCCAAGGACCGGGCCGAGTTCGACGACTTCATGCGCGAGCGGCGCAATCGCCAGGGTGGTACGGGCCCGACCTCGGGCCCCACCCAGGAGCCCGGCCCACAGCCGCAGGCCTGAGGACGGCACCAGTCCGCGCCGCAAGGACAAGCGGGCGCCAGACGTTCGGGGACGCAGGGCCAACGGCTCTGCGTCCTCTGCTTATCTCAGCTATTGCCGCTGCGTCAGTACGCGCCGGCCTGAGGGGTTTTTTCCCGCCCGCGACGCGCCGAGGTCGATCAGGCTCGACAGATCGATGGCCTCGCCCCTGAATTCCTGCGCCCACATCAGTCGGGCGGTCTGTGCTCCGGGCCGCAGGCGCATCGGCTGTGCGCTCGTGTACTGGTCCAGCATCTCGAGCACCTTGTTGAGGTCGGGATGCACCATGCGCGCCAGTGCCGGATCATCGGCCGAGGCCGTGGCCGTCAGGAACGGCGCGATCGGGAATGGGCGGTAGGAGAGCTCCTCCGGGTGCTCCTCGTCGTAGGCAGGTGCCGGCACGAACGTGTCGCCGCCGAGCAGGCCGCCTCCCTTCAAGCCGCCAGCGCCGCCCCCCGATGCCGGCTCGGCGGAGGCAACTCGCATCTCGCCCCAGCGCACAACTTCCTCGTTTGCCGGCTTGGCACGCCGGGCCGGTGCGGGGCCGATGACCAGCCGCGGCGGCGCTGCGGATAGCGCGGCCAGCCTTGCCCGCTCCTGCTCGGTGACCCGCGTGCCGGCGGAGACTGGCCGCTCGACCAGCCGCGGCGCGGCGAGCAACTGCGGCAGCGAGGGCGCCAGCGAGGCCACCTGCATCGGCGGCTTCGGCTGCGAGCGCAGCGTGTGGAACTCGGCAATCTCCGCCGCGAGCTCGGAGTTGTTTGCGCGCGCGCGGCGCGAGTCTTCGGGCGTGAGGCTTCCCCCATCGGCCGGCGCATGCTCGGTGCGCCCGTTGGGAAACAGCAGCGCCAGCTCCTGGCGCGGCAGTCGCGGCCAAGCGCGCACGCGGTCGGTGTCGAGGTGCACGAACGGCGTCGCCGAGGTCGGGTAGTAGCCGACGCCGCCACGTTCGCGGATCAGCGCCGAGTAGCGCAGCCGCTTCACCGGCACGTCGGGGAAGCTGACATCCATGGCTTTGCCGAGGATGTGGCGGCTCTGGCTGGCCTGGCCGCCGACCGTGCGGCGGAGCAGGTCGTTGGTGCCGCGCGAACGGTAGCCGGAGATGATGTTGATGGGCTCTTGCGAGCCCAGCTCGTTGTGAATCTCCCAGACGAGGTCGACCAGGTCGGGATCCATCTCCGTCGGCTCGTCCTTGCGCCAGTCGCGCAGGATCCAATTGATCTTCTGCATCGCCTCGGGGATGCGCTTGCCGTTCTTCATGTACTGGACGGTCAGCGTCTCCTTGGTGTTGACGCTGTAGAAGGAGATGGTTCGGTCGCGGGTCGAGTTGGCCGTGATGGTGGTGGCGCCGCCACCGAGGGCGAGAGCGCACACGGCAACCCACAAGGCGAAACGCCTGCTGCGCGCTGGCAAGCTCGTTCCCTCGTCTTTTGTCACCGGCCGGGCTGCAGGCGTCTGATGCGCCTCGGGCCTCGATCGGCAACCTGTCCCCGGACTCATGTGCCCGACGTGCCCCGTTCGGCGCGGTCTCGAGCAATCAACCCGTTGAAGAACCCCGAACAATATTCAACACGTCACTGCGGCAACTTCGCGGCAGGACAGGTTGCATCGGGTGGGCAGTGCTCCGCACACCACTATTCCCTGCCGATCGTCAATAATTCCCAAAGGGCTCGAGCACGCGCCTCGACCAATCCTTCTTGCTGGGGATGTCGTTGATGCTCTCCGACAGCCGGCCGATGACTTCGGCCTGGGCAGGCTGCCGGTCCTCCTTCCAGCGCGGGATCAGGTGCGCCTTGCCCTCGATGCCGAGGGCAATCTTGCTCTCGTGGTCGTAGATGTCCGGGTACACCTTGAGCTTGCCGTCGTCCGCGGCCACGGCTGTGAAATAGGTCACGTGCACCGGGACCTTGCGGGTGAGGTTGATCTGGCTGTTCTGCGGTCCGCCCGGCGCCATGGCGCTGGCGACACGCGACGCGGGCCACCCCTTCTCTTCCGCCAGCAGCAGCTCGGCCAGCTTCTGCGGATCGCGAACCCGCATGCAGCCGTGGCTGAACGTGCGCACGGGCGCGTTGAAGAGGTTCTTGGTCGGCGTATCGTGCATGTAGACGTCGTGCTTGTTGGGAAATCGGAACTTCACCACCCCCAGCACGTTGCCGTTGCCCGGCGGCTGATAGACGTGGAAGTTGCGGATGTCGGCGCTCGACCAGTCTACCGACTCCGGATCGACATCGCGCCCGCCGCGCTGGAGGCGCAGGTTGTGGCGCGACAGCACGCGTGTGCTGCCACGCGCGAGGCTCGGCAGAATGTCATGCCTCTTGATCGAATCCGGCACGCCCCAGAACGGATGGAAGATCACCTGCTCCATATCCTGGGAGAAGACCGGTGTTGGCGTGTCCTGCTTGCCGACGATCACGCGCTCGGTGTGGATCACCTCGCCGTCTTTGACGACGCGCAAGGTGAACTCGGGGACGTTGACCCACACATAGAAGCTACCGAGTTGCTCGGGCATCCAGCGCCATGCTTCCATGTTGACCAGCACCCGGCGGGCGCTCGCCTGGGCGGCGGGGGCGGGTGCCTTGACCTTGCCGGCCTTCTTGTCGTGAGCGGTCGGGCCCTCGCCTTCGGAGGCGACTTTCTGGCCGGCCTTCAGCTTGAGGTAGACCTGCCGCAGCGCTTCGAACTGGGGGTGTTTGGGGTGCAGGAAGCGCAGGAAAGCATCGGGCTCCTCGGCCTTCGCTGCCGCAGCGATGACCTCGCCAGGCTCGAGCAGGGGGAGCTTGCGGTCGAGATGCTTGCTCAGCGTTGCCGGGTCGGCGCGGCTGCCGCGGGCATGGCGCGCGTACTTCAGGATGGCGAGGCTCAGCGCGATCTCCGCATCCGCCCTGTCGGCGCGCGAGGGCTCTCCGCTCGCGGGCAGCGCCGGCAGCTTGAATGCGGAAGCCTCCAATCCCCATGCATCGGCGTTCCGGATTTCCGCTATCACAGCCTTGGCCGCGGGCGTCAGCCCGGAGGCGCCGACCCACACGGGCTCGTTCTGGCGCGCGGCGTAGAACTTGGCGAGGGCCGCGCGATCGTCGCGGTCCGCCGCCATCTGCGCGCCGTCACTGAGCTTCGCCGCCAGCTCCGGTCCGAGCCCTGCGTCGATGGGAGCCGTCGACCCTGTCGCCAGTGGCTGCGGGGATTGAGCGGAAGAAGAGTTGTCAGAGGCCAGCGCATGCGCGACCAAGCCTACCGCGAGGCACAGAGAAACTGCGAGTGCGCGTCCTGTGGGCATTGCTCCCCTCCTTGCTGTGGCGGTAAGGCTACAGGAGTCGATCTGCCATGGCGAGAACCGTGGCCGGAACGAATATCCCGTCAGTAGGGCTGCGAGCGTGTCAGCATGAAGACGGCCTTCTCGCCCAGCAGGTTATGCATGGTGAGGGGCACCCAGGTGCCGAGCCGCCGGCCCCAGGCGTTGAAGGCCACCGAACGTTCCACCCGCGCGTCGATCACCCGGCACAGATTGGCGAAGTCCTTGATCGTGCACAGGTGCGCGTTGGGGCTGACGTACCAGGCGTCGGGAAGGTTCTCGGTCACGGGCATCCGCCCCGTGAACAGCAGCTGCGCCCGCACCTGCCAGTGGCCGAAGTTCGGGAACGAGACGATGGCTCGCCGGCCGATGCGCAGCAGCTGCTCGAGAACCGGCTTGGGTTGCCGCGTCGCCTGGATGGTGAGGCTCAGGATGGCGTAGTCGAACGCGCCGTCGGGATAGTCGGCGAGATCGCGGTCGGCATCGCCCTGTATGACGGAGAGACCGCGCGCTACGCAGGCGTTGACCCGGTCGCGCGAGACCTCGATACCGCGGCCGTCGACATTCTTGGAGTCGGAGAGGAGCTGCAGCAGGGCGCCGTCGCCGCAGCCGACGTCGAGCACGCGCGAGCCCGCAGCCACCATCTCCGCGATCAGCAGATGGTCGACGCGCGCCGTTGCCGGGGTCGCAGGCGCCAGCATTCAGCGCGTCTCCCGCGCCGGCTCGAGCCCGCGCTTGCCGGCCGCCGCGTTCAGGAAGCCGCGCACGGCGGCGGAAAGTTCGGGCTCGTCGAGCAGGAAGGCGTCATGGCCCTTGTCGGACTCCACCTCCACAAAGCTGACGTTGGCCGCCACCGCGTTGAGTGCCTGCACGATCTCCCGGCTCTCGCGCGTGGGATAGAGCCAGTCGCTCGTGAACGAGACGACGCAGAAGCGCGTCTTGGTGCCCTTGAAGGCATTGGCCAGCACATCGCCGTGCTCGGCGGCGAGGTCGAAGTAGTCCATCGCACGCGTGATGTAGAGGTAGCTGTTGGCGTCGAAGCGGTCGACAAAGGTGGAGCCCTGGTGGCGCAGGTAGCTCTCGACCTGGAAGTCGGCGTTGAAGCTGAACGTCTTGGTGTCGCGGTCCTGCAGGTTGCGTCCGAACTTGTGGTGCAGCGCTTCTTCCGAAAGGTAGGTGATGTGCGCGGCCATGCGCGCAACCGCAAGACCGTTGCGCGGCTCCCTGCCAAGCTCGAGATAGCGGCCCTGGGCCCACTCCGGGTCCGCCATGACCGCCTGACGGCCGACCTCGTGGAAGGCGATATTCTGCGAGGAGTGCCATGCGGCAGTGGCAATCGGCATGGCGCTGAACACGCGCTCCTTGTGGCGCGATGCCCACTCCAGCACCTGCATGCCGCCCATCGAGCCGCCGATGACCGAGAACAGCTCGCCGATGCCCAGATGGTCGACGAGCCGGACCTGCGCATCCACCATGTCGCCGATGGTGATGACCGGAAAGTCGAGCCCCCAGGGCTTGCCGGTCGCCGGATTGATGCTGGCGGGCCCGGTGGAGCCCATGCAGCCGCCCAGGATGTTGGCGCAGATGACGAAGAAGCGATCGGTGTCGATCGGCTTGCCTGGGCCGACCATGTTCTCCCACCATCCGGGCTTGCCGGTGACCGGGTTCTCGCTTGCCACGTACTGGTCCATGGTCAGTGCGTGAGCGATGAGGATGGCGTTCGACTTGGCGCCATTCAGCGCGCCATAGGTCTTGTAGGCAATGCGAAAGGGTGCGAGCAGCCGGTCGCAGTCGAGCCGCAGCGGCTCGCCGGCGGGGACATCGAGGATGTCGCAGCTGGGGGTGTTGGCCTCCAGCAGGCGCGCGTCCGCCGCCTTGAGGAACTCGCGCTGGTTCACCGTGTTCATAAGCGTTGTTAGCTAGGCACCTCCCTGGGAAAGTCAACGGATTCTTTCAGTTCCGGTGCGTGCGGCATGCTCGTAGTGCCGCACGGGCATGGATCAAAAGCCGGTCAAGTCCAACGCCGGGCGCGGAGGCTTCCCTCCCAGGATGTTGGCGAGCTCGCGATCGAAACTGTCCAGGCTGTTGTCGAACGAGCCATGGTCTGCGTCGATGGTCTCGACGTGTCCGTTGATGCGCCGCGTAGGCACGGCCGGCACGGCAACCGGGGTCCGGTACGACACGTTCTTGGCAGCGGTGCTCCAGCGCTTGAGGACAGTCAAGGCCTTGTCGTCGAAGACATTCAAGGCCTTCGCGATGTCCTCGCGGTCGGGCATTGCCATCTCCATGCCCAGCACCGGCGTCTTGTGATCGGGCTCGAGCGCGCGCGACACCAGATAGAGAAGCGATTTCGAGTAAAGGGCCGGCACCGTGTAGTGCCGCTTCTCGTTCGCGTCGGACAACACCTCGATGACGGTGCGTGCGGCAGCCAGCCTGCCGCCCTTGAGGGCGGCTCCGAATGTCTTGACGGCAAAGTCGACCGTGCAGGCCGGTGCCCACAATTCGCACGAGGCGACCTTTGCCTTGCTGCGGGCGAGCGCGGCGATGAAGTGCCCGAGCAGGATTGCTCCCGCCGAATGGCCGATGACGTGCAGCTTGGTGTCCTCGAGGTTCGCCAGCATGCTGCGGGCAGCCAACCCGGTCGCGCCTTCCTTGAGGCTGGCGAGGTCGGCGCGCATCTTCATGTCCTCCCAGATCGCCTTGACACCCAGCTGGCGCGCCGACCATTCGAAGCTTCTGTCGAGCCGATCGCGGAGGATTTCCAGCAGGCCGCCCGTGGCTGGCGGCTTCTCCGGGCCGGCCAGCTCCTGCGCGAAGCCGGCGATGACATTCCTTGCCGTCTCGAAGAAGCCCGTCTGCCAGACAACGAAGATCGGATAGATGCCGTTGACTTCGAACCAGGGTCCCATGTTGCGCGCTCGCGCCAGTCCGGCCTCCCTGTCGTTGAGACCGCCATGGGCATAGAGAACGACGTGCTTGAAACCTTTGGCGCGTGCGGTCTCGATGCCGCCGCCCACGACCTTGTGCACGCCGTCTGCCTCGTCGAGGGCCTCGACCAGGTGGCGAACCGGCCGTCCGTTCGGCCCCACGATCAGCACGTGGCGCGCAACCTCGTTCTCGGACCACCGCGCCGGCAAGGCCGACTTCCTCTCGACTGCGGCGGCAGGAACCGTGTCCTGCTGCTGGCCCGCTCGTGCCGGCAGCGAAACAGGGGTCTGGGCAATCTTGGGGGCGACGCGCTTGAGGGGCGCCCCAAGTGCGAGAACCCACGCGTCATAACCGTTCTCGAGCCAATCCTCGTAGGGCAGCACCGCGAAGCCCTGAAAGCCCCATTCCGCTCCCCAGGAATTCTGGACGATGAAACCGTCCGCCCGGTAGCCGACGAGCGCGAAGGCGTGGCCGCCGCGCTCCGAGCTGCTGGGCGGCGCGATGACTGCCGCGTCGATGGACTTTGCCGGCTTGAGCTGCTCCCAGCCCTCGTGGACGTTGGCCGAGACATAGATTGCGTGCACTTCCTTGATGGCGGCCTGGAGGGCGACGATCCAATCGGTGGCGATGCGATAGTAGGCGCCCAGAGGTGTCGCGGCCGCGTCGTCCTCCCAGCCGTCTTGCGGAAGGCCGGGCTTCTTCTTGGTGCCGTAGGGCCAGTGCTTCATTGAGCAGACCCCGTGCTTGAGCAGGCCCTTCATGGCGCCGCGGCAGCTAGAGCCGTCGTAGTCCTCGCCCTTCCATTCGTCGTAGAGACGCGCATTCTGATAGAGCATACGCGCGCTGACCTGCTCGGGCGGCGCTGGCGGCTTGCTCGGCACCGATTGGTTCAGCCTGTCGATCTCCGCTCTCTTCCATGCCTCCCAATTGAGGAAGTTGACGACGGCCGCCAGGCCGAAGCCGGTGCAGGCGCCTTCGTTGCCCTGGTTGAGCACCATGTCATCGGCGGCGTAATCGGGCAGATATTTGCGGATCCAAGCCGGCGGCGGCCATTGCTCCGGCAGGCTGACCAGGGGGGGCCGATAGGGGTAGTCGCGCATGTCGACACGATCGGGACGCGCATCGAGCGCCCGATTGCCGAGACGGATTGTGGGCATGTCGCCTCCGAAAACATTTGCACGGGACCCTGGGGTCCCGACTATCAATTGCAAGTCTGTCCGTGGGCTGCGGAATATGCGGGAACAGCCCCGGCCACAGCTTGCGCACCCTGCACGCACGAGTCAATGGGCCGTGATGAGCGGCTGCACTACCCGGATTGCGCTGCGCAGAGGATTGGCTTCACTATTGGCCAACGCCGCATCGTCACGGCGGCGTCAAAGGAGGAACTGGCAATGAGCACCGCGGATCCCAACTCTGTCATCGTCACCGGCGAGAACCCTTTCATCAGGCTTGCCAGAGAGGACAGCGACAACTTCACGACCAATGCCAGCTATTGGCGCATCATTTTTTCGCCGGCCGGGCCGGGACACGTGCTCTATCTCAAGAGCGAGCTGACGGAGGGCCGCTGGCGCATCTACTCCGACAACATCGCAATGGCCCGCTGGCTTCAGACAACCGTGCAGGGCATGCTGAACGCGGAGCTCCTGGACACGACCATCCCCGTCTCCGACGCCGAGTTCAGCAAGTCCGGCGACCCGCGCTATTTCTGGACCGAGCGCATCGCGGCCCGCGGAGAGGATATTTCGCTCACCTGGTACGACATCGGCGACCCCCTGCTGATCCACACGCAACCGGGAGCCGGCGGACGGCGCTATGGCGTCTGCACGGTGCTGATCCCCGCTCTCGGCGCGCGGCTGTCGCGCAACGGCGTCGAGGCGGCGGGCAAGCCGTGGAAGCGCGAGCGCGAAGGTCGGCCCTTCAGCACCTGCGCGCTGGCCTTTTCCGAAAGCTGGACGGACAAGCGCTGAGCGGCCGGCTCGGCAAAAGAGAGCCCCGCCCGGGACGCGGGCGGGGCAGGTTACGGAAGCAGGCGCCCGGCGATCAGGGCAAGATCACCACGCCGGGCGTGCCCTCATCGAGTCGGACCATTCGCCGGGGGTTCTGTCGCGGGCGTCGACGCACTTGCCATCGTGCCGGTACAGGTATTGCCCGCACGATGCGGCCTCGTGGACGGCGCCGTGCGCCGGTGCCTATGAGCCGCATTCCCTGGTGCTTCACCACGATGCCATGTCCGGCACGCGCGGTAGCCCTGCGCAGTTGATTTGCCTCGGGTTTTCCCCGATGTATGAAGGCAAGGAGGCTCCCGATGCTCGACCAATCCACTGCCAAGGGTCGCCTGCTGGCGGCTGCGCTCGACCAGGCGGCGAAGAAGCCCTGGGGCGACGTCGCGCTGCTCGACATCGCCGAGGGCGCCGGCGTGTCGCTTGCTGACCTGCGCACGGAGTTCACCGGCAAGACCGACATCATCGCCGCGTTGCTGCGTGCCGTCGACGACGAGGTCCTGAAACGGACGCCCTCGCGCAGCGAGGGACAGGAGAAGCGCGACGCCCTGTTCGACACCATCATGACGCGCTTCGATGTGCTGGGGCCTTACAAGCCGGCGCTGAAGTCGATCTATGCCTCGGGCGCCGCCGACTTTTCGCTTGCCGGCCCATATCTCGCCTCGCAGCACTGGATGCTGCAGTCGGCCGGCATCGGCACCGATGGGGCGACGGGCGCATTGCGCGTGGCGGGCCTCGGGCTGACCTATGCCTCGGTGTTCCGGATCTGGCTCGAGGACGATGATGCAGGCCTCGCCCGCACCATGGCGGCGCTCGACCGGCGGCTGCGCCGGGGTCAGCAGACACTGGACGGCCTGGAGCAATTCGGCACGGCCTTCTCCCGCTTCGGCGCGGCCATGCAGGACATCGTCCGTGGTGCCACGCAGGGCCGGCCCAGGAAGGAAGCGCGCCCGGATGCTCACACGCCATGAGCGATCCGGCGCCGCCGTCCCGCATCGCCTTCGACGATTTCCTGAAGATCGACGTGCGCGTCGGCACGATCGTCGCGGCCGAGCCGTTGTCCGGCACGCGCAAGCCCGCCATCCGGCTGGAGATCGACTTCGGTCCCCAGATCGGCGTGAAGAAGAGCTCGGCGCAGATTACCCGGCACTATCAGGCCGAGCTGCTGGTTGGCCGGCAGGTGGCCGCGGTCGTGAACTTCCCCCCGCGCCAGATCGGCAAGATGATGTCGGAGGTGCTGACCCTGGGCTTCCCGGACGGCGACGGCGAGGTGGTGCTGATCATGCCGGAGCGGCCCGTGCCCAACGGCGGCCGGCTGTATTGACCGAAGCAAGTCGCGCAACCCCCGTTATCTGTGTTGTTGGCGCCCCCTTTTGCATGCCTTCGGCATGACGCGCAGAGCCGGGACCCAGGGCCACGGGCACCGTGCTCGCCGCACCCCCGGTTCCCGGCATGACAGCGAGCGGAGCTGATCGGAATCTCCTCCGGCGTCGGCGTTCGACCCGCAGACGCGTCTACTACTTCCGCAGCAGGCCTGACCGCAGGCCGCGCCCATCCTTGGGCAGGCTTGATGCGCCCTGTCCGCCGCCGGCCATGGATGCCGCTGCGGCCCGCAAGTGCGCCCGCTCGGCTTCGAGGGGACTCATGGGATCGCCCAAGCCGGCCGCGGCTTGCCGCTCGGCTTCCTCGAGCGCCTCGCCGAGCTTGGTCTTGTTGCCCATGGTGGCGGAGCGCCACCGGTTGACCACCCGCTCGATCATGGCGGCATCGACGCCGCGCGAAGGATCGATGCGCACGGTGCTCGCAGATTCGCTTCGTGGAATGAGATCGGCTCTCAGCTCGCTGAAGCGCAGCCGCGTGGGCAGCGCTACGCCCTCGCCGAAGGCGAACACCTCACGGGTCCCGAGCGAGGGCACGAAGGCAAGGAGGCCCGCGGCCGCGTCCGAGACGGCCGAGCGGATGATGTTCTGGTCGCGCTCGTTCGCCATGCGCATGGCGAAGATGGTGTTGCACTGGGAGATGATGGTGGCGTCGAGCTCGGCCGGGCGCTGGGTGATCACCGACAGGAACACGCCGTACTTGCGGCCTTCCTTGGCGATGCGCGAGATTGCCTTGCGGGTCGGCCCGAAGCCGATGCTCTTGTCGCCCGGCGCGTAGCGGTGCGCCTCCTCGCATACGAACAGCAGCGGCACGGCGCCGTCGCTCCATAGGCCGAAGTCGAAGGCCATGCGTCCGAGCACGGACACGACCGAGTCGACCACCTCGGCGGGGAAGCCCGCGAGCTGCATCACCGTCATCGGCTTGCCTTCGGCGGGCAGGCGGAAGAGCTGGCCCAGCACCTCGCCCATCGTGTCGCCGCCGACATTGGCGTTGTCGAACATGAAGGCGTAGCGCGGGTCCTTGCGAACCGTCTCGATGCGAGCGACGAGGCGCCCGTACCGGCCCACGGACGAGCGGTTCTCGAGCTTGCCCATGCGCTCGTCGATCAGGCTGACGAGGTCGGACAGGCGGTAGGGCACGGGCGTGTCGACGGTGAAGCCCATGACGTTGGAGTCGGCCTTGCGCAGGCTGACGCCCTCGCCGGCCCGTCCGGACGCGAACAGGTTCTTGGCCTGCGGGATGGTCTGGGCGAGGATCTCGACCTCGTCCTCCAGCCCCGGCCTGCCGCGAAAGAATACGTCGACCGTCTCTTCGAAGTTGAAGAGCCAGAACGGCAGCTTGAGGTTCTTGGGATTGAGGACCTGCGCCCGGTCGCGGAAGGAGCGGCCGTATTCGTTGTGCGGATCGATAAGGAAGATCCTGAGGTCGGGGCGCGCCCGCAGGATCTCGCGGATGAGCACGGCGACGCCGCTCGACTTGCCGACGCCCGTGCTGCCGAAGAGCGCGAAGTGCTTGCCCAGCATGTCGTCGACCTTGATGCCGGCGCTCATCGAGCTGTCCTGCTGCAGCTGGCCGATGCTGATGGTGTCGACGGCACCGGTGTCATAGACGATGCGGAGGCCTTCGCTGCCGAGCAGGCTGACCTTGTCGCCGACGACCGGATACTCGGTGATGCCGCGCTGGAAGCGCGGGCCCCGGCCGGCGTCCTTGATCTCGCCCAGCAGGTCGACGCGGGCCCTCACGCGGATGGTTCCGTCGACCGGCCCCTTGGGGTCGGCGTCCACATGCGTGATCACGGCGATCACGGCGGCGCGCGGGGTGTCGATGGACAGGAACTTGCCGACGGCGACCCGCGCTTCGCCCGCGCCTTCGCCGGAGCCCGTTTGCGCCAGGTCGATGGCGGCCTGCGCGCCGCTGATGGAGACGACCTGCCCGAGGAGCTTTAACGAACCGTTAGGCGCAAACGCCATTGGGCACCTGGTGTGGACGTGGGGTGCCAACAGTGAAGTCGCAAAGCATTAAGGAAGCGTCTCGATCGCCCGAGACCCTGCGAGCATCGGCGCAGAAACCCTACAGGGGCACGCGGATGGTTGCGCGCAGGCCGCCCATGGAGCTCACTCCGAGTGCCACGTCGCCACCGTGGCTGCGGGCGATGTCGCGGGCGATGGCAAGGCCCAGGCCTGAGTTCCCGGCGTCCTGGTTGCGGGCATGGTCGAGCCGATAGAAGGGCCGGAACACGTTCTCGCGCTCGGCCGGCGGGATGCCCGGCCCGTTGTCGTCGACCTCGATGCGCAGCCAGGCCTCGTCGGCCGCCGCGCGTACGACCACCATGTCGCCAAAGCGCATGGCGTTGGTGACGAGATTGGTCACCGCCCGCTTGAACGCCTGCCGCTTCAGGGGCAGCTTCAGCTCGTCCTTGCCCTGGCGCACGCGCACCTCGATCGGATTGCCCAGGTGCTCGGTTTCCTCCTGCACTTCCGTCAGCAGCTCTCCTACGCTCGTCGGCGCCGCCTGCTCGCCCCCATCGCCCTTGGCGAAGGCCAGGTAGTCCTCGAGCATGTGCTGCATCTCGTTGACGTCGTTCCGGAGCGCCGCAGTCTCGCCGTTGTCGGGCAGCAGGGCGAGCTCGAGCTTGAAGCGCGTGAGCACGGTTCTCAAGTCGTGGCTGACGCCCGCCAGCATGGTGGTGCGCTGCTCGACGTGCTGGTGGATCCGCTCGCGCATCTCCATGAACGCCTGCGCCGCCTGGCGTACCTCGCGCGCTCCGCGGGGCCGGAAGTCGTGCGGGACGGGTCGCCCCTTGCCGAAGGCGTCGGCAGCCTCGGCCAGCCGCAGGACGGGCCGGATCTGATTGCGCAGGAACAGGATCGCCACCGTCAGCAGCACGACCGATGTGCACACCATCCACAGCAGGAAGATGTGGGAGTTGGAGGCATAGGCCTGCCCTCGCATGGCCACGAAACGCAGGATCGCCTTGTCGAGCTTGACGCGGACCTCCACGTGCCGCGACTGGCCGACCGTATCGATCCAGAAGGGCCGCTTGACGTTGGCGCGGATCTCGTCGGAGAGGGCGCGGTCGAGCAGGTCGAAGAAGGGCTTGGGCTGCGGCGTCGGCAGGTTGCCCGCCGGCAGCACCGCCACCGACAGGCCGAACCTGTTCTGGCCGATCTCCACGAGCTGGCCGATGTCGGTGTCGGTGTGGCTCTGCTCGTAGAGGTCGACGATGGCGGCCATGTTGCGCGCCATGCCCTCCGACAGCCGCTTCGTCACCTGGCTCCAGTGACGCTCCATGAAGGTGAACGCGACGACGCTCTCCAGCAGCACGATCGGGGCGATGATGATGATGAGGGCGCGCGCATAGAGGCCCTTCGGGGCCAGCTCGCTGAAAGTGCGCCAGAGGCGGGCCGACCAATGCCGCAGCCAGCCGTCCTCGCCGAGGACCTTGCGCCAGCTTTCGGGATTGCGGGCAAGCATGGGCGTTCTTGCTCGATCAAGCCGACCGGTTCAATTCAGTCGGTGTGAAGAATATAGCCTTTGCCTCTGACCGTTTGCAGATAGACGGGGTTGGTCGGGTCGGTCTCGATCTTGCGCCTGAGGCGGTTGATCTGCACGTCGATGGCACGCTCGCTGCCGGTGGCATCGTCGCTGGCGAGCTCGTGACGCGCGATCGGTGTTCCCGGCCGCTGTGCGAACTGGCGCAGCAAATCGCGCTCGCGCTCGGTAAGCTTGATCGACTCCTCGCCGCGCCTGAGTTCGCCGCGCCCGATGTGGAAGGTGAAGTCGCCCATCGTTATTTCCTCGCGTGGTCCGGAGGGTCCGCGTCCCCGGCGCAGGATGTTGTGCAGCCGTAACAGCAGCTCGCGCGGCTCGAACGGCTTGGCGACGTAGTCGTCGACACCGGTCTCGAGCCCTTGGATGCGCTGCTCGGGTTCGGCCTGGGCGGTCAGCATGCACACCGGAATGCTGGAGGTCGTCTTGAGGTCGCGGGCGAAATCGAGCCCGCTCTCGCCGGGCATCATCACGTCGAGGATGACGACGTCGAAGGCAAGGCCGCGCATCGCGGCGCGTGCGCTTGCCGCATCGTTGGCCGTTGTCACACGGAAGCCCTGCTCGAAGAGGTAGCGGGCCAGGAGATCGCGGATGCGTTGGTCGTCATCCACGACGAGAATATGCGCAGCGTTGTCGGGCAGCGTGTCCATTCTCAATCCTGCTCGGGACTGTGCCGGCCCCCGCAAGCCGGACTTCAGGTGCGACCGGCGGCCGCCGCGATCGGCATGGGCAGCAGCGCCTCCACCCGCGCCCGCTCCTCCTTGGTCACCATTTGGAACAGGAAGCGTGCGGCAGCCCCGTCGCTTCCTGCCCCCGCCTGCGCCAATGCCTGCGCCACCCGTCTCGACTGCAGCCCGGCGAGACGCTCGGCCAGCGCTGCTCCCTTCTCCGTAGCATGCAGCAGCCGCTGGCGGCGATCACGATCGCCGGCCTTCTGCAAAATCCATCCCTGGTCGACCAGGTCCTTCAGCACGCGGGCCAGGCTTTGCTTGGTGATTTTCAGGATTTCCAGCAGATCGGCAACGCGCAAGCCCGGGTGGCGATTGACGAAATGCAGCACGCGGTGATGTGCGCGGCCCAGTCCATACTCGGCCAGCGCCGCGTCGGCCTCTCTCGTGAAGTCGCGATAGGCGAAAAACAGCAGCTCGACGAAGGTGATGAGATGGGGGTCGCGGCCAGCAGGCTGCGATCTGCCCGGGCTTTGATCAACCGCCGCCTTGGGCCTGCTCAGGAGAGCGGAATTTACGTCAGTCATGTTGACTTATTTGGCCCCGATTGTTAGTGCTGGCAAGAGATTTTAAGGGCTCCTGCGCCGGCCGGCGAGGCGTTTGCGGTGCTTGCCACAGCCCGCAAATTGAGCAATCCGCCGATCCGCACCAGGACGTGGAACCTGCGAGCGGCTCGCCAGGCTCACGACAAGCCCGGTCTCACTCGGGAGGTTACTAGGCATGGCCGACTTGGTTCCCTACCACGACCGCGACGGGTTCATCTGGTTCGACGGCAAGCTCGTTCCCTGGCGCGAGGCCAATCTGCACGTCTTGAGCCATGGATTGCACTATGCCAGCGCGGTTTTCGAGGGCGAGCGGGCCTACGGCGGGGAGATTTTCGAGCTTACCCAGCACAGCCAGCGACTTTACGACGGCGCCAAGACCCTCGATTTCACCATCCCCTACAGCGTCGCCGAGATCGACAAGGCCTGCCGCGAGACCGTAAAGGCCAACAAGCTCACCGACTGTTATGTGCGGCCGATTGCCTGGCGCGGCAGCGAGATGATGGGCGTCTCGGCCCAGGCGACCAAGATCCATCTGGCCGTGGCGGCGTGGGACTGGGGCTCCTATTTCCCCATGGAGCAGCGTCTCAAGGGCATCCGCCTGACCACCGCCCAGTACCGCCGCCCCGACCCTGCCACGGCGCCCGCCAAGACCAAGGCCGCCGGCCTCTACATGATCTGCACGCTCGAAAAGCACCGGGCCGAGCGCATGGGCTACGCCGACGCCCTCATGTGCGACTGGCGCGGCCGCGTCGCCGAATGCACTGGCGCCAACATCTTCTTCATCAAGGACGGCGTACTCAACACGCCGACGCCCGACTGCTTCCTCGACGGCATCACGCGCCGCACGGTGATCGGCCTTGCCAAGAAGCGGGGCATGCAGGTCGTCGAGCGCACCATCATGCCGGACGAGCTCGGCAGCTTTTCGGAATGCTTCCTCGTCGGTACCGCCGCCGAGGTCACCCCAGTGTCGGAGATCGCCGAGCACACCTACAAGCCCGGCAAGATCAGCGAGACCCTGATCGGCGACTACAGCGCCGCCGTGCAGCCCCGGAAGGTTGCTGCGGAGTAGCGGGTTCTCCCTCTCCGCGTTGACGGGGAGAGGGAATGCGGCCCTACACCATCACCTGCGTGCCGACCTCGACGACGCGGTCGCTCGGGATGCGGAAATATTCGGTTGCGTCCTCGGCGCGACCGGCCAGCCAGATGAAGAGCCGCTCCTGCCAGCGCGGCATCTCCGATTTCAGCGTCGTCTTGAGCGAGCGCCGCGACAGGAAGAACGAGGTCGCGCCGATGTCGATATTGAGGTCTTTGCGGCGGCAGTGCTCGAGGATCTTCGGCACGCTCGGGCTCTCCATGAAACCATAGCGCGCGACCACGCGGATGAAGGTGTCGGCCACGCGGCTGATCTCGACGCGCTCGTGGCGCGCCACGTGGGGCACGTCCTCCGTCTTGATGGTAAGGATGATGTTGCGCTCGTGCAGGACGCGATTGTGCTTGAGGTTGTGCATCAGCGAGGTTGGCGCCGAATCCGGGTCGGCGGTGAGGAACACGGCAGTCCCGGGGACGCGGTGGGGAGGCTTGGTCTCCAGCTTGCGCACGAGCCAGCCAAGCTCGGCCTCGTTCTTGCGGGTGGCGCGACCGAGGCTCGCCGAGCCCCGCACCCACGTCAGCACCAGCAGCGTGATCGAGAGTGCGATCAGCAGCGGCAGCCAGCCGCCCTCGGGAATCTTCATCACGTTGGCGGCGAGAAACGCCTGCTCGACCTGCAGCAGCGGCACGATCAGCAGCGCCGCCTTCCATACCGGCCAGCCCCAGCACCGCCAGACCACGAAGAACGCCATCAGGCTGTCGACGACCATGGTGGCGGTGACCGAGAGCCCGTAAGCGGCGGCGAGGTCGCTCGAGCTGCGGAAAGTCAGCGTCACGAGCAGCACGCCGGCGAACAGGATCTGATTGACGCGCGGCAGGTAGATCTGGCCGGCGACGCTCTCGGACGTGTGGCGAATGGCGAGGCGGGGCAGGAGCCCCAGCTGGATGGCCTGCCGGGTGAATGAGAAGGCGCCCGTGATCACGGCCTGGCTGGCGATGACGGTGGCCACCGTCGCCACCACCACCATGGGGATCAGTGCCCACCCCGGGTAGAGGCGATAGAAGGGATTGTCGATGGCTTCGGGGTTGGCGAGCAGCAAGGCGCCTTGGCCGAAGTAGTTGATGATCAGGGCCGGCTGCACGATGAAGAGCCAACCGATCTGGATCGGCTTGCGCCCGAAATGGCCGAGGTCGGCATAGAGGGCCTCAGCGCCGGTGACGGCGAGGAAGACGAGGCCCATCACGACGAGGCCGATCACGCCGTGCGTCATGATGAACTGAACGCCGAGCAGCGGGTTCAGCGCAAGAAACACCCGCGGGTCGTCGATGATGTGGATGAGGCCGCCGACCGTGATCGCCGCGAACCAGACGAGCATGATCGGGCCGAAATACTGCGCCACCGCGGCGGTACCTCGCGACTGCACCGCGAACAGGAGCACGAGGATCGCCACGGTCAGCGCGAGGATCGCATGCTCGCCGATGTGCGGCGTCACGAGCTTCAGGCCCTCGACCGCAGACAGAACCGAGATCGCGGGAGTGAGGACTGCGTCGCCGTAGAAGAAGGCCGCGCCGACCACGCCCAGCACCAGGATCAGGGAGGCACTGCGCTTGGCCACGGACTGGCCGAGCGCCATCAGGGCGAAAGTGCCGCCTTCTCCCTTGTTGTCGGCGTTGAGAAGGACGAGCACATATTTGAGCGTGACGATGAGCACCATCGTCCACACCACCAGCGACAGGATCCCGAGCACGGCATCGTCGCCGCCCGACGACGCCTTCACGGCCTCGCGCAACGCGTAGAGGGGGCTGGTGCCGATGTCGCCGAACACGACACCGATGGAGCCCAGTGCCAGGGCCCAAACGCGCCGGTCGTGAGTGGATTGTCCATCATCAGCGCCGTGGGCGGCGGCAGCTTGTGCCATGGAGGCAGCTTTTCCCGACTGCTTCGTAAACGTCGCGGCGCAGCATAAGTTGGGCGCGGCTTATACACCCCCGCCCGCGTCCGTCAACGTCCGAGGGGCGCAAAGCACCCAAGCCGCCACAGCAGATATCGATGTGGCTGGCCGGCGGGAAGGGGCCGCCTGAAAATGGTGGAAAACATCGTTCAGACTGAGCGCTCAGGTTTGGCGCCGTCCCGGGCTGGCCGCTCCTTCAGATTCGCCAGCCCGAATGCATGGCGGCGATCCCTCCGGTGAGATTGCGGTAGGACACGCGGCCGAAGCCGGCGTTCTGGATCATCTGGGCGAACGGCTCCTGCCGGGGAAATCTCCGGATGCTTTCGACAAGGTACTGATAGGGCTCGCTCGCTCCAGCGGCCATGGCGCCCAGCCGCGGAATGACCTCGAAGGAGTGGAAATCGTAAAGCCGGTCAAGCAGCGGCACCTCGCAGGCCGAGAACTCCAGGCAGAGAAAGCGGCCGCCGATCCTGAGCACGCGATAGGCCTCGCCCAGCGCACGTGCAATATTGGTGACGTTGCGGATGCCGAACGCGATCGTATAGGCATCGAACGACCGGTCGGGAAACGGCAACGCCTCCGCGTTGGCAAGGGCGAAAGCCATGCGGCCGCTGGCAGCGGCTGCGCTATGTCGCTTCCTGGCCACCGCGACCATCTCCGGGCTGATGTCGCACAGCAGCGCCCTGCAGTTGCGTCCGCCCGCGGCCAGCACGCGTTCGGCCACGTCGCCCGTGCCGCCGGCCACGTCGAGAAGATCGAAGCGGCGCTCCGATTTCGGTGGCGCGAGCCACGCGACCAGGTCGTCCTTCCACAACCGGTGCAGGCCGCCCGACATCAGGTCGTTCATGAGGTCGTAGCGGCCGGCGACGCTGGAGAACACGCTGTTGACGAGACCCTGACGGTCCTCCGCCGCCACCTCCCGGTAGCCGAAGCTTGCGGTGGAGCCGGCAGGCGGCTTGTCGGTGCTGCTCATGAGGCCCAGGTTCGCATGCCGGCCGCCGCGAGGAAACCGCGAAGGTGCAAGGCCGGCGTCGCCAACGTAATGCCGCCGCCGCCGGGGCGGGCGATTCGCGAGGCGGCGGCTTAGTCTAGAGGGTGCGCGAGATCAGCACTTTCATGATCTCGTTGGCGCCGCCGTAGATGCGGGCGACGCGCGCATCCTTGTACATCTGAGCGATCGGGTACTCGTCCATGTAACCGTAGCCGCCATGCAGCTGCAGGCACTCATCGATGATCTGGTTCTGCATGTCGGTGACCCAGTACTTGGCCATCGATGCGGTGGCGGGATCGAGCTTGCCTTCGAGATGGCGGGCGACGCAATGATCGACGAAAACGCTCGCCACCGTCGCGTTGGTCTTGCATTCGCTGAGCTTGAATTGCACCGCCTGGTTGTCGATGATGCGGCGGCCGAAAGCCTTGCGCTCCTTGACGTAGTCGAGCGTCACCTCCAGTGCCCGCTTGATCATGGCAATGCCTTGGACCGCGATGATCAGCCGCTCCTGCGGCAGCTTCTCCATCAGTTGGTAGAAGCCGCGCCCTTCCTCCGGCCCGAGCAGATTGGCGGTCGGCACGCGCACGCTGTTGAAGAAGAGCTCGGAGGTGTCGGCCGCCTCGAGGCCGATCTTCTTGAGATTGCGGCCGCGCTCGAAGCCTTCGGCCTCGTCCGTCTCGATCACGATCAGGGACGTGCCCTTCGCCCCCTGGCTCGGATCGGTTTTCGCCACAACGACGATGAAGTTGGCGGTCTGCCCGTTGGTGATGAACGTCTTCGAGCCGTTGATGGTGTACTGGTTGCCTTCCTTGCGGGCCGTGGTCCTCACGCCCTGCAGGTCGGAGCCCGCGCCGGGCTCCGTCATGGCGATGGCGCTCACGTATTCGCCGCTGGTCAGCTTGGGCAGCCACCTCTTTTTTTGCTCCTCCGACGCATAGCTTTCGATGTAGGGCATGACGATGCCGTTGTGCAGCGGCGCCCCCCACGCATCGAGACCGCGCTTGCCGATCTCCTCCATCAGCACCACCTCGTGCCGGAAGTCTCCGCCCACGCCGCCGTAGGCGGCGTCCGTCGACAGGCCGAGCAGGCCGGCGGCGCCGGCCTTGTGCCACAGGGCGCGCTCGACCACGCGGTCCTCGCGCCACTGCTGGCGCTTGTCGGGGCCCGCGTGCTCGTCGAGGAAGCGGCCTACCGACGTCGCAAAGAGCCGGAGCTCGTCCTCGTCCATATGCGGGGGCGTCGGCACGTTGAGGGGAGTGTTGGTCATTGGCTACCTTGATGGCGTGCTCTGAATGAGGTCAAGGCGCCTCGGAGGACAAGGCACACACTTGGATGAAGAGGACGCGTCAGATCGGGCGGCGGGCTACACCGCTTCGACGATTGTGACGTTGGCGATCCCGCCCCCTTCGCACATCGTCTGCAGGCCGTAGCGCTTGCCGCGTGTCCGCAGCGCACGGATGAGCGTGGCGAGCAGCTTCGTGCCCGAGGCGCCCAGCGGGTGTCCGAGGGCAATCGCCCCACCGTTGACGTTGAGCCTGTCGGGATCTGCGCCGGTCGCGCGCAGCCATGCCAGCGGCACCGGGGCGAACGCTTCGTTGACCTCGTAAAGATCGATATCCCCGAGCTTCATTCCGGCTCTCGCAAGCGCGCGACGCGTTGCCGGGATCGGCTCTTCGAGCATGATGACGGGATCGCCGGCGGTAACCGTCAGATTGTGGATGCGGGCGATCGGCGTCAGGCCATGCTGCTTGAGCGCCCGCTCGCTGACGATGAGCGCGCCGGAGGCTCCGTCGCAGATCTGGCTGGCGTTGGCGGCGGAGATGACGCCGCCTTCCTGCAGCAGTTTCACCGAGCCGATGGATTCCAGCGAGGCGTCGTAGCGGATGCCCTCGTCGCGCGTGTGCAGCCTGGTGCCTTCAGCGGTTTCGATCGCAACGGGTATGATCTCCCTCTCGAACGCCCCGCTCTCGGTTGCTGCCGCGGCGCGCTGGTGGCTCCGCAACGCATAGCGGTCGAGATCGTCGCGGCTGAAGCCGTACTTCTCCGCCATCATCTGCGCGCCGGTGAACTGGCTGAACCCGCGGACGCCATAGCGGTCCTTGATGCGTTTGCTGAACGGGCCCGTGCCGAGGCCGTCCTTCTCGTGCAGGGAGACGTTTGAGAACATCGGCACACGGGTCATGCTCTCGACGCCGGCCGCGATCACCACGTCTTGCACGCCCGACATCACCGCCTGTGCGGCGAACTGGACCGCCTGCTGGGAAGAGCCGCACTGCCGGTCGATCGTCACCGCCGGCACGCTGTCGGGGAGCTTGGAGGCGAGCACTGCGTTGCGCCCCAGGGCGAAGCCCTGCTCGCCCGCCTGGGTAACGCAGCCGAGGATCACGTCGTCGATGGCCGCAGGGTCGAGTCCGGACCGGTCGACGAGAGCGTTGAGAACTTCTGCCCCGAGGTCGGCCGGATGCCAGCCCGCCAGCTTGCCTCCGCGACGCCCGCCCGCCGTCCGCACCGCGTCCACGACATAGGCTTCAGCCATGACGCACTCCTTCTGCCGGCGCGCCGCATTCCTTGGCTGCCGTGTGTTGAACCGCATGGCCGCGGAACAGGAGCCGCATAGACCGCCGCCCTCGGCCGGCCCTTGCTATCACAGGACTTGCAAGCTCGGTAGCGGTGGCGGCCCGCTAGCTGCAGCCGCACCCCTTGGAGCCCGCGGCCTTGGCCGCCGCATCCGGTTGGCAGCACGCATCCGCGCCGGCGGGTGCGGGTCCGCCGCAGCAACCCGATGCTTCCTCCGCAGCCGCCGCCACGGGGCGGCTGCACACACCGGTCTCCGGCAGCACCAGCTCCACCCGTTCCGCCGCCTCGCGGTCGCCGGCGATGTCGGCAATGATCGAGCGCACCTGCTCGTAGCCGGTCATCATCAGGAACGTAGGTGCGCGGCCGTAGGACTTCATGCCCGCGAGGTAGAAGCCGGGTTCGGGCTGCGCCAGCTCGCGCGCACCGTGCGGCCGCACGGTGCCGCAGCTGTGCAGATTGGGATCGATCAGAGGTGCCAGCATGGGCGGGCATTCGAGCGCCGGATCGAGGGCCGTGCGCAGCTCGCGCAGAAATGAGAGGTCCGGACGGAAGCCGGTCGCGACGACGAGCTCGTCGACCTCCACGTGCCGCCCGCAGCACGCTGATCCCGCCCCAAGCCGGAGCCTGTCGCCATTGGCCATGACGTGCGTCAACCCGAAGGCCGTTTCTACCCGCACGCCGCCGGCACTAACCAGCTCGGCAAAGACCTTGCCGAGCTCGCCGCGTGCGGCGAGCTTGTCATTGGCACCGCCCCCGAAGGATTTGGCCGGGTTGTCGCCGCGTAAGAGCCACACGATCTCCGTGCCTGGCGCTGTCTTGCGCAGCTGCGCCAGGTCGAGAATGGTGCCGATGGCCGAGTGGCCGGCGCCAAGGACCGCCACCAGCTTGTTGGCGTATCGGGTGCGCTGTCCACCCAGGACATCGGGCATGCCGTAGGCGATGCGATGGGACTGTTCCGCTTCGCCGATGGCTTCGAGCCCATTGGCCCCTGCGGGATTGGGCGAGCCCCAGGTGCCGGAGGCGTCGATCACCGCGTCGGCGCGCAGTGTCGATGGTCCCTTGCCGTTCCGGTAGCGGATCTCGAAGGGCGCATTCTCCCGGCCCGCCGTCTTGACCTTGTCGAGCCCCACGCGCCCGACCGACGTCACGCGCGCGCTGGTCTGGATGTGCTGAGCTAGTCTCGTGCGCGTCGCCAGCGGCTCGAGGTATTGGGTGACGAGCTCGCCGCCCGTCGGATAGTGCGCGGGCTCGGGGCCGTTCCACCCTTCCTCGCGCAGCAACGCCTCGGACGCCTGATCGGTGTTGTAAGACCAGGGCGAGAACATGCGCACGTGCGACCAATTCCGCACCGCGTCGCCGACCTTTGAGCCCGCCTCGAGCACGACAGGCCTGAGACCGCGGCCGAGCGCGTGCGCTGCAGCCGCCAGCCCGGCGGGTCCGCCGCCGATGATGGCCACCGTCTTCTGCGGACTCGACATTCAATCCATCCTTCCGGTTTTATCGAAGTTCAGGGCAAACGGTTAAGCCGCGGTGTCCTGTTGCCGCAGCGAGGCGCAATCGGCTTCCGTGCAGCACTCGGCTACCAGGAATTCGACCAGCCCCCGCATCACCGGGTAGTTGGCGCGGCAGATGAGGGTCGTGGCATCCCGTTCCTGGCTGACGAGACCCACGATGATCAGGGTCTTGAGGTGGTGGGAGAGCGTGGACGCCGGGATCGACAGCCGGCTTTGCAGCTTGCCGACCGGCAGCCCAGGATCCCCGGCCCGTACCAGCATGCGGTAGATTTTGAGGCGGGTGGGATTGCCCAATGCCTCGAGTCGCGATGCGGCTTCGTCGATCTTCATGTCGCCTCCCTATCATTGCGCGCAGGCAGAGTCAATCATATTTCTAGTATGACGGAAATACGATATAGAAGCAGCAATGCGGGGCGGTTGCATCCGAGGCAGGTCATATGCGGTTGGCGGGAAGGTCTCTTGTGGCTGCCATGTGTATTGCCCAGGTGGGCAACCTCCTGCCTCACGTGGTCGTCCCTGCCGTCATGCCCCAGCATCTCATCCCGCTCTGGCAATTGTCCGCGAGCGAAGCCGGACTGATGGCGAGCGCGTTCGCCGTCGGTTACATGCTGGCGGTGCCCTTGCTCGCCACGCTCACCGATCGCATCGACGCGCGCGCCATTCTCCTGATCGGCTCGGCCGTGAGTGGTCTTGCCACACTCGCTTTCGGGCTATTGGCTGAGGGTCTGGTGTCGGCCATCGCCATTTGGGCCGTTGCCGGGATCGGATTCGCCGGGGCCTACATGCCCGGCCTCAAGGCGCTGACCGACCGCCTGGGCTCGGGTGACATCTCGCGAAGCGTCACGCTCTACACTGCGACCTTTTCCTTCGGCGTCGGCCTTTCGTTTCTGATCGCGCAGGTTTCGGCCGACTACCTCGGATGGCGGGCAGCCTTCATCATCACATCGCTGGGACCTCTCGCCATGGTTGCCGTCAGCCTCGCCATGGCACCGGTGCGGCCGGAGATATCGCCCCGCTCACTGCTTGAAATCGCGCCCGTTCTGCGAAACCGGCCTGCGCTCGGCTACATCCTGGGTTACGGCGCCCATTGTTTTGAGCTCTATGCGCTGCGCACCTGGATCGTGGCGTTCTGGGCCTACGTGGCCGCGCGCAATGGCGGCTCGGCATTGCTCGACCCGATCACGGTGAGTTTCCTCGTCGCGGTTCTCGCCATGCCATCGAGCATCATTGGCAACGAAGCCGCCATTCGCTTCGGCAGGCATCGGGCAATCGTCACGTTCATGTGCATCGCCGGTCTCATCGCCACACTGATGGCCTTCTCGACCGAAGCTTCGCCGGCGCTCCTGCTGGCACTGCTCGCGATGTACTCGATCGCCATCCCGGCCGATTCCGGGGCTCTCACGTCGGGCATGTCGAGCAGCGCACACCCCGACTATCGCGGAGCAACCATGGGTCTGCATTCGACGGTCGGATTTGGGTTCTCCGCCCTTGGCGGGTGGGCTATCGGCATCGCGCTCGATGCCGGAGGAGGCATGAACGCGCCGTCCGGCTGGTTGCTCGCTTTTCTCGTCATGGCGGCGGGAGGCCTGTTGGGGCCGGTCGCCCTGTGGTGGTCGCGGCCGCGGTCAGCTGCTCATCGCGGCAAGGCGTAGAATGGGTCAAAACACCGTGTCGTCGGGATGTCTGCCATGACCATCGGCTCTGCAGCCATCGTGGGGTCCCCCGGCAGGCTCGTTGCGATCGTCTGCGCTGCCCAGGTGCTGGTCCAGATCGGCGCCTTCTTCTGGCCGGCTTTGCTGCCCGGCATGATCCCGCTCTGGAGCCTCACCAATAGCGAGGCCGGCTGGATCACGGCCAGCTTCTATGGCGCCTACATGATCTCGGTTCCCGTGCTCGTCACTCTGACGGACCGGGTCGACCCCAAGCGCGTCTATCTCTTCGGCGTGGCCGCCACCGTCCTCGGCCATCTCATGTTCGCGCTGCTCGCCGACGGCTTCTGGTCGGCGCTGGCGACGCGGGCGCTTACCGGCATGGGCTGGGCAGGCACGTATATGACCGGCCTGAAGCTCCTCGCTGACCGGGTGGATGCGAAGATGATGTCGCGAGCCACGGCCGGCCACGCCGCGAGCATCGGCATTTCGGGCGCCCTCTCATTCGCCTGTGGCGACCTCATTGCCGCTGCAGCCGGCTGGAGGGCGGCTTTCTTCGCCGCGGCCTCGAGCGCGGCGATGGCCTGGATTTCGGTGGCGCTGTTTGTTCCCTCCCAGGCCGGGCGGGCCGCTTCCGCCACGGAGGGACAAGGCCTCTACGATTTCCGGCCGGTGTTCCGGAACCGGTCGGCGATGGCGTACGCAATCGCCTACTGCGTACACACGCTGGAGATGAGCGCGTTGCGGGGATGGGGCGTCGCCTTCCTCGGATACGTGGCGATGGCCACAGGTGCGAGCACAGCCGCGCTGCTCTCGCCGGCTATTGTCGCCACCGGGCTAGGGCTCATCGGCACGGTTGCAAGCGTCGCCGGCAACGAGGCCGCCATCCGCTTCGGACGCAAACGCTTGATCGCAACGGCCATGCTGGCGTCCATCCTGATCGGCGCGACAATCGGCTTTCTCGGGAGCACCTCCTATGCCCTGGCCGCGCCTCTCATCACGCTCTATGGCGTCGTCATATGGCTCGACTCGTCGTCCCTCACGGCGGGTGCAGCCGGGACCGCCGATCCGGCCCGGCGAGGCGCCACGCTTGCCGTGCATTCCATGCTGGGCTATGCGGGCGGCTTCGTCGGCCCCTTGCTGATCGGGTGGACGCTCGATCTGTCGGGCGGAATGTCGCAATTCGGATGGGGAATGTCGTTCCTCTCGGTGGCCATCCTGATGGTCCTTGCGCTCATCACGTTCTGGGCAATCCGGCCGCGTGAGCTCGAGGGCGATAGCGGCAAGGGACGTTGAGGGCCGACGTGCAAGAGCCGATGCAGACCGATCGACGGCGAGGCAGCCGCCCATGGCGGTCCGATCCCATGGTCATCGCCGTCAATGCGCTCGGGCTCACGCAGATCACGGCCTGGGGCACGAGCTACTACTGTCTCGGCGTCCTCGCGAAGCCCATCGTCGCCGAGACCGGATGGAGCATGGCCACGGTCTTTCTCGGCTTCAGCGTCGCCCTCCTGGTCATGGGCTTCATTTCGACCTGGGTCGGCCGGCTCATCGATCGGATTGGTGCGCGGGCGGTGATGTCGATCGGCACGGTCATCGTATCGGCGGGCCTCTTTGCGCTCGCGCTGGTGCGCAACCAGGCGAGCTATCTCGCGGTTTGGGCCGTGATCGGGTTCGGCATGCGCTTTTGCCTCTATGACGCCGCGTTCGCCGCCCTCGTGCAGGTGACGCCGACACGCGGCCGCAAGGCCATCTCCTATCTCACGCTCTACGGCGCCTACGCCTCAACCGTCTTCTGGGTGATCGGCCACTACCTGAACGATGCCTACGGCTGGCGCGGCACGTTGATGATCTTCGCGGCCATTAATCTCGCTGTCTGCCTGCCGCTCAACTGGCTCGGCCTCGCGCGCCGCGAGACGAGGGAGGAGGCGCCTGTCGCCACCAATGCCCCGGCCTCGCCGGACGGTCCCGCCCTCGAAGGGCACATGCGCGTCGTCGGCATCGTTCTTTTCGCGCTCATCATGTCCGTGAACGGCTTCGTCTTCGGCGTCATCTCGCTGCAACTCGTGCCGCTGCTCGAGGCCGCAGGGCTCGCGGGCGCCACGGCGGTCTGGGTTGCCTCGCTCAAGGGTCATGGCCAGTTCGCCGGCCGCCTCGTCGAGATCTTCTTCGGGCGCAACCTCAAGGCCATGACCATCGCCCGCATCGCCATCGGCGCCGTGCCGGCCGCGCTCGTCCTGCTGCTGCTGGCGCGGGGCGAACTCTGGCAGCTCGTCGCCTTCACGCTGCTGCTGGGGGCCGCGCAGGGTGTCATCACCATCGTTCGCGGCGCCGTTCCTCTCGCGCTCTTTGGTGCCAAGGGATATGGCGAGGTGCTCGGGTTGATCGCGACGCCGATCCTCCTCGTCAATGCCTTCTCGCCTGCCGTGTTCGCCCTGATGGTCGACCGGTTCGGCTGGCAGACTTCGTTCTACGCGCTGCTTGGCTGCGCCATGGCGACCTGGATTGCCATCGAGCTGATGTCGCGCTGGTACGAAGGCGCGCAGTCGCAGCGACGCGATTGCTCGCCGGTACAAAGGGGTGGGCCGAAGGAATGAGCGCTCCGCACGCGCAAGATCACGCCGGGCGGAAGCCCGGCGTCACGCGTTCCAGGGCGCAACGGGACACGCAGTTTGCGAACTGCCCGAAAGGCACCTTACAATCGCCTGGCGGCGAACGTGCTGGCGTGCTGCCGCCGCTCCCATTCGACCCCGGCCGCCCGACGGGCCCGACGCGAAGGTTCCCAAACGTCCAGGAGGAAACGACGATGACATACCGTGGCATGACCGTCGAGGAGATCAAGATCAAGGGCGATAAGGGCGAGGCGATCTCGGCCTACACGGCGCGCCCTTCAGGGCCCGGTCCCTTTCCCGGCGTCGTTCTGGTCCATCATCTCCCCGGCTGGAGCGAGATTTATTGCGAGTTCACGCGCAAGTTCGCTCACCACGGCTACATGGCCATCTGCGCCAACCTCTATGAGCGCAACGGCCAGGGCAATCCCGACGACGTCGCCGCCAAGGTCCGCGCCGAAGGCGGGGTCCCTGATGCCCAGGTCGTCGGTGACACCGAGGGCGCCGTGAAGTGGATGCGGGCACAGGCGGGCCACAACGGCAAGGTGGGCCTCTTCGGCTCCTGCTCCGGCGGCCGGCACGCCTTCCTCTACGCCTGCCACAAGAAGGATGTCGACGCCTGCATCGACCTGTGGGGAGGTCGCGTCGTGATGGGGAAGGAGGAGCTCAACGCCAAGACGCCGACGTCGCCGATCGAGCTCACCAAGAGTCTTTCCTGCCCGCTGCTCGGCATCTTCGGCAATGAGGACCGCGCACCAAGCCCGGAGCAAGTGGACCAGCACGAGGCCGAGCTCAAGAAGCACGGCAAGGCCTACGAGTTCTACCGCTACGACGGTGCCGGCCACGGCATTTTCTACTACCATCGTCCCATGTATCGCGTGGAGCAGGCGCTCGATGGCTGGAGCAAGGTTTTCGCGTTCTTCGGCAAGCACCTGGCGAGGTAACGAACATGTGCACATCCATCGTCGAGATCGCAGCTGCGGAAGGCATGGCCAAGGGCGAGGGTCAGTGGTTCGCCCTCACCCACTCGGTCGTTGCCTACGACCACGCGCGCCACGCGCTGCTCGATGACGCGATCACCATAGACTTCGTCAACAGCGGCCTGCCTCCCGGCGCGCGGGCCGCCGTGGAGCTCACTCTCGATGCGGCCAAGGCGCTGAATGCTGCGCTGGCGAAGGCCATCGCGGCGGCCGAGATCGAGGAGGCCGAGCGGTCGCAAACCCTTGCGCGCATCCGCGTGCCGGCGCGCGTTGCTGCTTAGCAGCGAACCGGCAAGGGAGCGGCGGCTGCCGCGACGAGGAGGCTGCGGCCGACCCGGATCGCGGCTTCAGCCGGGTCTTTTTCGCTCCTGTGGCCATAGGCCGATATGACTAGTCATTGGCTGATTCCACCTCTGGGCACAGGCGCGGCAATGCAGTAGACTGACAACATCCCAGGGCGGGGCCGCCCGTTCTGGGGAAAAAACAAAGTTGTCCGTTGCGCATCGAGGGCTACCCCGCGTCGATCCGACAAGGGGCGGCACATGCAGGCGTTCTCGATGTGCGATAGAAGGGAAACGCCATGGCTATATTGCACGTTGGGCACGTCCCGGCGCCATCGAGCTATTCCTCTCGTCAGCGGGTCCGACACGACCGCCACCCGATCCGCACTACGCGCCGCCACCTTCTCGCTCTCCTAGCTCTTCCTCTCCTTGCGGGTCTGCCGGCGGTGGGCGCTGCCGCGAAGCCGGAAGGGCAGCTTACCTGGGGTGTGCATGTCTCGCTGGCCCCGCTTTGGTTCGATCCGGCGGACACACAGGGGATGATCACTCCCTTCATGGTGATGTACGCCCTGCACGATGCCATGGTGAAGCCGATGCCCGGCAACCCTGCAGCGCCCAGTCTCGCCGAATCGTGGAGCATGTCCCCCGATGGGCTCACTTATGAGTTCGTCTTGCGCAAGGGCGCCACGTTCCACAACGGCAAGCCGGTGACGGCGGCGGACGTGAAGTTCTCGTTCGAGCGCTACCGCGGTACGTCGGCCAAGGCCATCAAGGAGCGGGTCGCCTCCGTGGAGACGCCCGACCCGCAGAAGGTCGTCTTCAAGCTTAAGGGGCCGTGGCCGGACTTTCTCACCTTCTACTCGAGCGCGACGGGTGCCGGCTGGATCGTACCGAAGGCGTACGTGGAGGAAGTGGGCGAGGAGGGCTACAAAAAGGCGCCAATCGGCGCCGGGCCCTACAAGTTCGTTTCCTTCGCACCGGGCCTTGAGCTGACGTTCGAAGCCTTCGAGCAGTATTGGCGCAAGGTGCCGAACGTGAAGCGCCTGGTGTTCAAGGTGATCCCGGACGAGTCCACGCGGCTTGCCGCGCTCAAGCGGGGCGAGATCGACATCGTCTACTCCATCCGCGGCGAGCTCGCCGAGGAATTGCAGCGCACGAAAGGGCTGACCCTCAAGCCCACCGTCATCTCGGCCCCGTTCTGGATCTACTTCCCGGATCAATGGGACCCGAAGTCGCCATGGCACGATCCGCGCGTGCGGCAGGCGGCGAGCCTTGCCATCGACCGCAAGACCATCAATGAGGCGCTGACGCTCGGCCACTCCAAGCTGACGGGCAGCATGATCCCTTACGGCTTCGAGTACTACTGGCAGCCGCCAGAGCCCACGTTCGACCCGGTCAAGGCCAAGCAGCTCCTCGCCGAGGCGGGCCATCCCAAGGGGTTCGACGCGGGGGACTACTATTGCGACAGCTCGTACGCCAACCTCGGAGAGGCGGTCCTCAACAACCTGCAGGCCGTGGGCATTCGTGCCAGGCTGCGGCCGCTGGAGCGCGCCGCCTTCTTCAAGGGCTATTCGGAGAAAAGCTACAAGAACATCATCCAGGGTGCCAGCGGCGCCTTCGGCAACGCGGCCACGCGCCTCGAGGCCTTTGTCGTGAAGGGTGGCAGCTACGTGTACGGCTCATACCCCGACATCGACGCCCTCTTCCAGCAGCAGGCGTCCGAGGTCGACATCAAGAAGCGCGAGGCGCTCCTTCACAAGATGCAGCAACTCGTCCACGAGCGGACGATCTACGCCCACATCTGGCAGCTGGCCTTTATCAATGGCGCTGGCCCCCGGGTTGGGGAGGCCGGGCTCGGACTGATCCCCGGCCACGCCTATTCGGCCCCTTACGAGGATGTGACGCTAGCAGGCAAATAGCAGCACAGACAGCGAGGATGGCATGACGCGTTATATCCTCCGGCGATTGGCCTACTCCGCGGTTTCGCTGTTTCTTCTGTCGCTGACCATCTTCCTGTTCGTCCGTATCACCGGCGATCCCACGACGTTGCTGGTGGAGCCTGGCGCCAGCCAGGCCGACATCGACGCCGTGCGCCAGCGCCTGGGCCTCGACCGGTCGATCTGGGTGCAGTACGCAAGCTTCATGGCGAGCCTCGCCCAGGGCGACTTCGGCCAATCGTTCTACTACCGCACGCCCGTCTTCGAGCTCTATCTCTCGCGTCTCCCCAACTCGCTGCTGCTGGCGCTGGCCGCGATGGTTTTCTCGCTCCTAATCGGCATACCGAGCGGAATTCTCGCAGCCGTGCGCGTGGGCCGCTTCTGGGATCGGGCGGGCAAGGTGTTCGCGCTGCTCGGCCTGTCGCTGCCGTCGTTCTGGGTCGGTCTCGTGCTGATCCTCTTCTTTTCCGTCTATCTCCAGTGGCTGCCCTCATCGGGCTCCGGCACCGCCCTGCACCTGATCATGCCGGCATTCGCGCTCGGCTGGTACTTCGCCGCGGCGCATATGCGGCTCACGCGCTCCTCCATGCTCGAGGTGCTGGGCTCGGAGTATATCAAGCTCGCCCGCCTCAAGGGCCTTCCCGAGTCCCTAGTCATCACCAAGCACGCCTTCAAGAATGCGCTGATCCCCGTGCTGACCCTGGCCGGCATCAATCTCGTCATCATGGTCAACGTGGCCGTGGTCGTGGAGACCGTGTTCGCCTGGCCCGGCATCGGCCGCCTGCTCTACGAGGGGATCACGTTTCGCGACTTCCCCGTCGTCCAGGCCGTGGTGCTGCTGGGCGGCGTCATGATCGTGGCGGTCAACCTGCTGATCGACATCCTCTACGCCGTGATCGATCCGCGCATTCGACTCGAGAGGTGAGGGCATGAGCACGCAGACTGGAGCAATCGGCCTGCCGTCGCGCTTCGATCTCTTGCGCACGGAGGGTTTCCCGCTGCTGCCGGTGCTGATCATCGGCGGCATCGCATTCGTGGCCGTCTTTGCCGATGTGCTGGCGCCGCACGATCCGGAGGTCGGCAACCTCGGAGCGCGCTTCCGCCCGCCCGTCTGGCAGGCCGGCGGCAGCCACGAGTACCTCTTGGGCACCGACCACTTGGGCCGGGATGTGCTCTCGCGGCTCATCTTCGGCGCCAGAGTGTCGATGGTTGTGGGTTTCACAGCAGTGATCTTCGCCGGCGTGGTCGGCACCGTGCTCGGCATCGTCTCCGGTTATCTCGGCGGCTGGATCGACCAGGTGATCATGCGCATCACCGACACGTGGCTGGCCCTGCCGGCGCTGACTTTCGCCATCTTCCTGACCGCCATCGTCGGCCCGAGCATGTGGAACATCGTGATCATCCTGGGGCTGGTCTACTGGACGCGCTATGCGCGCGTGATCCGCGGCGAGGTGCTGTCCCTCAAGGAACGGGAGTTCGTGAAGCTGGCGATCGTGGCGGGATGCTCCAAGCGGACCATCATGGCGCGCCACATCCTGCCCAACGTCATAAATTCCGCAATCGTGCTCGGCACGCTCATGCTCGGCGTCGTCATCGTAACCGAGGCAGCCCTGTCCTTCCTCGGTGTAGGCGTCCCGCCGCCCATGCCGGCCTGGGGCCTGATGCTTGCGGACGGCAAGAAGGGTCTGATGGTGGGCTACTGGTGGCTCACCGTGCTGCCCGGCGTGTGCATCATGCTCATGGTGCTCTCGGCAAACATCATCGGCGACTGGCTCCGCGTCAAGCTCGACCCCCAGCTCCGTCAGCTCTGAATCGCAATGAGCACACGCCCGTTGCTAGAGATCGACAATCTCTCCACCCAATACGTCTCCGCGCGCGGCACCCGGGTCGTGCGCGCCGTCGACGAGGTCTCGCTTCGTATCGACGCCGGCGAGACCCTGGGAATCGTCGGCGAATCAGGTTCCGGCAAAAGCACGCTGGCGCTCTCCATCCTGCGGCTGCTTCCGCCCGGGGCGCGGACCGCCAGCGGGCGGATAATGTTCGAGGGCGAGGACCTCCTCGAGAAATCCGACGCCGAAATGCGCCATGTCCGGGGCAAGCGCATCGCCATGATCCTGCAGGATCCCATGGCCTCGCTCAATCCGCTCTTCACCATCGGCGACCAGGTGGCGGAGCCGATCCGGGTGCACGACGGAGCGACGCGCACGGGCGCGTGGAGCCGGGCCCGTGAGCTGCTGAAGGCGGTGCGCATCCCTTCGCCGCAGACGCGGCTGCGGCAGCACCCGCACGAAATGTCGGGCGGCATGCGTCAGCGCATCGTCGGCGCCATCGGCATTTCCTGCGAGCCGCGTCTGCTCATTGCCGACGAGCCGACCACCAGCCTCGATCTGACGATCCAGGCCCAGTATCTGAACCTGCTGCGGGAGCTGCAGCGCGCGCACGGCCTCGCCTTGATCTTCATCACCCACAATCTCGGCATCGTTGCCAAGATGTGCGACCAGCTGGCGGTGATGTATGCCGGCCGCGTCGTGGAGTCGGGTCCCGTCCGTGAGATTTTCAATGCGCCGGCGCACCCCTACACGCAGGCGCTTCTCAACTCGATCCCGCGCATGAGCGACAATCGCCAGCGGCTTGCCGCCATCGACGGACAGCCGCCCGATATGATCGCGATGCCGCCCGGATGCGCCTTCGCGCCGAGATGCACGAGCGCCTTCGATCGCTGTCGCGAGCCGCCGCCGGTGCGTCTTGCTTTCGGCAATCGGGGAACTGTCCGCTGCTGGCTTGCCGACTCCAGCTTCGCCGAAGCCCGCATGCCGAAGGGAGCGGCCTGATGGTCGTGCTCCAGGCGGAGGGATTGAGCAAGCACTTTCGCGCCCGGCGCGGCCTCTTCGGCGGCGACCGCGGCATGGTGCGCGCGGTCGATGGCATTTCCTTCTCGATCGAGGGCGGCCGAACCCTCGGCGTCGTCGGCGAGTCCGGGTGCGGGAAGACCACCACTGCCAAGCTTGTTCTGGGTCTCGAGGAGCCGACCGGCGGGAGCATCTCTTTCGAGGGGAAGGACCTGCACGCGCTCGATGCCTCCGAGCGCCGGCGGTATCGCAAATCCGTGCAGGCCGTGTTTCAGGACCCGTTCGCCTCCCTCAATCCGCGCATGCGCGTGGGCGCCATAATCGCCGAACCGCTCACTACCAATGAGCAGCTGACAGCCGGCGAGGCCCGCCGCCACGTCTTGCGCCTGCTCGACCTTGTCGGGCTTCCCGGCCGCTCGGCCGACCTCTTTCCCCACGAGTTCTCGGGTGGCCAGCGGCAGCGGATCGCGATCGCGCGAGCGCTGGCGCTGTCGCCCAAGCTAGTCGTGCTCGACGAGCCTGTTTCCGCTCTCGACGTGTCGATCCGCGCCCAGATCCTGAACTTGCTGCGCGACCTCCAGGCCCAGCTCGGCCTGTCCTATCTGTTCATCGCACACGATCTCGCGGCCATCGCTCACATGAGCCACGCCATCGCTGTGATGTACCTGGGCAGGATCGTCGAGAGTGGCGACGCGCACATGCTCGCCCGCGCTCCGAAGCATCCCTACACGCAGGCCCTCTTCTCGGCGGCCCTGCCGAGCCATCCGGATGACCCGCGCGAGGAGTTTGTCCTGACCGGCGAGGTGCCGAGCCCGCTGCGGCCCCCGCCCGGATGCCACTTCCACCCGCGCTGCCCCCACGCCATCGCGCGATGCCGCGAGCAGGCGCCTGGGCTCGACGACGTGGAAGGCCGCCGGGTAGCCTGTCACCTCTACGGCGGCGGCGGCGCCGCGGCATCGAAGGGGCACTAAACCTCGCGCCGCCTATCCTGTCGGTCTCGTGATAGGGTGGCGCGTTCTGAAAGTCGGGTTACCGGAGGATGCTTTTCATGCCCAAGATGTCGGACTCGCGCCGCAAGCGCATACAGGCCAAGCAACGCAAGGCGATCAATGCCCTGCGGCGCGCGACCAAGGCGGCGAAGCGCCAGCGCAACGAGAGCAAGTCGGGCGCCGCGGCCGTCTAGTCCAGGGCAACCTCCGACCAGCTTCGCTCATTGTCATGCCGGGATTTCACGTCTGCTCTCGGGCTTGTCCGGAGGGGTAGCGAAATGTCCGGCACCAAGGCCGCGCGAACTGGGCTGCTGCCCTCCGCCGGCATCACAGGTTCATGTTGACGAACGATCCCGGCAGATCGGACATTGCTCCGGTCCCGGAAGGAAGGCACCGCAGCGCAAGCCAGTCTTGGGTGAATCCGCCCCGACGCTGCCGGAGCAGGTCGGGAGCCGGAGCCACGTCCCGGACTGCGGCGTTGGGCGAAGCGATGCGTCGGCATGCGCCCGCCCAATGGCGAAGGCGGTTGCGCCTTTGCCTCCGCCTCGGCTCCGACCTGTCAAATCATCTCCCCCGTGCCGGCATGCCGCGTCGACCGGCTTACGCTATCGCGTTGCGCGAGGCGATGGCATCGATCTGCTTCACGGCGTTATCGCTGAGCGAGTTTTCGGCCACTTCATCGCTTCTCGAGTACCGTGCCAGAACCAACAACCACCCTGCCCATCCCCGGCGTCGTCGTGATTTCCAGATCGCCCGGCGGAGCGGCAAGTAGGGCGATTTCCGGCTTAAGGGAGAGAAAATCGTCCGCAACGTTGAAATCGTCGTCCACATACAATTTGTATACCCCTCAAATAGGTTTGCCTATTCGACGACGGCGACGCGAATTTCCGATGCCCGATTTTGCGCCATATTGACGCGAAATGGAGCGCTGCTTCTTGACAAAGCTGCGCATGCGTGATCATTTTTTGTCGGACAATAATTCGCGCGCTCGGGTTGGCAGGCCGGAGTATGCGCTGAATGAGAGGGGCGTTGGATGATCGGGGATTTCGTCTATGTAAATGGGAAGTATCTCGACAAGGACGACGCCAAAATCTCCGTGTTCGACCACAATTTCGTGTATGGAGATGGAGTTTTTGAAGGTCTCCAGCTCTCCGGTGGCTTGATCTTCAAGCTTCGCGAGCATATCGACAGGTTATTCAAGTCTTGCAGATTTTTGCAGATAGATCTGCCTTTCTCGCGCGAGGAGTTCATCCACATCATCTGCGAAACTGCCAGCTTGAACAAGCTGCGGGACGGTTATATGCGGCCAATCATATCCCGCGGCGTCGGCCCCACCGGTATCCGCAACATGCACCAGCTCAAGGGGCCCACCGTCGTCGTTATCGCCCAGCACGAGGACATCAACAAGAAAGCCGCTATATTCGCGAGCGGATACCGCGCAATTGTATCATCTTATCGCCGGGTGCCGCCGGACAGCCTCGATTCACGCGTTAAGACCTGCAACTACATAAACAATATACTCGCTTACCTTGAAGCAAAACACGCAGGGGCCGACACGGCCATCATGCTCGACCACACCGGCTACCTCGCCGAGGGCTACGGCAGCAATATTTTCGCCGTAACCGACGGCATCGTGCGCACCCCGTCGGAAGGTAACATCTTGGCGGGCATTACGCGGGCAACCCTTCTCGGCGCCTGTAAGGATCTCGGCATCGAGGCGCGCGAGACTCGCATGACGCTTTACGATCTCATGACTGCCGACGAAGTCTTCGAAAGCGCTTCCATGATGGAAATCGCCCCGATCGTATCGATCACTGGAACTCGCATTGGAGGGGGGCAGGTCGGTCCGATCACGCGCAAGCTGCACGAAGCTCTGAGGGGCGAGATGGCCAAGCAGGAGAATGGCGTCAAGGTCACCTACCGATGAGGCCGCCGTGCCCGGTAAAGTTTGCGAACGTGGGGAAGGAGATCGAAGGTCACGTCATTCTCCGTGACGTCGATCTTCGACTGGCCTGGGGTACGAAGTACGTCATCTGCGGCCCGAGCGGCTCGGGCAAGAGCACGCTTCTGAGGTGCATCAACGGCCTCGAGAATGTCACCACCGGCACGCTTGAGGTGTTGGGCGTCAAGGCCAGCAAGCGGGAGTTCGCCAACCCGCAGTTCCGCGTCAAGCTGGGAATGGTGTTCCAGAAGTTCAGCCTGTACCCGCACCTGAACGTTCTGGACAACCTCATCCTGGCACCGATGAAAGTCTTGAAGCAGACGCGTCGCGCCGCGACGAGCAAGGCCGAGAGGCTTCTAGCCACAGTGGGGCTGTCCGACAAGATCAGCGCGCTCCCTCACCAGCTTTCCGGCGGGCAGCAGCAGCGGGTGGCGATCGCCAGGTGCCTCATGATGGATCCGAGCATCCTTTTGTTCGATGAGCCGACTTCGGCGCTCGACCCTGAGAACATCAAGGAAGTGCTCGATGTCATCGCCGGCCTTGCCACCGAGGATAGAACCGCCGTCGTGGTGACGCACGAGATGGGGTTTGCGCGCAAGTTCGCGGATACGATCATCTTCATGGATGGCGGGTCGATCGGCTGGCTGGGAAGCGCGGAAGACTTCTATTCACAAGGCCAGACAGAGCGCATCAGGCGGTTTCTAGGCGGCATTCTGCACTAGGGGAGAAGACACGTGAAGTTTCTGAAGGCTATGGCCGGCGTATTCGCATCGGTTGCACTCTTGGCGCTGGGAGCCCAATCCGCCGGCGCTGAATCCACCCTCGAGAAGGTCAAGCGGACCGGCAAATTCCTCGCTGGTGTGCGCTTCGACTATCCCCCGATAGGAAGCGTTGATCGCGATGGGAAGAATATCGGCTTTGGCGTGGACATCGCCAAAGCTCTGGCAGAGAAGCTTGGCGTGGAGCCGACATTCGTCCAGACGACATCGAAGAACCGTATTCCACTGTTGCAGAGCGGGGGTATCGATGCCGACGTTGGCCCGACGACTCCGACCAAGGAGCGTGACGAGGTTGTCGACTTCACCATCGTCTACTACTGGGACGAGGCCGTGATCCTGACGCGCAAAGGCGAATCGACGGACCCGAAGGATTTCGGCCCTCCGAAAAAGATGGCGACCACTCAGGGGAGCTATTTCGCCGACTATTTCCGCCGGCTCTTTGCCAACGCTGAATACACGACCTTTCAGGAGTATTCCGAGGCCGTGATCGCCTTGCAGCAGCGCAAGGTCGACGGAGTTCTGATCAACCGCTTCGCGGCAACGGAATACGCCAAACGCTTCCCGGCCCTCCAATACACCACGTCGTATGTTCGAGATCCCATCGCCATAGGCGTGCGCGAGGACGACTCAAAGTGGCGGGATTTCATAAATTTCACGCTTCAGGAACTCTGGGCATCCGGGAAGTATCAGGCAATCTTCCAGGCACATTTTGGCTACGCCCCCGACTTTCAACTCTGGTCGCCTTATGGGCTTCAGCCGGGCACCAAGTAGCTGCAGATGGGTAGGCGGAAGGAGGCGCCTCAGTCCAGCGGCGGCGCCTGCTCCCGTCAACACACGTACATACCGGCCGGCGCGCAGACATGCGCGCCCTGCGGTCCGCTCCCGAACTTGGGCGAGTGCAGATGGACTTCGCGGTATTCTGGAATTTTCGAGCTGAGCTGACGCAGGCATTCCAGATCACTGCCCTTCTCACGGCGATCGGCATTGCGGGAAGTCTCTGCCTTGGCGCTGCCATGGCACTTGCTGCGCGCGGCAGTCATGTTGCCATCTCCGTCCCCATCCTGTTCGTGATCGACTTCCTCCGGAACGTACCCGTCATCGTCAAGCTGTTCCTGTTCTACTTTGTCTTCAATCTCGCGCCGATGACCTCTGCCGCGCTGTCTCTCGTTCTGCATCAGTCGTCCTATATCGCTGACACTTTCATCTCCGGTTTGCGGTCTGTCCCGCGCGAGCAGGCGGAAAGCTCCTATTCGCTGGGCCTGACGACGCCACAATACGCTCGCTTCATTCTCCTGCCCCAGCTGTTGCGCCAGCTCGCCGCGCCGCTGAAGACCCAGTTCATCGAGGTGTTGAAGAATTCCTCGGTCTGCATGGTGATCGGCATACAGGAACTCACCTTCGTGACCCAGGAAATCGAGCACAAGACTTTCAAGGGATACGAGGCAGCCTTCGGCGTCACCGCCATCTATCTTCTGCTGGCTCTCGCCATCTCGGCGGTGACTTGGCTGCTTCTCGAGCGCAAGAGGCACAGCGCATGACGTCCCGCAGTGCCAACGGCCTCTTCGGGATGCAGCTTGCGCTCATCGCCATCCTTATCCTGATACTCGCTCTCGGGCAGTATCATATCGTCATGCTCAACTGGAGGATTCTTCTCCACGGCGCAGGCATGACCGCTGTTCTTACCTTCGTTGGTTACATTAGCGGCTTGGTCATAGCCTTTGGGATTTCCCTCATCCGCTTCTATCGCCTTCCGGTAGCGGCCCACGGGATCGGAGCCGCGGTCGAGATCGTTCGCGCCTCACCGCAGCTCATGGTGATCTTCTGGGTCTATTTTGGCGTTCCCTTCCTATTCAAGGTCAACCTCTCGCCACTTGTCGCGGCGGCGGTCTCGCTGATCGTCATCGCGTCCGCCTACATTTCCGAGGTTCTCCGCGCGGGCCTTCTGGGGATTCCAAAGAATCAATTCGAGACGGCGTACGCACTTGGACATAGCTTCTGGCAAGTGCAGCGTTACATCATCCTGCCGCAGGTTCTGCGAAACATGTATCCCGCGCTTCTTGGACAGCTTGTCATGCTGTTCAAAATCTCCTCTCTCCTCTACGTAATCGGTGTTATTGATTTTTATCGCGCGGTCAACATCATGAACAATAGGGAGTATATTCCGGTCGAGGCGTTTGTACTTCTTATTCTGTTCTATTATTGCTTCGGGGTGATCTTTGTGCGGATCGCAGCAGTTTTTGGGCGTGAGATCAAATACTAAACGCCCGTGGGCGGCTGCAAGTGTAAGTCAGGGAGGAAGGCATCGGCCGCGCAACGCCGCAGGAGACTTCGGATCCGCCCAAGCTGCGACGAAGTCTCACTCGTATCTTGACGATCGAGCCAGCGTTGGAGATGCCGGGGTGTTGCACCTGTGGAACAGGGATTCTTATGCATGCAATTCGAGCTGAAGCCTTACGAAAATGAGCCCATCTTCAGGGCGATCGCACGTGTCATCGAGCAACGCATTATTGGCGGCGCCTTGCGTCCAGGTGATTTGTTGCCGGCCGAGATGGGGCTGGCTGAGCATCTGGGAGTCAACAGGTCGTCGGTGCGGGAGGCAATACGGCTCCTCGAGCAGAACGGACTGGTGGCGAGAGAGCCGGGAAAGCGCAAGCTCCGCGTCACTATACCTAGCGGCGTTGACCTGTCGAAGATCGTCTCGGCTGCGATGGTTCTGCGAAAGGTTACCTTCCGCAATCTTTGGGAGACAATGTATGCGCTCGAGCCGACGGCCGCCGCAGCAGCGGCCACGCGCCGCGATGAGAGCGCCCTCGCGGCGCTCGAGGCCAATCTCGAGAAGACCGAAGACGCGCTGGGCGATAGCCGGAGCCTCACGTCGCTTGACATCGAATTCCATGACTTGATTGCGGAGGCCGCAAAGAACGGTGCCCTGGAGATGTCGCGCCAGCCGCTAAGCCAAGTCTTCTATCCAGCCTTCTACAACGTCATTTCACGCCTTAGCGCCGGCCCTCGTTTGCTGTTCGCGCACAGGATGATCTATGCGGCGGTGAAGGGCAGGGACGCGGCGAAAGCCGCGCTCTGGATGCAGAAGCACATCAGGGATTTCAAGCGCGGATACGATCTGGCACGATTGGATATGGAGCGGCCCATCGAGATACCCACTTGAGGGTCTTTCGGCCTGTCAACGGCGTCCTTGTATGGGCTCATCTCGCCGTATCTGTTCGTGATCAACGTGCGCGTATCCGGACCCGGCTTACCTCGCGTTCCAGCAAACACGCATCAAGTCGATCGCACCTTCCTTCGCGTCGCAGGCCGGTGATCGGGCTTGCTGGAGCGCATCCGAGACGAGCCACCGTGCCGAACGTCAACCCTGCTGAGCTACACCTTGCCCAGATAGGCTTCGACCACCCTCGCGTTCGATGCCACCTCCGCCTTGGTACCGGAGGTAACGATCACCCCGGATTCTAGCACGTAGGCCCGGTCGCACACCTCAAGGCCGATCCACGCCATCTGCTCGACCAGCAGTGTCGTTATCCCTTGCTGGCGGAGGGCGACGAATGCATCGAATATCGACCGCACGAGTATTGGCGCCAGCCCCAGCGACGGCTCATCGAGCAGCAACAGGCGGGGTTTGCTCACCAGCGCCCTGCCGATCGCAACCATCTGTTGCTCGCCGCCGCTGAGAAGACCCGCCGGCTGATGCAACCGCTCCTTGATCCGTGGGAAGAGCTCGAACACCTTGCCCACCTCACGGTCGAACTCGGCACGGGCTCCGGCCCGCAACAGGCGATAACCACCGAGTTCGAGGTTTTCGAGCACGGTGTGTTCTGGAAAGAGCTGGCGTCCCTCCGGAACGAGGGCGAGTCCCATGTTCGCGATGGCGTGCGCGGGCAGCCCGCCGATCCGCTGGCCGCCATATACGATTTGGCCGGCCGCCGCGGGCAGCAGGCCTGCCAGGGAGCGCAAGGTGGTGGTCTTGCCCGCACCATTGCTGCCGAGCACGGTGACGATCTCCCCCTGCTCGACCTTGAACGAGATGCCTTTGACGACCTCGAGGTCGCCGTAGGCAACATGCAGGCCCTCGACCTCAAGCAGCGACATGGGAAGGTCCGAGATAGGCCGCGACAACCCGGGCATCGCGCTGCACGTCGGCGGGAGAACCTTCGGCAATCACCGTGCCGTGGTCGACAACGGTGATCCGGTCGGAAACTTTTATGACCAGGTCCATATGATGTTCGACCAGGACGATGGTCATGCCGGTGTTCTTGAGCCTCCGGATCACCGCGCCCAGCGCCGCAATCTCTTCCGCGACCAGACCGGCAGCCGGCTCGTCGAGCAGCAGCACTCTGGGCTTGACCGCGAGGGCACGGGCGATCTCCAGAAGGCGTCGGTGACCATAAGCGAGCGTGCTGGCAGGCACCTCCTCGTACCCGCCGAGGCCGACGCAGCGGATCAGCTCGCGCGCGGTCGCAACATCGCCGTTCTGTTTCGGTCCTCCGCGCCCCCCCGACAGCAGCGCCGACCAAATCCCAGCGCGCGATGAGCTCGATACGCCCACCAGGACGTGCTCCAAAACGGTCATCTCGCCGAACAGCTTGATGGTCTGGAACGTGCGGGCGATGCCCAGGCGGGCAGCACCATCCATGGAGCTGACGTTGAGAGGAGCGCCGTCCAGCAGGATCTCACCAGATGAGGCCCGATAGAAGCCAGTGATGAGGTTGATGATTGTGGTCTTGCCCGCCCCGTTGGGTCCGATCAGGGCGTGCACGGCGCCGGCCTCGATCTTGAAGGAGGCCTCGCGTACCGCGGCTACGCCGCCGAACGTGCGCGAGATCGCACGCAGCTCCAGCGACGCCCCATGGCTTGCGGCCATGTCTCGCGACGTGTCCTGAGCAGACTCCGCGTCGATCTTTGGTGTGGCGCGGCCCTGCGGTCGCCGAAACATGCCCATGACGCCGTTGGGAAGAAAATACAGAGTGAGCAGGATGAAGCTGCCGTAGACGATCAGGCGATACTTGTCGAAGTCGTGGAGAAATTCCGGCAACAAGGTCAGGACGGTGGCACCGATCACGGGACCGCTGAGCGTGCCGGCGCCGCCGAACAGAATCGCCAGCAGGAAGAACACCGAGCTGAAGAACTGGAAGTTGTCCGGGCTGACATAGTTCTGCTGGTGTGCGAACAGCGCTCCGCCGAAGCCGGCGAATGCGGCGCTGACGATGAACACCGTCACCTTCAGGCGATAGACGTTGATCCCGACCGACGCGATGCCGATCTCGCTGTGTTTCATCGCCCGCAGGCGCATGCCGAACGGCGACTCGACGATGCGGCGTTGCAGCACGAGGGAGAGCGCGAAGAATGCGAGCACGACGTAGTAGTATTCGCGCGTGCTGAGTTCCCAGGGGCCGATTTGAGCTTTCGGTATCGAGGCCAAGCCCAGATCGCCGCCGGTCACGGACACCCACTCCTGCAGTATCTTGAAGATCACCCAGCCGAAGGCGATCGTCACCATGGCCAGGTAGGGCCCGCGCACGCGCAAGGCGGGAAAGGCCAACAGTGCTCCGAAGGCGGCCGCGACGCAGGTGCCAAGGACAATGCCGAGCCAGATGTGCAGTCCGGTAGCTGCGAAGAACGGCAAGGGTGCCAGCGCCTTGCTCAGTAGTGCCGTGCTGTAGGCGCCCATCGCCATCAGAGCCGCGTGGCCGAGCGAGAACTGGCCGGCATAGCCGGCCAGGACGTTGAGGCCCACGGCGACGATGCCATAGATGAAGACGATGATGCCGAGATACCGAAAGTAGGTCCCCTCGACGAGCAGCGGCGCCAGCGCCGCAAGCAGAAGCACCAGCCAGGGCAGGCCCCGTCCGAGGCGCCTCATGCGCGCTCCTCGATCGGTTTGCCGAATATACCTTCCGGCTTGAGGAAGAGCGCTAGGATCATCAGCGAGAAGCCCAGGATGTCGCGGACGCCCGTATAGAGGTAGCCCGAGATCAGGGCCTCGAACGCCCCATAGACGAGGCCGCATATCAGTATTCCACGAGGCGCGCCGAGCCCCGCGATGATGGCAATGGCGAACGCCTTGAGGCCCAGCACGGTGCCGAGCTGCGGTTCGGCAAGCGTCAGCGGCACGACCATGAAGCCCGCGAGGCCGGCGAGCGCCGCTGCGGCGGCGTAAGATGTTCGTTGCACCCACCGTGTGTTGATGCCCATGAGGCTGCTGACCTCGCCGCTATGGGCAACGGCACGGAAGGCTTTCCCGGTCAGCGTGCGCCGATAGAAGTAGTCGAGGGCGACAAACACGACGCATGCCACGGCGATGATGAAGATCTGTTGCGGCAGCAGCGACAGCGGCCCGATGACAATCGGCCGATTGCCGAGAAACGAGGGTACCGGCGTCGGGCTGCGCCCCCAGATGATCTCCGCGAAGTCGATCATCAGCAGGCCGACGCCCAGCGTCGTCATGACCCACACGTCGCTTCCGGCGCGCAGGAAGGGCAGCACGGTGAAGCGCTCGGCCACTACCCCCAGCAGGAACAGCGCCGCCATCACCATCGGCAGCACGATCAATGCCGGAACGTGGTGCTGGACAACGAGGGAGTACGTGATCATTCCACCCAGCATCACCCACATGCCGAGTGCAAAATTCAGCACCTTGGTCGTCGTGAAGGTGAGGCTGTAGCCGACCGCGATCAGTCCGTAAATCGCACCGGTGGCTATACCGCTTGCGGCGATCTGCAGAAAGAAGCTCATCGGTGCGGCTTGAATTTCGTCCCCGGTCGAGCTGTGGGCGGCCGGGCCCGCGCTGGAGCCCGGCCAAGACGCGATCTTACATCAGTTTCAGAGTCTTCTTGTCGATGTGCTTCTTGGTCTTCTCATCGATGTCGACGTAGGGACCCTTGTCGTCGTACTTGACCTCGAGCAGTTTGCCGTTGGTCCACCGCCCGATGATCATGTCCTCCTCGCGGATGGCATTGTGCTGCTCGCGGGTGAAGACCGGTCGCTTGAAGTGTTTGATGAGCCCCTTGAACTCGGGGACGTTCTCGAGGCCGGCCCGGATTTTTGCGGGCTCCGTGCCGTCCCGCTCCATGACGAGCTTGAAGAGATACACGCTGTCGTAGGCGCCGAACACGCTGGTCGGGGCGTCCATCTCCTGCTTATAGCGCTTGCGGTAGGCCTCGATGAGCGCCATGCGTTCCGGCGACTGCGGGCCGTCGATCGTTATCGTCGTGCTCGTAAGTACGCCTTCCGCCGCCGTGCCTGCCGCCTTCCAAAATGACGGACCGGCGATGCCCCAGGCAGATACGTAGGGCGTCTCGTTGGAGAGCTTCACCTTGGTCTGCACGACGAAGGTGTTCTCCCGCACGAGGCCGTAGTTGAGGATGCTCTCCGCGCCCGCGTTCTTCAATTTGATGATCTGCGGCGTCATGTCGGGATCGTTGGAGTCAAACGTCTCGTCGCCCACCGGAGCCAGGCCGTTCTCCTTGAGACGGCGCTGCAGCTCTCCGCGCCCCGTCACACCCCAGCCGCCGGTCCAGTTGAGCAGGCCAACCTTGGTATGGCCGAACTTCTTGACCATGGTGTCGACCATGAAGTTGGCCTGGCCGGTGCCGTACATGCCGATGCGGAACAGGTAGTTGTCCTTTTTCGCCTTGGCCGCGTCGTTCTCCGTGATGGCGGTAGCATCGGTAGCCGGGCAGATCACTGGAACCTTGAGCGTGTCGTTCACGATCGGCGTGACGGCCAGCATCGATGCGCTGTTGGTGGCGCCGAGCATGGCAACGACCTTTTCGCGTTCGACCAGCTCGCGATACTGCGCCACGGTGCGCACCGGGTTGTGCTCGTCGTCGCGGGAAATCAGCTCCAGCTTGCGGCCCTTCACACCGCCCTTGGCGTTGATCTCGTCGATCGCCATCTCCGCGCCGCGACGGATGTCGAGCCCCGTGAAGGATGCGGGTCCGCTCAGCGCACCCGAATAGCCGATCTTGATGTCTTGTGCGGAGGCCGTTGCCCACGTTGTGAAAGACGCCGCGATCACAATCAGTCCCAGGCCCGCTCGTCTGTGGATCATGGTTTCGCTCCGCAAGGGTTTTTAGTCCGCCTGATGATGGTTCCGGCCTTCGATGGCAGCCAATCTCGCCCTGTTCGAGAGTTGCTCTGCGGGTTCACGCATGCTGCAAAAACGTCAACTCCACTGCAGCATGTCGGATGACGTTAACGGTCTGTGGCTCGCACGACAAATGACAATTTTTGGCCACTCCCATAGCGAAGTTGATATAATGTAATCTGAGGATAGGATCGGCAGCGGCGAAGAGAGGCGGCTTGCCTGCACCTTGGGCAGATAATGCCCGACAGGCGCGGCCCTCGGTCCGAGCCGTGGGGCGTGGCAAGTAGACGGCCGGCATCGAGCACGACAGCATGAACCTGCGTCAGCTTCAATATTTCGTCGAGGTGGGCGAAGTTCAGAGCATCACGAAGGCTGCTGCCAGGTTGAACCTGGCCCAACCTGCGCTCACCCGCCATATGCGCACCCTCGAGGGCGATCTTGGTGTGCAACTGCTCTCGCGAAGCGGTCGCGGCATCGTGCTTACCAATGCCGGTGCTCTTTTCCTTGATCGGATCAAAGGCATTCTGCGCGATCTGGAGCGCGCACGCGTCGAGGCCGAGACGGCGTCGCGCTCGCCTGGGGGCCAGATCGGCCTCGGCTTGCCGGCCTCCATCAGCCGGGCGTTGACCCGGGCGGTGGTTCAGCGGTTCAAAGCGCAATTGCCAAAGATGCAGGTTCGCGTCATCGACGGATGGAGCGGCTTCATTGTTGAATGGCTCCTGCTGGGCCGATTGGACGTGGGCGTCATCTACGACTTCGCCCACCGCAGCGATATGCTGCAAATTGAGCCGCTCGCGACCGAGCGCCAGTTCCTGATCTGCGCTGCAGGTGATCCGCTCATGCGCCGGTCGCGCCACATCCCGCTCAAGGCTCTCGCCAAGCTGCCCCTGGTCCTGCCTAGTCGCCAGCACGGGCTGCGCCTGGCCATCGAGCAGCAGATGCGCGCCGTCGGCTTTTCGACGCGGGTCGAGCTAGAGGTGGAGTCGGTGATTGCGATCAAGCAGTTCGTGCAAGCGGGCGGCATCTACACAATTCTGCCCGTAGGCGAAATCGAGCAGGAGTTGGCTGCGGGTCAGCTTGCGTCGCTCACGACGCGCCCAGCTTTTGAGCGAACGCTGTCGCTGGCCTGGGCCAAGGACCGCACGAATGACAAGTCTTTGCTGCCTCTGGTCGAGATCGTGCGGCAGGAAACGGCGCGGCTCATCGATACCGGCGTCTGGGGGACGACATTCCTCGGATCACGCTCCGCAGGAGCCGATGCCTCGTAACGGCGTCGATTGCCATGCCCGGAAGCGGATCATCCGCTTTGCCTTGGCAACTGGCGCCGCCAAGAAGCAAGCGCCCCACCCGCGCGATCGCAACCGGCGCTCTCGCTGCAGACATAACAATTCCGGCATGAGATATGCGTGAAAATGTGATTGGTCTTCGAGGCGCGCCCGCCTAAGGTGCGATCGCTTGCCTTGCGCAGTCACAGAGAGAGAGGGTCATGGAAATTGTTGATCTGAGTCGGGAAATTTTCCATCGTACCCCGACCCATCCGAGCCATCCGCCGGTGATCATTACCGTCTGGAATGACCACGACGAGAAGGTGACGGCAGGAAAGACGACAGTCAGCTCCAAGGCTCTGTCGCTCTCCATCAGCGACCACTCCGGCACGCATGTGGACGCCCCGATCCATTTCGACGACCGACCTGGCGCCGCCACGATCGACCAGGTGCCGCTCGAGAACTTCTACACATCGGCCATTTGTCTCGACCTTTCGCACGTGCCGCTGAAACATGCCATCACCGTGCCCGAGATGGAGGAGGCACTTGCGAAATCGGGCGAGACGATCAAGCCAAAGGACACGGTCCTGATCTACATGGCGACGAACAAGCGTCTGTTCGGCACACCGCGCTATGTTCACGACTTCCCCGGACTTGCGCTGGAGTCGGTGCATTGGCTGGCGGACAAGGGTATTGGCATGTTCGGTGTCGAGGCGGTGAGCCCGTCGCCCGAAGGCGAATTGAACTTCCAGGCCCATCGTGCTTGCGCACAGCGCGGCATCACGCACATCGAATGTCTTGCCCAGCTCGAGAAGGTGGTGGGGCGCGGCCGCTTCCGCTTCGCCGGCTTCCCTCTTAGAATCAGGGGAGGGACGGCAAGCCCGATCCGTGCCGTCGCCATCTTCGAATAGCCCACTCCGCCAAGCAGGAGGCCGACCGTGTCCAGCCCCGGCAACAGCCGCTCTCGAGCGTCGGAGCTTTGGCGCGGCGACGCCGTAGACCTTGCTGCACGTCTGGCTTCGCGAGAGATCACGCCGATGCAGTTGCTCGAGGTCTGCCTCGAGCGGTGCGATCGGCTGGAACCGAAGCTCAACGCTTTCACGATGCTCGACCGGGATGGCGCGACTGCAGCGGCGCGCGGGGCGACGGAGCGGCAGAAGACCGGGCGACGTCGCGGTCCCCTCGACGGCATGCCCGTGGCGATCAAGGATAATCTCTATGTCGCCGGCCTGCCCGCCGAGTGGGGCAGCCGAATGCTCAAGGGGTTCGTCCCGGATCGGGACGATATCTGCGTCGAGCGATTGCGGACTGCCGGCGCCGTCATCATCGGCAAGACCACGACGCCGGAGTTCGCGCTGTCGGGACGCACCGAAAATCTCGTGACCGGAACGACCCGCAATCCCTGGAATCCTAGCCTGACGCCCGGCGGATCGAGCGGCGGCGCCGTTGCGGCCGTCGCCGCGGGGATGGTCCCGCTCGCGATCGGCACAGATGCCGGCGGCTCGACCCGAATGCCCGCGAGCTACACTGGCTTGGTCGGGCTGCGCCCGTCGAACGGGCGCATTCCGCGGTGCTACGGGTTCCCGCCGATGGCCCTGGATTTCCAGGCGATCGGCGTCATCACGCGAACGATGCGGGATCTCGAGTTGCTGTTTTCGGCAGTTGCCGGGCCGGACGTGCGCGATCCCGTCTCGCTGCATGTCACGCAACGTCGTCGGACCGCCTTGCCTCAGCGGCTCGGCTGGTTCACGGGTATCGGCGGCGTCGGCGCGTCCTCCGATGTCGTCGCATCCCATGCACAGGTGTTGCGGCATCTCGAGGCGCTGGGCTACGTGGTCGAGCCGTGCGCTGCGCCCTTCGACCTCGACGACATCCGCGAGCTCTGGGACACGCTTACACCGGTTGGCGCGGCCCGCGCGGCTGCCCGGCTGGGCGACCAGTGGAAGACCTTGGCGACAGCGCAGATCGCAGGACTGGTGGAGCGCGGCCTTGCGACCCCGGCGACGGCCTACGTCCAGGCCCTCGACCGCTTGCAGGCGTTTCGGTCGAAGACCTCGGCCCAATGGGGCGATTTCGACGCGCTCGTCCTGCCCGTAAATCCGGTGCCGGCCTGGCCGGTCGAAACGGAGCATCCCAGCGAGATCGAGGGACGGTCCATCGGTCCGAGCGCCCAGGGAATGTTCTGCGGCTGGGTGAACGCGATGGGCTATGCGGGGATGAGCATCCCCGGTCTGCCCAGCCCGGACGGCCGACCTATCGGCGTTCAACTCGTTGCGCCGAGTGGCGCCGATGAGGTGATCATCGAGATCGCCCGACGCCTGGAGCTGACCGCGCCATGGCAGCATCGCTGGCCACCGCTTGCGGGCAGCGAGTAGCCGAGCTCTCGGCCAGGCGTCTGGAATGTGGGAGGATGTAGCTGGTCACTCCCGATTGCACGAGCGCGACCAGGATGACGCCTTTGTCTGCAGACGCAAGCGTCGGGCGGGGCTTCGCAGAATATTCCGCAACGGAGGAGTATGTCCGATGCCACAGCAGATCGTGGATTTGACAGTAACGCTTACCAACAACATGCCGGGGCATCGGTTCTTCCCCCGTCCCGTCATTCTCCCCCACTTCACCCATGATGAAATGATCACATGGGGCAATGGGACCCCTGACGACCCTCTCGGCGGATGCACGACGTACCTCGGCATGGTCGATCACATGGGCACGCACATCGACGCGTTCATCCACACCAAGCGGGGCGGCGCCACCATCGATGAGATGCCGCTCGACATGTTCATGGGCAAGGCTGTGTGCCTCGATCTCCAGCATATTCCCGACCTTGGCGACATCGAAGCGGCCGATCTCGAGAAGGCGGAAAGGAAATCGGGCGTGAAGATCGACGGCCATATCGTTTTGATCTGCACAGGCTTCCACAAGCGCCACTATCCCAACGATTCGGCGATGCACTCCAATTGCGGCATCACCGCCGAGGCCACGCATTGGCTCGCCGACCGCTCGCGCGTACATGGGGTCGAGGGTCCGTCCACCGACCGGGCGAACTCCAAGCTCTTCCCCAACCATCGTGTCTGTCGAGACCGGGGGATCACGCACTACGAGTGGCTCTGCAATCTGGAGGCCCTCCTCGGCAAGGGCGAGTTCCACTTTCAGGGCTTGCCGCTCAAAATTGACAGGGGCAGCGGTTCGCCCGTGCGTGCGATTGCGATCGTCGGCTGAATGGGACCGGCTCCACCGCTGGTGATATTGCTCGAGATCTCCTGCTTCCGCAGGATCGCAGTCATGTGTTCCGGCTTCCCACGGGACGCTTCGGGTCAACGGAGTCCGGCAGGGCTAGGTGCCAGATCGGAGCCATCGCTCATCCACAGAGCTTGAGAGTAGCGTGGGCGACCGCCTTCGCCGCGGTGACCAAATCCTGCAGCAGCACGCGTTCATCCGGCGTCGGCCATTCCTTGTAGATGCGAATGTCACCTGGGCCATACTGGACGGTCGGGATTCCCAGCACCTCCTGAATGATATTGCCGTCACCGACGTTGCCGATGCGGCCATCCGCGCCGATATACGCAGGCTTGCCCGAGGCAAGCGATTGTCCCTCCGACAGCGCCTGAACCAAGCGATGCTCGCGTGGGCACACCATCGCGTTTTGGTTCCATGTGGTCTCGGTGCCCTTGGCAGGAATCTCCATGACGCAGTTGAAGGCAGGGTGCTCGCGCTTGATGTCGGAGAGCACGCGGCGCAGGTCGGCTTCTATCGAGGCGACACTCTGCCCTGGCACTGTGCGGAACTGCATGGTCATCTCGGCGTCCCGCGTCGAATGGCCGGTATAGTTCTTGTAGTAGTAGTGCTCGCGGTGAAAGACATCGTAGGTAAGCGCGGGAAAGCCGGGGAGCTCGGCATGCGGCTCGAAAGTCAGGTAGCCGCCTGGCGCGATCGGCGTGAGGCTTGGGCCGAGCCGCCGCACGATGGCCATTTGCTGCTCGATGGCATTCATGAAGGCAGCGCGCGCCTCGGGGCTGTAGCGGAAAAACAGGTCAGGCGCGGAGCAGATGAAGCGCACCATGACGACGCCGACGCAGACGTTGGCAATGGTATTGTTGGAATGCTCCATGTTGATGCACAAGTCGGCTTTGACGCCGTGCTTGAGCAGCGCCCGCGTGCCGGCGCCGCCATACTTGTGGGCAATCACGGGCGTGACCAGTACGTCCCCCTTGAGACGGACGCCAGAACGCACGATGGCCTCCACGGCGGAGATCGCCGCTACCACGCCGCCCTTGTCGTCGTGTGCGCCCATGCCCCAGATCCAGCCGTCCTCGAACTTGGCGCCATAGGGATCGACGCTCCAGCCGGGCATCTCGCAGCCGGGGTCCATGTGACCGTTGAGCATGAGAGTCGGCCCGCCGCCGATGCCCTTGAGCCGGCCGATCGGCTGGCGGCTTTTGAGGGACGCGTCGTGTGGATGAGCGACCTCCATCATTTCCACCTCGAGGCCGATCTCCGACAGGTAGTTGGCGTAGAAATCGGCGATCTCGCCCTCCTGGAAGGTTGTGCTCGGGATCTGGATCGATTTGCGCTCGAGCGCCAGAAGCCGTTGCTCATCGACTGCAGCGAGCACTCGGCCGGTATCAATTGCGGGTGGCATGTCGCGTCCTCCACACGGTCTCCTCAGCGCGGCACGATAAACAGCGCTGCTTGCGGAAACATCAAAAGAATCAGGACCGCCAGGAGGTAGGCTCCGACGAATGGCATCACTCCCGCGAACACGTCGGTGATCGGGCCCGGCGTGCGGCGCATGCCCTGCAGCACGTACATGATGGTACCATCCGGCGGACTGATCATGGCAATCTCGATCAGCATCGTGACGATGACGCCGAACCAGATGGGATCGTAGCCGAGCGCCATCACGACTGGGAACACTACCGGGATCGTCGTGATGATCATGGCAAATCCCTCCATGAACGTCCCGAGCGCGAGATAAAATCCGATGATGACGAGCATGATGGCCCAGCCCGGCAGCGGCAGACCTGCTACCGTGCCGGCGAGGGTCTGCGGCACGCGCAGCTGCACCATGATGTAGTTGAGCATATAGGCGCCGAACAGGATCAAGCCCAGCATTGCCGTGTTGCGGGCTGTAGCCTCCGCGGAGGCGTGCAGCAGCTTGAAGCTGAGCTTGCCGGAGACGAGCGCAAACGCGCAGGCCGCAACCACGCCCAGTGCGGCAGCCTCGGTCGGTGTCGCGAGGCCCCCGTAAATGGTGCCGAGCACGATCAGAATTAGGAGCGTCGTCGGTATTAGATCGACGAGGCTTCTCCATCTCTCTCGCGCTGTGGCCTTGGGCGCTGCCACCTCCGATCGCTTCGACAGTCCATGCGCCAGGATCACGAGAAAGAACAGCGAGCAGACGATGATGCTTGGAACCACGGCAGCGATGTAGAGCTTGCCGACCGATGTCTCGGTCATGAGGCCGTAGAGAATGAAGGTGATGCCGGGAGGAATGAGATTGCCGAGGGCCCCGCCCGCAGCCAGAGAGCCGAGCACCATGCGCTGGTTGTAGTGTGTCTTGTCAAAGTATGGCAGCGCCACCGACCCCATGGTCGCGGCGGTCGCAACGCTCGACCCCGAGATCGCCGAGAAGACGGCGCAGGAGGCGATGTTGGTGTGCAAGAGCCCGCCCGGCCAGCGCCTCAGCCAAACGTTGAGCGCCTTGTAGAGTTGCTCGGAGAGCCCCGTTCGCAGCAGTATCTCGCCCATCAGCAGGAAGAGCGGCACTGCTACCAGCACGAAGCTGGACGACGGCGACCAGATGACCTGCCCCATGAACAGCCAGAACGGCCGACCCGAGAAGGCAAATCCCGCAATCAGCGCCAGCGCACCGAGGACGACAGCGATGTAGACGCCGGCGCCGAAGAACGCCAGAAACAGCCCGATCAGCATCAAAGTCTCACCGATGGGCAGAGACACGGCCATGCCGACGCTCGTGGCGTAGACGAGGATCGACAACAGAATCAGGAGGAAGACGATGACGATCAAGGCTTGGCCTCCGGCTTGGCCGAGCCTGCCGCTTCCAGCGCCTCTGCCGTCTCCTCCTGATAGCCGCGCGGTCCGAGCAGCGCATCGACGTCGGCTGCGCGTCCCATCAGCAAGAGGCAGAGCACCTCCGCCAGTAGGCATAAGGACATGGCCGCAAGCATGCCGATGCCGATGAACCAAAGGCCCTGGGGGATCACCAGCGGGATAGAAAGTGCGCTCGTGTCTTTGGCATTGAACAGGATGCTCTCGTCAACCAGATGCCATGCAGACCAGGCAATGAAGAGAGCAAATGCCGTCATGAGCAGCAGGGCGAAGGCGTGCAAAAACTGTCGCGCTCGCAACGGCAGCCGGTTGACCAGCACGTCGATGCGGATGTGGGCGCGCATAGCAAGGGCGTGCGCCAGGCCCCAGGCGATGCCGAATGCCAACAGGTAGCTCGTGATCTCCGTGGTGGCACGCGAGGAGAACCCGCCGAAATTTCGGGCAAGCACGTCGAACGTCACGAATGCCGAGCAGAAGATGAACCCCCAGCCGGCGGCGTAGTTCATGCCGGCGGCGATGTTGCTCGCCACCAGTCTGACGCCTTGCAGAATTCGCAACACGGTTGGAACCGGCTGGGGGCGAGACTCAAGTGACATCGCGCACATTCACCCCCAGATGCCGGGAGGGCGGCTGTCAGTTGCCGGCGTACTTCACGCCCGAGATGGGAGCTGCGTGCTGATTGTAGATCTCGCCGCAGCGGGCGCCGCAGCGTTTCACCCAGGCCGGCAGCACGGCCGTCTCGCCGATCTTCTTGAGGGTGGCCTTGTCCTCGGCGCTGGCTTCCACGACCGTCATCGGCCGCGACTTCACAAGTGTGTGGATCTTGCACGTGTCAGCCTTGCCGGCGTTGCAGTCGAGGCCGTCCTGGCTCGCTTCGGCTCCGAGCTTCCACTGCCCGTCCTCGACCTCCTTCATGGTCTTGCCGACGAGGTCGCGCGTCTCGGCATCAAGCTTGTTCCACCAGGCGAGGTTGACGTAGTAGGCCGACACAGCCCAGCTCACCGGCAGATTGTAGATGTGGGTCGTCACCTCGTACCACTTGGCCGCATTCCCGGAGCCGGTGCCGGTTACGGCGCAGTCAGCCACACCACGTTCCAGCGCGCTATAGACTTCGGGGAAGGCGATCGATACGGGCTGGCCACCCACCGCCGTCACGAAGTCATTGAGCGAGGCGCCGAATGTGCGCACCTTGCGGCCCTTGAGGTCGGCGAGGCTCGACACCGGCTGGCGGCAGAACACCACCTGCGCCGGGAACGGGTAGGTGGCGATAATGAACTGGCCGAATTTCTCGAGCTCCTTGTTGGCCAGCGGAACCAGGGCATCGGCCACCTTGCGGGCTAGCGTGATGTCGGGGTGCAGGCCGGCAAGATCAACGCCATCCAAGAACGGAACGTCGCCGGAGACCGTGGAGAGCGGCGAAGCACCGATGTCCACCTGCCCGGCCCGCACGAGTCGCAACACCTCTTGCCCACCCAGGCTCCTCTCGGCATGGGAGGAGATTTGCACCTCGATGCGGCCACCGGATTTCGCCTTCAGGCCGTCACGCAGCAAAACCTGATCGACCCGCGTGAACTGCGGCTGGGTATTCAACGGCTGCGTCACTGCCGTGATCGTAAGCTTGTTTTGTGCATGTGCGGGAAGGCAAGGAGCGAGGACGACGGACACGACGAGGGCAACGGCTGTCGTTCTATTCACGAGACCCTCCCACAACAGATGAATTGCGCAACGGGGCAAGCTTCGTTCGTATTGATCGTATCCACAAAGAATACCTGATGCCAGCGCAAACGGCGTGGGCCAATGCCCGACTCGCGCGCAGTCTGCTCATCACAACCGCAGGTTTCGAAAACGCGCTGGAGATTGGCCGCCGCCATCGCTGCGAGGTATACACGCAATCCGAAGGTGTCGGCGGCCCTGACCCACGACCACCGATTGGGCATCGCTGAACATATATTGGGGCGGCGGCACCGTGGTATTGCCTCTAACCCGAGCAGGCTGCCGATGAACTGGACCGCTGCGACGACCGGTGCGAGCAAGGCAGTTTCGCGCCGATGAGCGTTGCCCTGCCGGTCCAACACCGCTCCGATACGCTACGGGGCATCGCTTTGATGCTGGCGTCGATGGCGATCATCGTCGTCAACGATACGCTCATGAAGGTCGCCGCCGGCGAACTGCCGACCGGCCAGACGATTTTCGTGCGGGGCCTGCTTACCAGCGTGCTCGGCGGCATTGTCATTGCCGCAAGCGGCGCATACGAGACCGTGCGCCACGCCGTCTCCAGGCGCGTCCTCTGGCGCGCGGCAGCTGACGTCGGCGGCACTATTTTCTTCCTCAACGCTCTCGTTCGCATGCCCATGGCCGATTTATTCGGCATCTTGCAGTTCATTCCGCTGGCCGTGACCGCCGGAGCCGCGCTGTTCATGGGAGCCAGGGTCGGCTGGCGGCGCTGGACAGCCACCTGTGTCGGTCTTCTGGGTGTGCTCATGATCGTGCGGCCGGGAGGCTCGGCGTTCACGTCCGCCGCAATACTGGCGATTCTCGCGGTCCTTTTCTCCGCGCTTCGCGATCTGCTCTCCCGCAGCGTGCCGGCCAGCGTGCCCCCGCTCATCATCGTCACCGTAAGCGCTGCGGTTGTCACACTGGCCAGCCTCGGTTTCACCGCCGTCGAGACGTGGCGCTGGCCGCAGAATTCCACGCTCCTGATCCTGCTTGGCGCCAGCGCGGCCCTCCTCGCGGGCCAGGCTTGGCTGGTGACGGCCATGCGCACGGGCCACATTGGCGCCGTGGCACCCTTCCGCTATTCGATGGTTCTGTGGGCCATCGTTGCAGGGTACGTTGTTTGGGGTGAGATACCGGACGCCGCGGCCTGGGCCGGGATAAGCATCGTCACGGCTGCCGGTCTCTACACATTCTGGCGCGAACGGTTGGCGAAGCCAGCAACCCAATAGGCGATATCGGTTCGGGGCAGGCTTCTTCAGGCTGCAGGGGTCAATTCATGCGCTGCAGGCTGACAATGTAGGCGACGATATCTTTGATTTCCGCCGCGGTGAGGGATACGCCCGGCATTGCCGGATGAGGGATGATGATCCGCCCGGCAATTTGTTCGGGCGTGGAATTCGGGCGGTTCGCGATCGCAGGAAAACCGGGAACGTCGCCCAACACCGGCCCCGGGGCATTGCGCTCGACGGCGTGGCAGTTGGCGCAAAGGCGCGCGGAAAGCTCAAGACCCCGCTGCGGATTGCCCGGCGGGCTCTGCGCCTGACAGGTGCCTGCGGCGAGCCAGAGGACGGCGGCCGCCCACCCTGCAATTGCTGCTTTGGTCATTGTCGTGCGCGCTTCGGCTGTGGATGAGACTCCGCCTTGCAGATCTCGACCATGTGCCGGCTCGCGCGCACAAGATGGCCGCAAATCCTGCCGAACTGCTCTGGCGTCAGGGGCTGGACCCAGAGGAGGAGCCGCCCCTGCGCGATGTGATCCTCGAGATGACGCGCCTGATCGGCGCTTACCCACTGGCGCAGTGCATCGGCCAGGGTGTGAGTGCCGTGCCTCAAGGCATCCGCCAGCGCGCGCGACAGGAATCCCTCGCTGCGGATAACACAGGTCCTGGTGTGCGTGAGCTGGAGGCTCGCAATCTCGTGGACGGCGCGGCAAGCCTCGGAGGAAGCTTCGCCCCGCGCATGCAGAACCGCACAATAACTGCAGCTTTCGTCCGCGTTCATTTCTGCAAGCGCGGCGTCGAGATTGCCCCAGTCATCGAAGGCAGCGATGACGGAACGGAGGTCGTCTTGCTCGGCGGCAGCGGGGCGGGTTGGTCGCATCCTTTGGTCCCGACAAGACAAGTCGCATGCCACTATGGGTTCCCGGCGGAAAGGCGCCTTGATCTGGGTCAAAGCGGGGATGCCGTCGGATGGCCCGGCTCCCTGCGATGGGTCGACCAGTGGCTCCCGGTCTGAGGGTTGACGTGGATCAACGCGCGGCGGGGGGTGTATGGCGTATTCGCGGGGCAAAGCATCGAAAGGGCGGACAATGCAAGCTGGAAGCCAGGGGCGCGCCATGGCGAGGCGGAAAATGGCGTCGCCGATTGCCGGCGTCACGGTCGAGAAGCTCGCCTTCGATGCGCCCTGGGGATGGCTGGCTGCAGGCTGGCGCGATCTATGGTCCGCGCCGCGCGTAAGCCTGGCTTACGGTGCCGCGTTTGCCCTGCTGTCGGTCATCCTGACGCTCGGTTTGATGGTGGGCGGTCTGGAGTCGTTCGTTCTGGCGTTGGCCGGGGGATTCATGCTGGTGGGGCCAATCGCCGCCGTGGGACTCTATGAGACCAGCCGGCGGCTGGAAGCAGGGGAGCGCGTTCAACGGCGTGATATCGTGAGCGCGGCCACGCAAGCGCCAGGACAACTCGGCTTTTTCGGAGCCATTCTGGCATTCGTGTATTTCGCGTGGGTCCAGGTCGCGCTCCTGCTTTTCATGCTGTTCCTGGGGAGCAGTCCGCTTCCCCCCGCAAGCGAATTCGTTCCAACCTTGCTTTTCAGTCAGCGCGGCCTTGGCCTGCTCGTCACGGGGACGATTGTGGGTGGCATGTTCGCGGCTCTGGTGTTTGCCATCTCGGCCGTTTCGGTGCCTCTCTTGATGACGCGGCGGATCGATGCCGTGACGGCCGCCGCGGTAAGTGTCACAGCCGTGATTTTGAACCCCAAGCCGATGGCGCTGTGGGCCGCCCTGATTGCCGGCTTCATGGCCCTGGGCATCGCTACCTTGTTCGTGGGAATGGTATTCGTGTTCCCATTGATCGGCCACGCAACGTGGCACGCTTATCGTGAGTTGGTGCGGGAGAATCCAGAGAGCTATCTATGAGCCGTTTGGCTCGTCGTCCCGCAGGGCTCGCCAAGCAGCTCCCTCCAGATCCTCGAACTGGCCGCTGCGGAGCGACCACAGGAAGGCCGCGAGCCCGAGCAGGCCAAGAAGAAGCGCGCAGGGGATGAGCCAGGCAAGGGCGGTCATCGCGCGAGCTCCAGGTGCATGGTCTTGAGCCTGACGGCGTTGGCCGTGACCGCGATCGAGGAGGCCGACATGGCGACGGCCGCAAGAAGCGGCGTGACCAGGCCGGCCATGGCCAGCGGGACGAAGACCAGATTATAGCCGATGGCGATCAAGAAATTCTGCAACGCCATGCGGTGAGCGGCGCGCGCGACAGCGAGCGTCTCCAGCACGGGAGCGAGGCGCTCGCCTTGGATCACGGCATCGGCTGCCGTTTGCGAGATGTCGGCGGCGCTCGAGGGGGAAAGAGACGCATGCGCGGCGGCGAGCGCGGGCGCATCATTGAGGCCGTCGCCGACCATCAGCACCCTGCGCCCCTCGGCCTTGAGGGTCTCGATGCGGGCGATCTTGGCGGCGGGCACGGCACCCGCGATCCAGTGGTCGATCCCGACGCCCGCAGCAGCGGCCGCCACCACGGTCGTGCGGTCTCCGGACACGAGTTCCGTTTGAAAGCCGGCGCGACGCAGGCTCGCGACGACGCGTGCCGCGTCGGATCGGAGCGGGTCCTCGAACTGCAGGATGACCGGGCTGGAACGGCCGAGCCGATAGCAGACGGCTGTGGTGTCCGCGAGCCCCGGATCGGTGCCACACCAGGCAGCAGAGCCTAGCCGCTCGGGGGCAGAGTCCGGGCCGGCCCGTTCCAGCCCGAAGCCTGGCGTCTCTCGCACATCACTGGCGGGCTGAACCACGAGCCCGGCCGCCTCCGCGGCGCGGACCACGGCGCGGGCATAAGGGTGGCGGCTGGCCGCGGCAAGGGGAGCCGCGCGAGCGAGGATTCCTCTGCTGATATTCTGGCCGGCGGCCAGAGAGGGCTCGCCCAATGTCAGCGTCCCGGTCTTGTCGAACACCACGGTATCGATCTCGGCCAAACGCTCCAGTCCGTCGGCGGCCTTGACCAGGACGCCCTTGGCAAAGAGCCGGCTGGTGGCGGCCACTTGAACGGCTGGCACGGCGAGTGCAAGCGCACAGGGGCAGGTAATGATGAGCACGGCGATTGCCGCCGTCAGCGCCGCCTCCCAACCGTGGCCGGCGACAAGCCAACCTAGGAACGTGACGAGCCCGAGGATGTGCACCGCCGGGGCATAGAAGCGCGCGGCCCGGTCGGCCAGGCGCACGTAGCGCCCGCGGCCCTGCTCGGCGGCCGTCATCAGGCGTCCGATCTCGGCGAGCAGCGTGTTCTGGTCGGTGGCGGTGGCCTCGGTCACCAGGGGTCCTGACAGGTTGACGGTGCCGGCATGGATGAGCGCGCCCGGCCGCACGGAGACTGGCGCGGTCTCGCCGGTGATGAGGCTCGCGTCGACCTCGGAACTTCCCTCCACCACGCGCCCGTCGACGGCGAAGCGTTCTCCGGCAGCGGTCAGGATGCGCATGCCGGGCTCGAGCGCGCTGGCGGCCAGCCGTGCCGTGGCGCCGTCGCGCTGGATAACGGTGGCGGCAGACCCCTGCAACCCCAGCAGATTGGCGGCGGCGTCAGCCGCGCGGGTGCGCATGCGCTGGTCGAGAAAGCGGCCGACCAGCAGGAAGAAGAGGAGGGTGACGGCGGCATCGAAATAGACCTGCTCGCTGCCTCGCGCCGTCTGGTAGAGGCTCATGGCCGTCGCCAGTGTGACGCCGAGCGAGATCGGCACGTCCATGTTGAGGCGTCGCGATCGCAGCGCTTGCACGGCCGAACGGAAGAACGGCTCGCCCGCATAGCCAACGACCGGCAGCGCGATCAGCGCCGAAAGCCAGTGGAACAGCGCCTGCACGGAAGGACTCATGTCGCCCGTGGCCCCGGACCAGACCGAGACTGAGAGCAGCATGATGTTGGCGGCCGCGAACCCAGCTATGCCGACACGTTTGAGCAGGGCCTGATCGGGTGCCTTTGCGAGCTCTGTGCCGGTGCCGGTGAGTTCGGCGGCCTTGAACCCGATGCGGTCGAGCGCTTCAATCAAGTCGATGCCGGTGACGCCGGCCGCACCATGTACGGCGGCGACGCGCCTGGCGGAGAGATTGGCGCGCGCCGAGATCACACCCGGAATGGCGGCAAGCGCCAACTCGACCTTGCGCATGCAGCCGCCACAATGCATGCCTTCGACCGCCAGGGTTGTCGTTACGCATTGCGCATCTCTGGAGGCAACATCATCGCGGCCGCCGAGAGTCGATCTGCTCAGGGCTTGAGCCATACGCGTCTCCGCATGCGGTAGATGGGGTCCGCGGCTTCGTACAAGCGGGCCTCGAGCGAGAGCAGCCAATTGCCTTCTGCCAGTGGCGAAGTGCGCGCCTCGTATCGTCCCGGCGAGGCTTCCACGAGCGTCAGCGCGAGGTCGTGCCGGTTGGTGGACGGGCGGCCGAGCACACCGGCAATGCTCACCCCGCGCACGGGGCGTCCGTCGGCCTCGGTCAGCGCCAACCTCACGCTACCATCGCGCCCGACCTCGAGCGTCTCGGTCCAACCCAGGCTCGCCTGGCGGCCGTCCGCTGCGATGCGCTCGTTATAGTGCAGGCCTTTGCGATAGGGCTCGTTCGCGACCAGCCCTGAATGGGTCGTCACGGCCGAATAGATCATGGCCCCGTTGACGAGGAACACCGCTGCGAAGAAGCCGAGGAAGATGCCAAGGACATGACCGCCGCGCAAACCCGTGCGGCGAGGTGCGGTCGGCAGGACGGTTGGGCTCATGGTCTCCTCCCGTTCGTGCCCGAAGGCTTCTGGAACTGGGTGGTGCGCGCCGTCTCGTGACCCGAGGTGAGGTCGCGCACGACCAGCGCAAACGGCGTGCCGGCGCTCTCCAACCTGGCGAGCTCCTCGGCCGGGACCGTCACGAGCACGCGCAGCTCGCGCAGATCGTCGGTCATCACTCGAACGGCGGCGCCCGCATCCATGCCCACGATTGCGAGCTTGGCCCGCGCCAGTCCGGTCACGGCCAGGGCGAACTCGCGCGGCTCGTGCAGCTTGTTGAGGATCTTGACAGTATAGCCGTTGCGCACGGCGCCGTCGGAGAGCAGCACGTAGGGCGGGTTGCGGTCGTGCAGCACGTTGACTTCGAGCGTCGTGCGGTTGATGAGCGCCACGACCATGATGGCGCCGACGAGGCCGATCAGACCGGCGTAGAGGAGCGTGCGTCCGCGAACCAGCCGCAACGGGGCAACGCCGCCGCTGGCGGCCGCCTCCTGCCCGGCGATGGAGTTGTAGGCGATCAGGCCGCGCGGGCGGCCGACCTTGCCCATGATGTCGTTGCAGGCGTCGATGCAGAGCGCGCACTGGATGCATTCGAGCTGCGAGCCATCGCGGATGTCGATGCCAGTCGGACAAACGACGACGCACGCCTTGCAGTCGATACAGTCGCCGCGCCCCTCCCAGGGCTGACCCTTCTTGTGGGCTCCGCGCGGCTCGCCGCGATGCGTGCGATAGCTGACCAGCAGCGTTTCATGATCGGTCATTGCGCCCTGGATGCGCGGCCAGGGGCACATGTAGATGCAGACTTGCTCGCGGGCGATGCCGCCCAGCAGATATGTGGTCAGTGTGAAAATGCCGAGGAACAGGTAGGCGATGGTCGGCGCGGTGCCGGACAACAGCTCCGCCGCGAGCGTCGGCGCATCGCGAAAATAGAACACGAACGCGCCGCCGGTCGCCAGGCCGATGGCGAGCCAGGAGAGGTGCGTCATGCCCTTCTTGAAGAGCTTGACCGGGCCCCACGGCCGCTTATCGAGTGCGATGCGGGCGTTGCGATCACCCTGCCAGAAGCGCTCGACCACGATCATGAGATCGGTCCACACCGTCTGCGGACAGGTGTAGCCGCACCACACGCGGCCGGCAACGGACGTCACAAGAAACAGAGTCAGCGCCGCCAGCACCAGGAGGCCGGTAACGAAATAGAACTCCTGCGGCCAGATCTCGAGGAAGAAAAAGAAGAAGCGGTTGTTGGCCATGTCGAGCAGCACGGCCTGGTCAGGAAGATCGGGGCCGCGGTGCCAGCGCAGCCACGGCAAGGCGTAGTAAATGCCAAGCGTCGCCGCCATCACCAGCCATTTGATGGCGCGGAAGCGGCCGTGCGCGAGCTTGGGATAAACCTTCTGCCGGCTGGCGTAGAGGGAACGATCCTCCCGCCGGTTGACGGCCTTGACGTCATGGCGGGCGACGCCGGATGCCGCTTCGGGCTCCGCCGCGATGATGTATCTATCCATGCGAGTCATTGCGCATAGTCATTGCTGCGGTCGTCTCTGCGCCCGGGGGCGCTATTTGCCGCCGCCGAGGCTGTGAACATAGACGGCAAGAGCCTTGATGGTGACCGGGTCCAGCCGTCCCGCCCAGGCCGGCATCATGCCGCCGCGCCCGGTGCGGATGCTCTCGACGACGGCCTGGCGGGAACCGCCGTAGAGCCAGATTTCGTCTGCCAGGTTCGGTGCGCCCTGGTCCTGGTTGCCCTTGCCATCGGCACCGTGGCAGCTCGCGCACTGGTCGGCAAAGACGGTCCGACCGCGTGCCGCCGCGGCAGTGTCCGTCGATCTGCCGGTCAGCGAGAGCACGAACTCGGCCGCGTCGATGATCTGGCTGTCAGTGAGAAGCTTGTCGAGGCCGTAGCGCGGCATCTGCGAGGCGTGCGCGTCCTTCTGGTCCGAGCGGATGCCGAAGCTGATGGTCTTGTGGATGTCGGCGATAGACCCGCCCCAAAGCCAATCATCGTCGTTGAGGTTGGGATAGCCGCTGAAGCCCTGGGCGCCGCGGCCGTGGCAGGGGCCGCAATTGGTCTGGAAAGCCGCAGCGCCTCCGGCCATGGCGAAGCGCAGCAGATCGGGCGAGTTCCTGATCTGGTCGAGCGGCGTTTTTTCAAGAAGGTCGCGGAATTGGCTTTGGGCCGCTTGCGCGGCCTTGATCTCATCGGCGACCGTGACGCGCTGGCTGTAGCCGAGCAGGCCTGCGGTATACCCGGTCAATGTCGGCCACGCGGGGTATATGATCCAGTAGCCGACCGCCCAGATTATCGTCGCATAGAACGTGAGGAGCCACCACCTCGGCAGCGGTTTGTCCAGCTCCTTGATACCGTCCCATTCATGCCCGGTCGTTTCGACACCGGTGACGTCGTCGATCTCGCGCTTGCTCATTGGCCGGTGCCCCCGCTGTCGCTGCCTGGCTTGCGCCCGAGGTCGAGCGCGCGCCGCTGCGCGGCTTCGAAACGCGGTCCGTTCCGAGGCCATAGCGCGTAGACGAGCACGCCTGCGAACATGGCGATGAACATCAGCAGCGAGGTCACCTGGCTGATCGTCGCGATGGTTTCATAGGTCATGGTGCCGCTCTTACCGCGAGTTCGGACCGGAAGCGTCGAAGCTCGTGAAATCGACGAGCGTGCCCAGAATCTGCAGGTAGGCGACGAGGGCGTCGAGTTCGCTTGGCGCATCGCCCGGCCTGCCGTCGAACTTCGCGACTTTGGCCTTGGGGTAGCGGCGCATCAGCTCGCGCGCCGGCCGGCTGTCGGGCATGACCTGCGCCGTCAGGTCCGCCTTCGCCTTCTCGATCATTTCGTCGCTGTATGGCACGCCGATCAGCCTCAGCGTCTTCAATCGCGCGACAACGTCGCCCATGTCGAGCTTGGTGTCGGCGAGCCAGGGATAGCCCGGCATGATGCTCTCCGGTACGACAGCGCGTGGGTTGATCAGGTGCTCGGCCTGCCATTGGTCAGAGTATTTGCCGCCGACGCGGGCCAGGTCTGGTCCGGTCCGCTTGGAGCCCCACTGGAACGGGTGGTCGTACATACTCTCGGCGGCGAGACTGTAGTGGCCGTAGCGCTCCACCTCGTCCCGCAGCGTGCGCACCATCTGGCTGTGGCAGCCGTAGCAACCCTCGCGGATGTAGATGTCGCGGCCGGCCTGCTCGAGTGGTGTGTAGGGGCGCATACCCTTGACCTTCTCGATGGTGCTCTCGACCCAAAACAGCGGGGCGATCTGCACAATGCCGCCGATCGACACCACCACCAGGATGCCGATCAGCAGCAGCAGCGAGTTCTTCTCAAATGCTTCGTGTTTCATCGAGGCCCCCTATTCCGCCGGAGCCATGCGCAACTCGGGCGCGGCAGCGATGCGGGGCTGGTCGGCCGCGTCGACGGGCTCGTCGCCGCGCACCGTGCGCCAGACGTTGTAGGCCATGATGAGAGAGCCAATGACGAACAGCAGGCCGCCGACCGCGCGGATCACGTAATAGGGCTTCATCGCCTCCACGGTCTCGATGAACGAGTATTGCAGGAAGCCCAGCTTGTCGTAAGCGCGCCACATCAGGCCTTGAGTGATACCCGACACCCACATGGCCGTGATGTAGAGCAGGATGCCGATGGTGGCGGTCCAGAAGTGCCATTCGACCAGGCGCATGGAGTAGAGGCCGCGCCGGTTCCACAGCCAGGGCACCAGGCAATAGATGGCGCCGAACGAAACCATGGCTACCCAGCCGAGCGCGCCGGAATGCACGTGCCCGATGGTCCAGTCGGTGTAGTGGGAGAGCGAGTTGACCGACTTGATGCTCATCACGGGCCCTTCGAACGTCGACATGCCGTAGAAGGCAACGGACACCACGAGCAGGCGCACGACCGGATCCGTGCGCAGCTTGTCCCAGGCACCCGAGAGCGTCATGAGGCCGTTGATCATGCCGCCCCAGGACGGCATCCACAGCATGATCGAGAATGTCATGCCGAGCGTTTGCGCCCAGTCGGGCAGTGCGGTGTAGTGAAGGTGATGGGGGCCGGCCCAGATGTAGAGGAAGATCAGGGTCCAGAAGTGCACGATGGACAGGCGGTAGGAATAGATCGGCCGTTCCACGCGCTTCGGGATGAAGTAGTACATGATGCCGAGGAAGCCGGCGGTGAGGAAGAAGCCGACCGCGTTATGGCCGTACCACCATTGCGTCATGGCATCCTGCACGCCCGAGTAGACGATGTAGCTCTTGGTGCTCGTTAGACCGACGGGAATGGCGGCGTTGTTGACCACATGCAGCATGGCGATGGTGACGATGAAGGCCAGAAAGAACCAGTTCGCCACGTAGATGTGCGGCTCCTTGCGCTTGGCCAGCGTGCCCAGGAACACGAGGAGATAGGCCACCCAGACGATGGTGAGCCAAAGATCCGCGTACCACTCTGGCTCGGCGTATTCCTTGCTCTGCGTGACCCCGAGCAGATAGCCGGTGCCGGCGATGGCGATGAACAGCTGATAGCCCCAGACCACGAACCAGGGCGACCACCGGCCGGCGAGGCGCGTGTGGCAGGTGCGCTGCACGACATAGAAGGAGGTGGCAATCAGCACGTTGCCGCCGAAGGCGAAGATCACGGCGGACGTGTGCAAAGGCCGTAGCCTACCGAAACTCGTCCAGGGCAGGTCGAGATTGAGTTGCGGAACTGCGAGTTGCCAGGCAATGACGTCGCCGACAACGAAGCCGGCAATGCCCCAGATCACAGCGGCGACAGTGGCGACCCGGATCGGGCCATCCATGTAGGCCGTCTCGGCTTCTCGCGGTTCGTCGTCGAAGGATATCTGCAGAATTGCCACCGCTGCGAGCAATGCGGCGATCAGGAAGAGGAGCCCGTGAAAGGCCATTCCTGAGTCCTCGGATACGAGCAGAAGCACCAGGCCCCCGACCGCCACGATCAAAGCACCCAGCAGCATCATGGCATCCGCGAAGGCGGCCTTCTCCACGGTCGTTGTCATGCAAATATCCCCAGCCTTGGCGAAGGTGTGCGCCTCCCGGGAGGCTCGCCGCACGTCTGTGCCCCTGCCGGCCTCGCGCCGCTTTGATGCAGATCAAGATCTGGTGGAAACTCGAGCGCGGCGCAGATCGCACCTTGCGGGCTGCCCCCGACCACGGCGTACGATAAAAAGCCGCGCGAAGGGCCCGCATGCGCCTGTATGAGGGCGCTAGATGGCGCCGCGGAAAGGAACCCCGACGCCGAGCCTGTCCTCGACACGGGTGACGCCTTCGGTCCCCTCGACCAGCGCTCGCAGCGCGTTCTTCTGGTCGAGCGATTCGACAAAACCGATAAGCTCCACGACGCCATCGTTTACGCTGACGTTGATGTAGCTTTCGTCGATCCAGGGCTGGCTGCGCATCCTGCTTTGCAGCAGTTTATGCAGCCCGGCGTTGTCCATCTTGGCTGCGGCCGCGGAAAGCTGCGCCTGGCTCAACGCGCGCACAAGGTCGCCGCGGGTAACGATTCCCACCAGGCTGCCCTCCTTCAGGACGGGAACGCGCTTGATGCGGTGGTTGTCGAGGATGTCGGCGACGTCCCTGAGTTCGGTATCGTCGCGGACCGAGATGACATAGCGCGACATGACATCATGCGCCTTGAGCCCGTGCGCCTTCACATATTCCCGTGCGAGCGATGCAGAGTCAGCGAAGATGCGGAACCACCATTTTTGCCTGCGCTCGGTTCCTGTCTCGGCGCGGTGCAGAAGATCGCTCTCGCTGAGAATGCCGACGACCTTGCCGTCGGCCGTGAGTACCGGAAGTCCGCTTATGTGGTTCTCGACCATGAGGGTAGCGATGTCGCGGATGGGGGTATCCGGCCGCACCGTGATCACCTTTCGCGTCATGATGTCTCGCGCTTTCATTGGCGGTTCTCCGTGTTCGCAGCCGCGGGGAGGCCCATTGTTCGCTGGCTTCAGTCCATGTGGTGTTGACCTGGGTCAATGGAAAGCCGAAATCCGCTCTTCATGAAGAGCCGGATCGCGGTCCGCGCGCTCAGCTGGGCAGTCAGGGCAGGCGAGACGGGGCGGTTTCCAGTGCGAAAGCGTCCGCCGCTCGGTCATCCGCGCCAGGGGTTGGGAGCGGCGTGGGAGCGATCGAGGGCGGACGCAGGTAGGCGGTGGAGTGCCGCCTACTTTTTCTTCTCGATCTTCGTGACCGTGAGCTGACCGCTCACCTTGTCGGTGTCGAACTTGATCTTGTCGCCCGGCTTGACCTGTTTGAGCATCGCGGGGTCCTGGGCGCGGAACACCATGGTCATGGCGTCCATGTCGAATTTCTTGATAGGCCCGTGCTTGATGGTGATTTTGCCGGCGGATTCGTCGATCTTGGTCACTTCACCGTCGACCATTTGGGCGAACGCTACCGGTGCGGCTGTCGTCAGTCCGACCACCGCCGCTAGCATGATCATCGATTTGCGCATTGTGGTTCTCCTGAATTGCGCGAACACGCCTTTACACATTCCGAGGTAAGAAGCCTGGTCACTTGACGACGACGACGCCCTTCATGCCCGTCTCGTAGTGGCCGGGGATCAGGCACGCGAACTCGAACGTCCCGGTCTTGGTGAAGCGCCACAGAATCTCGGCGGATTGCTTGGGCTCCAGGCGTTTGCCGTTGGGATCGTCGTGTTCCATATCCGGGTTCTTCTCCATCTCGATCTTGTGCTTGGCATTGTTCTCGAAAGAGTCGATCAGGAACTCGTGAGCGAGATGACCTGTGTTCTTCAGCATGAATTTGATCTGCTCGCCCTTGCGCACCTCGATCTTGTCAGGGGAATAGGTCATCGAGCCGGGGCCATCGGTCATGGTGATCTCAACGGTGCGGAACGGTTTCTTGGGATCGCCAGGCTCCCCGGCCGCGAACGCGTGGCCCTGGTGGGCGAACGCGTGCATTGGCCCCATGCCTTGTGGTGGGGCAAGTGCGGCAGCCAGGAAGGCCGCGAGCGAGACGGCAACAACTCCAGATTTCCGGGGCATCTCTTCTTTCCTCCTCTGCTCTTCATCCAACATTGCGTGAAGTCCTCCGCGGCGCTGCTCGCAGCCGCGGAAACTTCAATGCCCGCCGTGCCGGCCTTTCGGCTTGACGGCTTGCATCTCGATCTCCTTGGTCTTTTTGGCCGCGCCCCTGGCCTCCGGAGCGCGCGGCGCCTCGGTGTGCTTCGGCTTATCGTATTGAATCTCGGAGGAGACCGTGCCTTTGGGGTGCTGGTACCAGCCGGGATCCTTGTAGTCGTTGGCCGCCAGCCCTTCCCGTACCTTCACGACCGAGAACATGCCGCCCATCTCGATGGGTCCGAACTGGCCAAAGCCCGTCATCATGGGGAGCGTGTTGTCGGGGGCGGCCATCTCCATCTCGCCCATCTCTGCCATGCCCTGCGAGCCCATCGGCATGTAGTCGCCGCCGACCAGCCGCGCGATCTGCTTGCGCAGGTCCTTTTGGTCGACGCCGATGTAGGTCTTCACGTCGTGACCCATGGCGTTCATGGTGTGGTGCGATTTGTGGCAGTGGATCGCCCAATCGCCCTCGTAGATGGCGTCGAACTCGAAGGCGCGCATTTGCCCGACGGCGCAGTCGATCGTGACTTCAGGCCAACGCGCCTCGGGGCGGGTCCAGCCGCCGTCCGTGCAGGTGACCTCGAAGTCGTAGCCGTGCATGTGGATGGGGTGGTTCGTCATCGTCAGATTGCCGAAGCGGACGCGTACGCGATCGTTCTTGGCGACGACGAGGTGATCGATGCCGGGAAAGACCCGGCTGTTCCATGCCCACAGGTTGAACTCGAGCATGGTGTTGATCTTGGGCACGTAGCTGCCCGGATCGATGTCGAAGGCGTTCAGGAGGAAGACGAAGTCGCGGTCGACGCGATGAAGCTTGGGGTCCTTCGGGTGGACCACGAAAAAGCCCATCATGCCCATGGCCATCTGCACCATCTCGTCCGCATGCGGGTGGTACATGAAGGTGCCGCTCTTCTTGATCTCCCACTCGTAGACGAAGGTTTTGCCGGGCTTGATGTGCGGCTGCGTCAAGCCGCCGACGCCGTCCATGCCGCAAGGCAGCAGCTGGCCGTGCCAGTGGATGGTCGTGTGCTCGGGCAGCTTGTTGGTGACGAAGATGCGTATCTTGTCGCCCTCGACGCACTCGATGGTCGGTCCCGGGGACTGGCCGTTGTATCCCCACAAGTGCGCCTTCATGCCGGGCGCAAGCTCGCGCATGACGGGCTCGGCGACGAGATGGAACTCCTTCCAGCCGCCGTTCATGCGCCACGGTAGCGTCCAGCCGTTGAGGGTGACGACGGGTTGATAGGACGGACCCGATTGCGGGAACAGTGGCGGCTGCATCAAAGGAGAGGCTTGGATCGGCGCTTCGGGAATACCCGCTTTGACCGCGCTTGCGTTCGCCAGGGCCAGACCGGAGCTGGCCAGAAACATCCTGCGGGATATCGTCATCGATCACTCCATGTGACTGTCAGTGGCCGGCAGGTTCGCCACCGCCGCCTGCGATCGCCGTCCGTGGGGCCTCGCCCGCTTCGCCACCGCCCCGTCCGCCGATGATGGCGGTGTGGAGGTCGACGCTGGCGAGCCAGAAATCGCGCCGGGCTTCTATGGCTTGCACGTTGGCCAGGATGCGCGCCCGTGCGTCGGCGAGGAGTGTGAACAGATCGCGGATCATGGCGTTGTAGTTGAGGAGCGTTTCGTCCGAGATGATCTGCCGCAAGGGCAGCACCTCGCGGTCGTAGTGTCTGGCGATGTCGAAGGCGCCTCGATAGCCCTGGTAGGCTTCGCGGGCTTCCGACCGCACATTGACCGCCCGCTCCAGAAGGCGGTTGACCGCGCGCATATAGGTCTCTTCGGCGAGCCTGACGCGGGATTCGCCGAAATCGTAGATGGGAATCTGAAAATCGACGTCGAAGCCGTATCGCGTGATCTTTTCGATCTCGACGCTCCCGTTTTCGACCTTGGTCTCCTTCTCGAAGGTGTTGATGCCGGCGACTTCGAGGGCGTTGATGAAGCGCGTCTTCCTTGTGAGGCCAAGCTCCTTGGCCAGAACGTCGAGCTCCATGCGTGCGATCACTAGGTCTACACGCCGGCCGACGGCCTCCCGTTCCACCCAGGTCAGGGTCTTCGGCTTAGCGGGAAGGCGCGTGACCTTGCTCGGCAAGCGGAATGACGTGTCCGCTCCCCAGACGCCAAGCGCGCGCGTGAGACGCTCCCTCTCAACGCGTTGGCGCAGGCGCGCCGCGGCGACCTGACTGGCAATGTCCGCGTAGAAGACATGCTCGCGGGCCTGGTCGAGCTTTGTCATGGCGCCGGTCTCGCCGAGCCTCTTGGCGAGGTCGGATACGGTTTCGGCGGAGAGCCGCGCCTCGACAAGAAACTTGACCGACTCATTGGCTGCCACGACGCGATAGTAGGCGCGCGCAGCTTCGGCCGAGACGCGCAGCGTTGCCTCGACCGCGCGCGCCTGAGCCTGACGGAAGCGGGCCTCGGCGATCTCGCGGCGGCGGGGCAGGGTGAGCAGAGCCAACACGTTCTGGACGATTTGTCGTTCGATCTCGAAACCACCGGAGAACACAAGCCGGCCGACCCCAAGCTTTGGCGCAGGCGGCAGGCTCGCCTCCACCATTTGCGCCTCGGAGATGCCGAGGTCGTTGTAGGCGGCCTGCAGTCCCCGGTTGTTGAGCAAGGCGACCTGGACCGCGCTCGACACCGACAGCGGCTTGGCGAGCAACGCCTTGACGCGCGTTGCGACATGCGCTTCCGCGCGCTCGTCGGTGATCTTGATCACGTCCTTGCCGAGCTCGCCGGCGGCAGCAGTTTGGACCACTCCCATCCCTGCGTCGGGGGAGAACCTTGCGCAGCCCGTCAGGAGAAGCAGAGCCGCCGCGGTTGCCGGCGCCGCTCCCCTCGCCACGATCGCGCGAAGGCCTCGCCTTCGAAATGTCTTCCCGTCCCCCATCCGTTCACTCCGCGACGCAGGGTTCCCCTGTTGCGATTGGGTCATTGCCGGCCATCCGGCTTTCCATCGTTCGCCTTCGGTGCAGCTTTCCCCTCACTGGGTGCAGGCTGCGCGTCCTTAGGCATGACGCGGCGATTGACGTCGTTCCAGGGCAGCGGCTCCACGGGTCGATAGCTCTTGGTGCCGGAGGTAACGGGGCTGTATCGGGCGGGCGGAACGCTCGCTCCGGGATCAGCAGGATCTCGGCCCAGGGCCGGCGACGCGAGGACCAGGGCCAAAAGAAGCCAACATGACGTCTTGAACATACTCTCCGGGCCATTCTTGTGATGCGGCCGCGACGGGCGACGCCTGTCGACCGCATGCGTGGGGCAGCTCATGCCCAGCACAAGGACTGATGGACCTATGATGCGCGCCGCGCCTGCCAAGCGGGCGCGGGAGCGCGGCGCCGGCTGACAGCCGACGCTAAGCGGAGGGTAGCGGTCTAGGCGGCCGCTCGAGCCCGGAGGGCGTTCTCTGCTTCACGCCCGATGAGGGCGATGGCACTAGTCTCTCACCGCATTCGAGCGGCGAGTCCACCGACGGCACTGCGAGTGCGGTGCCGGCATGGCAGGCATTGCTTCCGCAGCAACACTCCAGGTGGCCTGACTTGTCGGCGCCCTTGTGCGAAGCGTCCAGACCGACCCAGGCAGCGCGAACCTGCAAATCGTGTCGCGAAAAACTGGCGGACGGATCGTTAACTTGCCGTCCAACGGACGATCTGGCGTCATGATGCGAGGTCGCATGCGCGTGGCCGCCATGTGCGGCGGCCGGAGCTACGCCTCCAATGCTGAGAAGAGCAGCCGCCAGCAGTGCAACAAGAAGCACGAGCCTGTTGGACTTCCGGAACACTTTAGACGCTTCCCTTGCAGGGCGATTCTGACCCTTGCGAAATACGTATGGAGCGAAGGCATTGTCGTCAACTCTGGAAGCGTTGACGCACGCACTTTCGCGACGGCGTGTGCGCCCGCTGCACTCTTTCGATCCTATGGTTTGCCTCCGCTGCACCGAGCGGACCTGGACTCGGCAAATACACCGAGACTCGTAAGCCGCTTCCCGGCAGGTTGGTTAGCAGAATTTCGCCTCCAAGCCCCCGAACGATGCTTCGCGCTATGCTCAAGCCCAAGCCTGTTCCTTCGATCTCCTCGGAGGTCGTTGCCAGGCGCCGAAAGGGCCGGAAGGCTTCCTCCGCCAGATGACCGGGGATGCCGGGACCATCGTCGTCGACCAAGATGTAAATTCCCTCCCGAGCGCCGACCAACTGGACCCTCGCGCCCGCACCATATTTCACGGCGTTCTCCAGCAGATTGCCCAGCGCTCGCCGCAGCGAGATCGGTCGCGACCGAATGGTCACGGTATCCAGGCGCGTGATGGCAATGTCCTGGCCGGCGTCGGTGAGGTCGTCGCAGAGGCTCTGAACAAGGGATGCAACGTCGATCGTCTCACTGGTCTCGGCCGCAAAGTCGAGCCTGGCAAACTCCAAGGTCGCGCTGATCATGCGGCGCATCCGGTCGAGATCGGCGAGGATACGAGCCCGGGCCTCTTCCTCTCCGATCTCGTGCGCGCGCAGATGCAGGCGCGTAATTGGGGTTCCGAGATCGTGTGCAATCGCCGCCGCGAACGCGGTCCGATCCTCGACCAGTTTGCGAATCCGTTCCTGCATCAGGTTCAAGGTGCGCGCGGCTGCGCGCACCTCGTAGGGGCCGCGCGCTGCCAGCGGCGGGGCGTGGATGTCGGTCCCGAGCCGCTCGGCCGCAGCGGCAAACCGCGTCAGTGGCTGCGTCCATCGATGCAGCACCCATGCGGCGACCAGCAGGACGGACACCAGCATGCTTACGAGTGGGGCGCCAAGCTTGAGAGGCGAGAAGGGTGTAACTGTGAGGAGCGGCGCGGTGAACCGCACCCATGAGCCGTCCGACAGGCCCACTTCCGCTGCCATTGCCCCGATAGGCCGAATGTCGGCCAATGGCCTCGTGGGCAGATGGTGCGACTCGCCGTGCGCCGACGCCCGCACGGTTCCGAGCAGGGTATCGAGCCCTGCGATGCTGCCGATGGGCGAACGCGCTATGCGAATGCTCTCGTGCTTTGGCCGATCGAGGAATACGCCGAGCAAATGCTCGAAGACATGAGCCCGCGAGCCCTCCGGAAGGTCCTGCCCCAGCGTGGCGGACGGCGCCGCGCTCATGCGCACGGTAGGACCGCTGAGGGCATCGAACATCGCACTGCGTTCGGCTGCCGGGAGACGCTCGGCCAGGCGTACTATCAGCGCCATCTGCTCGGCGAGGAGGGCATCGTGCAGCAGAGTGGTGGCCTCCTCGCTCTTTTGCACGTAGAGCCAGAGGCCGACGAGGTGTGACACAGTGAGAAACGCCACCAGGACGACGACCACCCGACCCTTGATGCTGTCGAAAAGCCACGTCATGGCGCGCCTCCGCTAACCTCGGGCGTGAAGATGTAGCCCTTGTTGCGCACCGTCTTGATGAGCTCGGGATAATCGGGGTCGGCCTCTATCTTTCGCCGCAGCCTCGTGACTTGCATGTCGACGCTGCGGTCGAAGGCGATTGCGCTGCGGCCGCGCGCCATGTTGAGCAATTGCTCGCGGGTCAATATGACCTGCGGATGCTCGGCCAGCGCGACGAGGAGATCGAACTCGCCGTCCGTCATCGCGACGATCACCTCCTGCGGCGATTCCAGCTTGCGGCGCGCTCTGTCCAGCGACCAGCCCGCGAAGCGCAACACCGGCGCTTGCTGCAGGCTGTTTTGGACCGGAAGATCATTGGTTCTGCGCAAGATTGCCTTCACACGTGCCAGCAGCTCCTGCGGACTGAACGGCTTTACGACGTAGTCATCCGCCCCCATCTCGAGCCCGACGATGCGCTCGGTCTCGGCCCCCAGCAGGGTCAGCAGGATCACGGGCACACGGCTCTGTTTCCTGAAATCGCGACACAGCGTCAGGCCGTCTTCCCCCGGCATGATGCGGTCCAGAATGATGAGGTCGATCCGCGCGCCATCGAGCACGCGCTTCATGTCGCGTCCGTTGCCCGCGACGTCCACCCGGTAGCCGTTCTTCCGCAGAAACCGCGAGAGCAACTCGCGGATCTCCCGATCGTCGTCGACCACCAGTATGTGGGCGGCATCGTCCATGCTGATCTGCCCTCTCCCCTGCTTCGGCATGATAGGTGGTGACGGCAGCACCGGTTGCAAACTTTGTAACTGAACGTAACACCACCCCGTTTCGGTTACCTCGCGTTGCCAACCTTCATTCGACCAGACCCTCGCTGCTCCCTACGTTCCCGCCACCGGCACGATGAGTGGAGCAGAAGCCTGTCTCCACCCGCCGGCCCCAACAACGAGAAGGAGCATCGCCATGAAGAAGATCATGATCGCGGCAGCCCTGATGATGGGTCTGGCCGGCCTCACCTCGGCGGTCCAGGCAACTCATGCCGACTGGGTCAAGAGCTTCTGGGAGGAGCAAGGTCGGCAGGGCGGCGGCTCGAGTGACTGAAGCGCATCTGTCCGGGGCCCTATGGCCCCGGACAGGTTGTGCGCGACGGTGCGTGCCAGGAGGCGGGTCACGACTGCAGCAGGTGGCAACGCCCGCGACCGCGTCCGGCCGGTGCCGTCGCGTCCGCGAGGCTCAGGTCATGCTCAAGGAACTTCCCGGCCTGAGCCTCCTGTCGCTGGGGGTGATGGGCGCAGCCTTTACGCTTTTCGCCAATATGCTCGCCCCTCTCGACTTGGCGGATTGGGCCTGGTGGATGGTCGGAAGCTGGCAGGAAGCGACACCCGCCTTCTGGGGCCGGGTCGCAGCATGGTTCGGTCTCGAAGTTCCAAATCCGCTGATCCAGCCCTTGAATCTCGCGGCATTCCTGCTGCTCACCTCGGTCGGCGTAGGCATCCGCGACCGCCACCGGGAGGCTTCGGCACTGACCGTTTCCCCCCGCTATCTGGCTGGTGGCGGCGCCGCGTTGTTTGCCATCGGCTACATCATCCTCACCCCGGTCCAGTCGAGTTCTGCTGAGCAGGTAGTGTCCCAAGCGACTCTGACAATCTTTCTTGCGGCTGCAGCCGCAAGCTTCTCTGCTCCCCTGGCGGGCCGCGGCAACCTGATCAAGCGCCTTTGGTATGTCCTCGGCGGCGTGTGTGCACTCGCGGTTCTCAACGAGCTCACAAAGCTCGCTGCGGCATCGCAGGGCTTCACCCCTGCAACCTCGCCGGCGCCCGCGGCCCGACTACGGCCTGGGTAGCACCGCCGTGGCTTCGATCTCGACCCTGGCACGATCCTCGACGAGGCCCGTCACCTGGACGAGCGTCATCGCCGGGTAGTGCCGGCCGATGACGCGGCGATAGGCTCGACCCACATCGTCCAGGCGCGACAGGTACTCCCGCTTGTCGACGACATACCAGGTCAGGCGCGCCAGGTGCTCGGGACCGGCCCCGGCTTCCGCCAGGACCGCAGCGATGTTGGCCAGGGCCTGCTCGACCTGGGCGACAAAGTCGTCGCTCTCGAACTCCTGTTCCGCATTCCAGCCGACCTGGCCGGCGACGAAGACGACCCGCCCCTCCGCGACCACGCCGTTGGAGAAGCCCTTGGCGCGTGCCCAGCTCTTGGGATGAAGGATCTGCATGGCCTATGCCTTGAGCTTGAAGCGTTGGATCTTGCCTGTCTGGGTCTTGGGCAGCGCCGCAAGGAACTTGACCGAACGGGGGTACTTGTAGGGTGCGATCGTCGCCTTCACGTGGTCCTGCAGGCTCTTGATGCAAGCCTCGTCGCCGATCACGTCCGACTTCAGAACCACATGTGCCTCGACAATCTGGCCGCGTTCCTCGCTCGGGGCGCCGACGACGGCACACTCGGCGACATCGGGATGGGCGAGAAGCGCGGCCTCTACCTCGGGACCGGCGATGTTGTAGCCGGAGGAGATGATCATGTCGTCGGCGCGCGCCGTGAAATGGAAAACGCCATCCTTGTCGCGAACGAAGTCATCGCCGGTCAGATTCCAGCCGCCGCGCACGTATCTGGCCTGGCGTGCGTCCGCCAGATAGCGGCAGCCCGTCGGTCCCCGCACGGCGAGATGACCGATGGTGCCGTCGGGCACCTCCTGCATCTCGTCGTCGACGATGCGGGCCTCGTAGCCTGCCACCGGGCGTCCGGTGGCCCCCGGAGCGGCATCGCCGAGCCGATTGCTGATGAAGATGTGGAGGACCTCGGTGGCGCCGATACCGTCGAGGATCGGCTTGCCGGTCTTCCTCGTCCAATCCTCGAACACCGGGGCGGGCAGGGTCTCGCCCGCAGATACCGCCATTCTGAGCGAGGAAAGATCTGCACCCCGGTCCATGGCAGCCATCATGGCGCGGTAGGCCGTGGGCGACGTGAAGCTGATGGTTGCCTTGTAGGTCTCGATGATCTCGATCATGTTGGCGGGTGACGCGTTCTCGAGCAGCGTGGCGGTGGCGCCGAAGCGCAGCGGAAAGATCGCAAGCCCTCCCAGCCCGAAGGTGAAGGCGAGCGGCGGCGAGCCTACGAACACGTCGCTTGGCGTCACCCCCAGAATCTCCCGGGCATAGCCGTCGGCGATGATCAGCAGGTCGCGGTGGAAGTGGATGGTGCCTTTGGGCTCGCCCGTGGTGCCGGATGTGAAGCCCAGCAGCGCAACGTCATCGCGGCCGGTCCTGACGGCGTCGAACCTGACCGGCTTGCTCAGTGCCACACGGTCGAGCTCGGCATCATGGTTTGCCGTGCCGTCGAAGTTGATCACCTTGCTCAGGAACCGGCTCTCCTTGGCGCATGCGACGAGCTCGTCGGCGATGCGGCTGTCGGTCAGCGCCAGGCCGATCTCGGCCTTGTCGACGATCTTGGCGAGCTCGCTGGCGCGCAGCATCGGCATGGTGTTGACGGCCACGGCGCCGGCCTTGGTCACCGCCAGCCATGCCGCCACCATGGCAGGGTTGTTGCCCGAACGGATGAGAACGCGGTTGCCCGGTTTCACGCCGAAGTCCTCGACCAGGGCGTGCGCGAGCCGGTTCGACCAGTCGGTGAGCTCCTTGTAGGTGCGCCGGCGGCCGTTGCCGATCAACGCGGTATTGTCGCCGAAGCCCTTCGCGACCATGCGGTCGGTAAGCTCGACGGCCGCGTTGAGGTATTCGGGGTACTGGAATTCCGGACGGTCAAGCAGCAGGTCGGGCCACTGCTCGGCAGGGGGCAGGTTGTCCCGCGGAAAGGTATCGACATGCGCTGTGGGACCCAGCGCGGCCGCCCCCTTGGCAGCCGAGCGGCGTGGGGTGGTGGCGCTGTGCTGGTCGCGTGCGAACAATCTACCGAACATTGGAGGCCTCCTGCTGCCCGGTTGCTCATCTCCTGCGCTTGACTCTCGGGCTTCTCAGCAGCGCGAGCATGGTCAGGGTTTCCTGGCCGCCGAAATGCCCCAGTATCTCGTCGACCCAGGCCTCGTGGGCCTTGGCCATAGCTGCAAACTGGCGTGCGCCCTTGGGCGTGAGGTGGACGAAGGTGGCCCGGCGATCCTCCTTGTGCGGGCGACGCATGACGATCCCTTCGGCCGCCAGACGGTCGATGATGCCGGTGACGTTGCCGTTGGAGACCATCAGGAAGCGCGAGAGCTCGGTCATGGTCATGCCCGCGGGCTTCCGGTCGAGAGCCGCCATCACATCGAACTTGGGCAACGTGGTATCGAAGCCGACGCGCAGCCGCTCGCGCAGCTCCCCTTCGATGGCGCGTGAGGTCCGCAGCAGCCGGAGCCACAGGCGCAGCCTCTGCTTGCTCGCCGGCTCGGCCCGTTGCCCGGGCTTGAGGGTGGGTCTGGGCTGCCGCTGCGCCGTCACGCCTCGCCTCCCGAGATCGCGATGGCCTGTCCATTGATCGCTTGGGCGCCGGGCGAGCATAGCCAGAGCACCGTCGCTGCGACTTCATCCGGCTCGATGAGCCGCCCTTGCGGGTTGAAGCGCGTGAGGTCGGCGCGGGCGGCATCGGGCGGTCGTCCTGTCTTGTCGGCGATGTTCGCGACGGCGCTCTCCAAAAGCGGCGTCTCCGTATAGCCCGGACACACCGCATTCACCGTGATGCCACGCGGCGCCAGTTCCGCGGCGAGCGCCCGCGCCAAGCCGACGACGCCATGCTTGGCGGCGCAATAGGCCGCGACATAGGGATAGCCCTTGAGGCCGGCCGTGGAGGCGGTGAACACGATGCGAGAGGCGACAGCCTCGCGCCTCAGCAGGTCTGGCAAAGCTGCCTGCACCGATAGAAAGGCGCCCGTGAGGTTCACGTCGAGCATGCGCTGCCAATGGCCGAGGTCGGTCTTGGCGATGGCTGCGCTCTCTGCCGCTCCGGCGTTGGCGATGAGGATGTCGATCGGGCCATGCGCAGCGCGCGCCGCCTCCACCATGGCTTTCGTTTGCGCCTCCCTGGTCACGTCGGCCACGACGGCCTTGGTACCCGGCAGGCTGGATGCAACCCTTTCCAGGGGCGCAAGCCGGCGTCCCGCAAGCGAAATGGCGGCTCCGGCGCCATAGAGCTTGGCGGCGATCGCAGCGCCAATGCCCGTGCCGCCACCGGTGATCAAGGCATGCCGGCCACTAAGGAGGTGCATCACACACGCTCCGCCTCGGAACGATCTGCAAGCCGGTGAAGCTGCTCGCGACCCGCAAGGTACGGCTTCGGCCAGGCCTCGCCGGCATATCCAAGGCCTGCTGCGGCGTGCAGCGTCCAATAGGGATTGGCGAGGTGCGGCCGCGCGAGGCAGCACAGGTCGGCGCGCCCCGCCATCAGGATCGAGTTGACATGGTCGGGCTCGTAGATGTTGCCGACCGCCATGGTGGCGATGCCGACCTCATTGCGAATCCGATCGGAGAAGGGCGTCTGGAACATGCGCCCGTAGACGGGCCTGGCATTGATGGAAGTCTGTCCGGCCGACACGTCGATGATATCGGCACCCGCTGCGCGCAGGAGGCGTGCGATAGCGACCGCGTCGTCGGGCGTGATTCCGTCGCGACCGACCCAATCGTTGGCGGATATGCGCACGGAGATCGGCTTGCGCTCCGGCCAGACCGCCCGCACGGCCTCGAGTACCTCGAGCGGAAAGCGCATTCGGTTCTCGAGGCTGCCGCCGTAGTCGTCTGTACGATGGTTGGTGAGCGGCGTGATGAAGGCCGACATGAGATAGCCATGCGCATAGTGGAGTTCGAGCATGTCAAAGCCGATGCGCCGGGCCATGCCGGTGGCCCGCACGAATTCTCCCTTCACCTTGTCCATGTCGGCCCGCGTCATCTCGCGGGGGACCTGGTTTGCGGTCGACCAGGCGACAGGCGAAGGACCGATGACGGGCCAGTTGCCGCTCTGCAATGGCGCGTCCATCGTCTCCCAGCCGAGCTGGGTCGAACCCTTGGGGCCAGAATGCCCCAGCTGGATGGCGACCTTGGCGTCGGTCTCGGCATGGATGAAATCGACGATGCGCTTCCACGCAGCTTCGTGCTGGGGCGCATAGAGGCCCGTGCAGCCGGGGGTGATGCGCCCCTCCGGCGAGACGCAGGTCATCTCGGTGAAGACGAGGCCCGCTCCGCCTTTGGCGCGCTCGGCGTAATGTACGAGGTGCCAGTCGGTCGGCACCCCCTCGACGGCCCGATATTGCGCCATCGGGGAGACGGCAACTCGGTTCTTGAGGCGCAGGCCGCGGAGACGGAAGGGCGTGAACATCGGCGGACGGGCATGGCTCGGCCGCTCCCCCGTCGCTTGCTCCTCGAACCACATCTCCGCGTCCTCGAGCCAGGTCCGGTCGCGTGTGCGCAGGTTCTCGTGACCGATGCGCTGCGAGCGCGTGAGGAGCGAGTAGTTGAATTGCACGGGGTCGAGCTGAAGGTAGCGCTCGACCTCCTCGAACCACTCGGTAGAGTTGCGCGCCGCGCTCTGCAGCTTGAGCACCTCCGTGCGACGCTCGTCCTCGTAGCGCCGGAAGGCAGCGGGCATGTCGGGTTCGGTGTGCAGGTACCGAGCAAGGGCAATGGCGCTCTCCAGCGCGAGCTTGGTGCCGGAACCGACCGAGAAATGCGCCGTGGCAGCGGCATCTCCAAGCAGCACCACGTTGCCGTGCGACCACCTCTCGCACAGCACGCGGTTGAAATTGAGCCAGGCCGAGCCGCGAAGATGGCCCGCATTGATCATCAGACCGTGACCGCCAAGGCTCTTTGCGAAGATGCGCTCGCACGCGGCGACCGTCTCCGCCTGGCTCATGCTATCGAAACGCGCCCGTCGCCAGGTGGGCTCCGCACACTCGACAATGAAAGTCGCCGTGTCCGCATCGAACTGGTAGGCATGCGCCCACATCCAGCCGTACTCGGTCTCCTCGAAGACGAACGCAAAGGCATCGTCGAACTTCTGGTGCGTGCCGAGCCAGATGTATTTGCTGTGCCGCACGTCGATGTCGGGTCGGAAGGCATGGGCCAGCGCGTTGCGCACCCTGGAATTGGCGCCGTCGCTGGCGATGATGAGGTCGTATCCGTGATAGGGCTCGAGTGCCTCCACCTCGGTTTCGAAGCGCAGCTCGACACCGAGTTCTTCGGCACGCGCCTGCAGAATATTGAGGAGCCGTCGGCGGCCGATGCCGCTGAAGCCGTGCCCGCGTGAGCGCGTCACGCTACCGCGGTAGCAAACCGCGATATCATCCCAGTAGACGAACGCGCGACGGATCGCCTCCGCACTGCATCGGTCCTCCCCCTCCAGGTTTGCCAGGGTTTCGTCGGAGAGCACGACCCCCCAGCCGAAAGTGTCGTAGGGGCGATTGCGCTCGACCACCACCACTTCGTGCCGCGGATCCCGCAGCTTCATGGCAATCGCGAAGTAGAGCCCGGCCGGGCCTCCACCCAGACACGCGATGCGCATGGCAGCCTCCGCGTTCAAGCCATGCTCTATGTTTGTTCGAACCAACGGAATAGTTCAAGTATGAAATTTCATGCATGAAAAATCATGCCGAGACCGGGAGTCGTCGGGGTCTCTGTGCTGCGGCTACCGGTAGCCGAGCGTCTTGCTGCGCTGCACATACGGCAAGTTCCCCGTGTCCAACACATATTGCGAATGAGCGCAGGGCCGTGCTCTTCTCGCCCGGCTACGCGCGCAACCAAAGCGCAAGCGCATGCAGGGAGGAAATCGTGCACAACTGGTCGGCTGCCGCGTTCATGGCGCTACTGCTGCTCGTTCCGTCAAGCCCCACGAGTGCTCAAGAGGTGACACTCAAGGGCATCACGTCGTTCGCGGAGAAGACCTTCTACTCGCGCGGCTTCGAGCGGTTCATCGACAAGGTCAACGCCGATGGCAAAGGCGTCATTCAGATCAACTACATCGGCGGGCCGAAGGCGATGCCCCCATTCGAGGTCGGCAACGCGCTCAAGAACGGCGTGGTTGACATCGCCAACGTGACGGGCGCCTTCTACACCAACGTGATGCCCGAGGCGGACGCCTGGAAGCTGACCGAGCGGCCAATGGCCGAGCTGCGCAAGAGCGGCGGCTACGACTACATTGCCAAGCTCTACGACCAGAAGATGAATGCCGTCCTGCTGGCGCGCCATATCGACGACAATCCCTTCCATCTCTACTTGACGAAGCGGATCGCAAAGCCCGACCTGACTGGATTGAAGCTGCGCATCACGCCTGTCTACCGCGACTTCTTCCAGGCTCTGGGTGCCACGGTGGTGCAGACCGCGCCAGGTGAGGTGTACACGGCGCTGGAACGCGGCGTGGTCGACGGCTACGGCTGGCCGATCACTGGCATCTTCGACCTGGGTTGGCACGAGAAGACCAAGTTCCGTGTCGATCCCGGCTTCTACAGCGCCGAGGTGAGCATCCTGATCAACAAGGGTGCGTTGGCCAGGCTCAACGACGCACAACGAAAGATCATCCTGGATGCCGCTGCCTGGATCGAGGCGCAGGCTGCCGATACGGCGAAGGAGAACGCCGCCGACATCGCCAAGCAGAAGGCGGCCGGCATCGAGGTCATCGAGTTCGCGAGGGCCGAGGCGGAAGCCTACCGCGCCAAGGCCTACGAGGCCGGTTGGGCGGGAATCATCAAGCAAAGCCCCGAACACGGTCCCAAGCTCAAGGAATTCTTCGCCAAGGCAAAGTAGTTGGGTCAAGCGAAGCGCAGACCCAACATGATGCAATCTGTTCGGGCGTTGGGTCATCGCTGCCGCTCGATCCAACCTTCGCGATGCGCGCTTGGGGAGCGAGATGGACCGCCTGTCTCAGGCCTACGGCCGTGTCCTCGACGGACTCATGCTGGTTGCGTGTCTGCTGCTGCTCGGCATGACGCTGCTCATCGGCGCTGATGTGGTCACCCGCAATCTGGGGCTCGGCGGAATTGCCTGGAGTGGCGAGGTCTCGGAGGACATTCTCTACCTGCTGACGCTGCTGGCAGCCCCCTGGCTGCTGCGGCAAGGCCAGCATATCCGCGTCGATATTTTGCTGCGCGCGCTGCCCGCGCGGACTGGCTGGCTGCTCGAGTGGGTCGGCGACGCGGTGGGGCTCGCCTGCTCGCTCTATTTCATCTGGTATGGCTCCAAGGTTGTCGCGGCCAGCTATCAGGCTGGCGCCGTCACCATCAAGACATTGGTCACGCCCGAATGGTGGCTGTTGGCGCCGCTGCCCGTTGCCTTCCTGCTGTTCGCCATCGAGTTCGTGTTCCGCATGCACCGCCTGAGGCGGTCCCCGCGCACCCCGCGCGCCGATGCGGTGTCCGCGACATGAGGGCCGTTCGTCCAGAGCCGGCCAAGGTGCGCTGAGCATGTCCTGGCAATCGGCCGCGCTGCTGCTTCTGGGCGGGTCCACGGCACTGCTGCTGCTCGGCATGCCGGTGGCGCTGTCGTTTGTGGCCATCAACGTCGTCGGTGCCTTGCTGTTCCTGGGTGGCGATGCCGGCCTCACCCAGGTTGTGCGCAACAGCGTGGTTTCGGTGATGAACTTCTCGCTCACACCCATCCCGCTGTTCGTGCTGATGGGAGAGGTGCTGTTCCATACGGGTCTTGCCGTCAAGGTGATCGACGGCGTGGAGGGTCTCATCCGCCAGGTGCCGGGCAGGCTCGCGGTCGTCGCCGTGGTCGCCGGCACCGTTTTTTCTGCCATCTCCGGTTCGACGATCGCGACCACCGCCATGCTGGGCTCGCTGATGCTGCCCGTGATGCTCGCTCGCGGTTACCACCCGACAATGGCGACGGGTCCGATCATGGCGATCGGCGCGGTCGACATGCTGATCCCGCCGTCGGCGCTCACCGTGCTGCTCGGCAGCCTGTCGGGGATTTCCATCTCCAAGCTGCTGATCGGCGGCGTCGTGCCTGGCCTGATCCTGTCGCTGTCGTTCGTCGCCTATATCATCGTGCGCGCGAGATTGACGCCCCAGCTTGCTCCGCCGACGCACATCAGTGTCCACGCCGGTTGGGAGCATTGGCGCCTTCTGCTGCTTTATGTCTTGCCTCTGGGCGCGATCTTCGTTGTGGTCATCGGCGCCATGTCAGGCGGGTTTGCGACGCCCACCGAGTCGGCCGCACTGGGCGCGCTCGCCACCATGGCGGTGGCGGCGGCCTATCGCGTGCTCAGCCTGGAGGCGCTGATGAAGTCGCTCAAGGGGGCGACGGCGATCTCCGGCATGATCATGTTCATCATCCTGGGCGCGACGACGTTCTCGCAAATCCTGAGTTTCTCGGGCGCGACCGAGGGTTTGGTGTCGGCCATCCTCGGCCATGGCTTGTCGATGTTCGCCGTTGTGGCGCTGATGATGCTGATCCTGATCTTGCTGGGCATCTTCGTCGACCAGGTCAGCATGATGCTCATCACGCTGCCCGTGTTCATGCCGATCGTGCAGAGACTGGGGGTCGACCCGATCTGGTTCGGCATCCTGTTTCTCATATGCATGCAGCTCGGCCTCCTGCTGCCGCCGCACGGCCTTCTGCTCATGACCATGCGCGGTGTGGCGCCGCCCGAGGTGAGCATGGGGCACATCTTCCAGGCCGTCATTCCGTATGTGATCATGAGCCTGCTCTTGCTGGCCCTCTTGATGCTTTTTCCGGTGGTGGCAACCTGGCTGCCGAACCGGCTTGTCGGATAGGCGCATGAAACAACAAGCAACGGTCGCGGAGGTGCTCGCCGGGGACTTGGCCGGGTACGGCGCACGTCGCTGCTTCGGCCTGCTCGGCACGGCCAACTTCCGGATCTCGCACGCGCTGGTGGGGGCCGGTGTCGAGCTCGTCTCGGCACGGCACGAGTGCAACGCCGCCAGCATGGGGGATGCCTACGCCAAGGCCACGCAGGAGCTGACCATGGTCAGCGTGCATTCCGGACCGGGCCTCACCAATGCGCTGACCGGGATCGGCGAGGCCGCCAAGAGCCGCACGCCGCTGCTGGTGCTCGCCGGCGACGTGCCGACCGGTGCGGTCAAGTCGAATTTCTATATCGACCAGGCGGAGATGGTCCGCGCGGTCGGCGCCGTTGCGGAGCGCATCCACACGCCCGCATCGGCGCGCGAAGACACATTGCGCGCCGCTATCCGGGCGTTGCGCGATCGTCAAACCGTCGTCCTGAGCCTCCCGACCGATGTGCAGGACGCCCTGTTTCCGGGGCCGGTCATTCCTCTGGCGCTGCCGCCGGCACCGGGCCCGCTGCATCCCGATCCGGCCGGCGTCCTGCGACTCGCCGATGCGCTGGTCAACGCCAAGCGGCCTCTGATCCTCGCTGGGCGTGGCGCGGTCATTGCAGGCGCGGAAGGGGCACTCACCGCTCTGGCCGAACGCACCGGCGCGCTGCTCGCCACGTCGATCTGCGGACACGGCCTATTTGCGGACAATCCGTGGTCGGTCGGCATCAGCGGTGGCTTCGCGTCGCCTGCGGCGGACGAGCTGATCGCCAAGAGCGATCTCATCATCGCTTTCGGCGCAAGCCTGACGCCCTGGACGACCAAGCGCGGCAAGCTGATCGCGCCCGACGCTGTCGTTGCGCAAGTGGATGTCGAGGCCGGCAAGCTCGGCTATCAGATGCCGGTGCAGCAGGCCGTTCAAGCCGACGCACGGGTCGCGGCCGAGGCGATCCTGGGCAAGCTCGACTCGCGCGCTGCGACTCCGCGAACGGGATGGCGGAGCGCTGAGACACGCCAGCGCATCGACGCCGGCAGCAACCACAGCGCGCCCTATCAGGACACATCGGGGACCGGCTTTATCGATCCGCGCACGCTGAGCAAGGCTGTCGACGCCATCCTGCCCCTGAATCGCGTGGTTGCGTCCGACTCGGGCCATTTCTGCGGCTGGGTGCCCCGTTTCCTGCGCGTGCCTAACGCCAGGGCGTCGTGCCTCAGCCATTCGTTCCAGTCGGTTGGATTGGGGCTCGCCTCAGCCATTGGCTTGGCCATTGCCAATCCGGGCGCGCTGGCGGTTCTGGGTGCTGGCGATGGCGGGTTTCTGATGTCGCTCTCAGACCTGGAGACCGCCGTCCGCCTGAACCTCAGGATGTGCATCCTGATCTACAACGACAGCTCCTATGCCGCCGAGGTGCACCTCTACCGGCGCCGCGGCTATGCCATCGACATCGTGCAGTTTCCCGACACGGACTTCGCTGCCATCGCGCGGGGGCACGGCGCCGACGCACTCACGGTCAGAAGCTTGAAAGACCTGGAGCCGCTTCGGGCCTGGGTGCGAGACGGTGCGCGCGGCGTCTTTGTCATCGACGCCAAGATCGATCCCGATCTCGAGGCCGACTGGCACGCCGAGCATTTTCCGTGAGGACGAGACCCCTGCACGCCACCGCAAAGTGCGGCGCACCGGGCCTTCGTGCCAATTTCATTGAGGTGGAAGCGGTCGGTGGCCCCCAGGGACAGAACACCGTGATCGAACGGACATGCTGCGTTGCAGTCTGAGTGGACTCGATCCCCCTGCGCCGCGCAGCTTGTGCCCGAACCGATCGCCTTCCGTGTGCGGCGGGATTCATCTGTTGGATCCGGCGAAGAGGCGCGCATCCTTCCTGATTGCGGCTGCCAGAGCACGGATTAGGGATCGCACCACCGCGTTCTCGCTCAGCGTGGGGTGAGTGATGAGCCAGATGTCGACTGGATCTCCAATATCTATTGTTGGGATTCGCCTGACCGCATCGAGGCGATCGCCGATGAAGCGCGGGAGGACGCCGATCCCTGCACCGCCGGCGATCGCTGCCGCCAGCGCCGTCTCTGTGTTGGCAAAGAAGGAGACGACCGCAGCATGGTCGCGTCCCTTCCACCAGTTCGAGGCCGTGAAGTGCGGCAATGCAGGCGTCAAGGAGCACAGGCGAAATCGACCGAGGTCCTCGACCGACGCTGGCATGCCCTGGCGCTCGATCAAGTCTGCGGAGCCGTAGAGAGCGTGAGCCAGCTTGCCGGCACGCTGTCCCACAAGCCCGTCACCTGGCCGCATGTCAGGTCGGACTGCGACGTCAGCCTGCCGCCGCACAAGATCGACGACCTTGTTCTCGACGACGAGGTCAATCGCTACGTGACGTTGGCGTTCGGCAAACGTCGCGAGTACCGGTCCCAGGTAGGTGGCAAAGCCATCCGACGCGGAAATGCGCAGGGGTACGGGGGACAGCCGGCTGCCCCGAAGCAGGGACAACTCGGTCTCGGCGATCTGCTGCTCGACGTTCTCGCCAAGTTGGAGAATCTTGTCGCCCGCATCGGTCGGCTTCCAGCCGGATATCGATCTCTCGAACAGGGGAGCGCCGACATCCTTCTCCAGCCGCTCTATCGCGCGGTAGACGCTGGAGGGTGCCCGTCCGAGCGCGCGGGCAGCTTTGGATGGGCTGCCGGCTCGCCTTGTCGCGAGCATCGCCGCAAGGCTGTCAAGGGAGCGTAGCTCTTTCATGCTGTTCGCACTGACGCAACTTCAGTTTGCGCTCATGCAAATACCAGGATGCACGGTCCATGGCTATGCTGGATCGTCCGTCTGGAGAGAGCATGGCAGGGGCAACATGGGTGTTAGACACATCGGCCTGGCCGTTGCAGGGCTGGTGGTCCTGGCAAGCCACGCGTCCGCGCTGGCGCAAACGCCTCCAAGCGTCTCGGAGCGAAACGCCTACCAGGGGCTCCACAGCGCTGCCGCACGTGGCGACGTGTCCGAGATACGAACTCAGCTTGCGAGCGGAGCCGGCCCGAACCCTCGGGACGGCACCGCTCGCACGCCGCTTCACGTTGCCGCCTTCGCGTCTCATTACGACGCCGTCCGCGCCCTCGTTGCCGGTGGTGGCGATATCAATGCGCTGGAGAACGACCGTTACGACGTGATCACCATTGCTGCGGTCAAGAACGACGTGCGCATGGTCAAGCTCGCGATCGAGTTGGGAGGCAACCCCAAGGCGATAACGAGCCGATACGATGGAACCGCCTTGATCGCGGCTGCACATCTTGGACATGAAGCGGTTGTCCAGGCTCTGATCGAAGCGGGCGCACCGCTCGACCATGTCAACAACCTGGGGTGGACGGCCCTCATGGAGGCTGTCGTGCTTGGCGATGGTGGTGCGCGGCACCAGGCGACGGCGCGGGCGCTCGTCGCGGCAGGCGCGAAAAAGACCATCGCTGATCGCAACGGCGTTACGCCGCTTCAGCACGCGCTGAGGCGGAACTATCATGCAATGGCGGCAATCGTTAAGTAGAGGCCCTTCGCATGCCGGCCGCGAAGCCGCGGCGTCGCCATGCGAACCGATGGGAGGAGAAGGTATGCCAAGCTCGATGAAAGTCACAGTGCGCGTGCTCGCGCTTGCAGCTCTGGGAACGGTCAGCATGACGGCCGCGATCCACGGACAGCAGGCCGCAATGTCGTTTTTCGTGACCAGCGCGGGAAAGGGTGATGGCGCCAATCTCGGAGGATTGGAGGGCGCCGATGCGCACTGCCAGGCACTCGCAAAGGCGGCCGGATCGACGAAGACGACCTGGAGGGCCTACCTGAGCACGACCGCGCCGGGCGGGGAAGCGGGCGTCAATGCGCGCGACCGTATCGGAAAAGGGCCGTGGCAGAACGCCAAAGGTGCCATTGTGGCGAAGAGTGTCGACGACCTGCACTCCGACGCGACCAATGTCACAAAGCAAACGGCGCTCACGGAGAAGGGCGAGGCCGTCAGCGGTCGCGGCGATGCGGTCAACATGCATGACATCCTGACCGGCTCCGATCCGCTTGGCATGTACTCGACCTCGGGCGGCGATACGACCTGTGGGAACTGGATGAAGAACGCCGAGGGCTCGGCCATCGTCGGTCATCACGACCGCGTGGGGCTGAAGGACACGCGGCACATGAAGTCATGGAACTCGTCCCATGGGTCTGCGGGCTGCGGCCAGGATGCATTGAAGCGGACGGGCGGTGCCGGCCTGTTCTACTGCTTCGCCGCCGAGTAAGGCAGATCAAGCGCGGATGGCACACTGCCCCCGCGACTTGGAAGGAGAGGCCACGGAGCTTAGGCGCTGCGTGGCTTTTTGGAAGACGGTGGCTGCGCGGCGGTCGGGCGCCGGTTCAGCCATCATCTACGTGGTGGTGCCATTTCCGGGCTGCGCCAGTCGCGGGGCGATCACAGTGGATTTCTCATGGCGCGGTGAACGGGTCGGGTAGAACCTGCGGCCAGTTCTCGACACCTGCTGCGCGGTCGCTTCACTCCAATAATCCCATATCGTTACAGAGGCACTTGCTTCGGGCCGAGGGCACGGGCGAGATGCGCGCCTATGGCGCGCTCCGGACGAGAATGGCTGGCAAGCCCTGCGGCGATACGATGCGACGACGACCGAAGCGATTTCGCGGTCTGCGGCTATCACCCCCGCCCGGCAGTCACAGGACAACTCCGCACCATCTCCAGATTGCCAATTGGTTCGATGCCACTTTGACGAAAAGGATTCGGCGCGCAAAGCTCGTCAAAGTCGCAACCCAGCGGGAAGGGGCATATGCATACACTGATGGTCATCGCGGGTGGGCTTGTCCTGCTCGCCGCATTTCTCGTCGTTGGAAAGCTTGCGAACAAGAGCGTTCTTGCCTCTAGGCTCTTCGTTCTCGCCTGGTTCCTGGCCACGCTTGCCAATCTCTACGCCGGGGTGGCCATCGCCGGATATACCGTCGCACAGGAACTCCCGATCCAGCTCGTCGTGTTCGCCGTGCCGGTGATCGCGGCACTCATCCTGGGCCGGAGGAGTTGACACGCATGACCGATCCCAGCAGCTCGAGCGACGCTGGCCGGCAGCATCTGCTCCGCGCCAAGAGCGACGGCGGGCATGCGCGCGTCACCTTCGTCGAGCTGTTCTTCGATCTCGTGTTCGTATTCGCCGTGACGCAGCTTTCACATCTCCTGTTGCATCACCTGACGCTTGGCGGAGCTTTGCAGACGCTCCTCCTGCTTCTCGCGGTGTGGTGGGTCTGGGTCTACACCTCGTGGGTGACGAACTGGCTCGATCCGGAAGCCACCTCGGTGCGCCTTATGCTTTTCGCACTGATGCTGGCAGGCGTTGTCATGGCCAGCGCAATACCGAAGGCGTTCGAGGCGCGGGGCTTGTGGTTCGCCGTTGCCTATGTGGCCATGCAGGTGGGGCGCAGCCTGTACATGCTCTGGGTTCTCCGCGGTCACAGTCCTGCCAACTACCGCAACTTCCAGCGGATCACGACCTGGCTCTCGGTTTCCGCCGCGCTATGGCTTGCGGGTGGGCTTGCCGAAGGGCAGACGAGATTTGCCTTGTGGGCCGTTGCGATGCTGCTGGAGGTGATCTCGCCGTCGCTGGGTTTCTGGACGCCGGGGCTCGGGCGCTCGACGACGGCCGATTGGGACATCGCGGGCGGCCATCTGGCGGAACGCTGCGGCCTGTTCATTATCATCGCGCTTGGTGAGTCGATCCTGTTGACCGGCGCGAGTTTTGCGGACCTGACATGGGATGCCACCACGGTGGCTGCATTCTGCGTCTGCGTCATCGGCAGCATCGCGATGTGGTGGATCTATTTCAACATCGGCGCCGAACGCGCAAGCCGCCTCATCGCCGCCTCGACAAATCCGGGTGCGCTCGGGCGCCTCGCCTACACCTACCTGCATGTTGTGATCGTCGCCGGCATCATCGTCTGCGCGGTGTCCGATGAGATCATGATGAAGCATCCAGCCGGGCATCATGACGTGGCGGCATCCCTGGTGCTGGTCGGCGGACCCGCGTTGTTTCTCCTCGGCTGTCTGTTGTTCAAATGGGTGACGGCGGGCTGGCCACCCTTGTCGCATTTGGGCGGGATCGGGCTGCTCACGGTCTTGCTGGCCGCGAGCGCAAAAATGCCTACCCTGATCCTGGGCACTGCCTCGACGCTGGTGCTCCTCATCGTAGCGATCTGGGAGACCACCTCGCTGAAGCGCGAGCGAGAGACACTCAGATCGGCGGCTGATGATCGCGCTCATGCGCCCGGCCGAAACACGCCATAGCGCCCGCGATCGGCTGGCATGGAGCCGGCTCGCATCGACTTGGCCGGTGGTCTGCAAGAGGCGACCACTCTGGCGTGGCGTCCGCCGATGTCGCACCCTTACCGCAGCTCTTCATCGTATCAGCGGCATTGCGCCGATGCTGACGGAGGGAGCACGGGCAAATACTCAAAAAAAAGCGGATGCATGGGCGGTTCCGGCAGATCCGCCGCTCTTCCTCTAGTCCAGCCGCCGCACTCGGATTACGCCGAGCGATCCGCTCGCGATCGGGGTTTTTCCTGATGGCAGCCAGCAGCTTTCTTGGCCAAGCATACTCTGGCCGTCACCGGTATCTGCCTCGAAATGGCGGGCTGCGGATTGCCCGCCAACTGCTGGCGACTTCCAACGCTGCGTAGTGTCACGGGCTTGGCAGCCTGCGGCGCCAAGATGAGGCGCGACATGAGCCGAGCGCCCGCGTGAAGTCCGATCCGGTACGGGGAGGCCAACCATGGGCGAAGCTACCGATCTGCCCGCTGAGCCGATTTGGGGACCAAAAGAGAGCGATGAGCTGTTGCGCCTCGCCATCCGGGTTGGCGGCATCGGCATCTATGAGACCGATTTCGAGCGGGATCGGACGCGCTTCTCGCCTGAGCTTTGCGGCATCCTGGGTCTCCCGATAGGCACGGAGATGACTCACGCTGAAGCATCGCGGATTTTCGATGAGCGCGATCGACCAGCCGTCATCGCCGTCGTGGAAGCGGCTGCCAACTCGGCCGATGAAGGCAAATGGAGCGGTGTGCACCGCGTCGTCCGCGCCGACGGGGCCATACGCTGGCTGTCCATTCACGGGCGGCGATACTACCGCGACACGGCCAATGGGCGGCAGGTCGTGCGCTCGATCGGCACTGTGATTGACATTACCGAGCTGAAGGAGACGGAGGCTGCGCTCCGCGAGAGCGAACTCCGCCTGCGCCTCGCGCTGGAGGCGGCGCAGATGGGCACGTTTGAGGCCGATATCACCGGTAGTCACGCGACGATTGATAGGCAGGAAGCGCATCTGCTCGGCCTACCCGAGGAGACACGGCACGTTACCTCCGCTGAGTTGCGGGCCCGAATCCCCCTTGAGGATCTGCAGGCGAGCGATGCCAAGCAACAGCGCATGGAACAGTGCGATGAAGCCTATCACCACGAGTTTCGCCTGCGCATGCCGGATGGGTCAGAACGCTGGCTCAGCGCGCATGCTGCCATCCGCGCAAGTCGCATCTTCGGCGTCAATTTCGACATCACGGAGCGAAAACGCGGAGAGGTGGCGCTTGCGCAAAGCGAGGCGCGTCTGCGCCTGGCGACGTGCGCGGCGGCCCTCGGCGTGTTCGAAAGGGACGTCGAGGCCGATCGCACAGTTTGGATGAACGAGCGCATTTACGAGATCTTCGGGCGTACACGTGCCGACGGCGGTCTGACCAAGCAGCAATTGCTCAAGGAGTATATCCATCCCGACGACGCCGCGGCAGTCGCGCAGGCGCTTCGCGATTCATTGCGCAATGGAAGCAAGCTGCACATCGCGTGCCGCATCCGACAGAAAGGCGGTTCGCTGCGTTGGCTACAGATCGATGGAACGCACGAACTGAGCGACTGGGACCATCGACCGCGGCTTTTTGGCGTGGTTGCGGACATTACTGAACGCAAGATGCTGGAGCAGGAAGCGCAGAAGCTTGCAGAGCGCCTTGTCAATCTTCAAGAGGAAGAGCGCCAGCGCATCGCTCAGGAATTGCACGATTCGACGGCGCAGCACTTGGTTGCGGCCAATCTCAATCTGATGACTCTCAAGTCCAGGTGCGGTTCGGAAGACGACCGGGTCGAGCTCTGCCACGAGATCGAGGCCTCCATGGCCGAGGCCCTGAAGGAGCTCCGCACATTCAGCTACTTGATGCATCCTCTAGGGCTCGACGGCGATGGGTTGCGCTCGACCACGCGTCGCTACATCGACGGGTATGCTGGCCGTTCCGGCCTGCGCATCAGGTTCAGATCGAACCCGAAGGTGGACGGACTGGCGCTCCACATGCAGCGCTCGCTCTTCCGCATCGTTCAGGAGGCGTTGGCCAACGTCGATCGTCACGCGTCCGCCTCGCACGTCTCCGTTGACCTGCGCTGGCTCTCCGGCCGGTTGCATGTGGTAGTCACCGACAATGGTCGTGGCGTAGCAGGTATGTCGGATGGGCTGGAGTTCACACCAGGGGTTGGCATCTACGGGATCAGGACGCGTGCGCGTCAATTCGGCGGCGATCTTCGAATCCGTACCGGCCCTCAGGGCACGAGGGTTCATGTTGTTGCGCCCGTCAGCGGTCGCCCGGATCAAAGTGGCGGCATCGTCCGACAAGGTCTCGCCGCCGCGTCGCTGGCGGGTCCCGTTGGAATCCTGTTGTGGAACTGAGCGCAAGGGCGGGCGAGGGGGAACCGTTGCCCCTCGGAGACTGCGTGCACTTCAAATCGGGCCCTGGTTACCACCCGGAAAGAGGGCATCAGCGCCAAGCGTCGATGTGGGGAGAGATCAACCTGCGATAGGCAAAGTCGATCTGCTTGTATTCGTCCGGGCACCCTTCGGCCCGTTCCTTGGGCAGGTAGCCCTTCTCCACGACATCGGCGAACAACCGCGCATTGGACCCGTATGCGACGCACAAGAGGTTGTACAACCGCTGCGCCGGCGTGCCGTGCTCGTCCGCGAAGGCGATGTGGCGCCCTACCTCAAATCTCCGCTTGGAAAGGTCGCGCGCGCGACGCACCTTCAATTCACTCGCGTAGGAGTAGGCATTGCCCAGGACCAGTCCACGCTTCTGTTCCTTCGGCAACTGCAACACCAGGTAGGCGGCGACCTGGTCGGCTGCGTCTTCCTCTCGTCCCAGAAGGGGGACCTTGAGCAGGTCGAACATGGCGTGCCCGGCCTCGTGCAGAAAGACGTCGATGAACGGGCCGACGAAGGCGTGTTCGCGCGTAATGTAGTCCGGTCGCTTCGGAGAGTTGGCGCTGCGCCAAAGGTCGTCAAGGTACTCGTAGCAGACGGTGACGATGCCCTGCTCGTACCAGGCATTCGACTCTCCGTCGCAACCCTTGACTTCCAGCCGCAGCGTACGTGGCCAGCGGATCGGCGCCAGCAATGTCTGCACGCGTTCGAGGGCCTGATGCTGCCGAAGCAGGTCGTACAGCGGTTTGTGCTCCGGGTTGTCAGGCAGCACGTAGTCGATGAGGACACGCTTGCCCTTCGGCGGTGTTGCGCTCTCTGCCGAACCGGCGCAGAGCAGTGTCAGGACGAGCGCCGCAAGGATGGCGATGGACATCCTTCCAGGGTCGCGTCTCATGGCGAAACCCCAAGCTCCGTCGCCTGCATCCTGGTCGCCTCCATCACTGCTGCGCGACGCGCGTCTATGTGGCCTAGCCGTTCGGCCCCACGGCTACAACTGGGCCAGCACGCATTTTGCCCCGCCGGGATTGCTTAACCAATGTCTGCGTTGCGCCGCTTGGCGCGCCGTGTTCGCCCGCGCCATCCACGTCTGCGGCGGAGGCGTCTCTTCTTGAAATGCGCTACGACGCCGGACTACACTTTTGTGCTCACGGACGGAGCTCGAGGAGGCACTTCAATCCCTCCGGACGGTAGTTGACCGCTGTTCCTCCCTGGCCGCCGAAGCTTGTCTCGATAAGGCGGGAGCCGAATCCCTTCCGGACCGGATTTGCGACAAGGGGTCCGCCGGTTTCGCGCCAGAACAATTTCACCTTCTTGTCGGGTCCATTGGACGCTTGCCAGCCGACATGCACACGGCCCCTGCCGTTGGAGAGTGCGCCGTATTTGGCAGCGTTCGTTGCAAGCTCGTGCAGGCACATGGTCAGCAGCAGCGAATTGCTCGCGGACACCCACACCGGCGGGCCTTCGGCGAGGATGCGGTCTGCTTGCTCGTTCCTGAAGGGCCTGAGGGCACGTTCGACAAGATCGGCAAGCAATGCCCGGTCCCAGTTCTGCGTCGTCAGTAGATCGTGCGCCTCGCCAAGCGCGTGCAGCCGCGCCAGAAGCGCCGCCTTCTGATCGGGCCCGCTATCGTTCAACGTCTGTGCGGCAAGGGCCTGTACAGTGGCGAGCGTGTTCTTGATGCGGTGGCGGCTTTCGCCGAGCAGCAGCTCCCTTGCTTCCTCGGCGCTGCGGCGCTCCTCCTCCGCACGCATTCTCTCAATGCCAAACCCGAGCTGGCGGGCGATGGTCACAGCCAGTGCAATCTCCTCTTCGCCGAACACATGAGTTGCGTAGTAGTAGGCCATGAACTTGCCGGCGAGACTGCCTCGTATCGAAAGGGGAATGAAGGCGAGGGCACCGATGCCTTCTCCTCTCACTGTAGACTTCAGATCGGCCTCCAGGTCTGCTGCATCTATGTCGCCTACGGTCAGGGGCAGCGGGTCCTTCGCCTCGCGTGTCCAGGGAGAATGGCCTTCGACCGCGCGGCGATAGGTATCCGAGAGGCCGCGCCATGCGACAAACTTCATGATGCCGGTTTCGTCGAACAGCAGGATCGATGCCCGCTCGCACCTGAGCGCGCGTATGATCGCATCGAGCGCAGCCTCGTAGACCTCGCTTGCCGACTTCGCCCGAAACAGCCTGTCGGTGAACTCGTAGAGGGCCGCCTGCTCTTCCATTCTTCGTGCGATCGATTTGAGCGCGTGTTCATACTCCGTCACGTCGCGGGCAATTTTCGATGCGCCGATGATTAAGCCTGCCGAATCCTTGATCGGGGAGAGGGACAACGACACCTCGACCAAGCTGCCATCCTTGCGCCGACGCTTGGTCCGGTAGTGATCGACACGCTCCCCGGCTCGGACGCGGTCGAGCAGTTCCACTTCTTCGCCTTCGCGATCGGGCGGGATGAGCATCGCCACGGGTTTGCCGATCACCTCTTCCGGCGCGTAGCCAAACAGGGTCTCGGCGCCGCCGTTCCAGGTCGCGACAAGCCCGTCGAGATCGACGCTCACAATCGCATCGTCGGAGGATTCGACGATCGCAGCCAGGCGCTGGGCATGGCTCTGTCCGAGTGCCTGAAGAGTTGCGCGCAGACCTTCCTGCAGCCGAGTCGCGATATCGCCCAGAATGCCCGGCCGTTCGGATTTGCCGCCGTCGACTGTCTTGACCACGGTGACGCTATAGCCTTGTGCCCTGAACGCCCATTAACGTTCTGGCTATTCGGCAAGTCAATACGTTAACTCCCCCCTTAGGATCGAGAGGCGAGCAACCTCCTGTATTGTCGCCCTGCAGCAAAATAGGCGATTGGGAGAACGGTCGTTGCGGATTAACCCCCGCGATCGCAATTCGTTTGCTCAGCAAATGCGCAACAGGGGAGTCGCGATCGGGACACGGCAGAGTCGGCCCCTATCGGCCAGCGCCTCCAGGCGCGTCCGCAAGCTCGAGTTCGAGGCCGAGGATGAGATAGCTCCAGGACTTCCCGTGCGAGTCCAGGTTGAGTGAGCTGTTGACGCCGCCCTCGAGGGCGTCATGCAGCACGAAGTTGAGCCCATGCAGGTTCTCCAGCACGTAGCGCTCCACCTTGCCGCGAATGACGTTGGGAAATGTCCGCTTCAGCCGCTCGGCGGTGACGGTGCGCTTCAGCAGCTCGAAGTCCGCCGGATCATACACCCAGACGTTGACGCTTGATGTGTTGCCTTTGTCGCCGGCGCGTGCGTGCGCGATGTCGCGCACGATCCGGCGGGCGTTCTTTCTTGGCGCGCTCATGCCACGAACATCTCCACACTCGGTTTGACCGCCTGCCGGTCGATCAGCACCGACTTCGTCATGACGCTCGGCGCAATGGCGCCGCGGAAGCCGCCTCCGCCCGCCGGACCGCAACACAGCAGGGACTCGACCTCCCACAGCATGGTCTCGGCGTCCTCCTTGGAGCGCGAGCGCAGGGCGACGTGCAGGCGCACGTCCTGCGTGTCGGCCGCCGGCGTCTCCGCGTTCGCGAACAGCGAGCTTTCACCGATCACGTTGATGCGTAGGGGACCATTGAACCCGTGCACATTGCGAAGCCGCTCGCCGACAATTTGGGCGGCCAGTCGACCGCGCTCCAGCGCGCCTGGCCCGGCATAACTGACCCCCGCTTCGCCCTGGAAGCCCGCATCGAAGCCGACCGTCACCTTCAGCTGCGTCGGGCGGGTGCGGCCGGCGGCGCCGGAGACGCGGACGCGATCGTCGCCTGCAGCATCGACGCGGACACGGCTGAAATCGGCGGTCACATCGGGCGTCAGGTAGCGGGCCGGGTCGTGCACCTCGTAGAGGAGCTGCTCCTTCACCGTGGCAGTGCTCACGCGCCCGCCTGTGCCGGGCAGCTTGGTAATGACGGCGCTGCCGTCGTCTGCCACCTCCGCGATCGGGTAGCCGCACTTTGACAGGTCCGGCACATCCTTGAAGCCGGGGTCGGCAAAATAACCGCCGGTGATCTGCATCCCGCATTCCATGAGATGCCCGACCAGGCTGCCGGCCCCCATGCGGTCGGTATCCTCAGCGCTCCATCCAAATCGATGCGCTAGCGGCGCCAGGAACATGGAGGGGTCGGCGAGGCGGCCGCCGATGACGACGTCGGCTCCGGCTTCCAGCGCCGGCAGAATGGCGTCGGCGCCGAGATAGGCGTTCATGCCGACGATCGGTATGTCGATGTCGGCGAGCGTGCCGGGCTCGTCCATCATGGGCGTATCGCGAGGCACGCTCCGGGACACGTCGTCCCCTTCGATGCAGGCGATCCTGAGGCCTTGTAGGCCGAGCGCACGGGCGATATCGAGCGTTCGCTCTGCGGCGGCGCGCGGGTTCGCCGCTCCCATGTTGGTGATGATCCGGGTGCCTGCTTCCAGGCAGGGTGCGAGCAGCACCTTCATGCGCCGCTCCAGGTGCGAGTTGTAACCGAGTGCTGGATTGGCCATGCGGTCGCGATGGGCGAACGCTACAGTTCGCTCGCCCAGGCACTCCATGACCAGCACGTCGAGCGCGCCACGCTTCGCAAGGTCCAGCGCCGGATCGAGCCGGTCCGCCGAAAATCCGGCTCCCGTCCCGATCCGAAAGTGATCGCGCGACTTCGCCATGTAGCGTTCTCTCCGATAGGGCCACGGCATCCGCCGGACCGATCGCGGTTGTGATGAAAGTTGTCTTGCGCCGCCGGTGACGATCCCGGCCGGCGCCCCGTGCGACCTTCCCGCCGCGGCTGCATGGTAGAGTAGAAAGCCCTGTCGCGGAATTCCCCGGCGCCCTGCAAACGAGCAACCCGGACCGGCGCTTGCGGAGCGTCGGCCCGCATGGACGACGGAGACCGTTTGCGTTACGTCGCATCGGGTGCCAGGGGAGGTTCACGTGAGCGCACGCGATCGTCAAACCTACGACTACATTGTCGTCGGCGCCGGATCGGCAGGCGCGGTCGTCGCGAACAGGCTGTCGGCTGATCCGCGTACAAGGGTCCTGCTGTTGGAGGCGGGACCCACCAGCCACCCCTGGAGCCGCATTCCGATCGGCTACGCCAAGCTCATCCAGAATCCCGCGGTGAATTGGTGCTATGCCTCCGAGCCTGAGGCCAACACGAACGGCCGCAAGCTGCCAGTACCGCGCGGGCGCCTGCTCGGCGGCTCCAGCGCGATCAACGGCAACGCGTTCGTGCGCGGGCAGGCCCAGGACTTCGATACCTGGGCGCAGATGGGCAACCGGGGCTGGAGCTACAGGGACGTCCTGCCCTTCTTCAAGCGCATGGAATCCTACGAAGGCGGCGACGACGCGTTTCGCGGCCGCGACGGCCCTATCCGGGTCACGAACCCCAAGGGACACGATCCGCTGTATCAGGCGTTGATTCAAGCGGCCGGCCAGGTGGGGATCGAGCACAACCCTGACTACAACGGTGCCCGCCAGGATGGCATCGCCATGAGCCAGGCGACGATTGCCGGCGGGCGCCGCATGAGCACGGCGCGCTGCTATCTGGACCCCATCCGCCGCCGTACGAATTTGCGCATCGAGACCGGCGCGCTGACCGAAAGCCTCCTGCTCGACGGCAAGCGGTGCACTGGCGTGCGCTACCGCATCGACAGCATCGTCCACGAAGCATGCGCGGGACGCGAGGTGGTGGTGAGCGCCGGCACGATCAACTCCCCGCAACTGCTGGAGCTGTCCGGCATCGGTCAACCCGACCGCCTGCGCGATCTGGGGATTGACGTTCGCCATGCCCTGCCGGGCGTCGGCGAGAGCCTGCGCGACCACTATGCACCCCGTACCAGGTGGGCCATCGGCGCAAAGGGCATCACGTTCAACGACCGCGGCCGCGGACTGAGCCTTGTGCGCCAGGCTCTGCGGTATCTGACCTCCGGCACGGGCATGCTCGGCATGGTCGCAGCCCCAATCCGCGCCTTCGTGCGGACGCGCGAGGGCCTGGAGTCGCCGGATGCGCTGTTGGGCTGGGTGCCGATGCTCACCGAGCCGGGGCCGAAGGGCCCAAGGCTCGCCCGCCGGTCCGGCATGACGTGCTACGCACATGCTATTCGGCCGGAAAGCAAAGGGCACATCCACATCATCGCGGCAGACCCGCGCAAGGCGCCCGCCATCAACTTCAATTTCCTGTCTGAGTCGATCGATGCGGAGATCACCGTGCGCGCTGTCCGCATCGCCCGCGCCGTGATGACCGCACCGGCGATGGCGGGTATGCAGGTGACCGAGCTTGGGCCCGGAGGCTCGCTGACCACGGATGATGAGATCCTCGACTGGGTCAAGCGCGTGGGCGAGACCACCTACCACCCCGTTGGGACCTGCAGGATGGGCACCGATGCGACGGCTGTCGTCGACGATCGGTTGCGCGTGCGCGGCCTCGAGGGGCTTCGCGTCGCCGACGCCTCGATCATGCCGACGCTGACATCGGGCAACACCAATGCTCCCTCGATCATGATCGGCGAGAAGGCGGCGGACATGATGCTGAAGGGAGCCGCGACCTGACAGCCCGGCGCGGCTCAGCGCGTTACTCCGAGACTCCGCAGGCCGTCCTTGCTCCTCTGGTCGGACGGGTCGATGGACAGGGCCTTGCGGAAATCGGCCATCGCCTCGTTCTTCCGGTTCGAGCGCAGCAGGGCCGTTGCCCGACCCCTATAGGCCACCGCTCGACTCGGGTCGAGTTCGATCGCCTTGCTGTAGTCGGCGACCGCCTTGGTGTACGCGCCGGTTCTCGCAAGAGCAATTGCGCGATTGAGGTAGGCCGAGGCGTATCTCGGATCGTTCTCGATCGCCATCGTGTAGTCGGCAATAGCCTTCACCGCATCGTCCTTCTTGGCAAAGGCGTTGCCGCGGTAGTTGTAGGCGCGCGAGTGCTGCGGATTGCGGCGCAGGAACTCCGTGCACCCACGGATGCGACGATCGTAGTCCTCGGATTGCTCGCAATCGGCCGCTCCATCGGACTCGGGCCGTGCAGCAGTCGGCGGAGTGGCCTTGCCTAGCTTCCTCAGCTCTTCCAGCCGCGCCCTCGCCATCGGCCCGAACGGAGTGTCGCCGAACTGCCGGATGAACTCCTCCAGGCGCGCCTGATCCTCAGTCTCGCGTATGAAGGTTGCAGCCTGGTCGCGGTCGATGCCGTCGAGTGAGACGTCGCGCCCGGGCCTGGTCTCGCCGGTGAGATAGACACGCCGAAACAGTCCGTTGCTCTCCCAGGGCTGCTGGGCTCCGCCGGTCCTGGTGAAGACCGATTCCTTCACGTTCTGGAAGAAGCTCACATGATCGAGCCCAGGCTTGGCAAGCTCCCGCGCCAGTGCAGTCGCATAGGGTCCCCCGCGAACGCCCTCGTCCGACGCGGTGCGGCCCGCTGCGCTCGCATACGCAATGAACATTCCCTGCTGCTCGGTGACTGGAACAAAGCCCTTGCTGGTGCTCTTCGTAGGAACCCGAAGCTCGTTGCGGCAGGCATCGAAAACGACGAACTTCGCCGCTGCTGACGCCCCTTCGAGCAGCTTGAGGACATCGTCCAGCTTCAGGCTTTCATCCCAGAAGGCGGCCGATCCCGGCTCCCGCGCGTTGACCGGTATGAGGTAGTTGACGCCGGTATCGGCTTCCGCGGCGCCATGGCCGGAGTAGTACATGAACCCGACGGCGCCAGGTCCCGCCGCATTCAGGCGGCGGACCAACTTGCGCACCTCCCCAAGGATGGTGCTGCGGCGTGCGTCCCTGACGAGCGGCATCACCTCGAACCCGCTCCCCTTGAGGGCGTCGCCAACCAGCGCAATGTCGTTATAGGGGTTCCTCAAGACGCCGATGGAGGGATCGTACGCCTGGTTGCCGATAAGCAATGCGATCTTGGCCTGCGCCAACACTCCGGACGACAGCAACATCAGGCAAAGAAATGCAGCCGCAACCCGCATCATCTGAAGCGCCCCCAATAAATCCGCCGTCACAAGCGCAAATCTGCGTCGGCAGGAGCCTGCTGCCTGTCGCTTGCGACGACCTCTCTGCGCGACATCCCACCGCAGCCCTACGTCATCGAGCGTTAGTTGAGCGTCATGCGCGGATCATTGGCAATGCCCAAGGAGACCGCGAATTTTGGCTGCCCGAGCGCCCGCGGCTTTCAAAGTCAGGCTCGACCCGTGATCCGGTCGGATACTACCGGTTGAACCTCTGGCCCTCCAGGCCCCGACAGCGTCGGCGGCTGGTGGTTGTTGCAGGGCGGCAAACGATGCAAGTTGCGGCGGCGTCGCCGGATGCGGTGACGCAGTGCAAACAACGGTCTGGAAATCCTGGAAATCATGACGATCGACAAGAACGTACAGCCGCGGCGGAAGTTGGCAGTGACGCGGGCGCTGCCGCAACAGGTGCTGGAGCATTTTCGGCAGCGCTATGACGTCCGGGTCAACCCGCTCGACCGCACCCTCACGCCCGACGAGCTGCAGCGCGCCGCCGAGGGCGTCGACATCCTCGTCATCACCGCCTCCGACAGGCTCGATGCCGCGGCCGTCGGTCGGCTCCCGGCTTTGCTCCGGATTGTTGCCACGTACTCGGTCGGCATCGAGCACATTGACCTCGATGCGGCGCGCCGGCGCGGTATTGCCGTGCTGTCGACCCCCGACGTGCTGAGCGACTCTGTTGCGGAAATGACCGTCCTGTTGATGCTCGGCGCGGCCCGCCGTGCGCACGAGGGCACAAGTCTTCTCTACGACCGTCGTTGGACCGGATGGACGCCGACTCAGCTCGTCGGCATCGAGGTGACGGGCCGCCGCATCGGTATCCTGGGGATGGGCCGCATCGGGCGCACGATCGCCCGGCGCGTCCGCGGCTTCGACATGGACGTGCACTATCATAACCGCCGGCGGCTCGAACCGCCGCTCGAGGACGGAGCAACCTACCATCACACGGTCGAGAGCCTCCTTGCTGCGAGCGACGTTCTGGTGCTGGCCGCGCCGTCCACGCCGGAAACGAAGGGAGTGCTGAACGATGCGAGGATTGGCCTGATGCCACCGGACTCCATCGTTGTGAACATTGCGCGCGGCGACCTTGTCGACGACGAAGCGCTGATAGCTGCACTCCGCTCCGGCCGGATCGCGGCTGCCGGCCTCGACGTGTTCAACCACGAGCCAAGGCTTCACTCCGGTTACCTCGAGCTTCGCAACGTCTTCCTGCAGCCTCATCAGGGCAGTTCGACTTTGACGGCGCGTCTCGCCATGGGCCGCATCCTGCTGGACGGCATCGACGCCGTTCTCGCCGACAGACCCGCTCCCAACCGGCTCACCTGAGTTCTGGCAGCCCGGCTAGAAGCACCTCACGCCGGGCGTTCCGCAGCCTCGGTCGACCGGCCCGGTCCGACCGGGTTGCTCTGCCTGTTGGCCCACTCGGCCGGAATCTCCGTCGTCTGGCTGCGCACGGTCCATCAACATCGCGCGAGAGTAGCTTCACACAGCGCGAAGCGCCCCCAGATGGAGGGCAGGATGTCCCCTGAACACCGCCAGCCAGCCAGGAGAGGCGGCCATGAGAACCATGTTCGTTGTTGCGCTGTCGCTGTGGGCATTGGCGAGTGCCGGCTCCCCCACGCTTGCCGCAGACTGCAAAGTCACGGGCTGGACCAACGGTTACGGCGCAGCGCCTATCTTCCAATGCCCTGACGATATTCAGCGATAGCTATTTGCGGCGGCTCACGGTGCGTTTTGTCCGCGCGATGCCTCGCGTTGATCGTCAGGTCGTCCGGGCGCCACGGTGAACCGGGCGGCGCGTTCCCCCAGGGGTCCTCTCAGTGAACGTTTGACGGCATCGATCGCGCGATGGCCTTCGAGCTGCATCGCGTGGGCCGCTGACGGCAGCGGTGACTCCAGATGAGCCGGCATGCAATGATCTGGCTCTTCCTGAGACCCGGGAGGCGTGCCTGATGCCCAGAAAAGCCCAGAAACTGCCGAGCTCGGATGGTGTCGGGAAGCCTCGCGCTAAGTCCGGGCCCTCCTACTGGCTGTTCAAGACGGAGCCGGAGGAGCACTCCTGGGATATGCAGAAGTCGCGCGGGAGGAAGGGCGAGCCGTGGACCGGCGTGCGCAACTTCGTGGCCCGCAACAACATGAAGGCCATGCAGCTGGGCGACCTCGGTTTCTTCTATCATACCGGCGAGGAGAAGCGGGTCGTGGGCATCGTCGAGGTCTGCGCGACGGCGCATCCCGATGCAAAAGACGAGACCGGCATCTGGAAATGCGTCGACGTGCGCGCCGTGTGCGATGTGCCCAAGCCTGTGACGCTGGCGGCGGCCAAGGCCAATCCGAAGCTGGCTGACATGGCGCTCGTACGCACTGCGCGCTTGTCGGTGCAGCCCGTGACGCCCGAGGAATGGAAGGAAGTGTGCCGGATGGGCGGGCTCGATCCCAAGAGTATCGCCGCCAAAAGGTGATTGCGGGCGACGGCCACGGGGCGCGGCGGAGGCAGGCGCATGGCGGAACTGGCGATCTATCCCTCGCTCGCGGATCGCGTGGTGTTCGTGACCGGCGGGGGCAGCGGCATCGGCGCCGCCGTTGTCGAGGGCTTCGCGCGCCAGAGGGCCAGAGTGGGTTTCCTAGACATCGACGAGGCCGCGGCCGTGCAGGTCCTGTCGAGTGTTGCGAGGCTCGGCGGCCAATGCCATTTCGAGCACTGCGACGTGCGCGATACGGAAGCGCTGCGTGGCGCGATCGCGAGCACACGCCGGGCGCTCGGGCCGATCACCATTCTCATCAACAATGCCGCGCGTGACGACCGGCACGAGAGCGAGGAGGTTACGCCCGAGTACTGGGACGAGCGCTTCGCCGTAAACCTCAAGCATCAGTTCTTCGCGACTCAGGCTGTGCTGCCGGACATGAAGGCCGCCGGGGGCGGCGCCATTGTCAATTTTGGCTCGGGCTCGTGGATGATGGGGCAGGGCGGCATGGTCGCCTACACGGCCGCCAAGTCGGCCGTGCTGGGCCTGACGCGCTCCCTCGCCCGCGACTACGGGCGCTACAACATTCGCGTCAATGCCATAGCGCCCGGCTGGATCCTGACCGAGCGCCAGCGCAAGCTGTGGCTCACGCCCGAAGGCCATGCCCGGCTGATGGAGGGGCAGTGTCTCAAGCGCGACCTGTTGCCCGAGGACATTGCCCGTGTCGTGTTGTTCCTGGCGTCCGACGAGGCAGGCGCCATCACCAGCCAGCACTACGTGGTGGACGGCGGGCGCTTGTAAGCTGGAACGAGGCGCCTGACGCGAGGGAAGACCGCCATGATCGCCTTCAAGACCATCCGGGCCCGGGCCGCCAAGCGAAAGGGCGGCGAGGCGGTGCTGGAGTCCCTGCTGCCGAAGCTGCAATCCCCCAAGGCGCTGGCGAGGCTGGGCGATGACCGCGTGCTCTCCGAGATGGCCAAGCGCATCTTCTCCTCCGGCTTCGTGTGGAGCGTGATCGAGAAGAAGTGGCCGGGCTTCGAGGCAGCCTTCCTTCAGTTCCAGGTAGGTCCGCTGCTGCTGCAGCCGGACGAGTTCTGGGAGGGGCTGGTCAGCGACAAGCGTATCGTGCGCAACGCGCCCAAGATCATGGCCGTGCGGGAGAATGCGCGGTTCGTCGCGGATATCGCGAGCGAGCATGGCAGCTTCGGCAAGTTTCTGGCCGCGTGGCCGAAGGACGACCAGGTCGGCCTGCTCGAACTTCTCTCCAAGCGTGGTACGCGGCTCGGCGGCAAGACGGGACAATACTTCCTGCGCTTCATTGGCCGGGACGGCTTCGTCACCTCCAACGACGTCGTCGCCTGCCTCCGCGATGCCGGGCTCGACGTCGCCGAGAACCCGACCTCCAAGAAGGACATGGCCAAGATCCAGGCGGCGTTCAACACGTGGGCGGATGAGACGGGGCTGCCGTTCACCCACATCTCGCGCGTCTGCGCCATGTCGATCGGCGAGAACTACGACACCGAGACGCTGCGTGCGCGCGCGTCCATGGACGAGTGACGATGCGACCACTTCGGCTTGGCCTCTGCTCGCTGCTGACCTGGATGCTGGCGTCGAATGTCGCGGCGGCGCACACCGGCAGCTTCGGTGGCGGATTTGTCGGCGGCTTCGGCCATCCGCTGTTCGGGCCCGATCATGTGGCGGCCATGGTGGCAGTGGGGCTGTGGGGCGCGTTCCTGGGCGCGCCCGCGATCTACGTGCTGCCGATCGTCTTTCCGCTGGTGATGGCCGTCGGCGGCGTGCTTGGGATTCTCGGGCTGCCGCTGCCGGGGGCGGAGGTTGCCATTGCCGTTTCGGCCGTGGTGCTGGGGATGATGGTGGCGACAGCGGCCCGGCCGCCGCTGTGGGTGGCGGCGCTGGTGGTGGGAGTCTTCGCGATCTTCCATGGCTATGCGCACGGTGCCGAGCTTCCACCGGGCGCCGATGCTGTCGCCTATTCGGTTGGGTTCGTCGTGGCGACCGGCCTGCTGCACCTCGCCGGCATTGCCCTAGGGCTGACCGTGCGCTGGCCGGCGGGTCGCATCGGCGTGCGGGGAGCGGGGGCCGCAATCGCTGCCGCGGGCGTGGCATTTCTCTGGCGCCTGGCGTGAGGCCGGCGGCCGGCCTCACGTTGGCGCTGCTCGCGCTGGCGCCGGTTGATGCCGAGGCCGCCGGAGGTGCGCGAAGCTTTTCTGAAGGGCTCCTGCATCCGCTGCTGGTGCCGGCGCATGCGTTGGCCGTGCTGGGCCTGGGGCTGCTGATCGGACAACAGGCATTCTCCATGCGCCGGCTTGCGATCGCATCCTATGTCGCCGGGCTGGGTACAGGCTTTGCGGCCTTGATCGCGGCCGTCGCTCCGATCTTGGCGGGCGAAGTGCTGCTCGCTTCTGCGGCCATGAGCGGGGCTCTAGTTGCACTTGCACGGCCGCTACCCCTGCCTGCCGGATGCGTTCTCGCCACGATCGCCGGCGCCGCCCTCGCATTCGATTCATCGCCGGGCGGCATCTCGATACCGCAGGCCAACGTCGCGCTGACGGGCACGTTCTTCGGCGCCGTGTTCCTGCTGCTCGCGGTGGTGATTTCATCCGGCCCGCTGCGCGGCGAGCGGTGGCGGATTGGCGCGCGTATCGCTGGCTCATGGGTGAGCGCGAGCGCCATGATGGTGCTCGCACTTACGTTGGCGCACTGAAGACTGGTGCGGCTACGCTGCGGCTTCAGCCAGTCGATCCACCTCGGCCTTGGAGCCGGGCTGGGCCGCGATCATCTTTGTCACCTCGTGCGCCGGTGCGGGTGGGTTGAACAGGTAGCCCTGAGCCTCGGCGCAGCCTTCCGCGCGGATGATGGCCAGCTGCTCGGCGGTCTCGACGCCCTCCGCCGTAATCGACATGCCGAGGCTCAAGCCCATCTGGGTGACCGCGCGCACGATCGCCACCGCCTCTGCACTGCCGTCGGAGAGGCCGCGAACGAACGACTGGTCGATCTTGATCTTGTCGAAGGGGAAGCTGCGCAGGTAGCTGAGCGAGGAATAGCCCGTGCCGAAGTCGTCCAGCGCAATGCGGACGCCGAAGTCCTGCAGCTTGCGCAGCAGCTCCAGGGTCGCCGTGCTGTCGTGGAGCAGAACCGTCTCGGTGATCTCGAGTTCCAGCCGCCCGGGGTTGATCCCGGAGGCAACGATCGCGCTGACGACGGCCTGCAGCAGGTTTCGGCTCTTGAACTGCCGCGGCGAAAGATTGATCGCGATCTTCAGATGTGGCGGCCAGTTGGCTGCTTCCGCGCAGGCCTGGCGCAGAACCCACTCGCCGATCTGTACGATGAAGCCCGTCTCCTCCGCCAAGGGGATGATCTCGCCCGGAGACACCATCCCTCGCTCCGGGTGCTGCCAGCGCAGCAGGGCCTCGAAGCCGCAGAGCTCGTTGCTTTTGAGGTCGTGAACCGGCTGGTAGTGGAGCGTAAATTCGCCGTTGGTCAGGGCCTTGCGCAGGTCCATCTCGAGGGATCTCCGGGCCTGCATGCGCAAGTCCATGCCCTTCTCGAAGAAGCGATAGGCGCCACGACCTTCGCTCTTGGCCCGGTAGAGGGCAATGTCAGCGTTCTTGAGGAGCTGCTCGGCTTCGCTGCCATCGCTGGGCGAGAGGGCGATGCCGACACTGGCGCCGATCAAGATCTGATGATCTTGCACCAGGAAGGGTGCGCTTACAGCCTCGATCAGACGGGTGGCCAGGCTTGTCACCTCGACCAGCTGAATTGCTTCACTCATCAGAATGACGAATTCGTCCCCACCCATGCGCGCGATGGTGTCGGTTTCGCGCAGGCAGCCGCGCAACCGGTCGGCCGCTGCCTTCAGCAGCGTGTCGCCGACGCTGTGGCCGAGCGAGTCGTTGACCTCCTTGAAGCGGTCGAGATCGACGCACAGCACGGCGATCATGCCCTCCCTGCCTGCGTGGATCAGGGCCTGATCGAGGCGTTCTGCCAGAAGCATGCGATTGGGCAGGTCGGTAAGCGCGTCATGGCGCGCCATGTGGTTGATCTTGGCTTCGTTGTGCCGCCGCTCGGTGAGATCGCGAATGGCGTAGACCTCGTTGCCGCGTATTCCGGAGCGGAATGTCTGGCACAAGACCTCGACGGGAATGACGCCACCGTCGGCGATCTTCAGCATCGTCTCCACCGTCACGGAGCCACGCTGCGGCGGCACGATCATCTCCTCGAGCAGATCACCGCCCACGCGGCGCCCGAGCAGGTCCTCAGCTCCGCACAATTCCGTAATGCGACGGTTGGCATTGATGATGACGCCGTCGGTGGCGATGATGATACCTTCGCTTGCGGCATCCACCAGTTCGCGAATGCGTTCCACGCTGTGCCGGCTCGTCTGTCGGTCCATGACTGCGGCTGCGAGACCCGCTATCATGACCAGGATGGTCAGGCCGGCGATGGCGAGGGCCATGATCGCCGCGTCGGCCGTGAAGCCCGTGACAAGCAGGGTCGGGTCCGGCTCGATGGAGACGGCGCCCATAGCCGTGAAGTGCAGCCCGCAAATCCCCAGCGTAAGCAGCCCGGCGCCGGCCGCGATCGCGCGAAATCCGTCCAGCCGATGGAATACCGTCGTTGCGGCCGACGCCAGCGCGGCACCGATGACGAGCGAGGCAACGACCAGCGTCGCATCCCATTTGACCGTGCCGGGCACGACGAGGGCCCGCATGCCCGTGAAGTGCATCAGGCCGATGCCAAGGCCAACGATGATCCCGCCGGTCGCCACCTCGGCTCGCGACCGCCCAGAGCACACCAAATACCCGAGCGTCGTCGCCACGATGGCGACAAACAGAGAGCCCGCGGTCAACAGAGGGTCGTAGGCTGTCTCCACGCCGGCGCTATAAGCGAGCATGGCGACGAAGTGGGTGGCCCAGATGCCGCTCGCCGTACATACTCCGGTGAGGAACAGCCAGCTGAGACGCATCGACTTCTGAGCCTGGGCGACCCGGGAGTAGATGCTGAAGGACGTAAACGTCGTGGCCGCGCAGATGGCTGCGGCCAGCAGGACGAGAAGGTAGTCGTGCTGGACAACCAGGCAATTGAAGACGCGGTACATACTTCGCATTCCCCCAGGCGCAGGCCGGAGGAGTAGCAAATATTGATCAACGGCCTGTAAAGGACCGAGGCAACTCTTTTCCTAGTCTGAGGTTTTTGCAATCCAGGCTTGCGGAAAGAGCCGCCGTCGCCGCTTCAGGGCCGCGCGTTGCGCTTGAGGTCGTCGAGATCCTTCCACATCAGGAACTGCGGACCGAGGCTCTTGATATCGGGGGCGCCCATCTGCGCCAGCGCACGGTCGATCTCGTCGCGGAAGATTGAAAGGGCTCGCGCAGCGCCGGGCGCGCCCCCTGCAGCCACGCCGTAGAGCGTATGCCGGCCGACGAACACGAACTTGGCGCCGAGGCACAGCGCCACGATGATGTCCGAGCCGCGCCGGATGCCGCTGTCGAACATCACCGTCATCTTGTCGCCAACGGCGGCGCTGATCGCCGGTAGCACCTCGATCGGCGAGGGTGCCCGGTCGAGCTGGCGCCCGCCGTGGTTCGACACCATGACGCCGTCGACGCCCATCGCGGCGGCCCGCGTCGCATCGTCGGGATGCATGACACCCTTCAGCACGAGCTGTCCCGGCCACAGTCGGCGAAAGGTCTCCACGTCCTGCCACAGCACCGGCGAGGGCGTCTGCGAGGAGGCGAAGTCCGCCACCTCGGCGGCCGAGGCGCCCGGCGGTGCGTAGCGCTGCCAGTTGACCAGCGTCGGCATGCCGAGGCGCAGGTATTCCGCCATCCACTCCGGATGCAGGCAGGCCTCGAGCTTCGTCTTGAGAGTGAGCTTCAGCGGGCGGGTGAAGCCGTTCCTGATGTTGCGCTCGCGCTTGGAGTTGATCGGCACGTCGACAGTGATGACGAGCGTGGAGAGGCCGGCATCGCGGGCGCGCCGCACCATGTCCTCGGAGATGCTGCGGTCGCGGGCGACATAGAGCTGGTACCAGCCGTGCTCGGGTGCCAGCTTGCCGAGGTCCTCGATCAGCCCCGTGCTGGAGCCCGACATGATGAACGGCACGTTGGCGGCCTTGGCGGCTTCCGCCAGCATCAGGTCGCCGCCGCGCCGGAAGAGACCGGCGAGCCCCGTCGGGGCGATGCCCACGGGGCTCGCGTAGGTCTTGCCGAACAAAACCGTGCTCTGGTCGCGCGCATTCACGTCGACGCAGTAGCGGGGCACGAGCTGGTACTGGCTGAATGCGTCGTAGTTGCGTTCCACTCCGCGCTCATCCTCGAGACCGCCTTCGATAAAGTCGTAGGCGATCTTGGGCAGCCGGCGCTTGGCCAGCTTGCGCAGGTCATCGAAATTGACGGCGGCATCAATGCGTGCGGGCACGGTGGCACTCCCTCCCCAATCGAGCTTGCTTTAGGGGAAATTGTGAAGCCGATCCCTTTGCATCGCGCAAGCCCCAGCATGGGCCGGGCAGATTTGCGGGCCGTCCGCAGGGAAGCCCGCCGGGTCGGCTGACTGTTGCAAGCTGGCCCCGCGTTCCGGTCGACGTGCACCTCCGGACCCAGTTGGGGCTAGCCAAAGAGCGCGAACGGGAACAGCATAATACTCGCTGCGTTTCTTCCTGAAATTAGGTGCTCCGTTAAGTGAGCGTCGCAGATGATCAAATTGTGGGTGATCATGAGGCAAGACAATGCAGGCAATCGATCAAGCGGAGAGCTTCTGGGCTGACACCTATCGCGGTCGTACGATCGCGGTCCTCAACCATGGTGGTGGATGGTTGGTCTACCTTGACCATGTGCTGCAGCCCAGGATGATGTTCGCGACGGCAGAGGCGGCGGTCGCTTGGTTGCGGCGCAAAGTCGACAGGCCATAGCGAGCCGGCGGCCTTCATTGAGGGCTGCGGCTGATTGAGGCAGGCGACGGCTTGCGGTAGGGTCGGTCAACGACCGGTGAATTTTCCTTCGCGACGCTCGATGAAGGAGCGCACGCCCTCGGCCGCGTCCTCCGTCGCCATCAAGCGGGCTTGCTGCGCGTTGAACTCGCGAATGGCAGCATGCGGGCCATGGTCGATGGCCGCGCGCGAGGAGGCAAGCGAGGCGCGTACCGCCAGCGGCGCCTGTCCGGCGATGACGGCCGCAATCTCGAGTGCGCGTTCTATCTGCCTGCCGGCGGGCACGACCTCCTGCACGAAGCCCAAGCGCAGCGCCTCCGCGGAGCCGAACTCGTCGCCGGTCAGCAGGTAGCGTTGCGCATTGCCCCAGCCGGCCCGCTCCACCATGCGAATGGTGGCACCGCCCGAGGGCATGATGCCGCGCTTTACCTCGACCTGCGCAAAGCGGCAGTCGTCCGCGGCGATGACGATGTCGGCGGCCAGCATCAACTCGATCCCGAGCGTGAAGCAGATGCCCTGCACCGCGCAGACGAGCGGCTTGGTGCGGATTGGCGGTTTCAGCGACAGGGGGTCGACCATGCCCACCGGAAAGACGGAGCCGCGCTCGCGCATGATGGGCGCCACCTTGTCGAGCTCGAGGCCGGCCGTGAAATTGGCGCCCTGCGCGAAAAGCACGCCGACCCAGGCTTCCTGGTCGCGCTCGAGCTCGGTGAACGCCGCGGCCAGCTCCACCAGCATCTTGGGCGAGAAACCGTTGAGCTTCCGGGGTCGGTCGATGCCGACGGCTAGCACGCGGTCGAGGCGCTCGGTGGTGATGCGGCCGTCAGCGGGCGTGGTGTCGGTCATGGGGCGGCCTCGACGGTCTTGGATTGAGGCGGGGACGCGCACGCGCTCCATCCTCATTTCTTCAGCTCGATCTCGACGAAGGCGTAGTCGAAGGCGTTCGCGTTGATGACGTTGTGGTGCACCCCGGCCTTGCGAAAATACGATGCGCCAGCCTTGAGGGGGACGAAGGTTTCCTCGCCCTGCGGCGAGACGATCTTCAGCTGACCATCGGCGAGAGGCACCACCACATAGTCCATCTGGTGCACGTGCTCTCCGGTTTCCGCACCTGGCGCGAAGCGCCATTCGGTGACGCGGACGCGGTCGTTGTCCGCCTGGACGTTGGGGACTGCTTGCGGAAGCTTGGTCATTGCGGCACTGGTCTCCGGAACTGGTTCTAGGCGTGCACCTTACCGGATGGAATGCAACCTGGCACAGGCGGGCCATTCGTCGCCGTCTGCTGCGTTGTTGGAGCAGTGAGGGCATTGCCCAACCCCGGCCAGGCTGGCGCCAGGAATCTAGATGTTGCGCACGGCTCTGGCAGTTGGCATACCATATGCCTCAGCACCCGACGTCTCGTCGATCGACGGCCTAGCTCGGCGTCATTGTCGCGTTGTGTTCGGGCGCTTTGGAGGGCATTCCTACCCCCGTGAGCCTTTGCTTGCTATGTCCGGCGACGGGACATCATATTCGCGCAATGACTTGCCGTGGCATGCCATTGCGGGCGCTCGGGGGACGTCCCTCCTTTGGGCCGGCTAGGGTCTGGGGCACGTTCAACTCTGCGTATCAGGCGTACCCGGGGCCGACGAGGAGCGAGGAAGCATCTCAATGGGCGATCTTGCAAGCCTGAGTGATCAGGGGCTGCAATGGATCAATGCGGTATTCGGCGACAACGCCGGAACAGCGCTCGCAATCCTCAGGATCATCGGCATCAATATCGTACTTTCCGGCGACAATGCCGTGGTGATCGCGCTGGCGTGCCGGGCGCTGCCAGCTCGCCAGAGGATGATGGGAATCATCTTGGGCGCCGGCGCCGCAGTGCTGTTGCGCGTCATCTTCACCGTGGTGATCCAGTACCTTCTGGATGTGCCGTGGCTTCAGCTGATCGGCGGCATCTTGCTGTTCTGGATCGCCATCAAGCTGCTGATCGCCGAGGAGGCCAGCGAGGACAGCGTCGCCGCAGGCGGCTCGCTGTTCGAAGCGGTGAAAATCGTGGCCATCGCCGACATTGTCATGAGCCTCGACAACGTCCTGGCGATCGCGGGTGCCGCCAAGAGCGCTCCGCCCGAGCTGCAGATCTGGCTTATCGTCATCGGCCTGCTGATCAGCATTCCGCTCGTCGTGTTCGGGGCGACGCTGATCGTGACGCTACTGACGCGCTATCCCGTGTTGGTTTGGGTCGGGGCGGCGCTGCTGGGCTGGATCGCCGGCGAGTTGATGGTCAGCGATAGAATCGCGCTCCTGCAGATGCAGGCCTGGAATCCCGCTCTCGTGGCGCCGGCGCCGGACACCTCGCTCGGCATCAAGGCGACGAGCGTGGTGCTCTACAGCGCGGCGACAATCGGCGTGATCATCGTCATGCTCTCGGGCTGGCTGCTGCAGAAGCCGCGGCATCACCAGGGATCGCATGGGGCGGCCGAATAGCGCTCCGCGCCTGTGGTCTCCGTCAACGGAAGAAGGCGAGCAGCCGCGCGGCGACCGCGTCTGGCGCCTCCTCCGCCAGGTAGTGGCCGGTGTCGAGCGCGCCGCCGGTGACCTCCGCGCTGCAGTATTGCCGCCAGATCGCAAGCGCGTCGTACCACTGGCCGATCTTGCCCTTCGATCCCCACAGCACCAGCATGGGGCACTCCACCTTTTGTCCCGCGGCGCGGCTGGCGCGGTCGTGGTCGAGATCGATGCTGGCGGCGGCGCGGTAGTCCTCGCACATGCCGCGGATCATGTCGGGGTTGCGGGCGGCGGTCAGGTAGTCCGCCAGCGCCGCTGGGTGGAAGAAGCTGTCCTGCTTGGGCTCGCGCGAGGTGTGCGCTTTGAACCACGCCTCAGGCGCCGCGCAGATGACGTTCTCCGGAAACGGATGCGGCTGCGCGAACCAGAACCAGTGATAGTACCCCATGGCGAACGCCATGTCGGCGCGCTCGAAATGCTCGATGGTGGGGACGATGTCGAGCACGGCGAGCTTCTCGACGCGCTCGGGGAAATCGATCGCCAGCCGGTGCGATACCCGCGCGCCCCGGTCGTGGCTGCCGACAAGGAACCGGCGATGGCCGAAGTGCTCCATCACCTCGGTCATGTCGCGGGCCATCGCCTTCTTGGCATAGGGCGCGTGATCGGGCGTCGCCTCGGGCTTCAGCGAGCCGCCGTACCCGCGCAGGTCCGGGCAGATCACCGTGAAGTGCTCCGCGAGCTTCGGCGCCACGCCATGCCACATGGCGTGCGTCTGCGGATTGCCGTGCAGTAGCAGGAGCGGCGGGCCCGAACCACCGCGGCGCAGGCGGATCGTCCCGTCACGGACCGCGACGTGATCGAGCGTGAAGCCAGGAAAGAACATGGCGGCTACTCCAGCAGATGGCCGCCATCATACATGCAGGCGATGCGGCCGAGGGCGGCGCGCAGCTCGTCGCTGGCGAGCAGGGCGGGCAGGTCAGGAGCCGCCGACGGCGCGCGGGGCAGCTCGGCCGTGCCCCGCAGCATCTGCGCGACTGTGGGGGAGAAAGCCCCTGTCTTGCCTGCCTCCAGCCCGCGCTCGACAATGCCGGCGAGCAGGGCGGGGTCGAGGGTCGGGAGCAGGGCGAAGAAGCCCTGCTGCAGTGCCAGCGCCAGTCTATGGTCGGGGTGATCGGGGCGATCGCAGGCACGCCCGCAGTCCCACAGATGTCCCACCCGGTCCCAGGGCGCGGGCTCGTTGGGGAGACGGGCGGCGAGGTCGCCGGCTTCCTCGGCAACGTAGAAGCGATTGAGACGGTCGAAGAACGCGAAGCGGTACCCGCGGCTCGTCAGCGCGCCCTCCCACCCGGTGGACGCGTCGTCCATGCTGCCCGGGACGACGGCCTCTGCCAGCACGACGCGCGGCCGGTGACGCGTGAAATCCATGCCGGCCAGCACCTCGGCCTCCGCGCCCTCGACGTCGATCTTGAGAAAGTCGATTTCGCGCAGGCCCGCTTCATCGATCAGGACCGAGAGCGGGCGCACGGGCTTCATCACGGTCTTGAAGCCGGCACCGAACTGGCCCGCACCTTCGGCATGCTGGCGCACGGTCGAGGAGAAGCCGTGCAGCTTTTCGACCACATGAAACTCCGCCTCGCCCTCGGCGCGGCCGGCAAGACAGCAGGCAGTGCGGTCGCGCGGGCGCACGTGGGCGTAAAGGCCGGCGAGGCCCTGCTGCGGCTCGACGATGAGCCCGTGCCAGCCCTTGAGGTAGAACCAGAACGACACATTGTCGGCGACGGGATGGCCGCCGCCCACGTCGACGTAGGTGCCGGCGGCCTGGCCGGCAAACATCAGCTCGAGATGATAGTCCTCGAGGTTCTGTGCGTAGGAGAGCTGCATCAATTTCGCCTGTTGTTTTTGCGCCCCCGGTCGGTCTAAGTGGCGCGCCGTTCCGCCATCACGGATGGATCAGTTGGCCAATTCCATGACGCCGCCCATCATAGCCCACGCCGGCGAGCTACTCTCGCGCTACGACGCCGTGTTCTGCGACGTGTGGGGTGTCGTGCACGATGGCCGCAAGGCCTACCCGGAGGCGGGCGAGGCGCTGGCGCGGTTCCGGGCGGGCGGCGGCACGGTGATCCTCGTTTCCAATGCGCCGATCCCGGCGTCCGGCGTCGAGCGCGTCCTGGAGAAGACGGGCGTGCGGCGCGATGCCTGGGACGCCATCGTCTCGTCCGGCGACATTGCTTTGCGCCATATCGCCGAGAGGGGCTATCGGCGCATGCACTGGGTTGGTCCCAGCGAGCGCGACTATGCGCTCTACGTTCGCCTGCCGGCGCCCAGTGCGCCGCTCGCCGAAGCCGAGGCCATCGTCTGCACCGGGTTGCGCGACGACCGCAACGAGACGGTCGCCGACTATCGCGGCCTGATCGAGGAGGGCGTCGCACGAAAGCTTCCATTCGTGTGCGCAAATCCGGACCTGGTGGTGGACGTCGGGGCCTTGCGGCTGATGTGCGCGGGCTCGATTGCCGCCGAGTACGAGCGCCGTGGCGGCGAGGTGTTCTGGGCGGGCAAGCCGCATCCGGCGGCCTACGGCACGGCGCGCGAGCGGGCGGCCGAACTCCGGGGCGGGGCGATCGGGCTCTCCCGCATCCTCGGCATCGGCGATGCAGTGCGCACCGATCTGGCGTCGGCGCACGGGCTGGGCGTCGATGGGTTGTTCATGGCCGCCGGCATCCATTGCGACGAGGTGCTGGCGGACGGCGCCATCGATCCGGCGCGGCTCGCCGCTCTCTTCGCGCCACCCGGGACGCCGCCGGCTGTCGCGGCAATGACGCACCTGCGGTGGTAATCTGCCCCCGCTTGGCCGGGAGAGAGGACCGAGCCGTTATTTGCCGGCAGCAAATCCCTTGAACACCATGTCAGGCGAGCTGGTGTTGTGGCGGGAGGGAGAGACACGGCCGGCCCAGACGTCGGTCGCTAGGGCGCGCTTGAAGGCCAGGATCGGCTCCTCGCGCCAGCCCTTGGCGTCCTTCTCGCGGACGGCGATGCGGGCGACGTCATTGTTGAAGTCGGTGACGTACATGGAGCGCAGCGCCGCGAACGGGCGGCCGTCGACCGGCTTGTCGAATGAGACATCCAGAGCGTTGCGGTTCTGATCGGTGGCGGACATCTTCACGGTTGCCGCGCCGCCGCGCTCGAACGCCAACGTGAAGGTGCGCGCGGCCGGATCGAATGCGACTTCCCTGATCTTGACGATCGGACGACCTTCGACTTCTACCGGCCCGATCAGGAACGATGAGCCGAAGGCCGTCGGCGCCAGGCCGGCGGGGGCCAGGGGACGCAGGCGCCAGTAGCCGTCTTGCGGGTACAGCACCAGCACCTCCTCGCCGCCCATCGGGCGGATCATCCACACCTGCAGGAGATGGATACCCTTCTCGACGCGATTGCCGATGCGGACCGTCGTGGTGGCAGGACGCCAGAAGCTCTGGAACGTGAGGCCCACCACCCAGAAATCGATCTGCTCGTAGAGCGTGGTGCGCCTGGGCGGCTGGGGCGTGCCGGGCGTGGGGTCGCCTGGCGCCGTGCAGCCGGTCCAGTCGGCTTCGAAGCTATCGCGCTGGATGGTGCCGACGTAGGCGGGGTGGGCCGCCTCGATGCGGAAGCCGCGCACGTCCCTGGAGGTGAGATTGACCGTGACGTTGTCCTTCTCCGCGCACAGCACGGGCTCGCTGGTGTTCGTCACCTCGACGGCGAGCGGCTGGGCGGCAAGTGGCGTTGCTGCAAGCACCGCCAAGAGTGCCAGTACCGCTGCAGCGAGCGCCGCGCGAAGTCCCCTCTCCCTTGTGGGGAGGGGATAGGGGTGGGGGGAACCCCGATCTTCGACATTCTGGAATCCCCCCCTCCCGGGTCCTCCCCCACGTCGTGTCGAAGACGCCCCTCCGGCACGACGGGGGAGGGAACCTGGTCGGTGAGCGCAGCTAGCGTTGCAGGACACAGTAGACGTCACCGGAGTTTGCCTCATGCGGCAGGCCCGCGAGATGGGCGGCCATGTCCGTTGCCGATAGCCAGTGGCCGAAGGTAAGTGCCTGGCTTTCGCCGAGCGCTACGTCGAAGCCGTAGACTCCGCGCGAGGCTAGCCGATCCAGGCACGCCAGGGCCACGTCACGCTGGATGGTGGTGAACTCGAAGGAAAGCACCGGCAGCGGCTGCGATAGGCCGGCGAGCGCCGTGTGCTCGAAGCCTTCCACGTCGATCTTGGTGAACGCGGGTGTGCCGTATTGCGCGATCAGGACGTCGAGGGTAGTGCAGGGAACTCGTATCTCCTGGTCCCATGCCTGGCCTTCCCAGCCCGCGGCGCCCTTTGCAGCTATCGGGAACGCGGCCGAAGCGGTGGAGACGGTGGGATTGGCCGAGTTGATGCGCAAGGTCAGCGTGCCAGCGCTTTCCCCGCAAGCCGCCTCGATGAGGATGACGTCCGCGTCGCCGGCGTAGATGGCGCGAATAACGCGTGCGCACAGCGGCTGCGGCTCCAGTGCCACGACACGCGCGCCAAGGCGGCGGAAGCTGCCGATGCGGTCGCCGACATGGCTGCCGATATCGAAGGCGAGATCGCCGGGCTTCACGAAGCGAGCATACAGCGCGTCCATGGCCGCATCGCGAGCCGGGTCCCCGTAGTACACATCGAGCGAGCGGCGCAGCGAGGCGAGCGCAGGGTCGGTGCTGAGACGCGCCACAATCGAAGAACAGGATTGCATGTTGTCGCGAGTTGCTTGTTCAGGTGCCATGGCAACTAGGGGAGCTGCCTCCTCCAATAGCGTGGCCTTCGTTTCAGGTGCGCAACCGCATACACGCGGATGCTCTCACCCTCCACCCGATAGATGAATTGGTACGGGAACTTCCTGAGAAGCAGACGGCGCGCATTCCGCGAAATTGGAGAGCCAGCACCGGGAAACTCGGCCAGAAGGGCAATCGCGCGAGCTATGTCGACTCCGAATTTTTCCGCCGAGCGGCTCGATCGATCTCGGTAATAAGCGGCTGCCTCCAAGATCTCTTCACGCGCTTCGGGGGCGAAGACAACACGCACGACTAACGGATCAGCTGCCGCATTCGTGACAGCACTTCGTCCGCATCAACAAAGGCCGTGTCACCTCGTTCCGCAGCGGCGATGCGCCGTTCCACTTCCTCCAGCCACGCGGCCTCGATCTCTTCGGGTGTGCCTTCGTCGGCCAACTCCGTCTCGAGCAGATCGACCAGCTCGCGGCGCTCCTCGGACGTGAGCTTGCGTGCTTCCTCGACAAGGGCGCGAACACGTTCGTTCATGTTGAAACCTATCACGGTCGCTTTTCTTTGCCCATCACCGCCTTCACTTCAACAGGGGCAGCGAAGTCCTCAGGGATGCCGCACAGGCCGAGGCGTTGCAGGAGTCGGCCGAGGCCGGGCTCGGCAGTGAGCACGGCGAAAGGGATGGCCAGCAGGTAGCCGGCGGTCAGCGGCAGGCTCCACCAGAAAACTGCCGGCGCGATGGCAAGAAGCGCGCTGCATACGACTACGCCGAACAGCGTCTGCGGCCACAGGCTTTCCGCAGCCGTGGCCCAGGAAAGGCCCTGGGCGTCGCGCGACTGGCCGCCCCAGACAACCGATTTCCCGAACAGCAGACCGACCATGAAGATCGAGGTGCGGATGGTGGAGACGGCGCCCTGCAGGAAGGAAAAGACAAGCTCGATGGCAGCGCTGGGGAGGAACCGGAGCCAGCCGCCGTAGCGGGCAACGCCGCCGGGTGTCAGCATCGCGTCCAACAGCCCGGCGATCTTGGGCATGAGATACATCGTGAAGAACGTGATGTAGAGGCCGATGGCGAGGCCCGCCGGAAAGTCGGTAACATCGCGCGCCTCCCAGGCTGCGACTGGCAGCAAGGCGATCATCAGCGTCCAGGCAGGAATGCCGATGAACATCAGGATTGCCCAGACCAGCTGGAAGCGGCTCATGGGATAGAGGCCCGGCAGGTTAAGCAGTTTCAGATACTGCATGTTGCCCTGGCACCAGCGCACGTCGCGGCGCGCGAACTCGAGCATGGTGGGCGGGTTCTCCTCCCAGCTGCCGCGCTCGATGGGCAGCACGCGCACCTCGTAGCCGGCGCGCCGCATCAGGGTAGCCTCGACCTGGTCATGGCTGAGCACATGCCCGCCGAGCGGCGGTTTTCCCGGCAGCATCGGCAGGTCGCACTGCTCGTAGAACGGCTTGATGCGCACCAGCGCGTTGTGGCCCCAGAACGGACCGCACTCCCCCACCCACCAGGCCTGCCCCATGGTGTAGGAGCGCATGCCGTGGCGCATGCCGAACTGGAAGATGCGCGCGAACGCGCTGGTCGACGGCATGCCGACGACGAGGCTCTGGAGGATGCCGATCTTGGGGTAGGCCTGCATCATGCGCACGAGACGCACGATCTGATCGCCGGACATCAGGCTGTCCGCGTCGAGCGGCAGCATGAGGGTGTAGGCGCTGCCCCAGCGGGCGCAGAAGTCACGCACGTTGCCGGCCTTGAAACCGGTGTTGTCGGTGCGGCGGCGGTAGACGATGCGGTCGCGATCGGGATCGGCGGCCTTCCAGGCGTCGATCAGGCGCTGCTCGGCTGCGGCGACCGTGGCATCGTTGGTGTCGCTCAGCACGAAATAGCTGAAGGCGCGGCCTTCGCCGGTCGCGTCCACGCTGGCCTTGACCGCCCGAAGCCGAAGGATGGCGCGCTCGGGGTCCTCGTTGCGCAGGGTCATGAAGATGGCGGTCGTGATGCGCAGGGGTGTCGGCTCATCGCCAGCGTGAGCGAAGGGTGCCACCCGGGCGAGCGCGTCCTTGCGGAAATGCAGGAGCCACAGGCCGATGAGCGCGTTCCAGAAGCCGAGCACCGTCCAGGGGGTGCCAGCGGCGAAGCAGAGAAACAGGATGGCGTCCACCATGGTCCAGCCACCGCTGCCGAGGATGCGGGCGGCCACCGCGAGCATGCCCAGGTAGGTGGCGACGTTGAGCGCGAACATGATTTGGCGCCGGCGTGTCAGGGTGTCGATGGACTGAAGGCCCGCCGGTGTCGTAAGGGTCAGGCCGGCCCCGGGCATCGTCTCCGGAGACGGGGTATCGAGACTGTCGCTCATGCAACCTTTATTCCTGAGAGTTGGCCCGCGGCGCGGGGGGTAAGATGATGACGCGCCGGTCGACCGGCAAGACCCGCATCGCCCGCTCGCTTTGGTACGTGGCCAAGGGAGCCGCGGAGCTGCGCTCCGCGCCCTTACCGCGGCCCAAGCCGGGCGAGGCGACGGTGCGCACGCTGTTCAGCGGCATCAGCCGCGGCACCGAGCGGCTGGTGTTCCATGGGGCTGTGGGCGAGAGCGAGTGGGAGCGCATGCGTGGGCCCAACCAGGAGGGCGCGTTTCCTTTCCCAGTCAAATACGGCTATTGCGCGACCGGAATCGTTGAGGAGGGGCCTGCCGAGCTCCTGGGCAAGACAGTGTTCTGCCTGCATCCGCACCAGGATCAATTTGTGGTGCCGGGGGCCCAGCTGGTGCCGGTGGCCGATGGCGTGCCGGCGAGGCGGGCCACACTGACGGCCAATATGGAAACTGCGCTCAATGCCTTGTGGGACAGCGGCGCGGGCGCGGGCGATCGCATCGTCATCGTCGGTGCCGGGGTCGTCGGCCTGCTGGTGACGGCACTGTCTGCGCGGTTGCCGGGTGCGGAGGTGATTGTTGTCGATGTGGACGCATCGCGTGCGGCGATCGTCCAGTCCCTGGGCGCGCGTTTTGCCCTGCCCAAGGACGTACCAGCCGATGTGGATGTCGCCTTCCATGCCAGCGCGACGTCGCCAGGCCTCAACACTGCCATCAATTGCGCGGGGTTCGAGGGCACCATCGTCGAGATGAGCTGGTATGGCGACAAGCCCGTGCAGTCGGATCTCGGCGGCATCTTCCACAGCCGCCGGCTGAAACTCGTTTCATCACAGGTCGGCCACGTTGCCACGAGTCGCCGGCCGCGCTGGAGCTACCGCCGCCGGGTGGACATGGCCGCACGGCTGCTTGACATACCCGGGCTCGATGCGCTGGTGGCCGAGGAGGTCGCTTTTAGCGACACGCCGCGCGAGCTACCGCGCATTCTGGGCTCCGGCGCCCGGGGTCTGGCGCCCGTCATCCGTTACCCGCAAGCTTGATCGAGCTGGAGGATTTGCATGTACGCCGTCGAGGTGCGCGACCGGATCATGATCGCCCATAGCCTGCCCGATCCGTTCTTCGGGCCGGCGCAGGGCATGCACGGCGCCACGTTCGTGGTGGACGTGGCCTTCTATCGCGAGAAGCTGACGAAGCAGAACGTCGTGGTGGACATCGGCGCAGCGCTGGACGTGCTCAACAGGACGCTGAAGCCTCTGGCCTACAAAAACCTGGATGAGCTTGCGCAATTCAAGGGCAAGCTCACCACCACCGAGTTCCTGTGCCGCTACGTGTTCGACGCGATGGCCGAGGCCGCCAAGGACGGCGCACTCGGCGAGGATGGCAAGGGGCTCGCCAAGATCCGCGTCACCCTCCACGAGACCGATCTGGCGCGGGCGTGGTTCGAGGGGCCGGTGTGATGGCCGAGCATGTAGGTTGGGTCAAGCGAAGCGCAGACCCAACGCCAGGGACTTCGGCCTGTGTTGGGTCTTCGCTGACGCTCGACCCAACCTACTCGCTGACGCGCTGCGGCCGGGATGACAGAGCGCCATGATCCTCGCGGCATTCGCGATTCCGGGCGACATCGATTTGCCGACCGGCGGCTACACTTACGACAGGCGCGTGCTGGCGCTGCTGCCGGGCTGCGGAATAGACGCACAGCACGTTGAATTGCCCGGCTCGTTCCCCGACCCTCCTGCGAGGGATCTGGAGACGACGGCACGGCGCCTCGAAGCCGTCGATGCGGATGCGGTGCTCATGGTCGATGGGCTCGCCTACGGCGCGATGCCCGCTGACATCATCCGGCGCGCGCGATCTCCCATCGTCGCGCTGGTGCATCATCCGCTGTGCCTGGAGGCGGGTCTGTCGGCGGATCGGCAGCGGACGCTGCGTGACCTGGAAACGGCAGCTCTCCGGTTGGCCGGGCGGGTCGTCGTCACGAGCCGCGTGACGGCGCGCACGCTCATCGAGGATTTCGCGGTGCCCCGCGACAAGGTCACCATCGCGGAGCCCGGCACCGAGCCGGCCCCTCGGGCAACAGGCTCGTCGGGCAGGCCGCTGCAACTTCTCGCCGTCGGAGCAATCGTGCCGCGCAAGGCCTACGACGTCCTGGTGTGGGCCTTGGCACCGCTGCGCGATCGAGCCTGGCATCTCACGCTGGCCGGTCCCTGCGATCGCAGTACGGAGGCTCTCGGTGCGCTTCGCACCGCCGTGGAGGAAACGGGGCTCGGCGAGCGCATCGCGATGCTCGGCCCGGTGAGCCAGGAGCGCCTGGCGGAGCTGTATGCGGCGGCGGACGCATTTCTCATGCCTTCGCTCTACGAGGGTTACGGCATGGTGCTGGCGGAGGCGACGGCGCGCGGACTGCCGATCGTTTGCACGACGGGCGGGGCAGCCGCCGAGACGGTGCCCGACGCAGCGGCGATCAAGGTGCCGCCCGGCGATCAGGGTGCGCTGACCGCAGCGGTCGGCCGCCTCATCGACGACGCCGGTCTGCGCCGCCACATGTCCGACGCGTCATGGGCAGCGGCGCAGAAGCTGCCGCGCTGGGAGGATACGGCCCGCATCATCGCCGGCGTCATCGAGGCGGTAGCAAGGGAGGCTGCACGGTGAGTGGCTTCAGCGCGGCATGGCTCGATCGGCGCGAGCCGGCGGACCACCGCTCCCGAAACCGCAAGCTCGAGCATGCGCTGGCGCGGCATTTCGATGGCTGGCGCCCCGTCACGGTGGTGGACCTTGGCTGCGGCACCGGCTCCAATCTGCGCGCTACCGCCCCCCTGCTGGGCCCCGAACAGCAATGGACCCTCGTCGATTACGACGGGGCACTGCTCGAGGCTGCCGGCGAGCGGCTTGCGGCGTGGGCCGACGGCTCCGACTGGAAGGACGGCAGGCTCGTCCTGTTCAAGGGCGCCAAGCGCATCATCGTTGAGTTCCGGACCGCCGATATCGCCCGTGACCTCGAGTCGGCGCTGGGGCCGGGCGTGAACCTTGTGACGGCGTCGGCGCTGTTCGATCTGGTGGCGGCGGATTTCATTGCCAGGTTCGCCTCCGCCGTCGCGGCGCGCAAGGCGGTTTTCTACACCGTCCTCACTTACGACGGCGACCAGCGCTGGAGCCCGGAGCACGAGGCTGACCCGCAGATGGTGGACGCCTTCCATGTCCACCAGATGCGCGACAAGGGTTTCGGCCCGGCCGCCGGCCCGGAGGCGCCGGACGCATTGGCCGAGGCCTTCAGCGGCCTCGGTTATGCCGTGTCGGAAGGCGACAGCGCGTGGCGGCTCGGGGCCGGCGACGAGGCGCTGACCGGCGAGCTCGCGACGGGTTTTGCCGATGCGGTGGCCGAGACAGGGATCGTCGACGCGCCGACTGTCGCTTCCTGGCGCGCGCTCGCACGCACCGAGGCGACGGTCGGACACGCCGACACCCTGGCCTTGCCACCGGCACAGTAGGTCGTGCCCGTGGCACGCCGCTTATGCGGGCGCGGCGGCGGCCTCGTGCAGCACTACGCTATCGCCGCCGGTGACGACGAGGCGCGGACCGAGCTCCGTCGCCTCCACCAGCTCGGCGACGAGTTGCGTCAGGCGGTCGACCTTGTCGTGCAGCTCCGCGATCGCCGACTCCGCCTTGACGTTGACCTCGTAGTCGAGCGAGGCGGCCACCCGATCCTTCGCCGCCTGCCGGTTCTGGCTCATCATGATGATCGGTGCCTGCAGGGCCGCCAGCATGGAAAGCAGAAGGTTCAGGAAGATGAAGGGATAGGGATCGAACGCCCACTGGACCAGGACCAGCACGTTGAGCAGCGCCCACGCGGCAAGGAAGGCGCAGAAGCTGATGATGAACCGCCACGAGCCGGCTACGATCGCGACCTTGTCGGCGAGGCGGTCGCCGAAACTCAGGTTCTGCTCGAACACCTGGTTGACGTCGCGGGCGGTATGCACGCGCCGAGCCACGCGGGCGATGACGCGGCGCTCGCGCTCACTCAACGGACCCAGACCCCCGTGCAGGAGCTGCTGGGCGAGATAGCGGATTTCGGAGTTCATGGCTCACTTCCCTTTCGACCGAGCCGAAGCCGGTCGCGGAGTGAGCCGAAGCTAGCGCTCAGGCCACCGCAACCAGCAAGGGCTCGGTCCTACTTGGACTGTCGCTAGACATGGGTTTCACTCATCTCCAGAGAGATTTGCCGCGGCTCGCTCGCGACCCCGCGTAAATGCGCCTTCGCGCGCGGAGTGTCAACCCGGCGCGCAGCTTTCGGTTCCGAAGGTTATCTGCAGCGGCGGCGACCATTGTCCTACGACAACCGGCCGGCACGGACCCACATGCGCGCAAGCACACCGTCCTTGCGGATCACGTAGTGCATCAGCGCACCGCCCACGTGCATACCGACAAGCACGATCAGCGCATAGGCTGCCATCATGTGCAGGAAGAAAACCTGCGTGGCCTTGGCGTCGTCCTGGGATGCCAGCGCCGGCAGCTTGATGCCGAAGGGCTCGAATGGTCCGTAATAGGAGATGGCGAGCCAGCCGAGCAGCGGCACGATGATCAGCAGCGCATAGATCGCCCAGTGCGTGATGTGGCTGACGATCCTCTCCCATGGTTTGAGCGTTGGCTCGTCGGTTGGGGCGCCGTGGGCGAACCGGTAGATGAGACGGGCGATCATCAGCAGCAGGATGACGAGCCCGGCAACCTTGTGGAGATCATAGAGTTGCCCGGTCGGGGGGGCGAAGTTGGTGGCAGCGCCGTAGCGCACCATGAACAGGCCGACCGGGATCTGGACGGCCACGAGCAGCACCGTCCACCAGTGGAAGCGGCGGGCGGCCGTGCTGTAGGGCCCGCTGCCGGATCCTTGACTGCCGGCGATCCGGGTATCCTTGTCCTCCATGGCTATCCCCTGTCGGTTCGATGTATGACGTTCGTCGAGCCTGCCCTTCGCCCAAGTTGAGGTCTATATACGATTTGCGGCCGGGTTGGATCACGCGGAAGGCGACAATCCGATGCGGGAGGCGCAAGCCGGTCCGGTCGTGGCGCTGCGAGCTCATCCTTGGGAAACGCCTTGCATACGCCGGCCGACAACAACCACCTGCCTGGCACCCAACGACATTTGGCGATTGCTGCGGCGCAGCCGATGACGTTCGCCGTGGCGCTGTTCGTGCTGGCAGCGCTCGTGATCGGCTGGCCGTGGCTGTCAGGCCGCGTGACGATCCCTTGGGATGCGAAGGCCCACTTCCAGCCACAGGTCCAGTTCCTGGCGCAGAGCCTGGCGCGGGGCGAGTCGCCGGCCTGGGCGCCGTTCGTCTTCAGCGGCCATCCGCAGGTTGCCGACCCGCAGGCGATGATCTTCTCGCCGCCGTTCCTTGTCTTGGCGCTGCTCGACGGCGCACCGAGCCTTTGGGCTGTCGACACGGCATTGCTGATGATGGTGGCGCTGGGCGGTCTCGCACTGATGCTGTGGTTCCGCGACCAGGGATGGCACTGGGCGGGCGGCCTCATCGCGGCGCTGGCGTTTTGCTACGGGGCGTCGATGGCCTGGCGCATCCAGCATGTCGGTCAGGTCCTGAGCCTCGCCTATCTGCCCATCACTATGCTGTGCCTCGACCGGGCGCTGGCCCGCCGCTCGCTCCTCTACGGTATTGCCGCCGGCGTTGTCGCCGCGGCGATCGTGCTCGGGCGCGATCAGGTGGCGCTGCTCGCCATGTACTTTCTGGCTGCGCTCGCCGCCTGGCGGCTGTTGACGGCCGAGCGACCGCTCACTGCAATGCGCGCGAGCGCGCTGCCGATGGCGGCTGGTGTCGGCACGGCGCTCGCTCTCATCGCAGTGCCTGTCCTGTTGACCGTGCTGCTCGTCGGGGAATCGAACCGCCCATCGATCGACCACGTCGGCGCCGGGCGCGGGTCGCTGCATCCGGCCCTGCTGCTGACGCTCGTCATGCCGGACGCATTCGGCGCATCGGGGCGCATGGAGGACTACTGGGGTCCACCGAGCTTCGCCTGGCAAGGCACTGACCTCTTCATCGCCCAGAATGTGGGCGTCCTCTATATCGGCGCTCTGCCGCTCCTCGCCCTCGCCTTGGCCGCGCTGCGGGGACAATTGTGGGCGCGCGATATCCGCTTCTTCACACTGGCAGCTCTCTTGGCGCTGCTGTACGCGCTCGGCTGGTACACGCCGGTGTTCCGCGTGCTCTATACGATCCTGCCGGGTGTCAGCCTCTATCGCCGGCCGGCCGATGCGACGTTTCTTGTCGGCGCGCTGGGAGCAATTCTGGCCGGATATGGCGCGCATTGCCTTTTCACGCGGTCCCGCAGGTTCGCCGCGTATGCGCCGGCTCTCGTCGCCGGCTGCGTCCTGGCGCTCGCGTTCCTTGTGGCCCTCGGGCTCGGCTCGTGGCTCGGCCGCGTGCCGCTGCTGACCCTGCCTGTTCTCGTGGCGCTCGCGGCGTTCGCGGCGGCATCCTCGTCCTTGGTCTGGGGGGCGCCGCATGCGGCATTAAATCCGATGCTGGTGGCGTCCGTGCTCGCTGGCGTGACGGTAGTCGACCTCGCCTACAACAACGGCCCCTCCTCCTCCACTGCGCTGCCGCCGTCACACTACGACGTGCTGGAGCCCGGCACCAACAACGCGACCATTGCCATCCTCAAATCCAAGGTCGTCGCCGACGCCCAGCGCCGCGACCGTGTCGAGTTCGCCGGGCTCGGCTTTCACTGGCCCAATGCCAGCTTGGCACACGGGCTCGAGAACACGCTGGGCTACAACCCGTTGCGGCTTTCGCTCTACAGCCGCGCGACCGGCGCCGACGATCATGTGGGGCTTCCCGACCAGCGCCGGTTTTCAGCCCTCTTCCCGTCCTACCGCTCGACGCTCGCCGACTTGCTTGGGCTGCGCTTCATCGTGACGGGAGTGCCGATCGAGACCATAGACCCCAAGCTGCAGGCTGGCAGCATTCCGCCGCTGGCGCGTACGACCGACGGATTCATCTATGAGAACACGCAAGCCTTTCCCCGCGTGTTGTTCGCCGCCGATGCGCGGACGGCCGACTTCGAGCGCATGTTGACCGACGGCGTGTGGCCGCAGGTGGACCTGCATACGACCGTGCTGCTGGAGACCGTCCCGAGGGACGAGGCCGCGACCGCCCGCCGGCCCGGCCGTGCCGGCATCACGAGCTATCGCAACACCGAGGTCGTGCTGGAGGCGGACAGCCCCGACGGCGGCTGGGTGGTGCTCAATGACCCGTGGCACCCCTGGTGGTTCGCCGAGGTCGACGGAAAGCCGGCCAGGATGCATCGCGCCAACGTCCTTTTCCGTGCCGTCGCCGTGTCGCCAGGCCGGCACACCGTGCGCTTCCGTTTCCGGCCGCTCGCCGGGGCCTGGGCGCAACTTCGCAAGCGACCCGAGCCGCCTTCCTCGCGGTGAGCTGGTTCGGGTACTTGGCGAAGCAGTGGATCGATCCGCGAAGCAGCCCGCGCGAAGCGGAGGATGACGTCTAGGCCGCCTGCGCGAGGCGGGTGGCGGCGGGCAACGCGGTGAGCGTGATGTCCTGGGCGGTCGCGGTGATGACGTGCTGCGACGGTACTGCGGTCCAGCCCTCGCGCACGCCGTCGAGGGGCTCCGAGACGATGAGCATGCCGCGCCCGCCGGGAAGCTGGCGGGTGTAGAGCGTGGGCGGTTCGGCGTCGGTGGCATAGCGCACCGCATGCATGCGGTCGCCCTTGGTGTAGGCGGCCGTGAAGCGCAGCGGCTCGGCGACTCCGGCGTCGCGCATGTGCCGCTCGATGGTGGCAAGCGTGCGCTGCAGGGCGGTATCGGGATCATGCTCGAGGCCGTTGGCGAGCAGCAGCAGGAAGATCGCTTCGCTGTCGGTGGTGCCGAGGCGGTGCTCGAAAAGCTCGTCGGGAATTTCCTGCTCGAGCCGGCGCTTGATGCGGGCATAGCCGCCGATCTGTCCGTTGTGCATGAACAGCCACTGGCCGACCGCGAAGGGGTGGCAGTTGGCGCGCGTGGACGCGGTGCCGGTGGAGGCGCGCACGTGCGCGAAGAACAGGCGCGAGCGGATCTGGTGGGCCATGGAGATCAGGTTCTCGTCGCTCCAGGCCGGGCGGATGTCGCGGAAGATGCCGGGCCGCGCCCGTTCGCCGAACCAGCCGATGCCGAAGCCGTCGCCGTTCACGTCGGTGCGGGATTCGCGGGCACGCTGGCTCTGCGCCACCAGCGACTGGCGGGGCAGCGAGACAAAGTCCTCAAGGTAAACGGCGTCTCCGACGTAGGCGATCCATCGGCACATCGATGCCTCTCTGCAAATGGTGCCCAACTGGTGCACCCTCCCCCTATTGCCAGAATCGCACGGCACTGGCTGTCACGCAGGGCACTCCATGCAAAACAGCTGTCGGGAGCCGTGCCGCCGCGTCGCGCAGCAAGGTTCGACGGATGAGAAGCCGCTTCGGCTGCCAGGGTCGGGCTATCGTTCATGCCGCCTTCAGCCGGACCGTGGCAATAGCCTCCCCGCCGGCACCACAGCGGCGCTACAATGCTGACTATGATGACAAGGCATACGCCCCATCCAGGCTTGAGCCGGCAACGATAACTCCATGACAATCCAACACTTCCAGGCCCCTGATACCCCGGGGTTCAAGCTCGACCCGCGCGTGGTCGCAGCGTTCGGCCGCTTTGCCGGCGGCTTCTGGCGCGGCGCCAGCGCCGCGCACGCCTGGATGCTGACGCTGGGCCTCGGCGTATGCCTGGTTCTGTCGACGGGCGCCACGGTCGCCCTCAACCACTGGAATCGCTGGTTCTTCGACAGCCTGGAGGCGCGCGACACGGCCTCGCTGACCAACGCGGTTTTCGTCTTCGCGCTGATCATCGTCGCCATGGCAGCCGTCGGCGTCGCCATCGTGCTGACGCGCGAGACGCTGCAGGTGCGCTGGCGCGCCTGGATCGTGGAGCATCTGGTCGACCGCTGGCTTGACCGCCAGCGGTTCTATCACCTCAACATCACCGGCAAGGAGCCCCCCAATCCGGAGTACCGCATCTCCGACGACACGCGCTGGGCGACCGAGCCGCTGGTCGACCTCGGCATCGGACTGGTGCTCGCCGCGGTGGGAGCGGCAGCCTTCATCTCCATCCTGTGGAGCGTCGGCGGCTCCTACACGCTGGACCTCGGCTCGGCGGGCACCTTCACGATCCCCGCCTACATGGTCATCGTGGCGCTGGCCTATGGTGCCATCGCCTCTGGCCTGATGCTGTGGGTGGGGGCGCCGCTCGTCGGCTACGTCGGTCGCAAGAACGAGGCCGAAGGCTACTTCCGCTTCGCCATGATGCGCATCCGCGACAATGCGGAGAGCGTGGCGCTGATGAACGGCGGCCGCTACGAGCAGGCGGTGCTCGGCCGCTTCTACGACACGGTGGTGGCACGCTGGATGGCGATCGTGTGGCAGCACGGCCATCTGACCTGGATCACCAACTCGTGCGGCCCGATGAAACCGATCATCCCGCTGCTGTTCCTGGCGCCCAAGTACCTTTCGGGCGACCTGACGCTCGGCCAGGTGACGCAGCTGGCGGCGGCCTTCGTCGAGGTGCAGATCGCCATATCCTGGGTGGTCGACAACTACAACCGGGTCGCCGAGTGGTATGCCTCCGCGCGGCGCGTGATGGACATCGTCGATGCCTGCGACGCGATCGATCCGCACATCGCGGCGATCACGCCGCATCCGGCGGCGCCTGCCGGCGCGCATGGCCCGAGCGTGCGGTTGCGCGATTTCGAGATCGGCGACGGAACAGGGCGGCCCTTGCTGTCGGGGGCCGAGCTCGCGGCAGCCGCCAGCGAGGCCGTGCACGTCCACGGTGCGTCGAGCACGGGCAAATCAACGCTGGTACGGGTGCTGGCTGGACTGTGGTCGGCCGCGCGCGGGACCCTGACGATACCCACCAAGTCGCAGGTGATGATCACGCCGCAGAAGGGCTACCTGCCGCTCGGCTCGCTGAGGGGAGCGCTGCTCTACCCCGATCCCGGCCTCGAGGCGAGTGACGAGCGGCTCGGCTCCGCACTGGACGTTGTCGGCCTCGGCGCACTTGCCGCGCGCCTGGACGAGGTCGCTCGCTGGGACCAGGTGCTGTCTAACGGCGAGCGCCAGCGCCTTGCCATCGCCCGGCTGATCGTGCACCGGCCGCAGGTGGCGATCCTTGACGATGCATTGTCTGCGCTCGACGAGGCGGCGCAGGCGGAACTGCTGGTGCGCCTGCGCCGGGAGCTGCCGCACGCCGCGATCCTTAGCCTGGGGCAACGTCCGGCCCCTGCCGGAGCGCACGAGCGCCAGCTCGAGCTCGAGCGGCGCGCCGACCGCGCGGTGCTGCTAGGGGTGCCGGCGCTGGCCGCTGCCAGGTGACGATCGAAGCAGGAAATCAGGGGGGAGTTCACGGAGCCATGCTGCCATGACCAAGCTTAACTACTGGAACCAGACTTGGAGCCTCGACGAGGCCCAGTGCCCCTGCGACCTGCATCTCGTCGAGTATCTGCAGGGCAAGAAGGTCCGGGATGCCTCGATCTTCCACTTCGGTACCGGCAACCATCACATCGTCGGGCTCAAGATGGCGGAGAATGGGGCCAACTGCGCGGTGCTCGGCATCACGGCCTCACCGCAGGAATACGACGACTACATTGAGCTGCTGATCAAAAACCCACGCCTCGGCCACACCTACAAGGCGTATTTTGGCGACATCTATCAACTCGACGCCAGGCTGCTGCCGGACTTCGATTTCGTCAGCCTGTTCCACGTCGGCGAGTTTCGCACGCCGGAAAACGACAGTTACGGCGCGCTCACCGACCTCGACATGACGCTGCTGCTGGCGGACAAGACACGACCCGGTGGCGAGATTCTTTTCTATTCCGGCTCATTCGCCTACGACAAAGCGGAAGCGGTGGGCCGGGAGCTGGTAAAGCTGCGCGCCTTTGAGCCGGCGCCGGACTACAAGAGCCTGCGCATCTTCAGGAAGCGGGCGGGGTAAATACGCCGGGCTGGGGCCGGGTGCCCCCCCTTGCGGGGAGGGGTCGGGGGTGGGGGTGTCAGAAGACAGCGCTCGCAGCCACCCCACCCCTAACCCCGCCCCGTCAATGGGAGGGGTTGGCCGAGCAGGCGTCGAGGTTAGTGGCAACCAAGAGCATGACGATCTGGGGGATCTACAAGCGGGCGCTGGCGATGCTCATCGTCGAGCGCAC
>JBFWRV010000004.1:0-153626 GCA_050248715.1 Hyphomicrobiaceae bacterium | reverse complement strand
CGGGGGGATCAGGGCCCGATCGGAGAGCACCGAATAGACACCTTCCTCCTCCAGGAGCCTGACCTCCCGCCGCATCCCCAGCCCGCCGCGGCTGCGACCAGCCCCACCGGAATCGGTTCGCAGTACGCTGCTTTCCACCAGCAGCGGCATGTCATTTTCAAGGGACTCTACGTTATAGATCGAGCGAATGTTGCCAAAGTCCACGTTGACAAAGGCACTCGACCCATCTGCTTCGTCGAAGCCACCGTTCCCCCCGGCGGGGATTTCAAGATAGACGTATGAACGGTGTCGATCGCGATGCTGGCCGCCGATGGTGTTTGGAAAGGAGGTCCCGCTCAAGTCCCCCGATACGCGTTCCGGTACAATCTGTGACAGGCAGCCAAGCATCACCGAAACTGACCGTTTGCGCACCTCGCCGTGGGCTCCGGCGGGTGCGTCGGGCCGAACGTTGACGATCGAGCCCTCGGGGGCCTTTAGCCGGATTGGCCGAAACGTTCCCGCATTTACAGCGCCGCCGGGATCCAGTGTCGCCTTCAACGCGACAAACACGCCCGCGCCGGCAACAGCGAGCGATGAATTCACGACGCCCGGGACCTGCGGGTTACTCCCCTCAAAGTCGGCGACGATTTCATCCCCATCGACGGTCAGGGCCAACCGCATCAGGACCGGATCAAACCGGCCCTGGTCATAATATTCCAAGTAGTCCTCGTGCACATACGTGCCGTCCGGCAACGCCCGGATGCGTTCGCGCATGCGCGCCTCGCACCGGTCAAGATTGGCAGCCACGCAAGCAAGCACCGTCGCTGTCCCGTGCTTCTCCAAGAATCGGTGGATGCGCCTCTCGGCCATCTGGCAGGCGCCGATCATGGCTCTCAAGTCACCCATGCGGTGATCCGGAAGGCGCATGTTGGTCTCGATAAGCTTCATGACCCCGGCATTGACCCGTCCGTTTTCATACAGCTTGATGGGCGGCATCCGCAGGCCTTCCTGATAGATGCTCGTGGCCAATCCGGAATAGCTCCCGGGCGTCATTCCGCCGACATCGGCCCAATGTGACCGAATGCATGGAAGCATGATCAGATCGCTTCCCTCGAATATCGGATAAAGAAGCGTCACATCGTTCAGGTGCGTGCCGCCGCGGTAGGCGTCATTCAGGATAATGATGTCGCCAGGATTGATATCGCCCGCGAAGTCTTCCATCGCGCACGCCACCGACCACGGCATCGGCACCACGTGGCCCGGATGATCCTCGGACTGCGCGAGCATCTCGGCCTGTCGATTGAATATCGCGCACGAGAAATCATCAAGCTCGTAAATTGCCGGCGAATAGGACGCGCGGATGATCGACGCACGCATCTCCCGGACAATCGCGACCAAGCCTTCGCACACAACTTCGAGGGTGATGGGGTCTGGAGCGTTGCTCATCGTGCTTCGCGCCTCAACAGGAACTCGCCGAGCGATCCGACGTAAAGCACCCAACCGGGTGGCACAACGGTCACGCTGCCCATTTCCTCCACGACGGCCGGACCAGCGAGCTGCGCCGATCCCGGCAGGAGATCGCGATCGTAAATCGGAGTAGCGCATTCCCTGCCCTGGAAGCGGACACTCCGTATCTCGCGGCGTGCCACATCCACCGGAGTCCGAACCGCCAACCTAGACAGGCTGGGCTTCTCGATTTTACCGATCGCCGTCACGCGGAGCGTGACGATCTCGATTCTGTCCGACAGCCGGTACCCATACCGTTGCTCATGGGCCGAGTGAAACAGCTCCTCAAGTCCGTCATGAGCCGGAATTGCATCGGGCAGACGGACGGGCAAGTCCCAGGACTGACCCGCATAGCGCATCCCGCACGCTCTTTGCAGCACAATGGACGCCTTCGGCAGGCCTTCACCGGCCATTGTCGCCACGGCGTTTTTTTCCATCTCCACAAACTCGGTCTCGATCGCTTCCTTGATCGTTGCGTCGAGACCGAACCTGCGGGAACGCACATGGTCGTGGCGAATGTCTGAGATGAGGGCTCCGAACGCTGAAAAATTGCCAGGCCGCGGTGGCACAAGAACCTGCGACATCTCGAGCTCTTCAGCGACGAATGCCGCATGCATCGGCCCGGCGCCTCCATAGGCGAGAAGCACGAAGTCGCGAGGATCATGTCCTCGATCTATCGAGGTCTCCTTTATCGCGCTCACCATGCGCGCAATCGCGATCCGGATGATGCCTTCGGCAGCAGCAGGAATGTCGAGGCCCGCTACCTTGCGGACGATTCGGCTCACCGCCTCATGCGCAAGTGCATCGTCCAAAGCCACACTTCCTGCGAGCTTGAGGTACGGCGACAGTCGCCGCAGCACGAGATTCGCGTCCGTGACCGTCGGCTCGGTGCCCCCCTGCCCGTAGCACGCCGGTCCGGGAACCGCGCCAGCACTAATCGGCCCGACTTTCAGGATATTACCCGCGTCGACCCAGGCGATGCTGCCGCCGCCTGCGCCGATTGTGCTGATGTCGATCTGCGGTGTCCTTATGGCATATCCTTCAATCACCTGATCCGAGGTGGTCGACACGTTTCCGTTGTTGATGAGGCACACATCAGTGCTCGTACCCCCCATGTCGTAAGTGATGAGGTTCTTGAGGCCTAGCAATTCCCCAAGATGCAATGCTGCGGCCACGCCACCTGCCGGTCCCGAAAGCACGGTTTGCACGGGAAACCGCGCGGCGCGTTTTGCGGTGATGATCCCGCCATTCGAGATCATGATGAATACCGGCCCTCGATAGCCCTCCGATCTTAGCGTCGTATTGAGGCCGGCCAGATACCGATCCATGACCGGGCCGATATATCCGTTCATTACAGCCGTATTGAATCTTTCATATTCCCGCATCTCCGGCACGATCTCGGCCGAGCTGCAGATGAACCAATCAGGCAAGGCGTTGCGAAGCGCCTCGACGGCGGCTTTTTCATGTTTATCGTTTGCATAGCTATGGAGGAAACACACGACAAGGGCAGAGGGCGGTATCTGTTTGAGTTTCTCCATTACGCCTGCAAGCTCACCCGGCTGCAAAGGCCGCAGGACGGTTCCGTTCGCCAGCACGCGTTCGTCTACGCCAAAGATGCGGCGCCGGTCGACGAGTGGAGTGGGCTTGAGGGTCTTGATGTTGTAAAGGACTGTCCGGTTCGTCCTGGCGATCTCAATCGTATCTGTGAAACCCTTGGTGGTGATCATCCATACCGCGGCACCTTTGCGCTCGAGAATAGCATTGGTTCCAATCGTTACGCCGTGGACAAAGCGGTCGACGCTATCAAGCGGGATGCCATGCCGCTTAAGCGCAGCCAGTACGCCTTCCGCGGGTTTGGCGGGCGAAGAGGGAGCTTTGGCCCAGCGTAGCTCGTGACTCGCATCGTCGTAGAACACGGAATCGGTAAACGTACCCCCGACGTCCACACCAATCATTCTCATGATGTTAACAACCCTTGTGACGGTTGCTCGCCAAGAAGGCACGATGCTTCACGTGCCCCCCCTCATTTTCCAAGCGCCATCGCGCGTATCTCATCGCTCTGCGCTCCCAGCTGCGGCGCCGGGCGGTCCTGTCGCCGCTCTCCAATCGGACACGCCACGAAGTCCAGACCGTTGTTGCCCGCATCCCGGAGGTGCGAGACCATCCGCCGCTCCTTCACCTGAGGCTCCGCCATCGCCCCACCGATTGTGTTGACCGGCCCGACCGGAATGCCGGCGCGGGAGAGACACTCGACCCACTCAGCTGTTATGCGGCCGCGCAGGATGTCGGCCAGGATTGGTTCCAGTTGGCCATGGTTTGCTAGCCTAGCCTCGGCGTTGTCGAAGCGCGGATCCACAATCAGATGCGGAGCATCGATGGCCTCGCAAAGAGCCTTCCACATTCCATTACCTTCCGCCGCAACGGCAACCAGCCCGTCGGACGTGGCAAAAGCCTGAAACGGGACGATCGACGGATCGCGCGTGCCGAGCGGCCGAGGGACCTGTCCAGTATTGAGATAGCGTGCGATTGCGTTCTCGAGCAGCGCCAGCTGACAATCGAGCATCGAAATGTCGAGGCGCCGACGTCCGGTGTTGCGCTCTCGAGCGAACAACGCGGCAACAATATCGATCGTCGCAAAAAGCGCCGCGCCGATATCCCCAATGGATGCACCGACCCGCACGGGCGATCCCTCTTTGGGCCCGGTGATGCTGATCATGCCGCTCATCGCCTGCACGATAATGTCAAATGCCGGCCGTGCACTCAAAGGACCGGTTTGGCCGAAACCGCTGATTGAGGCGTAGATCAATCCTGGATTGAGCTGGGAGATGGCCTCGTCCGAGAAGCCCAGTCGTGCCAAGGCGCCCGGCTTCATATTCTCAACCAGGACATCTGCCTTGGCGATCAGCCCTCGCAGGACATCCGCATCCTTTGGGACCTTGAGATCAAGGGTGATGCTGCGCTTGTTGCGATTGATCGAGCAGAAATACAGGCTTTCGCCCTCGACGTGAGGGCCAACCGAACGCGCCGGATCGCCTTCGGGCCGCTCCACTTTGATGACATCGGCCCCGAGCGTTCCCAGAAGCCACGTGCAATAGGGTCCCGACAGATGCGAGGTAAGGTCTATGACTCGTATACCCTGCAGCATCGGCACCGACAGATCGCTGCGAACCCTTGACCGAAGGAGAGCCTGGCTGCCCAACGATCCGACCTGACGCCAACCCTCCCACATGAAATTTCTTTTCACAAGAGTAAAAAAATGATCCCAACATTTCACTCGTCTAAATTCGCGCCAGACGGAACCTTCAGACGGCTCACCGACTAGAAAGTGCAATCTGTACAGCTTGAACAAGAAGCGGGACGCGGTGGCCCGGCTCTTCCGCGACTCGCACAACCGCTCGCCGATGTTCAAACCGGCCAGACAGCGGCAATCTTCCCGCGCAATATCGCACCGGTCCTCCGTTCGACCGTGGACGGCGAGCGGGAAATCGTCTTGATGAGCTGGGGCTTTATGCTCCTGCTTCTTAGCGGGTTGTCCTCGACCACGATCAGGTCGGCCAAAGCATCCGGCTCAATCACCCCGACCGGCGCGGGGAGGGCGGATTGGACCAACTTTGCGGCGTTGACCGTCGCACTCCGGATCAGGTAGTCGCGACGGCCGTGGGCGAGCCGTGGCGCAACTGCCTCGACGCTCACATACCTCATGTGCACGGACTAGGAACACGCAGGACTGTCAAGTTGTGCGCTTCCTCCGTCAACGCATAATGCAGCGGGTGGGACGGCGCCGACCGCCGATCCAGCTCGGGCTCGCCCTCGCCCCTGCGCTCACCTGCTGTCTGTCCCGGATGCACGGCACATCCCTAGCGACAGCCGGCCTTCAACGGGCAACCGGAGCTCTCGCGTTGCTATTGCGCGAGAGCTCCTCTGTTGCAAGTATCGAAACGCGCAGGGTTACGGCGTGTGCTTTTCGAGAAAAGCGATGACACGGTCGCATTGTTCGTCGAGGTGGTCAGGGCCCTTCCAAGGCTGCAAATGCTCCACCTTGGGAAGCAATTCCATGAGCTCCGCGCCGACGGACGCGGGATGCGGTGTGTCATCGCCGGGTAGCACCAAGCACGGCACCGAGCACCGCCGTGCAAAATCTCGCGTCACACTGAAGACGAAGTCCGGGCCCCACATATTTTTCCCAAAACTCGCAATGGCTTTAGCATCGAGATCAGGTCGCGCCGAAAGCTGCTCTTTCGTCCACGCTGCGTGGCTTTCTGGAAAGTAGTTTGGGAATTGTGGATGTAGGCCTATCGGATTTTGCAGCACTGCGGCGCTCACCCGCTCGGGCGCGATCTCGCACAGCTTCAGGCAGTAGCTAGAACCGATACACCCGCCGAGCGTATGGAACCGCTTGAACCCAAGGTGGTCCATCAACGCCAGATGGTCGGCCGCATAGGTGTGCCAACCGTGATCGGCGGCGATGGCGCCGCGTGACTGACCGGCGTTGCGCTGGTCCATTGCAATCACCCGGTACCTTGACTCAAGCTCCTCCGTCCAATCGTTCCACGGCCGCGATGGTCCGCCAGGAGGCTCGTGCCACATATCGATGCGCGATCTCAAGCCACCCGGCGCGAACAGGAGGATCGGGTATCCGCTGCCAAACTCTTCGTAGTAGATCTCAGCATCGTCGCGCTTCAGCACTGGCACGATCAGTTCCTCCTACCTGTCGCCTTCCGCGTCGCCTGTCAGGAGCTACGTCACTTCCTCGAGTCTCTTCAGGGTTTTTCGTGCCGCGGCCGGGTCGTCACGAGCATTCGTGTTGACGGCCTTGAAGCAGAACGCGAGTGTCCTCAGGATATCGGCTTCAGAGCTCCCTTCGTCTACGTCCCGTGCGCCATACTTGAAGTGCTCGAACACGAGCTTGCGCGCCAGCGCCGGCTTCGTAATCGCCCGCGCATAGATCGCCCGCAAGGCAGTGGGTAGCTCGACTTTTACGAAGTGCTCGTCGTCCTTGTTGCTCATCGCGGCTCGTGATCCCCTTGCAAAATCGACCTCAACCCGCCCCACCTCTTTGTGCGCGCTTCGATGCGTTCCTCATGCCAGCCCGCACTACTCATCCGAGGCGCCGCGTTCCTAGCTTGGCCGCCGGCTCATCACCCGCCGCGCCAAATACTTGTACGCGCGATATCCGCACCAAACAGCTCCTCCCCATTTCACAACCTCAAGGAGCAATCCGATAGAGATGCTCACGCCAGGCGGCGACGACCAGCCTGTCTGAGCGATCGCTGTCAGGAGCGCGGCCACTATGCCAGTGGCAATTGCAAAGACGATAAGACCAACGACAATCGCACCGACGACCGTTCCAAACTTTTTCACTCCCCACTTTAGCGCAATGGGAACGCAGCCATGTCGGACCATGTGGACAACTTGTACCGTCCTCGAACGCGCGTCGGATCAACTCTCGTTTCTGATCCACGCCGCAACAAACAGTGTTGTCGCCAACACTCCTCCCAACGCCGCCGGATAGATGAAGGAAATCACGGCGACCAGGGTGAACACCGTGGAGATGGCGAGCCCCACGTAAATAAACGGCCGCAGCACTACGGCCGCTTGCCGACTCAGGAGTAGATACGTGATGCCGAAGAGAACGAGCGATAGCGCCACCCAAATACTGAACCCCGCCGTGGCCAAGAACGCAGTTGTCGAGCCGAGGTAGCCAAACGTCAACGTGGTCGTCTCCATCGCGTCGAGAATGTCAGCGCGAGGAACAAAAGCCGACACACGCGTGCGGCCGTGCAGCGTGAACGCATCCACGAGGATGAAGTGGCCGGCGCCGCCCACAATCCAGACACAACTTCCCGCGCGGAAGAAGAACCGCTTTTCTTGCATGACCTCTCCCACGCGACGCGCAACCAAGCCGTCACACAACCGGCGCGTAGGCCGGTCAACGGCGAGCGGAGCTCGGCCGCGTTGCGGCGCAGCCTTGACGGGCCGCTTTCAGCGCCGGCTATCATTGCACGCACAAAGCACCCGCACATGCGCATTTCACGAATGCATGCTACAGTGCATTGGATATGAGCCGTGTCGATCTCTCACAATCTCTTTTCCTGCGCACAGACCCGTTCTCGTTCATTGACGGCGCAACGGGCATCTTCGATTGGACACCCCTCACCGCGCGCTACAACGTCTCGCCGACACCGCAGATCGCCGACGCTCGAGCGATCGCGTCCGACTTCATCATCACCGGCAACGACCTCCGGGCCGCACTCGCGCAGTATGGCCGAACGGACTAATCGCGACGTGCCGGTCCCCGACGGGCCACGACACGTGGGACACGTTCTCCGCGAAGAGCGTTTACACTATCAAGGACCGCTTCCTCGCCCGGAGGATTTCGCCGCATACGAGCGCGTCTTGCGCGGTGCTGCTGATCGCATCTTGAAGATGGCGGAGAACCAAGCGACGCATCGCCAAGGCATGGAGCGCCGCGCGCTCGGCGGCGACATTGTCAAATCGATGATGGGGACGATCCTCGCCTACATCACCTTCGCCGGCTCGATGTACGGCGCCGTCTACCTTCTCCTACACGACAAGCCGATACAACTAGAACGCCGGCGGACGGAATGACCTCTCGTTCGCATACGCCAAACTAGGCGACATACGACGCGAGCAGTGACCAGTGGCCCGGCCCCGGGACTGGAGCACGGCAGATAGCTGACGGACTTGCTGCACTCGCGAGATCGCCGGCCCGGCGCCTTCACCTGCCGTTCCCCGCTTGATGGACGTCATGCCGGATCTCGCGAGGGTCGCGCGCGTACAGCGGCGGGGCGTGTTTTCGACGCCGCCGAAGTTGCTCCGGGGAAAGGAGCGGCGGACCTTTGAGCGGTGCCGCGGACCACATCCAAGAACGCCTTGATCAGCCGGCTGTGCTCGCGCTCACGCAGGAAGACGACGTGGGCTGCTGTGTAAATCTCCGCATCCTTGACCCTGACGGCCCTGAGCCTTGCGTCCGGAATGAACTCCGCTTCCGACACGTAGCCCATGCCTATGCCGCGGATAACAGCCTCGCGGATTGCCTCGCGGCTGCCGATTTCGATGATGGTACGCAGCTGGACGCCCTTTGCCTTCGCCGCATCCTCGAATGCCCGCCGCGTCGTCGACCCTAGCTCGCGCGCAACGAAGGGCTCTCCCGCAACCTCTCCGAGGCGAATGCTTTTGCGACGCGCGAGCTTGTGATTGGCCTGCATGAACACCAGGACAGGATGGCGGCGATAGGGGATCGCGATCAGGCGTTCGTCGGGGTCGATGTGCGCGAGGACGGCAACGTCCGACTTGTAGTCCAGAAGATCGCGTTGCACCTCCGAGGAGTTGCCGATCGACATGCTGAGCGTGATGCCGGGATAGCGCTGGTTGAAGGCGGCCAGCATCTCGGTGACGTGATAGGGGCCGACGGCACCGATGCGCAGATGCCCTGTGTGCAGACCCTTTGCGGCCGAGAGGAGCTCGCGTGCTTCCTTCTCCTCCGCGAACAACCTCTGGGTGATGGCGTGCAGGTCGCGGCCCGAAGGCGTCAACTGGCTGCGCCGGTTGCGCCGATAGAACAGCTCGACACCGAACTCGGCTTCCAGCGCCTTGATCTGCGCGGTCAGGGTGGGCTGGCTGACATTGAGCGCGGAGGCTCCGGCCACGAAGCCGCCGGAACTCGCCACTGCATGGAACGACCTGAGCTGGGTGAGAGTCATAGGAAAAACCTATCTATATCGCCAAGAAAATCAATTTGTTCCTCATGTGCGCCGATGCCAGGGTGATCGCGTCCCGCGCCGAGCCGGAAAGGTCGATCGGCCCGATGAGGCTGTAGCCGGGGCTACCCTCCAGGGGGATGGGGCGGAAAGCATGTGGGCCTACAGTAACCCCGTCAGGATCGAGTTCGGCGCCGGCGCCATCGGCAAGGTCGGCGGCCTGATCGGCAAGCGCCGCTGGGCGCTCGTCACCTACGACATGCCCGCGTTTCGCGAGATGGCCGCGGGCATAAGGGCCGAGGCGGGCGCGCCGGCAGTGACCATCGACAACATCGTCACCAACCCGGACGTGAGGGATCTGGCGCAATCGTGCCGGATCTACGGTGCTGCCTCGCCCAAGCCCGAGGTCATCGTCGCGCTCGGCGGCGGCTCGATCATCGATGCGGCGAAGGTCGTCGCAGCCTCGCAGGGCGACTTCTCGCGCGTGCTTGCTTCCCTTACCGGCGGTCCGGCGCTTGACGGGTCGACTGTCACGCCGATCATCGCAGTGCCCTCCACGGCGGGCACCGGCAGCGAAGTGACGTCCTGGGCAACGGTGTGGGACCAGGCGAGCGGCAACAAGCATTCCCTGGCGCACCCTGCCCTCTATCCCGAGGTGGCGCTCGTCGACCCGGCGCTCACGCTGGGCGCGCCGCGGGCACTGACGCTCGCAACGGGCCTCGACGCGCTCTCGCACGCGCTGGAAAGCATCTGGAATGTCAGCGCCAACCCGATCTCCGCCAACTTCGCCGTGGCGGCGGCGCGCGAGATCATGCAGGTGCTGCCCATGCTCCTCGACGATCCGGGCAACGCCGGGCTGCGGGAGCGGCAGGCGCGGGCGGCGCTCATGGCAGGGCTTGCCTTCTCCAATACCAAGACCGCGCTTGCGCACAATATTTCTTACGACATCACGCTGCATGCCGGCACGATCCACGGTATCGCCTGTTCCTTCTCGCTGCCGACGGTGATGCGCTGGTCGCTCGGGCATGACGCGGACTGCGATGCCAATCTGCGGCGCATCTTCGGGGACGATCTGGCGGCAGGTGCCGCGCGGCTTGCCGCCTTTCTCGAAGGGCTTGGCGTGTCGACCGATCCGGCTTCCTACGGCTTGTCGTCGCGGGACTGGCGGGCACTCGTAGTGAAGGCCTCGCAAGGGGAACGCGGACGCAACTTCATCGGGCGGCACGACCTGGCCGCGTGAAGAGGGAGACAGTGATGACGAGCGCGCAGCCTGTGGTCGTCAACGGACGGAGCTACAAGCGGCCTGCGTCGCCCACTGTCGTCATCTGCATCGACGGCTCGGAGCCCGGCTACATCGAGCAGGCGATCGAGGCTGGCGTTGCGCCAAACTTCGCCCGGTTCATGAAGACGGGTGCCAACCTCACCGCCGAGTGCGTGATCCCGAGCTTCACCAATCCGAACAACCTCTCGATCATCACCGGCCGGCCGCCGGCGGTGCACGGCATTGCGGGCAACTTCTTCTACGACCCCGCGACCGACGCCGAAGTCATGATGAACGATCCCAAGTTCATGCGCGCGCCGACCATTCTTGCCGGCTTCCATGACGCCGGCTGCAAGGTCGCCATGGTCACCGCCAAGGACAAGCTCCGGCTTCTGCTTTCCAACGGGCTCGACTATGCCAGCGGCCGCGCCATCGCCTTCTCATCGGAGCGCGCCGACAAGGCGACCAGGGAGGACAATGGCATCGACAACGTGCCCCAATTCGTCGGCATGGGCGTCCCGGACGTCTATTCGGCCGACCTGTCGGGGTTCGTGCTGGCCGCGGGCGTCAAGCTGGCTGAGACCTTCCGTCCGGACCTCATGTACCTGTCGACTACCGACTATATCCAGCACAAGTGCGCGCCGGGCTCCAAGATCGCCAACGATTTCTACGCGATGATCGACGGCAACATCGGCCGCCTCGACGCGATCGGCTGCGTCGTGGTCGCCACCGCCGACCACGGCATGAACGACAAGCACCTCGCCGACGGCTCGCCGGACGTGCTCTATCTCGACCCCTTGTTCGAGAGCTGGCTGGGACCCGGCAAGGCGCGCGTGATCCTGCCCATCACCGATCCTTACGTGGTCCATCACGGCGCGCTCGGCTCGTTCGCGACCATATATGTGTCGCAGGGCTCGGATGTGAGCGGCCTAATCGCGAAACTCGAGGCGACAACCGGCGTCGAGCAGGCTCTGACGCGTGCCGAAGCCTGCACGGAGTTCGAGCTGCCGCCTGACCGGATCGGCGACATCGTCGTCATCTCCTCGCAGCACAAGACGCTTGGAACAGCGGCTGCCAAGCATGACCTCTCGGGCCTCACCGAGCCGCTGCGCTCGCACGGCGGGCTCACCGAGCAGCGGGTGCCGATGATCTCCAACCGCAAGGTCAAGCTCCCGCCGGGTCACCGACTGCGCACGTTCGACGTGTTCTCCGTGGCGCTCAACGACACTCACTGAGGGGAAAGCCATGTCCGGCAGGGCCAGACTGTCCACCCGCACCGAGGCGATGCGCATCGCCGGCAAGCGCGTTGCCACCGACGAGGTAATCGAGGTCCGCAACCCCTACGACAACGTGTTAGTCGGCACGGTGCCGGTGGCGAGGCCGGAGCACGTGCGCGAGGCCTTCGCCAAGGCCCGTGCTTTCAAGCCGAAGCTGTCGCGCTACGAGCGCCAGCAGATCCTGCTCAAGACCGCCGAGATCCTCGCCTCGCGCCGCGAGGAGTTCGCCAGGCTGATCTCCGCGGAGGCGGGGCTGTGCTGGAAGGACGCAATCTACGAATCGACCCGTGCCTACGACGTGTGGTCGTTTGCCGGGCAGCTTGCGATCCGCGACGACGGCGAGCAGTTCTCCTGCGACATCTCCCCCAACGGCAAGGCGCGCAAGATCTTCACGACCCGCATGCCGCTGCTGGGCGTGATCTCGGCCATCACGCCGTTCAACCATCCGCTCAACATGGTGAGCCACAAGCTCGCGCCGGCGATCGCCACCAACAACCGCGTGGTGCTCAAGCCCACCGAGCTGACGCCGCTCACCGCGCTGGCGCTCGCCGACGTTCTCTACGAGGCCGGGCTGCCTCCCGAGATGCTGTCGGTCGTCACGGGCAATCCTCGCACCATGGGGGATGCGATGATCACCGACCCGGACTGCGATCTGGTCACGTTCACTGGCTCGGTGCGGGTCGGCAAATACATTGCCGAGAAGGCCGGCTATCGGCGCCTCGTGCTCGAACTCGGCGGCAACGACCCGCTAATCGTGATGGAGGATGCCGACCTCGACAAGGCGGCCGAGCTTGCCGTGCAGGGAGCAACCAAGAATTCCGGGCAGCGCTGCACGGCGGTCAAGCGCATCCTCGTGGTCGAGGTCGTCGCGGACGCGTTCGCCAAGCTAGTGGTGGAGAAGGCCAGAAAGCTCAAGTGCGGCGATCCCTCGGACCCGACGGTCGATGTCGGCACCGTGATCCACGAAGGTGCCGCGAAGCTCTTCGAGGCGCGCGTCAAGGCGGCGGTCGAACAAGGTGCTGAGGTCCTTCATGGCGCACGGCGCGAAGGCGCGCTGTTCCCGCCGACGGTAGTCGACCGCGTGCCGTACCTGGCAGAGCTGGTGCACGAGGAGACCTTCGGGCCGGTCATTCCGCTCATCCGCGTTCCCAACAACATCGACGAGGTGATCCGCATCTCCAACTCGACCGCCTACGGGTTGTCCTCGGGCGTGTGCACCAACCGGCTCGACTACATCACGCGCTTCATCGCCGAGCTCGACGTCGGTACGGTCAACGTGTGGGAGGTGCCCGGCTATCGCATCGAGATGTCGCCGTTCGGCGGCATCAAGGATTCGGGGCTCGGCTACAAGGAGGGCGTGTGGGAAGCGATGAAGAGCTTCACCAACGTGCGCACGTACTCGCTTCCCTGGCACGCCTGAGCGAGGCGAGCGGCGCGCAAACGGGCTCGAAACAGCGGCAACGACACGAGATGGTCAGCGAGTACCAGATAGCCAAGGAGGAAACCGAAAGATGCAACGCAGAAACTTTCTGATGGCAGCGGGAGCTGCCGTCGCCATGGGCGCAGCTCTGGTGGCCCAGCCTGCGCAGTCGCAGCAGGGCCAGTTCAAGTGGAAGCTGCAGAGCGCGAACCCGACGGGCACGCCGCATCACGTCTTGCTTACCCGGTTCGCAACTAACGTCGACAAGATGTCGGGCGGCCGCCTGAAGATCGAAATCATGCCGAGCGGCGCCGTCGTCAATCCGAACGAGATCCTCGATGCAGTGAACAAGGGTCTCGTCGACGCCGGCCAGTGGTGGACGCACTATGCGATCGGCAAGCATCCCGCCGGCGGGCTGTTCAGCGCGCCGCTCGGCGGATCGGCGAGCGGGCTCGATCAGCAGACCCACATCGCGTGGTATCTCAACGGTGGCGGCCGCGACCTCTATATCGAGTACTACACGAAGATGCTGCGCGCCGACGTAATGCCCTTCCTCTATGCCCCGGACGGTCCCGAGGCGCTCGGCTGGTTCAAGAAGCCGATCACCTCCGTGAACGACTTCAAGAGCCTGCGCTTCCGCATCTCCTCCGGCCTTCCGAGCCAGGTGCTCAAGGAGCTTGGCGGTGTTCCCATGAACCTCGCCGCGGCAGAGCTCATCCCGGCAGCCGAGCGCGGCGTGATCGACGGCGTGGAATGGATCAATCCGGCCAACGATCTCAAGGTCGGCTTGCAGGACGTTTTCAAGTTCTACTCGATCCAGGGCCTGCACCAGGCGATCGACATTGCAGACGTGCTCATCAACGGCAAGAAATGGCGCGAGCTGCCGCCTGATCTGCAGGCAATCGTCGAGGTGGCCATGACGACCTCGCTGTACGAGGCGCAGCTCTACTTCATCCATGAGAACGCCAAGGCCCTGCAGGTGCTGCGCGAGAAGGGTGTCACCATGTTCGACGCCCCGGCCGACTATGCCCCGGCCTGGATCGCGGCCTCGAAGAAGGTGCTGGGTGAGCTGGAGGGGAAGAACGAGTTCTTCAAGAAGGTGCTCGACTCCCAGCGCGCGTTCGCAAAGGTGGTCGTGCCCTATACGCGTGAGACGTCGAAGCTTTCGACGCTGATTGCGGGCGCAGCCGACACGAAGTAGCGCGGCCCCGCAGGCAGGCTGCCGGAGACCGACTGGCTCCGGCAGGCCGGCAACCTGTCTTCCCAGTCGCATCGTGCCGTCTCCAAGTCACGCGGGGATGGGGCACAGGAGCCCAGCCATGAACGCCATCGACCGCGTGACCCGGGTCATCGACGCGATCAGCATATGGACCGGCAAGCTGGCCGCCTGGCTGATCATTCCGATGTTCGCGGTGCTGGTGTTCGAGGTGCTCGTGCGCAAGTTCTACCAGCCCACGATCTGGGCCAATGACGTGGCGACCATGGCCTATGGCACGCATTTTTCGCTTGCGGCCGCCTACGCGCTCAGCCTGCAGAAGCACATCCGCACCGACTTTCTCACGCAGCACCTCTCGCTGCGCACCCAGCTCTGGCTCGACATCGTCCAGTACGTCGTATTCTTCCTGCCGGGCATGGCGATGTTCCTCTGGCTGAGTTGGGAGTTCGCCGAGGAATCCTGGTTCTTCAGGGAAGAGTTGATCACGTCCTGGCGGCCTCCGGCCTACTGGTACAAGACGGTCATTCCGGTCACCGCCGCGCTGCTGCTGCTGCAGGGCTTCGCCGAGGTCCTGAAGTGCTTCAGGGCCCTCCAGACGGGCATCGACTACCGCAAGGTCGAGCCCAGCGAAGTCACCTGAATGACGATACACAGCCAGCTCCCTCCAATAGGCATCGCTGAGTTCGATCCATGAGCCTCGAAATCCTCGGCCTCGTCCTGATCGGCGTGCTGTTCGTGGTGATCCTCGCCGGGTTCCCGATCTCCTTCACGCTGTTCTTTCTGGCGATGGCGTTCGGCTACTACGGCCTCGGCGACCGCGTCTTCCATCTGATGACCTATCAATATTTCTCGACCATGATGGAGACTGTGCTGGCGGCGGTCGCGCTGTTCACCTTCATGGGCTACGTGCTGGAAAGCTCGGGCCTGATGGGACGCCTGTTCCACGCCATTCAGCTCGCATTCGGGCGCCGCCACGGCTCGCTCTACATCGCCACCATTTTCACTGCGACGCTGTTCGCCGCCGCAACAGGCATCGTCGGCGCATCCGTCGCCATCATCGGCCTGATGGCCGGACCGATCATGCAGAAACGCGGCTACGACACCGCGTTGTCGGCCGGCACAATCACCGCCGGGGGCACGCTCGGCATTCTCATTCCGCCGAGCGTGATGCTGGTGGTCATGGGTCCCTCGTTCCAGGTTTCCATCGCAAGGCTCTACGCTGCCGCCATCCTGCCGGGGCTGCTGCTGTCCTTCCTCTATCTGGTCTACACCCTGGGCCGGACATGGCTCAGGCCGCAACTCGGACCGCCGCTGCCGGCCGACGAGCTGAACGTCAGCAAGGGCTACATCCTCAAGGAGCTCGTCGTCGGGTTTCTGCCGCCGACGTTCCTGATCCTCCTCACGCTCGGCGCCATCATCTCCGGCTGGGCGACGCCGACCGAAGGCGCGGCGCTCGGCTGCCTGGGCGCGATCCTGATTACGGCGCTCAACGGCCAGATCTCCTTAACCGTGCTCAAGGATGCCGCCTACCGCACGGCGCAGACGACGGCGATGGTGATGATCCTGCTGGCGGCGTCGACGTTTCTCGGCTCGGTGTTCTCCGCGTTCGGGACGCCCAAGTTCCTGGCCGATACGATCCTGGAGTGGAACATTCCGCCCGGCCTGCTCATCGTCAGCATCTTGGCGATCTGCTTCCTGCTCGGATGGCCGCTGGAATGGGTGCCGATCGTCGTCATCATCGTGCCCATCTTCCTCCCGCTACTGCAGGCGCTGCAGGTCGACATGATCTGGTTCAGCGTCCTGGTGGCCGTCACGCTGCAGACGTGCTGGCTCTCGCCGCCCGTGGCGCTTTCTGCCTACTACCTGAAGGCCGTCGTGCCGAGCTGGAACCTTTGGCAGATCTACCGCGGCATGATGCCGTTCATGCTGCTGCAATGGGCCTGCGTGCTGCTGATCTACTTCGTTCCGGACATCGCACTGTACCTGCCGACACTCTGGTACCGATAGAAGCGGCGCAGGCCTGCAAGCTCGTCCGTATGGGCATCTCGCAAATCCGCCGGAGGTGCGAATGCAAGGAAGCGCGCTGCTGCTGACTCTTATGGGAGGCGTCGCGCTGCTCCTCTGGAGCGTGCGCATGGTCCGGACCGGCATGACGCGCGCGTTCGGCGCATCCTTGCGCTCGCTCATCGGCAAGGCGTGCTCGAACCGCTTCAACGCGTTCGCAACCGGCATCGGCGTGACCGGGCTGCTGCAGAGTGCCACCGCGACTGCTTTGCTTCTGGCGTCCTTCGCCAGCCGCAAGCTCGTCGCTTTACCGCTCGCGCTCGCCATCATGCTCGGGGCCGATGTGGGCACCGCTCTCGTGGCGCAAGTGTACGCGATCGACATCAAGTGGATCTGGGCGGGGCTCCTGTTCGTCGGCGTCGTGTTGTTCCACGCCTCCGACAAGGACGAGGTGCGAGGAGGGGGTCGCGTGCTCATAGGCTTCGGCCTGATGCTGCTCGGCCTCACGGTCATCGCGCAGGTCGCAGCCCAGCTGCGCGACAATCCCATCCTGCAGCTCGTGCTGTCCTCGCTCGGCACCGAGAAAGTTCCGCTGCTTGCCGTGCTCTCGGCCGCGGCCATGACCTGGCTCGCCCATTCCAGTCTTGCCATGGTGCTGTTCGTCATGTCGCTTGCGGGCGGCGGCGTCATCGACGGGCGGCTCACGGTGGCTCTGGTGCTGGGCGCCAACCTGGGCGGTGCGGTCGTGCCGCTCACGGCGCTGTCTGGCTCTGCGGTCGCCGCGCGCCGGGTCGTGCTGGGCAATCTGCTCGCCAGGGCGGCGTTCATCGTCGTGGCCCTTCCGTTTGCCGCACTTCTGGCGCATGCGACCTCGAAGGTTTCGGGCGATCCGGCGCGCCTCGCCGTGAACTTTCACTTGGGCTTCAATCTCGCCTTGGCCGCCGTGGCGATGCCGCTGCTGAGCTATGTGGCGGCCATTGCCGAACGGCTGCTCCCCGAGCCCGTAACCGGCACGGATCGAGCCATGCCGCGTCATCTCGACCCCAGCGCGCTCGACACACCATCCGAGGCGCTGGCCTGCGCGATGCGCGAGACGCTCGTGATGGGCGACCTCGTGCTCGACATGCTGAAGCGGTCGCTGCCGGCGATCGAGGGATCGGACATCAAGGCCGTGCGCGACGTGGAGCGGTCCGACGATGAAGTCGATGCCCTGCACGAGGCCATCAAGCTCTACCTGATCCGTGCCTCGAAGGCCGACATGGGCCAGGAGGACAGCCGCCGGTATGTGGAGATACTGACCTTCACCACCAACCTGGAGCACATCGGCGACATCATCGATAAGAACCTGATGGAGCTTGCCGCCAAGAAGATCAAGAAGCGTTACGCGTTTTCGCCCGAGGGGGCCGCCGAGCTGAGAGCGTTCCACGGCCACGTCGTGGACCACATGCGCCTCGCGCTCAACGTGTTCGCCACGCGCGATGTGGTATTGGCGCGCCGGCTATTGCGTGAGAAGACCACCGTGCGAGCCGCCGAGTTCGAGGCCACAGACCGGCACTTCTCTCGGCTCAAGGAGGGACGTCCCCAATCTATCGAGACCAGCTCCATCCATCTCGACATCATTCGTGATCTGAAGCGCATCAATTCGCACCTTACCTCCGCGGCCTATCCAATCCTCGAGACCGCGGGGGAGCTGGCGCAGTCGCGGCTGCTCGATGCAGCTCCCGCTGCAGCCGAGCCAACCGTGCCGCCACCGTCGCATGAGAGCAATGCCGTCTCGCCCTCTCGTCCGGCGAGATAAGGACGCCACTCGCAATCTCAGCGCCGGCTGAACACGTCGGATGTGCTTCAGGTTTCTGCCGGTTCTCAGTCCCCGCGATCCACGGCAGCCGTAGCGACGAGTTCGAGCTTCACGCCCGGTCCCAGGTCTGCGACGCCGATCATGGCGCGTGCGGGGAGATTGATCTCCTTGAAATGCTCCTTCCAGACGCGATTGAAGTCTGGCTTCTCCGCTAGATTCGTTGCGTAGATCGTGACCTGCAGCACGCGGCCCATGCTAGAGCCACCCGCCGTGAGCAGCTTTGCAAGTTGGCGCAGCACGTCGTCGGCCTGGCCGGCCATGTCGAGGCTCGTATCCTCGGCAACGACGCCGCCGATGTGAAGCAGTCCACCGTTCGCCACGACTTCGTGGCCAAGACCATCCCAGGGCAGCAAACGTTTGATCATGTTCTCTCCTGTGACCATGCATCCAATGTGATCATGCATCCAAACCGCTTCCAAAGCACCTCGTCCATTGTGTGCTGGAAGCCGGGGCTCGTCACCCGCCCGCCTTCAGGGATGCGCCGCATGGCTGGACTTTCCGGCGGGGCGTGAGGCATCGCATGCGAACCCAAACGGGGCGCCTCAACTGTAGGCCGCCAGCGCGCGGCTGAAGCTGTCGCGAAAGCGGTAGTAGGCTCCGATGGCGGGTAGCGCCCAGTTCGGGTTCCCGTTGTAGAGGGGAAAGTCCGGAAACTCGGCGAGCTCGAACCCGCACGTGGAATTGGCGCCTCCGACAATGCGGCGCGCGGTCTGGTGGCCGAGGTAGGTCATCATGGCCACGCCGCTGCCGTTGCACCCAAGCGCATAGTGCATGCCATCCATGACGCCCGTATGCGGCAGCGCGTCCCAGGTGAAGGCGACGTTACCGGTCCACGCGTGCGTCACGCGGATACCTTTCAGCTGGGGAAAGCGATCCGTCATGAAGCGGTGCAGGATCGGTGCGCTGACCGCGGGTGTCACCGGAGTGAAACGAGCGCGCCCGCCGAAAATCATCCGCCTGTTGTCCGGCGACATGCGGTAGTAGCAGAGCACGCGCTTGGTGTCGGCGAGGGTCCGCCCTTTAGGGATCAGCGTGCGCGCGAGCTCCGGTGGCAGCTCCTCGGTGGCGATGATATGGCTCGCCAGTGGAATGAGGCGCCGCTTGAGCCCGGGCGTCGCGTCGCCCGTGTAGCCATTGGTGGCGATGACGACGTCGCCGGCGGCGATTTCCCCGCGCGTGGTCTGGATGCGCCAGCCGTTGCCCGCCTTGGAAATCGTTCTCACGGCCGTCCGGGCGCAGATCGTGATCTTGCGGCGGCGGGCAGCGTCGAGCAGGCCCTTGTAGTAAAGGGCGGGGTGGAGCTTAGCCGAGCGCTCGACCACCATACCGCCGTAGTAGTATTCGGACGCCATCTCCTCACGTTGGCGCGCCTTGGGGACCATGTAGGCGCCCGACTCCGCGCCCGAGTTGAGACTGGCGACGCGGCTTTCCTGGAACTTGTAGTCCGTCGGCGTCCAGGCCCCGACAAAGCGGCCCTTCTTCTCCCAGAAGCAGTCGATGCGCTCGCGCACGATCAGGGTCTCGATCAGGCTGAAGGCGTCGTGGCCGGAGGCGAGGATGACCTTGACCACCTCCGGATCGCGGGTGAGCACCTTGCCCGTGAAGCTCTTGCCGATGTTGACCCCGCCGCTGACGGCGGCACCGCTGCGTGTGCTGGCGCCGGCGCCGAGCTCGGCCGCCAGCCTGCTGTTGAGCATCGGCAGCAGCGTCTCCATCATTCCGGAGTCGATCAGCACCCGGTTGATGATGCCGTTGCGCCCCAGCAGAACCATCCATGCGTAGGTTCGCACCAGGACGCTGGTCCACAGCGGCAGCATGACAAAGGCGAAGCCGACAGCGCGCCACATCGGCGTGGTGGTCGCCAGCAGGAACGCGACTGGATAGCCGATGACGAGACAACACAGCGTGACGATGGCCGCGATCTCGAAGGTGCGGAGCAGGATGGTCGTGTAGAGGCCGCCCGTCAGCGCCTTTCCGTGCCAGTCGAGACTGCCGCCCTCGAAACTCAACGCAAACAGCCGGCCGAGGGGCAGCACGAACAGGACCGCACGGAAGCCCGCCGCGATCTGCTCGCCGGCCTGGTAGCGGCGCCGGCTGGGACCCGACGGCAGCCGAACGAGGACATCCAGGCCGTCCGGGGTGGAGATGCGATATTTGTCCGAGACGCCGATGTAGGCGCTTTCCGTGATCGACCTGTCGATCCTGTTGACGACGCCCGCAGCCGGGTTCGTGCCGAGATCGACAAACCGCTCGAGCCGCACCATGACGCGGACGCGCTGGCCCGCACTGGGTCTCAGGTTGCCCACGCCGCCGACCTCAATGGCCGCCGATCTCCGTGATGTTCCAGACGACGTTACCGCTTTCGACCATCGCGCGGAGCTTGCCGAAGTCGGTCGGGCTCGTGTCGACGATCTTGATGCCCGTGTCCTTCTCGAAATCGTTGAAATAGTTCTGGCGCAGGGCCGCGATCTGCGAGCCGCCGAACGCATTGATGACGAGCTGTCTGGGTTTGGGCGGTTCTGCCTGCGCCAAGGCCCTCGTCGGAGCAGCGATCACGGCCGCCGCCCCGATCAATACGTCTCGCCTGCTCGTCATTGCGTACTCCTCACCGTGATCGGAACACACGAGACCGCCCGTGGATCGGCAGCTCCGGTGCAAACATTGCGTCGCAAGTCCCTGGTCACGCAAGCACTACGTGGCCCGCGATGACCCGAGATCGTAGCAGGCGCATGCTCCGCGCAAGAGCTTGCCTCGCCAAAGCATCCATTTTCGCCGTGCTGGAGCGCCGAGTTGCGATCGTCACGTCGCGAAGGCAGGCTGAGTTTCAGGCGAAGGCCGGGATCACGACTTCCCCAAAGCGGCGCATCGAGCCTTTGATGCTCGCGTGATCGAGATAGCCGAAACTCATCTGGCAGAGGAGATGGCCGACGCCTGCATCGCGGAGCGCGGCAACCTGCTCCGCGACATCCCGCGCGGTTCCGATAAGCGTGCCCGAGCGCAAGGCGAAACGGATACCCTCCGCCTCCGATTGGCTGGGATCGGTCCAGGGATTCAGCATGGCGGGGTCCACGCTGAAATCAGACGGATTCAAGTGATTGCGAGCGTGGTTCATATGTCGGCGCGTCTGAATGAGCGCGGTGACGAACTCGTCCTCGGCAGCAGCTCGGCTCTCGCCGACATAGACCCACCGCCAGATCGCGGCCTGTTTCAATAGGCGCTCCTGCGCCGCGCTGTCGAGCCCGCTCGCACCGAGGCCTTCTGCATACTGGCCAAGACGCGCCCCGATTTGCTCGAGCGGGATGCGCACCGTCAAGATCGGCACCCCTCTCTCCCCGCAAGCCCGGAACGAGGTGGCGGAAGCCACGCTGTGCCAAATCGGCGGGTGCGGCCGCTGAATGGGCACGGGGCGCAGCTCGGGAAGACGCACCGCGAAGTATTTGCCTTTGTGGTCCAGGGGAGTCGCTGTCCAGGCCCTGATCATCACCTCCAGCGCTTCCGCCATGCGCTCGCGCGCGTCGTTGCTCCTGAGGCCATAGCCGACGAACTCGTACTCGTTGAAGATCGAGCCGCGTCCCACGCCGATGTCGAGTCGCCCTCCCGTCAGATTGTCGAGCAAGGAGAGCTGTGTCGCCAGGCGCACCGGATGGCGCAGCGCCATCTGTATAACGGCGAAACCAATGCGAATGCGTTGCGTGCGCATGGCGAGCGCGGCGGCAAACGGGATTGGGTCGGCATAGACGCTTTCGCCCGTGAAATTGTGCTCCGTCAGCCAGACGCCGTCAAAGCCGACGTTCTCGGCGAGTGTAGCTTGCTCGAGCTGTTCGAAGATGGCGCGTGCGTCATGCTCGGGCGATGGAGAATGCGCGAGCGTCAACCAGCCGAATTTCATCCAATCCCTCCACTCCTCCAGCCTCAGGCTGGATCGTCACAGCTCGCGCCCCCCGATGCAAGCCGCTGGCTCCTCCACTTTCCATGCGCACTCCACGGCAGACACGTTCGCCTTTTGCCCGGCGGACCCGTGGCGAGAGAACGCCCTTGTCCAACACATATCGCTTAGGGAGCACCTGGTACGCGAGATGGCCTGCTTTGCGGCTCACGCGCCGCCGACGTCGGCGAGGAGCCAGTCCGCCCAAAACGGCTGCCGACGCGTCTTGACGGCCGACCCTCGGACCTGTCATCGGACTGAAGGGGCGTGGCGGAGCATCAGGTTATCAAACGTCTTGCTGAGCTCACAAAGGGGCGAGCCAATTCCCATTGGTCGCAATTCCACGCGGAGAAACGGCCAAGGCAGTTTCAAATCCAGCTTTTGCGAATAATCAGCAAAGCTCCGGCAGGACCACCACCGCGAGCTCCAGTGGCTACCGCCGCGCATCTGCGCCGTATTAGAATGGCTCGGATTGGGCACTCGATGCATATGCGATCTTTGCCATTATTTGGTTCCCGATGCACGACAGGCTCTGTCCGGTGGGGATGATTCGTTCGACACGAAGCAGAACCAGGGGGACTTGCATGTCGAAGATGAACCAGCTCGTCGGGGAGATGTATGCGCGGCTGAATCAGATCGCCGATAGCGAGAGAGCGCTCGTGAGGGATCTCGCCGAAACAATTAGGAGTGTCGACCTACAAGTGCTGCAGGACGTGCGCACTATGGCGGCTACCCACGGGGGCACGCGGCGAGTCATCCTGACCGAATTGGAGAGCCTCGCCGACTGTATCGGTACTTTTCCCACATTGGGCAAGCCGACGAGAACCTTTGCCGACCCCCCGGCGAGGCCGCTTGCGCCCGTCAACGACGGTCAGGCGCCACGCGCGCCCGGAGACTGGCGACAGGCCGTAAGCAATATCGAGGATATGTTCAAGGATTACGCTGCGTAGCGAAAAAGCAAGGGGAGCGCCGCATTCGCCCGTTGGCGAGCAATCCGTTTTGACGCTGGCGATTCCGCGCCCCAGTTCATGCTCGGTGATTTATCGCGCGTCTTGGATTGCCGATGAGTCACCGATTCCCTGAGTGATGTTCCGCGCCTTTTTCTGCGCGCCGCTACGGGAGCAGCCATGCATCTTTCTCGCCATTCAATGGTGGCCATCGGCATCATCGGAGTCCTGGCCGGGCCGATGCCCGGCGCGGCACAAGAGCAACCCGCCAGCCTCTGGACGCTCAACAATTCGGTTGTGGGCCTGTATATCCTCGGCAACCGGCGAATCCTCCGTTACGAGCAGCCTCGCATCGCCCTTGAGCATGAAGGCGTCCGTCCGGGAACTGTTCTGTTCAAGGGGATGCGATCTGACACCGGATATTCGGGCACTGCCTACGTTTTCACACGGCACTGCAAGGCGTACCCCTTCGAGGTCTTGGGAACCGTCGCCGATGGCGGACGGCACATTGTGCTCAAGGGCGTCCAGCCCACTGCCTTGAATGCGCAATGCGAACCCGTCGACTTCAAGGTCGAGGAATTCCGGATCACCTTCCTGGGCGCAACGGCGCCCCCTCTGGTCACCGGCTCGCTCGAGCGTGAGCCACCTGATGTCGACGAAAGCAAGGCACGCGCGCAGGCCCGGCTCGCCGCCATCCGCGCTGAAAAGGCTGGAAGGGAGCAGCGGCAACGGCAAGAGGTTGCTGAGCGCGTTCGGCGTCACCGAGAGCAGGAAAATCAGCGTTTGGCGGACCTGCGCGAATTCTCAAGTCAGAGCGATGCCTGCCGAGCTTTCGATTTGTCGGCCTGTCGTGCAGCGCTTGGATCATTCCATGCGAGCCCCGAAGACGCTGTCAAGCTGCAAAACTGGCGTGACGTCGCCCTGAAGTTCCGGGCCGACATGGACAGATGCCGCACTGGGTCGATCAGCGCCTGTGACGACGCCTTGACTTCGCCCGCCGTCACAGAAGGCCAACGACACCCGCTTGAGCAATGGCGCATGGCCGCCTCGCCGTTCAACAGGACGGTTGCATTCATCGCTGGCTATGCCGGGATGATCGCGGACGCTGGGCTCGGGATCGCGGGAGCCATCGCCAGCCTCCCGATCTCGATCCGCGTCGGCGGCGGCGTCATGGCCACAATTCTCGCTCTCGCGCTTGGGATGGTCTTGCGGACTCGCCGCGCAGATTCGCAAAGCGAACCGAGGGCCGAAATTATTCCACCGCCAGGCCCCGACATGGTGGCAACACGCGGCAGGATGCCGAACGATCGGTCACTGTCTTCCGGTTTGAGTGCCGCCAGCCCGGATGCCCCTTACATGCTCGGTTTGCTGCATGCCAGCAAGTTGATTAGGGCGCAGGCGATGACTGATGTGGAGCGCGCGTCCCGTCTGATAGCGATTGCAAGGAATGCGCTCGCACGCAATGCCTCGCAGTCACGGCGGCGCGCCCATAGGCAAGCGACCGATACCGTGAGCTCGTACACCCGGTAGGGGCGCGCCGACTATGACGCCTCCTCAATTCCATGGCCGAGGATGACGCCGACAATGCCGGCCAACACAATCATCATGAGCACTGCGACGAACCCACCCAACAAGAATGCGGTAGCCCCGCCGGCGACCCCGACGCTTCCGCCGAGAAAAGTGCATGCGTTGACGATGCCCGAGCCCTGCCCGGCTTGAGCGGGCGGCAACACCGACAGCGCCAGCCGTGGTGCCAACGCGTAGGGGACGGCAAGCCCGGCGCCCATCAGCAAAAATCCTATCGCCAGCATGGCCATCCCGCCCACGGTGACGGCCATGCCGATAACGGCACCCGCGATCGCAATCAGCGCCATGCCTCCCATCATAGCCTTGCGCAGGCCCAGGCGGGTTGCCACGGCGGAGGCCGACAAGGCGAGCGCGAGCAGCGTCGCGCTCAGTGGCAACAGCGCCGCTCCCGCCTCGAGCGCCGTCAGGCCGAGACCTTCCCTGCTCTGCGCATGGAGATTGAAGTAAAGCAGCAGGCTCATGATGCTGAACATCGCCAGCGAGCCGATGGCCACGCCCTCGACGAACCTGGGTCGCGCAAAGAAGCTCAGGTCCACGAGTGGCGCCTGGACACGCCGCTCGACGACCAGCAGAAGAGCGAACGCAATCCCCGCCAGCATGAAGGGGCCGACGACGGGAAGCGGTGCCGACGCTGCATGCGGTATCCCATGCAGCGCAAACACGAGCGAGACCATCCCTGTTGCCAGCAAGAGGAACCCGGTCCAGTCCATATGGCGGCTTTGCATTCCCTCCCGCGTGGTCGTCGATCCCGTCGAGGCCAGGCCGACGATGGAGGCCAGCATGAGCAGGACGTTCAGCCAGAAGATCACGCGCCAGCTCGTGTAGTGAGTAAGGGCGCCGCCAAGAAACGGCCCAATGCTGAAGCCGAGCATGAGGAAGCCCGCCCAGGCGCCGATCGCTGCTGCCTTGCGCTCGGGAGCCGAACCCATGCTGACCGCGGCCAGCGTGCTGGGTACCGCGAACGCCGCCGCGAGGCCCTGCAACGCTCTTCCGACCAGCAAAGCGGGGCGTTCGGAGGCGGCGGCAATGATGCAGGATGCGATGCCGAACAGCGTCAAACCGAGCAGTGATGCCGGCCGTGGGCCAATCCGGTCGGCTGCCTGACCACCGAGGACAATGCAAGCGGCCGAGACGACCAGATACGCATTGACCGCCCATTCCACATCGCTTCCGCTGAGTGAAAGGTCTGCTCGCATGTCCGGCAGGGCCGCCATGATTGCCGTGCTGTTGGCGCCGACCGCCAGCATGGCCAGGCAAGATGACCACAAGACCAGGCCAGACGTTGCTCCACGCTTCATCATTGGCTACGTGCTTCGCCATCGACCATGGGTTTCGCCGACCCCTGAGTGTCGCGATAGTTATCGGCTTGCGCGATCAATCCATATCTCCGCCGATCGAACCGGAGAGCCGCTAGGCGGCCGCAGACTTCGCAATCGCATCGGAGGCCTTCTCGGCGATCATGATCGTGGCGGGATGGATGTTGGGCGAAGGAATGATCGGTATGACCGAGGCATCTACCACGCGCAGGCCTTCGACGCCGCGCACGCGCAACTGGCTGTCGACCACGGCTGCGTCGTCCTCACCCATCCTGCAGGTGCCGCACGGGTGGTAGACGGTGCCGGCGACCTGCCGGATGAAGCCGCGGATATCCTCGTCATCGACGATGTGCGCACCCGGCCTCACCTCGGAGAAAATCAGCGAACGGTAGGGTTCCGTGCCGATGATTTGGCGACCGATGTGGAACGCAGCCACGGATCGCCGCATGTCGTCGCCTTCAGCGTCACTGAAGTAGTTGGCAAAAATGCGGGGCCTCGAGCGCCCGCTTCCATCCGCAAGCTTGATCTCGCCTCGGCTCTTCGGCCGACAGACGCAGAAATTGAAGCCGAATCCGGGCCAACGGTCCAAGCCCAGCGTCAGGTGCTCGGTCGAGAAGTTGGTGGACTGGAACTGCAGGTCGGGCACCGGCTCGGTAGGACTCGACTTGGCGAAGAGCGTACCCTCTGTCGCCCCGACCGCCAGCTGGCCCGAAGCGGAGGTCAGCCATTCCAGCGCCATGCCGGCTTGCTGGCGGGTCGAGGTGAGAATTTCGTTCAGGGTTCCGGGCTGCCGTGTCAGGAACGTGAACCGCGCCTGCACATGATCCTGCAAGTTCTTGCCGACACCCGGCAGATCATGGATGACGTCGATTCCGACTTGGCTGAGCTCCGCCGCCGGCCCGACTCCCGAATTCATCAGCAGCATCGGCGAGTTGATCGAGCCTCCCGAGACGATCACCTCGCGCCTGGCCCCGATGCGCTTGACGATGCCGCCTTCCTCGACCTCCACACCGACCGCGCGCCGGCCGTGAAACAGGATCCGCCGCACATGTGTGCGCGTCATCAGCTTGAGATTCTTGCGCTTGAGATTGGGCTTGAGATAGCCCACCGCCGTCGAGCAGCGCCAGCCATTGCGCACGTTGAGCTGAACGATGCCGACGCCGTCGATGCGCTCGCCATTGAAGTCCGGGTTCAGCGGATGCTGCAGCCGCGTGCACGCCTCCACGAAGGCCTTGGCGTTTGCGGAGGGTCTCTTGATGTCGGAGATCGTCATGGGGCCGCCCTGGCCTCGAAAGGCGTTGGCGCCGGCGACGTTGTGCTCCATGCGCTTGAAGTAGGGCAGCACGTCCTTGTAGCTCCAGCCCTTGGCGCCCGCGGCTTCCCAGCCATCGTAGTCGCTCGGCGCGCCGCGCAGAAACACCAGGCCGTTGATCGAACCCGAGCCGCCGAGCACCTTTCCGCGCGGCCAGCTCAGTCGGCGGCCATTGAGATGGGGCTCGGGCTCGGTCTCGTAGCCCCAGTTGACGGTGGGGTTAGGCACAAGCTTGCCGAAGCCCAACGGAATATGGATCCAGGGATTGCGATCTCTCCCGCCCGCCTCGATCAGGCAAAGCGAGATTGCGGGGTTCTCCGTCAGCCGCGTTGCCACGACGCATCCCGCCGACCCAGCGCCTGCAACCACCACGTCAAACTCGACATCGAAATTGTCAGCCAAGAGCACCCCCAATTGCCAAGCGCAGGAATTCGCACCCTGCCGATCGATCCGATCCGTGCAGGATATTGGCGCGCACATCACGGCAGTGTCGTCCAGCCTATTTTCAAGCACGAGGAGCCGCCCATATCAATCGGCAGCGGGCGCACCGGCAAACGGGTGTCTGACCCTGAACCGGCCCCGTTCGCTCGAATGCCTCCGGACCGGTGGGCCGTGGCGTAGCAGGCCGAGGCAAATGGTGATAGGCAGCACGAAAGCAGCGTGTTCGCCCCGGCCGCGTATGAGGCGCCAATGACGAGCCAGACCCTTGTGCCCGCGCGCTCCTACCTGGCAGGATGCGCCCTTGTCGTACTCGCCGGCCTCGCACTCAGCCTCGGCATCATCTGCCTTCGCGGCGCGTCCTCCAGCAACGCCTGGCAATATCTGTTCTGGCGCGCGCTCGCGTTCAGCGTCGCTCTCTTATTCGTAGCAACATTGCGTCACGGCACGAGCCCGCTCGCGCAGATCAGACGCCTCGGCGGATTCGCCTGGCTCTCGGTGGGTGCCATGATGGCGAGCCAGATTCTGTTTGTCGCCGCTATCATGTCCGGCAGCACGGCGGAGGTGTTCTTCCTGATGTCGCTGGCCCCGCTGATGGCGGCGGTACTTGCCTGGCCGATGCTGGGAGAACGCATCGGTGCCCTAGGTGTGATCGCGATCGCAGTCGCGATCGGCGGAGTAGCGCTGATGAGCGGCTTCAGCCTGCAGATTGATGGACTGCATTCGGGGCTGTGGGAGGATGGCTGGCTGGCGCGGGCACTCGCGCTCGGCACGGCGGTCTCGTTTGCGGTGTATTCCCTGGCCACGCGCGGTGCAAAGTCCGAGGACCTCGATGCGGCGCTGTTCGCCGTCGGCCTATCCACGACCGCGGTGAGCGCCGCCATGCTGCTATCGCTTGACCTGCCCCTGGCCTCGAGCCTGCGCGACGCGGCTCTCGCCTTGCTGCATGGCGGGATCATTCTGTCAGCCGGGCTCGTCCTGTTTGCGCGTGGCTCACGGCTGGTGCCGGGTGTCACACTCGTCATGCTCGCCCAGGCGGAGACGATCGCGGCACCAGTTTGGACCTACCTTCTTTTCAACGAGACGACCACGCCGGCCGTGATCACCGGCGGCGTCCTCATCCTCTTTGCGGTTCTCATGCAGGCTTCGGACGGGGCGCGGCAACAAGCCGGCTCCGCCGCCGTGGCCGCGGCGATTGCGCCGGACCGCTAGCAAACGGATGCGCATGCCAAGTCATTGATATGGTGCCGCGGATATGGTGCCGCGCGGGCGGCTGACCATTCGATGCCGTTCCGGAGCGTGCGATCAGTTCCAAAAGATTGAAGCAAAGGGAAAAAGGCGAAACTGCGCGTCCGAACTGCCCGTTGGCGCGCTCTTGCTCTTTGGGCGGCTCGGGTGGGTGCGCGATGTCGCCCGCTCCGTCGCTGCAGCGGTCTCGATTTTCGCCTTATCTGGATTTTGGAACCCGCGCGCCTTGCCGGTGGCGGCGATGCCAAACTTGCGGTACCGGTTCGGCTCGAAGTGCACAAAGAGCTTCGCCTGGGTCGGTGTCCACCAGCGAGCGAGCTTCGCCTGGAACTTGCCGAGACGGATGCACCCCAGACTCACCGGAGCGCCGAACGTTCCGCCGGAGTCGAGGCCCCCTGCAATCTGATGGATACCGTTCGCGGTCTCCGCCGGGTAGCCGGGCATGGGCAGGAAGTGCAGGAAATTCGGCATTTCGATCGGATTGCCGCCGTTGGCGAAGGGGACGATCGCGGCCGAGCCGCCGCCCATGCGCGCGTCGCGTCGCGCATCGGCAGGAGTGTATCTGCGATCCGAGCTCCAACTCCGCGATTTGATGAAGTTGATGGGCGCGTAATAACGGTAGAGCGGCGGCAGCCACCGACCCGAAGACGTTACGAAGCGATAGACGAGCGTCGGCTGTCCGTTGACGATCTCGCAGAGGTTGAGCGTCTGTCCGACGCAATAGCCGCTGAACACGGCAGGCCTGACCAAGGGATCCGTTCTATGACGTTGAACCTGCTGGAGATAGTTCTTGAGATCCTCGAGTTCCAGCGCGAGACCGGCGGGGTCGCCGGGCCTCCGTTCGGACACGAGCAGGATGTCGACAGGGGTGTTCGCCAATGAGACCACATCCACCTCGCGCGCGGCCGCGATCGCTCGCAGCCGGGGGAATTCGCTCAGCTCACCCACGGGCGTGAAGTGCTCCCGCACGCCGCGACAATAGCCGTTCTCGTCCGTCGAGCTCAGGTCGGCGACGATGTATCGCTGGCGCAGGCTCTCCGGGAGCCTGGCGTTCTCATTGCGTGCAGCCGACAGCGGGAAGAATTCCCCCGATTTCGGGTCCTTCAGGGTCTCGAATGGTATCCGACAGCTCGCGTCCCTATCCGGGCCCGCCTCGGCCGCGAATGCGATTGCCGCGCTTCCGGCAACGGCAAGAGACGTGACGATGACAAGCGCAATGATCCAAAGCCAAGATGACGATGCGCGCATTTGCACCCCCAAGCACGCATTCCCGCAACCAAAGAGCTTCCGGAGTCGCGCGGACGGCGGTCGCTGCCTGACAGATCCGCGACCCGATCAATCAAACATAGCCAGGGCGCCAAGGGACCCCGTCGGTCGCTCGTTCTATCGGTTTTCGTCGTGTCGTTGCCCGTTTGTCACGCCGCTCGCCTCGCTTATCGACCCACCACGGCCATGGCTGGCAAGGCGATCGGCCGCATGAAGGGCATCAAGGCGATTGCGCCCGATTACCAGCCGGCGCAGATGCGCCCCAGTCCGCAAGGCCGCTTCGGTTGGTCTGGATGCCGTCAGGGCGGCCCGCGCTTTTCGCTGCCGGTGCGCTGGATCTGCTCACCGACGGCTTCGACCGAGGCCCCGGCCTCGATGCGGCGACGGATGTCCTTGAGCCGCATGAGCTGCTGGACGATCTGCGGAATCATGTCGAGCTTTTCCATCAGGCGCCAGACATAGACGAAGATGGCGAAGATGGTGCCGACGTCCGCGTTTGGCATATACGCCACACGCAGCAGCACCAGGAGGAACACCAGGATCGACAGGGCTTCGATCGCAGTCCAGTTGAAGGCATCGGCATCTGAGAGCTTGATGCGCCACGTGCGCACCTCGGCAAAATGATGGGTGACGGTCCCTTCCTGCGCCGCCTCGATCACCTGCACCTCGTGCTCGAGCTGGTTGTTGAGACGTTCGTTGAGCATCAGGGAACGCCGCATGTAGCGGCGGTTGATGATCGCGACGGGAACGAAGAGCAGGGCGGCGACCGCGCCGATCACGAGGTCGTAGTAGAACAGGATGGCGGCTGAGCCGATGATGCTCACCGTCGTGTTCAGCACAACCGGCATGTCCTTCTCGAAGAAGGTCACGAACTCACGCGACATGGCGGAGCGTGCCGCCACCTTTGTCGGCTCGATTCCCGATTGGCGCTGGCGCAGCACCGTATCGGTGACGATGGTGTTGTAGACCTCGGTGTAGAGCCGCGTGTCGTACATCTGCCGCCCGCAGCCGATCGCGGTGTGCAGCACCCACGCGATCATCACGGGCGCGATCATTCGATAATCCTGCGCCAGCAGGCCGTTGATCGCGAGTCCCGTGGCCCACGGATAGGACAGCTCCAGCAGGTCCTCGATGACGGTGAGCGCATAGGTGAACGCGATGCGCCAGCGATACGGCCGTAGGGTCTCCGTTACCGTCCTCGCTCGGTGGCCGTCAGGCATCATGGAAACCTGTCGTGGGAACAGCCGATCGCAAGGTGCGAAACTCTAGGGCACGGCACGGATGAATGGAAGCGTGGCCTCAGTCGTTGCGGGCCGGCATCGCTTGGCAACCGCGCCGGGAGGCGCTGCTCCCCCAGAGAACTGTTATGGCTCCTCTCCCGCGCGATCAGAACATTCAATGTAACACCGCTCCCTTCCTTTACGTGGGCCTCCGCCGGCTCACACGGTGGGTTCATGCCAAGGCCGGGCTCATGCAGCGCAGCAAGCAGCGCGCACGCGTCAAGGCTTGATCCGGCTAAAGCGTTGGCGGACACGTTCAATGAACGCGGCGCGCGTGACCGCGGACGCTTTCTCCATACCGTAGAGCGCAAGCCATATCCGCTCAGCGTCACGCGCGACCATCAATCGCGCCAGTCCGCGCATCATCACCTTGCGCGAGGGGTTTCCCACATAGAAGCGCGTGAACCATTCAGGTGCGCCGGTCGTCGTCACTGCGCCGAAGAGGCGTATGTTCGTCAACAATGGAACTATCGCCTGCGGCCCAAAATCAAAGGCTACACCAGGCAGCCAGATGCGATCGAAATACCCCTTTAGGATGGCAGGCATCCCATACCACCACGAGGGGAACACAAAGACGACACCCTCAGCTCGCCGGAGGCGTTGCACATGCTCAATGACGTCATCAGCGTTGCTGGCCGTATCCCGGTACATCCGCCGCTCGCGCGCTGAAAGCACAGGATCGAATGCCTCGCGATAGAGGTCACAGAGATCAACTGTGTGGCCACCCTCCTTGAGTGATTGGATGACCGCGTCGCGGAGAGCGGCGCCATAGCTATCCTCGAGCGGATGCGAAAAAACGACCAGCACTCGCATACATAACCCTCACATGTGCGGAACCTATTCTTAATGGGCGCACGCAGGTGGGTCACGCCAATCACGGCGCTTGAGCCCACAAGCACAAGGGGTTTCCGACGGCTCGTGGGCGCGGCAAGCGCGAGCAGTTCCAGGAGTCAGCCGCGCCGCCAGCCCTTTGAGGCCGTCCGGACGCCGGCGATGGCGCACGCGCACCGCAAGACCCGGCTACAGCTGCGAGCGCAAAAAGTGGGCGAGCGGTTCAGGAATGGCGAGCGCGTGCAGAATGAGCTGCGTGTCGACGGCTATGGCGGAGGCGCCCAGGATCGAGACGATCGAGCCGACCACGACGAGCACACCAAAGATCTCATGGTTGGGGTTGAGCAGCAGCGCGAAAAGAAACCGGAAGACCAGGGAGAGTTGCAGCAGCGGCGCGACGAGCATGATGGGGGCGACGGCGAGGGCGGAATAGAGGAAGCCTTGCGCCGCCGCCACGAAGATGCCGGAGTAGACGAACCAGCGCGCATTCTCACTGGTGACTTGCATCACGTTGCGGCGCAAGGGTGGGATGAGCAGGCCGACGGCAACTGCCACCGTCGCTGCTCCGTAGGCGACCGAGCCCCCCACCACGCCGCTGAGAGGCCCGGCATCCTGGAGCGCCTGGCGGACGATGATGGGCGTCGTGCCGTACATCAGCGCGGCGATCGCGGCAAAGAAAAAGCCCGCGGCGACACGGGGCGTGAAGGCCGGAGCGTCATGCGGCTTGCTCGAGGCGCTGGGCTGCGACGCGCGCTGGGTCAGGAGCGAGCCGGCGACCATTAGAACGCCCCCGGCGACCTGCAGCATCGTGCACGGCTCGCGCAGCGCGATCACGGCCAGGATGAGGGTGACCACGGAGTTGAGCTGAAGCACGGGTGCGGTCAGATTCACGCCGGCCGCTTGGCTTGCTCGGTAGTTGCAGTACCGGCCCAGCACGAAATGCAGAAGGCCGGCAGCCGACAGAGACGCCACGGCCGAAGCGGTGAATCGGCCCAAACCTTCAAGAGCCCCTGTCAGGAACGCGACGATCAGAAATCCCAGCAGGCCAACGGGGATGCTGATGACCATCCCTTGCACGGGCGTGCCGGTAATCACGCCCCGGCGAGCGGTGGCGTTCGTCAGGGCGAAGGTCGCGGCAGAGAGAACTGCGAGCACGGCGCCCAAGAGATGCACAGGCTTCCTCCCGGTAGGCTCTCCGCCCACCGTGCACCGCGCGCGCGGATTGCCTTGGGGCCTTTGCGCGCCAAGGTAACCGGGCCTCGAGGCGACCCGTCAAGGGTGCCGCGCGGCCGCATCGAGCCCAGACCGGCAGATGCGTCCGCGTCGGGGGACGTTCGCGAGGAGATGGGGTAGAGTGGCACAGGTGGCACACCGGGTAATGGAGTCGTGCCGTGGGCGAGCCGAAGACCCCGTCGCGCGCGAAGATGCGCGAGTGGCCGATGTTTCTGGCGGCCGAGAAGCGGTCGCATGGGCGCAGGTCTGCCGAGATCGAAGGGCGCCCCTTGCCCCGGATCGCCGACCTCATCATGGCGCATATAGCCGGCACTCCATCGGAAAAGCTGGCGTGGCTCCTGCAGCAGAAGCAGGCGGGAAAGCTCGACGGCGACGATCCCGAGGAGATCGCTCAGGCAGAGGCGCTGCTCGCCATGCTGGTACGCATGTCGGGAGCAAAGGGTGGCAGGGAGAATTCGCGGCATCTCGATGAGCTGCTCGATGAAGGCTTGAGGGAGACCTTTCCGGCGAGCGATCCAGTATCGGTCGGGCACTTCACCGCGACCGAGCCGCCGAGTAGGCCTATCGACACTTCCGTCTGGGATTCCACGATCGAACCAAAGGCGCGAGGGCGGCGCCGACCCGCGCCAAGACAGCGAGTGGCGTAGCCGACGGGTCGCATCACGATCGGGGAATGTCCGGCATTGTGATTTGTTGGCAGCCTGGAAGGGGCGTAGGCTCCCGCTACAATCCCAAAAAGGGAGGACTAGTGATGCACGGCGTCATACGGATCTACTCTGGTGGCGGTGCCAAGAAGTTGCTCGACCTCTTGCAGGAGCGCAAAAGCGAGGTCGAGGGACTGATCCGCCCAGTAAAGGGCTTTGTCAGCTAATCACTCATTCAGTCCACGGATGGCGGTGCGTCGGTGACGGTCTGCGAGGACAAGGCGGGTACCGAAGAGAGCATGCGCATCGCCAGGGAATGGATTGGGAAGAATGCCGGCGACCTCGGGGTGGGCCCGCCGACGGTCGTTGAGGGTTCGGTTATTCTTCAGCTGAGGTAGCGCAGCGGCGACACGCCCCCGGCGCACCGCGAGGCGTGCGACTTCGGCCGGGTCTGAGACGTGAGCCCACGCAAGTTGAATGCGCGGGACGGGGATCGGCGCTGCGCCGCCACCGGCAGAGAAGGGGCCACGCATTGGTTTTTGCAAGACGTCGGCCGTTTCCCCTATCATGCCTGTCGACAAATGCCGTTTGGAGGATGCCTCATGATCGCGGCTGCCAAGCTTCGTCGACTTTTGCGCAATGATGGCATGCTGGTCGCCCCTGGCGCCTACGACTGCATCACCGCGCGGACAATAGCCCAGGCCGGCTTCGACGCGGTCTACATGACCGGCGCCGGCACGGCGGCAACCCTCGGCTATCCCGATTACGGGCTCGTCACGATGTCGGAGATGGCCGACAACGCGGGCCGGCTGGCGTCGGCCGTCGATGTGCCGGTGATCGCCGACGCCGATACGGGCTATGGCAACGAGCTCAATACCACGCGGACGGTCCGCGAATACGAACGGCGCGGCGTGGCCGGCCTGCATATCGAGGACCAGGGCTTTCCCAAGAAATGCGGGCACCTGGACAACAAGACCATCGTGCCACTGGAAGAGTATCTGACGAAGGTGCGGGCGGCCGTCGCAGCACGGAACAGCCCCGACTTCCTGATCATCGCGCGCACCGACGCGCGCGCCGTGCTCGGCTTCGAGGAGGCGATCAAGCGCGCCAACGCCGCCTTAGGGGCCGGCGCCGACATGGCGTTTGTCGAAGCGCCGCAGACAGTGGAGGAGATCACGGCGGTGCCGCGTCTCGTCAAGGGCCCGTGCCTGCTCAACGTGGTGTGGCGCGGCAAGACACCGGACATTGCTTTCGATGCCGCGCAAAGAGCCGGCTACAAGCTCGCGATCGTGCCGGGACTTCTGTTCAAAGCGGTCATCGGCGTCTGTGACGCGCTGCTCGCCGAGCTCAAAGCAAAGGGCCGGCACCCCGTCATCGATACAAATTTGACGGTACGCGACGCGTTCCGCCGGGTCGGGGCGAACCAGTGGGATGCGGTAAGCGAGCGCTTCAGCGCCGGAACGTCCTCGACCGCGAAGCAATCGCAGGCTGCCGAGTAAGGAGCGACCGATGGCGGAGCCCGCGACGTTATTCGACAAGATCTGGTCGTCACATGCCGTCCAGGTGCGGGCTGACGGGGCAACCCTGCTGCATATCGACCGCCATCTCGTTCACGACGGCTCCAGCAACGCCTTCCGCACCCTCAAGTCGAGGCAGCTTCCGGTCCGCCGCCCGGACCGCACTTTCGCAACGCCCGACCACTACGTGTCGACGCTGGGTCGAGGGCTCGCCGCGATCAACGAGCCGAGCCGCCGCGGCATGGTGGAGGATCTGGAGGCTCACGCGCGATCCGCCGGCGTGACCCTGTTCGGCCTCAACGATCGCCGCCAGGGCATCGTTCATGTGGTCGGCCCGGAACAGGGTCTGAGCCAGCCCGGCATGGTCATCGTCTGCGGCGACAGTCACACGGCAACGCACGGGGCCGTGGGCGCGCTGGCCTTCGGAGTGGGTGCGTCGGAGGTTGCCCACGTGCTGGCCACCCAGACCTTGTGGCAGCACAAGCCCAAGAACATGCGCGTGACCGTTGACGGCACGCTGGCTCCGGGCGTGCACGCAAAGGATGTCATCCTCGCCATCATCGCCAAGATCAGCGCTGCCGGTGGCACCGGCCACGTCATCGAGTATGCCGGGTCGACCATCCGCGATCTCAGCATGGAGGGGCGGCTGACGGTCTGCAACATGTCGATCGAGGCCGGCGCGCGCGCGGGCATGGTGGCGCCCGACGATACGACCTACCGGTATCTGCACGGGCGTCCCTACGCGCCGAAGGGAACCGACTGGGACAAGGCGCTGGCCGGCTGGCGCCTGTTGCCGACGGATCCCGAAGCCCGCTTCGACCGCGAAGCGCATCTCGACGCCGCGGAGATCGAGCCGATGGTGACATGGGGAACCAGCCCCGAAGCCGCCGCACCGATCACCGGTGCCGTCCCCGACCCTGCGGCGGCGCCCGATGCCGCGAGCCGCGACGCCATGAAGCGTGCGCTGGACTACATGGGCCTCGCTCCGGGCGAACCGCTGTCGCAGATCGCCGTCAACCGCGTGTTCATCGGCTCCTGCACCAACAGCCGCATCGAGGACCTGCGCGCCGCTGCCAAGATAGCCGACGGCCGGCAGGCGATCGTGCCGACAATGGTTGTGCCGGGATCAGGCCTCGTGAAAGCGCAGGCCGAGATGGAGGGCCTCGACGCCATCTTCAAGCGCGCCGGCTTCGAATGGCGCGAACCGGGTTGCTCCATGTGCGTCGGCATGAACGGCGACCTGGTCGCGCCGGGCGATCGCTGCGCATCGACGTCAAATCGAAACTTCGTCGGGCGGCAAGGAAAAGGCGCCCGCACGCACCTGGTGAGCCCGGTGATGGCGGTCGCCGCCGCCGTCACAGGCAGGCTCAGCGATGTGCGGCAGCTCCTGACGAGGTCCTGATATGGAACCCTTCAAGCCGCTGGACGCCGTGGCCGCGCCGTTGGGGGTGCCCAATATCGACACCGACCAGATCATTCCCGCGCGCTTCCTTTGGCGCAAACGGGGCGACGGATGGGGACATCTTCTCTTTCACGACTTGCGCTTCGACGATGGCGGGACACCCAGGGCCGAGTTCATTCTCAACCGGCCGGAGTTTCGCGATGCGCGCGTTGTCGTGGCGGATCGAAACTTCGGCTGCGGCTCCTCGCGCGAGCACGCCGTGTGGGCGCTCTACGACTATGGCATCAGGGCGGTGATCGCCCCCAGCTTCGGCGATATATTCTTCAACAACAGCCTGCAGAACGGGTTGCTGCCGGTGGTGCTGCCGGCTTCAACAGTAGACGCCTTCATCACGGCGCTGGTGCAGGCACCCGGCACGCGGATCAAGGTCGACCTCGAGGCCCAGTGCGTGACTGGGTCGGACGGGGTGCCGCATGCCTTCGAGATCGATCCATTCCGGAAGCAGTGCCTTCTGGACGGTGCGGACGAACTGGCTTTCACCCTCGGCCTCGACGAGCAGATCGATGCGTTCGAGAAGGCCTACGAGCGCACGGTGTCGTGGCTCTGAGACCTGCAGTGCCCGAGCGGCCCCACCGCATCGGCACCGGCCGAACCCACCGCTTGCTTTCCGCCGCCTGATCCGCGAAGCCCACTATTGTGCGTTCGCCACCGCATCGCGCCTCATCCGCATGATATCAAGTCCGGAGGATGGGTTCTTCGCGGATCGTCATGCCTGCGTAGAGGGGCATCCGCGCGACCCGCATGCGTGGATCCCTGCCTCGCGGGGTGGCGAACCAAGTATGACCAGTCAGCAGCCTGCCGATCACCCTGGCGCGGCATGCCAACGCTTCATGATGCAGACACCTGCTTGCCACGCAGGTGGGCGAGTGCTTTCATGCCACATGGCTGCAGACAGTCGACAAGGGCGGGTGGATGCACGCGCTCGAGAACCGCCCCGCAGCCCATCGACGCGGCCGGGGAGAGACCGCCGATGAGCACACCAAAGAGTCGGCGGGACGGCATCATTTCCTCAGAGGCAAGACGCGCCCATGCGACTGCCGGCTTTGGCCGACGCACCGGCCCAAGCGTCGGGCTATCGCCGAGGGCGCCGGGAAAGTTACCGGCGACGGTCCCATTGAGGAGCAGTACTTAATTCGCCGCTCATACGACAACAACGCCACGGAGGTTGATCACATGATGACGCGAAGCGATCTGTGCAGCCGTCGCACCGCACTCATGGCAGGCGGCGCCGCAATGCTGCTTATGACACTTTCCGCCACAGCTCCCGCACAGACACCCGCGACGTACAAGTTTGGACTCGCGATGCCCTTGTCCGGGTCGCAGGCGCTCTATGGCGCCGATCAGGTGAAGGCTGCGCAATGGGCCGTCGATGCAATCAACGCCAAGGGCGGCATCAACGGCAAGAAGCTCGAGATGATAACGCTCGACACGCAGGCCGATCCGCAAGTCGGCATCAACGCGGTCAACCGCCTCGTCAGCGTCGAGAAAGTGCCGGTGTTCATCACGGCCTGGTCGTCGGTGGTGCGTGCGGTCGCGCCGATTGCCAACGACAACAAGGTGGTCGAGCTGTCGATAGGCGCCAATTCGCCCGATGTCGCCAAGCTTGGCGACTACGTCTACACCACCTTCCCGCTCGCCGACGTGGATGTCGCCGCGGTGGCCCGCTACTCGGCCGAGAAGATCGGAAAGAAAAAGGCCGCGGTCCTGTACATCAACAACGACACCGGCATCGTCGCGGCCGGCGTTTACAGGGACACCTTCACCAAGGCCGGCGGGCAGGTCGTCGCCTACGAGGCCTATGACCCCAAGGCCACCGACTTCACGGGCGCCCTGCTGAAGGTGCGCTCGGCGCAGCCCGACATCATCCATCTGCATGGTCTCGTCGGCGACATGCCGCAGGTCGTGGCGCAGATGCGCCAATTGGGTCTCAACCAGCCGATCACCTCCTACTCGGGCCTCTACAATCCCAAAGTGATCGAACAGCTCGGGCAGGCGGCCGAGGGTATCATCGCCACCTCGCTGGCGCCGGGTGTCAGCGATCTGCCGGCAGTCGCCGAATATGTCGAGCGCTGGAGGAAAGAAGAAAAGCGCGAGCCGAACGGCCTGCCGTACACGCAGTACCTGCATGACGCTCCCCACATGGTCGCTGCAATCCTGACATCGATGGACAAGAAGGGACTTGCACCGACCGGAGAGAACTTCCGCAAGGAAATGCTTGCGCTGGCGACCTTCGACCTCCCCTTGACGGGATCCGTGACCGTCTCGGACAGCCATACCGTGTCCAAGCCCGTCTATCTCGTCGAAGTGAAGAACGGCAAGTGGGTACCCAAAGACATCACCAAGTGAGCGGTCATGCCCAGGTTGCGTCTCCGCCGCCGAAGGCTGTCACCGGCGGCGGAGCGCACGAGCCGCGCTCAAGCGGGACGACCGCCTGATGTGACAGCAATCCCAGCGCTCGCGCCGGTCCCGCCATCCAGGATCGCGCCGTTCGCGTGCCCGACGGGTTATCATGTTCAATCTGACGACCGTGGCGCAGATCCTTTGGACTTCGCTCGCGACCAGCAGCTACTACGTGATGTTTGCCGTGGCCTTCTCCCTCGTGCTGAAGGTCAACGGGGTCTTCAACTTCGCGCAGGCGGGCTTGATGACCATCGCCTTCTATGCCGCTCACGGGATGGTTGCCGGGCTTGGGGCGGGAGGAGCAGTTGCGTTCGTGGTCGCACTCGGCGCGACAATGGGCGGCGCCTGGGTGCTGGAGAGATTTGGATTTGCCGCACTCCGCCGCAACAACTCCTCGCCCATGTTCGTCTTCATCTTCACGATCGTGGCGTCCGAGTTCATTGCCTATCTCGCCATGCTGCTGTTCGGCACCTGGCCGAAGACGATCTTCCCGCAACTGTTCTGGCCCGTGACGATCGTCCGCGACATCGCCATCAGTGCCTGGGACCTTCCGGCCATCGCGACGACCTCGGGCCTGTTGCTGTCCCTATGGGCGTTCTTGCGCTTCACCAGATGGGGACAGTTCATGGTGGCGGTCTCGGACAATGCAAGCCTGGCGGAGCTCTACGGCATCAACCGCCGATCGGTGTACATGCTGACGATGCTGATCGCCGCCATGTTCATTACGACAGGCATGTTCCTCTACGGCACGCGCGCGCAGGTGCAGCCCCTGACCAGTCTCGAATTGATGCTCTTTGCGGCGCTTGCCACGATCCTGGGCGGAATCGGACGGATCGGGGGAGCGGCACTTGCCGCCGTGCTGCTCGGCATCGTGCAGAACTCGAGCATCCTCGTCATCCCGTCGGAGTGGCAGGGGTTTCTGCTCTACGTGTTCCTGTTCGTAACGATCATCTTCTTTCCGCAGGGTATCCGGCTGCCCCCACGCATCAGGACGTTCGCGCGCTGATGGACGCGGCGAGGCCGCCGCCAGGCTGACCGGTCGGGAGCGAAAGCATGGACTACATCTATTCCGTGATCATCCTCATCGGCTTGTTCGTAATTCTGGCGTCGAGCTTCAATCTCATCATCGGCTACGGAGGACTGATCTCCATCGCCCACCCGATCTTCTACGGGCTCGGCGCCTATACCTCGGCACTGCTGGCCCGCGATCTCGGGCTGCCCATACCGCTGAGCATACTCGTCGGCGCCCTCCTAGCCACGGTACTGTCGATCGCCATGGCGTTACCTGCATTGCGCATCTCCGGCGACTATCTGCTGATTGCAAGCATCGGGTTCCAACTGGGCATGATCGAGCTGATCAAGAACCTTCGCTTCACGGGCGGGGCAAGCGGCGTCTCGGGCATTCCCGCATTTCTGGTGCCGACTTTCGGGCGCGAAGCCTATGTGGCCTTGGTGATCGTGGCGGCAATCGGGGTCGTGCTCCTGGTGCGCTGGATCGCGCACAGCGACTACGGCAGGGCAATCAGCGCGATGCGGGACGACGAGCAGGCCTTCGCCGCTCTCGGACGCGACGCAAAATGGATCAAAGTCTCGCTGTTCGCCCTCGGCTCCGGGATCGCCGGGTTCGCGGGCGCGCTCTATGCACACTATTTCCGGTTCGTCACATCGGAGCAGTTCGAGATCCTGATGTCCGCGACCATCCTGACGATGGTCGTGGTCGGCGGCCTCAAGACGCCGTGGGGGCCTGTGGTCGGCGCAATCCTGCTCCAAAGTCTGCCGCAAGCCATCACGTTCCTCAATCTGCCGCCGGTGATCCTGGGACCCCTGCAGGGATTGCTGTTCACCGGCCTGGTGCTCATCTTCATGTTCCTGCGCCCGGGCGGGCTGGTGCAGGCGGGCAGTACCTGGCGGGCGCATGGCAGCGGGCGGGGAGGCGCCTGAGATGCTCGAGATCAAAGGCCTCTCAAAGAGCTTCGGCGGCATCGTTGTTGCAGACAATGTCGATCTGGTGATGCGTCAGGGGCGTATCCTGGGCTTGATCGGCCCGAATGGCGCCGGCAAGACGTCCCTGTTCAATCTCGTCTCAGGTCTCTATCCGGCGAACGGCGGCACGGTCGCACTCGATGGCAGCTCGCTTGACGGCCTGGCTCTGCACGAACGTGCGCGGCGAGGATTGGCGCGCACCTGGCAGCACGTCCGTCTCTTCCCGTCCCTGTCGGTGATCGACAATATCATCATCGGTGCACGACTTTACCCGGCAGAGTCGCTCGTGACGCTGATGTTCGGGCGGAGCAAGATACGGTCAGCGGCGGAAAGTGCGCGCAAGAGAGCCCTGGATATTCTCGCCCGCATCGGCTTGCCGGATGCGGCCGACAAGTCCATCGGCGACCTGCCCTATGGGCAGCAGAAGCTCGTCGGTGTCGCGCGTGCGCTGATGACCGATGCCCGGTGCCTTCTGCTTGACGAGCCCATGGCCGGCGTCGAAGGACAGGCTTACGAGACAATGCAGCGGGTTGTGCGCGATGTTGCTGCCTCCGGCGTGGCGGTATGTGTGGTCGAGCACAACGTCGCTTTCATCCACGATCTCTGCGACGAAGCGGTGTTCATGTTTCAAGGCCGCATTATGGCCCGAGGCAGCGTCGCAGAACTGATCGCCAACCCCGAACTCACCGAGCTCTATTTCGGGCATTGAGACGCATGCATATGCTCGCAATCGAGAACCTGTCTGCCGGCTATGGTCCGCTGACCGCGCTGAGCGGCGTCACGCTGAAACTGGAGGAGAAGGCGCGCGTCGGCGTTTTCGGCCACAACGGGGCCGGCAAGACCACGCTTCTCAAATGCATCGTCGGTGAGCACGCCCCGAGCGCCGGCACCGTCACATTCGCCGGGCGGCCGATCGAAGCCGGGAACGTGGCAGGCACGGTGCGCTCCGGTATCGCCTATGTGCCTCAGGGGCACAATGTCTTCCCGAATTTGTCGGTAGAGCAGAACCTCAATATCTCGGGCCTGCTCTTCGACGCGTCATTCAGCACGCGGATCTATGAGCTGTTTCCGATCCTGAATGCACGGCGCGCGCAGCCGGCGGGTTCCATGAGCGGCGGCGAACAGCAAATGCTGGCGCTGGGCATGGCTTTGATGACGCAGCCCAAATGGCTCCTGCTCGACGAGCCCTGCACCGGACTGGCGCCGATCATCATCGATGCCGTGATGAAGCGGCTCCTGGAGGTGAACGAGCGCTATGGCACCGGACTTCTCATCGTGGAGCAGAACGTCCCGATCACGCTGAAGGCCGTCGACCGCGCAGTCATTCTCAAGGCCGGCCGGATGGTATTCGACGGATCCGCGCGCGAGCTCGAAGCGAAGAAGGACCTATGGCAGTGGTTTTGAAGGGGCGCCCGGCCGAAGAGCGCGTCATGCGGTTGGCCGCATAAACCCAACGTTGCATGAACCCGCTCGCGCGGCGAGACTGGTCAAGATTCGCTTGGGACCCCGATCAATGAGCCAGAACATCGATATCCTCGTCATCGGCGCCGGCGCCTGCGGGCTCGCGGCCGCGATTGCCGGGCACGACGAGGGAGCATCCGTCGCAATCGTGGAAAAGCGCGACAAGCCTGGCGGCAACTCGTCGCTGTCCACGGGGTCGATCCCCGGGGCGGGAACGCGCTATCAGCGCGCGGCCGGCATCGAGGACAGCCCGGCGCGCCTCGTCGCGGACCTCATGCGTATCGCTGGCGACACTGACTGCCCGGAGCTCGTGCAACGCCTTGCCGAGCAATCCGCACCGACTGTGGAGTGGTTGGTCGATTCCGTGGGCGCCCGTCTATCGCTGGTGACAGCGTACAAGCATGTCGGCCATAGCGTTCCCCGGTTGCATGCGCCCCTCTCGCGTCGCGGTCAGGATCTCGTCGACGATCTGCTGGCCGGTGTTGCGGGGCGCGCCATTCCGCTCGCGGTCGGCAACGGCGTCGATCATCTCATCGTCGACGGCGGCGCGGTCGTCGGCGCTCGCATCAAGACGGCATCGGGCGAGGTCTCGACCGTCGAGGCTGCGAAGACCATTCTCGCCGTCAACGGATACGCAGGCAATCCGGCGCTGGTTGAGAGGTTCTGTCCGGAGATCGCGGGCGCACCCTATTTCGGTGCCCTGGGGTCGACAGGCGAAGCCGTTCTATGGGGCGAAGCTCTTGGTGCGGCGCTCACGAACATCGGCGCCTATCAGGGCTACGCAGCCGTCTCCGACCCGCACGGCAGCTTGCTGTCGTGGACGACGATCGAGAAGGGAGGAATCATCGTCAACTCGGCGGGCAAGCGATTCGGCGACGAAAGCGCGGGCTACTCCGGCTTCACGCCCAAGGTCATGGCGCAGGCCGCACCCCGCTACGCCATCTTCGACCAGAAAATGTACGACGTGGCCGCATTGGAAGAAGAGTTCATCGAGCTTGCACGCCATGGCGCCTTCAAATCGGCCGACACGCCAAGCGATCTGGCAAAGGCTCTCGATATCGACCCTGCGGCGCTCACGGCCGAGATCGGCGACGCCCGGCAGGCGGCACGCGGCGTGCGCCCCGACACCTTTGGCCGGCGAGACTTCGGCCTTGGTCCTCTGGATCAGCGGCTTTACGCATGTCGCATCGTGCCCGGATTGTTTCACACGCAAGGCGGGCTCGCCGTCGACCGTGATGGTCGCGTTCTCGATAGCAAGGGCAGGCCGATCCCCAACCTGTTCGCCGGCGGCGGCGCCGCTGGGGGGCTATCCGGCCGAAGCGGCGCTGCCGGCTATGCCTCGGGCAACGGTCTGCTGTCGGCGACCGCGCTGGGCCGATTGGCGGGCATCGCCGCAGCCGCCGAGGTCAGGGCAACCAACGCGTGACCGCCGTCGCTCCGGCCCGACTCCAGGGTTCGCCGCAAGAGACATTACCGGACTGTCCACTAAGCCCTCAGAAGCGGGTCGCGTGCGCCTTTATCAGTTTGGCCCCTCGTAGGCGCGCAGATAGGTGATCACCTCCGCCACCGGCACGACGTCGGCGTACTTCACGGCCATGTCATAGAGATTGGCGAAATGCGGGCTTTCATGCTTGTCGGCGACGCATTCCTCGGGAACGATCGTGCGATAGCTGTGCGAGAGGCTGTCCACGACGGTTGCGCGAACACATCCCGATGTCGAGCCGCCCGTGACGATGAGCGTGTCGCAGCGATGGAAGGTGAGCAGCGAGGCGAGATTCGTTTCGTGGAAAGCCGACGCCATGCGCTTGTTGATGATGATGTCGCGGCGGGAGTCGATGAAGAGGCGATCGTCGAACTCGGAGCGGCGCGAGCCCACCTTGATGTTCTGTAGCGAGTCCGGCGTGTTGGAGCGCGTTCCCCAGACCCCGCAATCCTCTCCCGAATCCATGTAGGCGACGTAGGTCCACACGACGGGCAGTCCCTTCCCGCGCGCAAGCTCGGCGAGATCATTGACGTAAGCAAGCTGCTTGGGATCGGTCTCGTAGGCGGTCGCGAACTCGCCGACTGCGGTGTAGGCCTTTTGCAGGTCGATATTGACGAGCGCCGGCTTGCGGCCGAACCCGAAGCGGGCACGGGTCGGCTTTTCCTTGATCTCCGCAAACAACTGCCGCGCAGTCTTGTTGGAGAGTTCCATGGCGGGGGAGTCCCTTCCTTGCCGAGCCGAGGCCGCAGCCTACCACGAAGCTGCGCGGCACGGTCATGTGCGGTAAGAATGGGTGCCCGACCACGATCGGCCGGACAGGGAGCGAGGCGATGCGCGCAGAGGATCCGGGGCTATACGACTACCTGCCCTACTACGACAGGCCCAGGATCACCTGGCCCGGGGGTGCCCGCCTCGCCTTCTGGTGCGCACCGAACATCGAGCACTACGAGCTCGATCCACCGGTGAACCCCTCTCGCACGTCATGGCCGCGCCCGGTGCCGGATGTGCTGCACTACGCCTGGCGCGACTACGGCAATCGCGTCGGCATCTGGCGCATGATGAAGGCGATGGATCGCTATGGCGTGCGCGGCAGCATCTCGCTCAACGTAGCGGTCTGCGATCACTTCCCCGACATCGCCGCCGCCTGCCGGGAGCGCGGCTGGGAGTTCTTCTCCCACGGGGTCTACAACACCCGCTACACCTACAACATGAGCGAGGACCAGGAGCGGGCCTTCATCGATGACGTGAAGGCATCGATCCGCAAATGGTCGGGCCAGGAGCTTGCGGGCTGGCTCGCGCCGGCGCTGACGCTGACCGAGCGCACCATGGACCTGCTGGCAGAGGCCGGTATCACCTACACGCTCGATCTCTTCCACGATGATCAGCCGATGCCCGTCAACGTCTCCGGAGGGCGCCTGGTCAGCATCCCCTACTCGCTGGAGATCAACGATTTCACGACCCTTTTCCAGGGCAACTGCACGCCACGCGACTACACCGATGCGATCAAGGCCCAATTCGATCGGCTCTATATGGAGGGGGGCGAAAACGGCCAGGTGATGTGCCTGCCGCTGCATCCGTTCCTGATCGGCCAGCCTCACCGGATGAAGCAGTTCGAGGAGGCGCTCGACTACATCACGTCCCACGACAAGGTCTGGCTGGCGACGGGCCGCGAGATTGCGAGCCATTACCTCGCGCACCATTACGATGCGTTCGCCGCCGCGATCGCTGCGGGCAAGAAGGGGTAAGCCATGAACCTGCCACCCGGCTATTTCGACTACCCCTTCCGGCGTCCGGGCATGGATCATGGCCGCTACGCCCATTCCAACCTCTTCAAGCGCAAGCCCGCGGTCTGGCCCGAACAGGCGCGCATTGCGCTCTGGATCGTGCCGACGCTCGAGTTCTTCCCCCTCGACATGGCGCCCAAGGGGGTGAAGCCGCCCGGCGGCCTGGAGCGGCCGTACCCCGACTATTGGAACTACACGTTGCGCGACTACGGCAATCGCGTCGGTTTCGCGCGCATCTTTCGGGCGCTGGAGGCGCGCGGGCTCAAGGCCTCGGTTGCGATGTCCGCACGACTCGCCGAGCGCTATCCGCATGTGCTGCACGAGGTGAACCGACTCGACTTCGAGCTCCTCGCGCACGGCATCGACATGAATCACATTCACGCGACGGGTGTCGGGCGGGAAGTCGAGCAGGAGTGGGTCAAGCATTCCCTCTCCACGCTACGCAGGCTTTCCGGCCAGCCGGTCAAAGGCTGGTACTCGCCCGCCCACTCCGAAACCCACGATACGCTCGACCTCGTCGCCGCCGAAGGCTGCGACCATGTCTGCGACTGGGTCAATGACGATATGCCCTATCAGCTGGAGACCAAGGCGGGCCCGATCTGGGCCATGCCGCACGCCTACGAGATCAGCGACCTGCAGATCTTCCATTTCTACAAATACAAGCCGGCGCAGTTCGTCGAGCAGGTGATGGACCATTTCGAGCTGCTCTACCGCGAGGCGGCGACCAGCGGCGGGCGGATCGTAGCCCTGTCGCTCCGGCCGTGGATCAGCGGCGTGCCGCATCGCATCGCCGCCGTGGAGCAGGTGCTGGACCTCATGCTGCGTCGTGGCGGTGTGTGGTCTGCAACCGGGGCCGAGATCCTCGCATGCTGGAGGGCCCAGCAATAGGCGCTCTCCGTCTTGGCGCCTCCCTTGGCGATGACCCTTCCGGTCAGGCATGCCCGAGGTCTTTATTAAAATTCGCTTTCATCGGTTCACCTGACGTCCACGCGGCTGCTGGAAAATCCACCTCGCGGCGCCCTGCAGCGCGGATGGAGGTCTTTGTGGATAGGGTTAAATGCAAGGTCTGCTCTTCGCGCTATGAGCGCACATTCGAGTACAAGACGTGGCGCAACGCGGATCAGGCCATCTACGAGTGCGACGTGTGTGGCAACGTCGTCGAGGACTACACCCGCAGCGGTCTCATACCGAGGCTGATGATCGTTTGGCGCGGCAGCTGCTCATTGGCGCAATGCGCCCCTCTCAGAAAAAGAAAAAATCTGGCCAGGTCCGCACGGTACTGACCAAGACGGGCCGACAATCGCTGCGAAACGTCGTTAATGCGCTCGGCGCACCACCGGCACGCGTTTCCCTAGTTGCATCGCCTCGCCTGTTTCTGCCGAGCCCGACGCGGTTAACCGCGTTGCGCATTCGGCCAAGGCCTGGGTCGTGTGCCTCGTCTTGCTCATCTCGCGTTCATCTTGGCGCCGCGAAATTGTCCGGACGCGTCTTCTTGGCGCGGTTTCTGTCAGACCTGATCGCGGAGGCATCATGACTATCAAAAAGACCCTTGTGGCAATGCTGGCGATGGCGATTGCCATTGCTTTCTCGCCGCTGCCGCAGTTGCAAGCAGCGACCCTGGGCCCGAGCTCGCAGCCCGGCAGCGAGAATTCGATCGAACTCGTGCAGGCAAAGAAGAAGGCCAAGAAGGGCAAAAAGAAGAAGGGGAAGAAGAAGGCCAAGAAGGCCGGAAAGAGCTGCGGCACGTACATGTACCGCAAGGGCGGCAAGTGCCTGGATGCCCGCAACAAGAAGTGAATTTGGCTCTCAAAGGGGCGGCCGGGGCATGCATCCGGACGCTCCTTTCTTGCCGTTAGGCCCAGCAACCCGCTTGTCACACGCCTGTGACGCGAATCCGGTTGGCTGCGGCCATGACGGCCTCGCTGGAAGATCCGACAGTCCGGGCGAAATTCCGTACACGGGTGCGGACGCTTTTCATCTCGGATGTCCACCTCGGCACCCGCACGGCGCAGACCGAGCAGCTGCTGCTGTTCCTCGCGCAGTATGACGCCGACTCGATCTATCTCGTCGGCGACATCATCGACTTCTGGAAGGTGCAGCGAGGCCCGCACTGGGCACAGTCGCACAATGATGTGCTGCAGAAGCTGATGCGCCGCGTGCGCAAGGGAACGCGCCTGATCTACATCCCCGGCAACCACGACGAAGCCCTGCGCGACTACATCGGCCTGCAGTTCGGCGGCATCGAGATACACCGGGATGCCGTGCACACCACCGCGCGCGGGCGCCGGTATCTGGTGATGCACGGCGATGAGTTCGACGTGGTCGTCCGCGCCGCCAGGTGGCTCGCCTTCCTGGGCGACCGCAGCTACGAGTTGGCGCTTTGGCTGAACAATCCGCTCAACTGGCTGCGGCGGCGCCTGGGGCTGGGCTACTGGTCGCTGTCGGCCTACCTGAAGGGCCGGGTGAAGTCGGCCGTCGCCTTCATCGGCGCCTTCGAGGAGGCCGTGGCGACGGAGGCCGGGCGCCGCAACGTCGACGGCATCATCTGCGGTCATATCCATCACGCCGCCGACCGCAGGATCGGCGAGGTGCACTATCTCAACTGCGGCGACTGGGTCGAAAGCTGCACGGCCATCATCGAGACGCTCGACGGCCAGCTGCGGGTGATCCAGCGGCTGGCGCGGGACGCGATCGCAGCCTGAGCCGACCGTAAGGCGCAAAAGCGAAGCGCATTGCCCCGAACTTTTCCGGCAACTCGGCGAAGTGCGGCTTCGCCTTCTTGTGCCCTGCGGCTGTGCGTGATCGCGGGCGCTACGCCACCGCCGCCACAAAGCTCGCCAGGATACGGTTCGTTTCCTCGGGCGCGTCGAGTTGGGGGAAGTGGCCGGTATCGGGGATGATCTCGACGCGGGCGGCCGGCACCTTCGCGCGTACGAAATCCAGGAACGGTGTGGTCTGCCCGGACTTCAGGATTTCGCGCTCGCGCCTGGCATTGGTGAATGTGGTCTGCAGCGCTAACAGGGGCTTCGTCGTAAGCCCGAGCACCGTATCCAGCCGCTCCAGATCGTAGCGCACGAGTGACACCAGGGCCGCCTTGCCGACGTCCTCGGGCAACGCCAACGCCCGTTCGAGCCCGGCGGCGACCGTCGCCGGCGCGCTGCGCCGCGTGAACATCTGCTCGAACATGCCGCGCACCAGCGGCTGGTACTCGCCGGCGGCAAGGCGATCCTCGATCACCTGGAGCATTGCCGGTGCAAACTGGCTGCCGTCCACCAGCACGACCGCCGCAACGCGGTCTGGGACGTGCTGGGCTGCCTCGAGCACGACACGGCAGCCCATGCTGTGGCCGACGAGGACAGCCGGCGGTAGAGCCAGCGCCCCCAACAGTGTCGCCACGTCCTTGCCGTAGAGCGCCACGTTGCAGCGCTCGGCCGGGGCCTTGCTCGCGCCGTGGCCCGGCAGATCCACCGCGACCGTCGTATGCGCCGGAGAAAAGTGCGCGACCTGCGCCTGCCAATCGACATGGCTGCAGGCAAAGCCATGCACGAACACGATCGGCGGCGCACCATTGCCGACGATCCTGTGGTGCATCAGCGCCCGCGCTGCATCATCACTTCGGCCCTGCTGGCTCATCCCCGTCTAACCCCTCACCGTTGCCTTCGCCGTTCTCGCTCGCGTCGTTGGTCTCCTCGGGAACGCGCTCGACGGAGACCACCTTCTCGCTCTCCTCGGTCTTGAAGATGCGAACACCCTGGACGCTGCGGGCGGTGATGCGCACGTCATCGACGGGGCAGCGGATGAGCTTGCCGCCGTCAGTGACGAGCATGATCTGATCGCTGTCCTCGACCGGGAAGGAGGCAACCAGCCGCCCGTTGCGATCGTTGACGATCATGGCCACCAGGCCCTTGCCGCCGCGGCCAGTGATACGGTAGTCGTAGGAGGAAGAGCGCTTGCCGAAACCGCGTTCGGACACGGTGAGCACGAACTGTTCCTTGGCGCCTAGCTCGGCATAGCGCTCCGGCGTTAGTTCAACGATGCCTTCTGAAATCTCCGCCTCGCCGTCTGGCTCCGGCGCCGTTTCCATCACCTCCGAACCCTGGGCGCGACGCATGGCAAGCGCTTGCTTGAGATAGGCTTCCCGTTCTCCAAGTGTGGCCTCAACATGGCGCAGGATAGTCATCGAAATAACCTCATCGCCCTTCTTCTCGTCGAGCCTAATCCCGCGCACACCAGTTGACTCTCGACTTTTCACGAACCGCACGTCGTCCACGGCAAACCGGATGCACCGGCCAAGTGCTGTGGTGAGAAGCACATTGTCTAGTACCCGCACTTTCGGCTTGCTCTCGCCCCTTTCGTAGTCACCAGTTTCATCGGCATTCTCAAGAGGACTTTCCGCTGCAGTATCATCCTCTTCTTCTGACAATGGCTCTCCAGGTCGGCAGATCGCCACGCGCACGATGCGGTCGCCCTCGTCGAGCTTCATGGCGATCTTGCCGTTGCGGTTGATGTTCTCGAAATCGGCAAGACTGTTGCGACGCACGTTGCCGGCCTTCGTCGCGAACATCAGCTCCAGCTCTCCCCACGTCTTCTCGTCTTCGGGCAGCGGCAGGATAGAGGTGATGGTCTCGCCCTCCGTCAGCGGCAGCAGGTTGACCAGCGCCTTACCCAGCGACTGCGGCGTCGCAGCCGGCAGCCGCCACACCTTCATGCGGTAGACCATCCCGCGCGAGGAGAAGAACAGCACCGGCGTGTGTGTGGAGGCGATGAAAATCTGCGTCACCACATCCTCATCGCGCGTCGACATGCCGGCGCGGCCTTTGCCGCCGCGACGCTGGGCGCGATAGGTGGAGAGCGGCACGCGCTTGATGTAGCCGCGATGACTGACGGTGACGACGCAGTCCTCGCGCTGGATGAGATCCTCGTCCTCAACCTCGCCCTCCATCTCCACGATCTCGGTGAAACGGGGCGTGGCGAACTCGGCCTTGATGTCGGCGAGCTCCGTCTTGACGATCTCGACGATGCGGGCCCGAGAGGACAGGATCGCCAGATATTCCCTGATCTCGTCGCCGAGCTTCTTCAGCTCATCGCCGATCTCGTCGCGGCCGAGCGCTGTCAGACGTTGCAGGCGCAGATCGAGAATGGCGCGGGCCTGCTCGTCGGAGAGCTTGATCGTGCCGGCATCGCCAATGCGATGGCGTGGATCGGCGATCAGCTCGACCAGCGGGCCGATGTCCCTGGCCGGCCAGTCGCGCGCCATCATCTGCTCGCGCGCTTCCGCCGGGCTCGGCGCGCTACGGATCAGGCGGATCATCTCGTCAATGTTGGCCACGGCCACCGCGAGGCCCACCAATACGTGGGCACGCTCCCGCGATTTCGCCAGCAGGTGCTTGGTGCGCCGGCTCACCACATCCTCGCGGAAGGAGGTGAAGGCCGCAATCATGTCGCGCAAATTGAGCTGCTCGGGCCTGCCGCCGCTGATCGCCAGCATGTTCGCGCTGAAGTTGCTCTGCAGGTCGGAATGGCGCCAGAGCTGGTTCAGCACCACGTCGGCGATGGCATCGCGCCTCAGCTCGATGACGATGCGCATGCCTTCGCGGCTGGACTCATCCCAGATGTTGGCGATGCCCTCGAGCCTCTTCTCGCGCACCTGCTCGGCGATCTTCTCGATCAGGACCTTCTTGTTGACCTGATAGGGGATGGCGGTGACGATCAGCGCCTCGCGGTCCTTGCGGATCTCCTCGGTGTGCACCTTGGAGCGCAGCACGATGGAGCCGCGGCCCTTGTGGTAGGCCGACATGATGCCAGCGCGACCCAGAATCATAGCCCCGGTCGGAAAATCCGGCCCCGGCACGATCTGGCACAGCTCTTCCAGCGTGATTTCCGGGTTGTCGAGGTGGGCGATACAGGCGTCGATCACCTCGCCGAGGTTATGCGGGGGGATGTTGGTGGCCATGCCCACGGCGATGCCGCCGGAGCCGTTGACCAGCAGGTTCGGGAACTTGGCCGGCAGCACGGACGGCTCGCTCAGTGAGCCGTCGTAGTTATCGCGGAAGTCGACGGTGCTCTTGTCGAGGTCGTCGAGCAGGCTGCCTGCAACCTTGGTGAGGCGGCATTCCGTATAGCGCTCGGCTGCGGGCGGGTCGCCATCGACGGAGCCGAAGTTGCCCTGGCCGTCGACCAGCATCAGGCGCATGGAGAAATCCTGCGCCATCCGCACCAGCGCGTCGTAGATCGGCATGTTGCCGTGCGGGTGATACTTACCCATGACCTCGCCGACGACGCGGGCGCTCTTCACGTATTTCTTGTTATGGTCGAGGCCCAGCTCGTGCATGCCGTAGAGGATGCGCCGGTGCACGGGCTTCAGGCCGTCGCGTACGTCGGGCAGCGCGCGGGACACGATCACGCTCATAGCGTAATCGAGATAGCTGCGCTTCATCTCCTCGGTGATCGAAACGGGACGTATGTCGCTGCCGCCGCCGGCCGCACCGCCACGCGCGGGAGTATCGTCGTCCGCCACTTGGGTATCTCTCGGTTGCTTATGAAACGGGGCCGGGGCCGGTATCGGCCAGGCCTCTTGCAGGCTGCTGCTCAGCGGGCCTCGCAAGCCGCTCGCCGCAGGCTGACAAGATTACCCGCAATCGCCTATCAAAGCTACCCTTGCGGCAGACCTGTCCCGTCCAATTTTTATCGTTTTATCAACGTGTTGTGCATTTTTCGGCGACGCTGCCCAGCTATGCTCGCAAGGCAGAGCCGAGCACGGTAGACCGGACCCCTGATTTTCCTTCCACCCATCGGCTCGAATGCTGCTTTAGCCGGGTGGCTCCAGGCCGGTCTTGCGCAGGATCGGTGCAGCGGCCGGCTCCGTGAGAAACTCCACCAGTGCCTTCGCTTCCGGTGCCGCCGCGCGGCCCAATCCCGCAGCGTAGATCGTGATATTCTGGATGTCTGGCGGCAACGGGCCGACGTAGTCGATGCCTGACCTGTGCAACAGCTCGCTGATCTGCTGAAAGCCGAAATCTGCCTCCCCGCGCGCCGGCAGGTCGCTGATCTGGGCGCCCGATGGCGGCTGCCGCAGCTTGCCCGCGATGAGATCGGCGATCCCCATCTTCTTGAACAGCTCGGCGACGTAAAACCCGCTGGGCCCCGTCGAGTAGGCGATCGACTTCGCCGCCAGCACGGCTTGCTTCACGGCCTCTGCCGAGGAGATGTCGGGTTTGGGCTGCCCGGCGCGCACCGCCATGCCGACGCCGACCCTGGCGACGTCCGCGCGGCTTGCGATCGCCAGCTTGCCCTCAGCGATGAGCCTGTCGATGTTTGGGGCAGCGATGATCACGACGTCAGCCGCTTCGCCTTCACTTACCCGTCTCGTGATCGCTTCGGTGCCGCCCCAGGCCAGCGTGGTCTTGTGCCCGCTCGATTTCTCGAAGGCCGATGTCAACTCCACGAGCGGCTCCTTGAGAGCGTTCACGCCGATCAGCTTGAGTTCGCCGGCCCGCCCAATGCCGGGAGACGCAGCGAGCATCAGCGCCGCGGCGGCAGCAAGAACTACGCGATATTGGCGGGGCATGGCTGGCTCATTCCGAGCGGTTGCGGGGGGCGCGTTCCCTAGGCCCGTGCTCGGGCCACGGCGCTTGCGATATCGTCGGCGAAGCGATCGACCGTCTCGGGCGTCGTGTCCCAGGCGCACATGAGGCGGCAGCCGGTATCGCCGAGAAAGGTGTAGAAGCGCCAGCCTTGATCGCGCAGGCGCGCCTGCACCGTCGCCGGCAGATCCACGAACACGCCGTTCGACTCGACCGGCGCGATCAGGCGCACCCCATCGAGACCTTCGACACGTTGCCACAGGCGCTGTGCCATCTTGTTGGCGTGGCGTGCGTTGCGAAGCCAGAGCCCGTCCTCAACGAGCGCCAGCCAGGGCGCCGTAACCAGCCGCATCTTGGAGTTGAGATGCCCCGCCTGCTTGACGCGCCACTCGAACTCGGCGGCCAAAGCACGGTCGAAGAACAGGACGGCCTCTCCGACCGCCAGCCCGTTCTTGACGCCGCCCAAGCACAGCACGTCGACGCCCAGGCGCCAGGAAAGATCGGCAGGCGCGCAGCCGAGGTGGGCGACGGCGTTGGCGAAGCGGGCCCCGTCCATGTGCACCTTGAGGCCGTGCCGTCGCGCGACCTCCACCAGGGCGCCAACCTCGGCCGCGTTGTAGACGGTGCCAAGTTCGGTGGCCTCGGTCAGCGACAGGGCGCGTGGCTTCACGTGGTGGACGCCACGGCCCTTGGCGGCGATCGCATCGACGGCCTTCGGCGTCAGCTTCGCCAGCGGCGTATCGGCCGTGACGATCTTGGCGCCGCCGGCGAGCAACCCAGGCGCGCCGGCCTCGTCCTCCTCGATGTGGCTCAGCGCATGCGCGACGATGGCATGATAGGGCCTGCAAATCTGCGCCAGCGCCAGCGCGTTGGCGGCCGTACCGTTGAAGACGAAGAACACCTCGGCATCCGTCTCGAACAATTCGCGCAGCCGCGCGCATGCCTTCCCCGTCCAGGGATCGTCGCCGTAGCCGGTAACATGTCCCTCGGCATTGGCGCGAATGAGCGCTTCGAGCGCTTCGGGGCAGAGGCCCGCATTGTTGTCGGACGCAAATTGCTGGGGCATGTTCGGCCTCGGCACCACTATCGTGCGCGCGCTGGCGCGCACGATAGACTGGCCGCGGCGCCGGGTCACGCGGCAACGGGGCAGATGCCGGGTGCGATGCCTACTTCTTCTGACTCGTCGGTGTCGGCTCCGCGCGCTTGGCCGGCGCCGGAGCGGCCGCAGGAGCCGCCGGTTGCGGTTGGCTGTTCACGTAGGCCATCACCTGGTCCTGAACCTTCTTCCTTTCGGTGCCGGTACAGGTCTCCGTCTTGGCTGACTTGCCTTCCTGGACCACGACCTGCTTGTCGCCGTCCCGCTCGACGAGCTGGATCTTGCCCGTCAGCGTCATCACGGTGAAGAGGTGCAGCTGGTTCATGAACAGCAGCTGCTGGTCAGACCAAGTGCCCTTGGCCTCCTCCCGCCGCATCAGCGTCTGATAGTTGGCCCGCTGCTCCTCGGGTAGCTCGCAAAGCTGTGCGTAGGCAGACAGGCGGGCCACGCGAATGACCTCCCGCGCGGTGTCCAGGGGGACGATCGATTCGCTGGCGTGCTTCTTGTCCACCACGATGGTCTTGCCCAGCGGGGTGGTGAATTTATCCGGCACCATGCTCCATGCGTAACGCATCAGGGTCAGCACGGATTTGTCGCTAAGCTCCTTGTTCTGGGCGTGCGCGGGCACTGCCACCGCGCCGGCCGCAGCCAACCACAAGAGCGCCCCACACACCTTCGCGCTTCTGATCATGCCTCGCCCCTGCTTGATAAGCCGAGTTGCCTGCTTGTTCTTCTTCGTGGCGCCGCGGCAGCTTTCACCGCCCAGTACATGCGCATCGCTCAGTTCAAATCGAGGCATAACTATGGCGAATCCCGACCCGAGCGCCGTGCCTGCACAAGCGCCTTGACGATTCCTCTGAGGGTGCGGATTTCCTGCTCCGTCGCACCCATGCGGGTGAACATTGTGCGCATGTTCTGGACCATGCTGGGGCGCTTCTCCGGCGGTTTGAAGAAATGTGCGGCCTCGAGCTCGCGCTCCAGGTGCTGGAAGAAACCCATCAGGTCGTCCTTGGGGGCCGGTGGGGAGCCGCGGGTGCGCAGGCCCGGCTGCAGCGGCTGCTCGTATGTGGTGACGCGGCCGAGCGTACCCCCGCCCGTCTGCTTCATCCACTCGTAGCCAACGAGCAACACGGCCTGGGCCAGGTTGAGGGAGGCGAAATTGGGATTCACGGGGGCCATCACCGCCGCGTCCGCGTTGGCAAATTCCTCGGTCTCCAGACCGTTGCGCTCCGGTCCGAACAGGATGCCGCAGCGCTGGCCCTCGGCCGTGCGCCGCCGCATCTCGGTAACCGCCTGCTCCGGCGTGAGCACAGGTTTGGCGAGATCGCGCTGGCGGGCACTCGTTGCCGCCACCCAGTTGAGGCCGGAGAGCGCCGATTCGAGCGTCGGGAAGGCCTGGGCGGCGTCAACGATGAAGTTGGCGCCGGAGGCGGCGATGCGCGCCTTCTCGTTCGGCCAGCCGTCGCGAGGCGCGACCAGCCGCAGCTCGTCGAGACCGAAGTTGGCGAGCGCACGGGCCACCATGCCGATGTTGTCGGCGAGCTGCGGGCGCACCAAAACGAACACGGGGGCCGCCCCGGCCCCCAGCGGTGGGGCGCCGCTCTGGCGTGCCCGGCGGATGCCGTGCCGCAGCTTGCGCAGCACGCGGCGAGCCCAGAACCAGTATTCCTCTCCGGCCCAGGTCTTGGCGAGCTCTTCCAGACTGACCGATGTCAGCGTTTCGCTGCCGCGACCGCTCAAAACCAGAGAGGAGGTTTCGAATCTGATCTCGGCGTGGTGGGTGACGTAGTCATCGAAGGTCTTGATGCCGAGCTTCTCGAGCCTCAGCCGGCAGCCGGGGCAGGTGGCATCGTCCGCCTTGCAGCGCTGCTCGGCGCAGTAGGTGAGGATGGGCTCGAGCGACTCGCGATCGAGGGCGGGGACCGCCAGCTCGGCGAGCCCGACGTCGATCGTCTTCTCGTGGCAAGCGTGCACGACGGTCGCGACCGGAAGCTTGGTGCCGGTAACGATCGGCTCACCATCCGTGACCGCCACACAGGACATGTTCGCTTTGGTCCACACCCTAATCCTGAGCCTGTCGCGCACGCGAGCCGCGGTTCGACAAGCTCACCACGGCGACGGCGCAAGCACCGAGGGTGGCAGCGACATCAAGCACCGAGAAAGCCCCGGATCAAGTCGATGACCTCGGCCGTCCTCTGATGGACGATCCAGTGATCGGCGCCGGCGATCTCGCGCACGGTGAGGTTATCGCAGAAATCGCCAAGCGTGGCGCGCGAGACCGGCAGCAAGGCTTTGTCCTCCAGGCCCCAGATGACGAGATGGGGCATGCGCACCCTGAGCTGGGCCGGATCGAGCTTCATGACCTTGCCTGGATCGACCGTCTCGCCCGGCCGCGGCACCAGCAGCGGCGATGCCCGATACCAGTTGAGCATGCCCGTCAGCGCGCCCGGCTGGCTCCAGGCCTCCAGGTAACCGGCGCGCTTCTGCGGCGTCAGCCAGGGTTGCGGGCCGAAGCGCGACAGCATCCCTAGCAGGCGCTCGAAATTGCCGGCGGAGAGCTCGGCTTCGGCCTCAGGCGAGCGCAGAAGATGCATATAGGCGCTGGCGCGGCGCTGGGCGTCGTCCTCGATCAGCGCGCGTTGGAAAGGACCGGGGTGCACGCCGTTGATCACGACCAGCCGGCCAACCCGACCGGGTGCTGCAATCGCGGTGGCATAGGCCACGGACGCGCCCCAGTCATGGCCGACCAGGATGAACGGCCGGCCTGGCGACAAGAGCTCGCCTAGTCCGAGGATGTCCCGCACCAGACTCTTGACGCGATAGGCCTCAATGCCCTCGGGCTTGGAGGAATGGGCATAGCCGCGCTGATCGGGCGCCACCGCATGGAAACGACCGGCAAACGCCGGGAGCACGTCGTCCCAGGCTCCCGAGTATTCGGGAAAGCCATGGAGGAACAGGATCAGCGGCGCCCCGGCATCGCCCATGGCCCGCAGGTGGAGGTCCACGCCGTTGACCTGCACAGTCTCGCGCCGCATATCGCCCTCTCCCGTGAGCCGACCGCCTGCTCCGGGCGAGCCTGCCCACAATCCAAGCCTGTGTCGAGGGTTTGCGGCGGCTGCGACCAGCGTTGCGCTTTTCGCGTCTGCGCGCGGATGGTATAGGGCGGGCCACGGTCGAGGCGCCGAGCACTTCAGGGGTTGGCCACATGCAGAAGATCAAGGTTTCCGGCACCGTCGTCGAGATGGACGGCGATGAAATGACGCGCATCATCTGGCAGCTCATCAAGGACAAGCTGATCCACCCCTATCTTGACCTGAAGCTGGAATACTACGACCTCGGCATCGAAGCCCGCGACAAGACCAACGATCAGATCACGATCGACGCGGCCAACGCCACCAAGGAGCACGGCGTCGCCGTCAAGTGCGCGACCATCACGCCTGACGAGGCGCGCGTGAAGGAGTTCAACCTCAAGGAAATGTGGAAGTCGCCGAACGGCACCATCCGCAACATCCTCGGGGGCGTGATCTTCCGCGAGCCCATCATCTGCAAGAACGTGCCGCGACTGGTGCCGGGCTGGACCCAGCCCTTCGTCATCGGCCGCCATGCCTACGGCGACCAGTACCGCGCCACCGACTTCAAGTTCCCGGGCAAGGGGACCATCACGCTCAAATTCGTCGGCGAGGACGGCAAAGTGATCGAGAAGGAGGTGTTCAAGACGCCGGGCTCGGGCGTCACCATGGCAATGTACAACCTCGACGACTCGATCCGCGACTTTGCCCGCGCCTCCTTCAACTATGGGCTTGCCCGCAACTATCCCGTCTACCTCTCGACCAAGAACACGATCCTCAAGGTCTACGACGGCCGCTTCAAGGACATCTTCCAGGAGATCTTCGACACCGAGTTCAAGTCCGAGTTCGATAAACGCAAGCTCACCTACGAGCACCGCCTGATCGACGACATGGTGGCGGCGGCCCTCAAGTGGTCGGGCGGCTACGTGTGGGCCTGCAAGAACTACGACGGCGATGTGCAGTCCGACACGGCCGCGCAAGGCTTCGGCTCGCTCGGCCTCATGACGAGCGTGCTGATGACGCCGGACGGCAAGACCGTGGAGGCGGAAGCTGCGCATGGCACGGTGACGCGCCACTACCGCCAGCACCAGCAGGGCAAGGAAACCTCGACCAACTCGATGGCCTCCATCTTCGCCTGGACACGCGGGCTCGCCCATCGCGCCAAGCTCGACGGCAATCCTGCGCTCGCAAAGTTCGCAGCCACCCTGGAGACGGTGAGCATCGCCACTGTGGAGGCCGGCGACATGACGAAGGACCTCGCGCTGCTTGTCGGCGATCACCAGAAGTGGCTTTCCACGCAGGGCTTCCTCGACAAGGTCGACGAGAATTTGAGGAAGGCGATGACGGCCTGAGCGGGATCAGTGGCGGCGCTACCGCAATCGAGGCTCTCTGCTCGTGAGGCCCTGACAATTGCCCGCATCGTGAGGGTCAATCACGCGGGGGAGTATGGCGCCATCCGCATCTACGGCGCCCAGATTGGTGCGGCCAGGTCTCGGTTTCCAGACTTGGTGCCAGTGCTGGCAAACATGCTGGACCACGAGAAACAGCACTGTGCAGCCTTCTTCGCGGCCATGCCGGCACGCGGTTCGCGACCATGCCGTGTGATGTCGCTGTGGAGCCTGGGCGGGTGGTTGCTCGGGTTCCTCACGGCGCTCGCCGGCCGGCAGGCAATCTGGATTTGCACTGCCGCGGTGGAATCCGCCGTGCATCGCCACCTGGACGATCAGCTCCACTTCCTTTGCCACCGGGATGCCGAGCTTTATGCGGCAATTCTATCTATTCGTGAGGAAGAGCTATCCCACCTCAGGCATGCGCAGGCGCACCTCGGCACCCCCGGTTTGTTTCAGCGCGTGTCGGGAGCAGCGATTTCGGGCATCACGGATCTTCTGATCTGGCTTTCCACCTGGGGCGACTCGAGCCGGATGGCACGCGACCTGCGTCTGGCTGGTTCTGCCCGCTGACCGCGCGCCATCGAAGAACCCCACACGCTTGCCCGACGGCATGCGTTGGCCGGCGCCGACACTGCGCGCAGTTTCCCGCGTCGACCTTGCCAGGCCTCCCTCGAGGTCCTGGAGCTTTTCGCTGTGGAACTTTTCGCTCAAGGTTTGTGGTCCCGGCTACGCCATTCTGGCGCCGCAGTGGCAATCTGTTCTGCGCGCCGTTGGCGACGGGAGCGACAGGATGAGAAAGGCGCGGTGGGTGCTGCCGGGGGTGTTGCTGCTCGCCGCCTTCGTGTTTCTCAACAACACGAGCCTGCTCGCCACGCCGCCAGCATCACGGCCCACCTTGCTCGCCCATCGCGGCCTGGCGCAGACATTCAGCGATGTCGGGCTCGAAAGCGATACCTGCACCGCCGCGCGCATCCACGCGCCCGAGCATCCGTTCCTCGAAAATACGCTGGCGTCGATGCAGGCTGCGTTTGCGGCCGGTGCAGACATCGTCGAGTTCGACATCCATCCGACGACCGATGGCCACTTCGCTGTGTTCCACGACTGGACGCTCGATTGCCGCACGGACGGCACCGGGGTGACGCGCGAGCGCACGCTTGCGGAGCTGAAGGCGCTCGATATCGGCTATGGCTACACGGCCGATGCCGGCAAGACCTTCCCGTTTCGCGGCAAGGGGGTCGGGCTGATGCCGTCGCTCGACGAGGTATTCGCTGCATTTCCCGGCAAGCGCTTCCTGATCCACATAAAGAGCAACGATGCAGGTGAAGGCGAGAGGCTCACCGAGCGGCTTTCGCACTTGCCGGCCGAGCGCCTGGCGCTACTCGCCGTGTATGGCGGCGAACGTCCCGTCGGCCAGGTGCGCGCGCGGCTGCCCCAGATACTCGCGATGAGCGGATCAGCTCTCAAACGCTGCATGCTTCGCTATCTGGCTGTGGGATGGTCGGGCTGGACGCCGTTTGCGTGCCGCAAAAGCATCGTCCTCCTGCCCTACAACTACGCCGGCTGGGTGTGGGGCTGGCCCAATCGGTTTCTCGCCCGCATGAAGGCTGCAGGCACAGAAGTGTTCGCCGTCGGCCCATGGGGCGGCGAGGGGTTCTCGCGCGGCATAGACCGCCCCGATGAGCTCCGCAAGCTCCCACCGGGATACGTCGGCGGCATCTGGACTAATCGCATCGACCGTGTCGCCCCGCTCGTGCGCTAACCGGGCAGCCGGGCTCCCCGCTTGGGTCCGGCAAGTCGACCGCGTCGGCGACGGCGGCGCTCCAACGGTTCGGGGAACTGAGGCTTGTAGGCAAGCCCGACGAACAACAGCAGGCTCAAGGCGAAGGCCAGCACGCCCCAGGGGCTGATTGCGTCCTCCGGGGTTGCAAAGACAAGCAGCACGCTGAACGAGAAGGCCCCTGCGGCGGCAAATATCCAAGACAGTGCCGACAATCTGGAGAGGTTCGTCATGATCGTCTCCGGAGACTCGCGTGTGCTTGCCACGGTCGCGAACTAGAACGTGGACACCCAGCCAGTCGTTCCACGTCCGCTGTTTCGGGTGTGCTCCTGCGGAACCTGAAGCGGCGCTGCTCGTTTCACGCCATCTCGCCTGTGAAGGAAGGGATTGGCGGCATGTCCTGGACCGATGCATTCGACGCCGGACACACCGTGACGCACGAGCTGGACATCGTCCTGCGCCTGCTCATGGCAGCGGGCGCGGGAGCCGCGATCGGCATCGAACGCGAGATGAAAGACCGCCCGGCCGGATTGCGCACGCACATGCTCACTGCTCTAGCTGCCGCCGTCTTCACCGTACTTACGTTCGAGATCCATCACTTGACGAAGTCGGCGACGGGCGATCCGATCCGGGTGATCGAGGCGGTGACCGGAGGCGTCGCGTTCCTGGCGGCGGGCGCCATCATCCAGAGTCGCCGGGGCGTGCACGGGCTGACGACTGGGGCGGCCATGTGGATGGCCGGCGCGCTCGGCGTCGCCTGCGGCGCCGGATACTATGTGCTCACCGTGATCGCCACGCTCCTCACGGTGTTGATCCTGGCCGTCCTCCGGCGGCTCGACGACAGCCTGGGAACCACGCGTAACGGTGAAGTCCCCGAGCTTCGCGCCGATATCGAGCAATCCCGACAACCCCATCCGAAATCCTGATTGGCTGGGCGCCCCCGGTAAGCATGCCGCGGCCCGACGGTTGCTGCCGCGCAGGCTTGACGATTGAACAATGATCAACAATATCTTTCTGCTGGGGCAACGGAAGGGTTCTCGTCGCGTGTCCTGGTATCGCCACAGGCTCGAGCGCGATCTGGCGCGCTGGCGGTCCGAAGGCTGGATCAGCGAGGACGGCGCCTCCGCCATCCGCGCCGATCTCAAGTCCCGTGGCTCGGCCTTCGGCGCCGCACCCGTCTTCGCCATCCTCGGCGCCGTGCTGTTCGGGTTCGCGGTCATGAGCTTCGTCGCCGCCAACTGGACGGCGATCTCCAAGCTCGTGCGTCTCGGATTGCTTTTCGCCACCCTGTGGGCCTGCTACGGCGCCGCCCTGCTGCTCTTCCAGCGCCGGCTCGACGCCTTCGCCCACGCCGCAGTGCTCTGCGGCATTGCCGTGTTCGGCGCCTCCATCATGCTGATCGCGCAGATGTACCATATGGAGGGCAACCCGCCCGATGCGGTTCTGATGTGGGCGGTCGGCGCGCTGCTGGCAGCCGTCCTGCTGAGATCCAACCCGGCACTCGCCGCCACGTTCGTGCTGCTCGCCGTGTGGACCGGCTACGAGCGCTTTCTTACCGGCGCTGCGCACTGGAGCTTTCTGCCGGCGTGGGCCGCGACGGTCGCCGTGGCGGCGTGGCACGGCTGGCGGCCCGGCCTGCATCTTGCGGCTGCGTGCCTGGTGACCTGGTTGGTCCCGCTCGGCTACCTCGTGCTCGACCATCACGCCCACTGGATCGTCATCGTCATCGGCATAGCGGCGGCTTTCGCCGCTGCAGCGGCGGGACCGGCTATCGACCGTCAGCTCCCGGCTTCGGCCGCCATCTTCGCCTACGGCACGCTCGTGGCGTTCGCCGGCCTCTACATCATGCAGTTCATCGACCGGGTCGTGCTCCATGACATCCAGGACAAGATGTGGACGCCGCAGCTCGTTCTCCTCGCCGTTGTGACGCTCGCACTGCTGCTCGGGGCCATGCTCTGGGCCGTCCATACCGACAACCGCGCCGCGCTGTGGCTTGCCTACGGCGCCTTCGCGCTCGAGGTCTTCAGCCTCTATCTCAAGACCTTCGGCACGCTGCTCAACACCTCGCTGTTCTTCCTCATCGCCGCGATCATGGTGAGCCTGCTCGCGTGGGCGGCCTATCGGCTGCATCAGCGCAAGGCGCCGACGGAGGCCGCACCGTGACTACCGCCCGCAAGCTCCTGCTCTCGCTCGCCATCGTAGCCCTGGCCCAGACCGGCGTGCTCGCGGCGATGGTCGTTGATCGCGTGCGCCTCCTGAAATCGGGTCGCGAGATCACGCTGCCGATCGTGCCCGTCGATCCGCGCGACCTCTTCCGCGGGGAGTATGTGCGTCTGGGATACGACGTGAGCCGTGTGCCGGTGCGTCTCCTCGAGGGGCCCGCGCCGAACCCCAACCAGGCCTTCTACGTGGTCATCGAGAAGGACCCCGATGGCCGTTGGGCGCCCGTCAAGATCGCTCGCACCATGCCGCAGGAGACCACCATTGATCGTGTCGCGCTGAAAGCCCGCGCGCGGCACGGGTGGCCGTCGGCCACCTCCGACGACCGCGCCGTGTCGGTTCGCTACGGCATCGAGAGCTATTTCGTGCCCGAGGGTCAGGGACCGCGTCTGGAAGCGCTCGCGCGGGACAAGAAGATGGCCGCGTTGATTGCCGTCGACGCCGGGGGCAATGCTGCCATCAAAGGCTTGATCATCGACGGCGCGCTGCAATACGAGGAACCGCTTTTCTGAAATGGCGCAACGCCCCGCTCATGCTATGACAGGGCCCCCGATTAGAAACGTCATCAGCAGGAGCGTACCCCCATGACCGTCAAGCGCCACGAGCCATCGAAAATCTACTCCAAAGTCGTCGAGGCCAATGGCTTCGTGTTCACGGCCGGCATCACGGCGGGGGACCCCTCGCAGGATGTCAAAGGGCAGACGCAGCAAGTGCTCAAGGAGATCGATCGGGTCCTCAAGCTCGCCGGCACCGACAAGACCAAAGTTGTGTCAGCCACCATCTGGGTGCCCGACATCCGTCTGCGGGAATCGATGAACGAGGCCTGGAACGCCTGGACCGGCGGCGAGAACCTGCCGGGGCGCGCATGCATCGAGGCGAAGCTCGCCGACCCGCGCCTGCTGGTGGAGATCGCCGTCGTCGCCGCGAAGTAGCGTGCGGAGACGCGGCGAAGTCAGCCTTTGCTGACACTGCCGCGCGACTTTCTCGACTGTGACGCAAAAGCAGCGGCGCGGGCAGAAACGCGTGCCTGCGACGCTGCACCAGCCCTCGCTCGCGTCGGAAATTGTCCCCCCTCGGTTATAGTCCCGCATCGTATTCGCTGCACCAGGGGGTTGGGGATCATGAAGACAGTTTCGACGATTGTCTGCGCGCTGGCGTTCGCAGCAGCATTGTCGACCGAACCGGTCACCGCGCAGGAAACCGGGTTGGCCGGCATGCACTCGTGGGTGAGAGTCGGCGGCAGGACCTGCATGCTCGATCATTTTCACGACGGCACAGGCTCCGGCCCGACGCGTGCCGCCGCCCAGCGTGCCGCCATCGGGGCATGGATCGATTTCACGGCCTGGGAATACGGCAGCCGCTGGGGCAGCTACGGCGCCTCCGTGAGCAAGCGGATGAGCTGCTCGGGCGGGGCCGGCAGCTATACCTGCACCGTCTCCTCGCGACCCTGCCGGCGCTGACGCTCCAGCACAAATCGATCGCTCTCGCTGAGTTGCGACCTGCGCAAGGCAAGCGCGGGTTGGTTGTGGCGTGGGATCAGAAGGGATTCCACGTGGAGTGGGGCGTGAAGCGGATGTAGCCGATGTTCGCGCCGAGCCTCAGGCCCACGCCCGAGCGAATCGGAGCAAGTATGACCTTGCCGTTCGTGACGAGCGTGGCACCGACGCCGCCGACAAAATATGCCGATCCGTCGATCCCGGTGAAGCTCGCGTAAAGGTCCTCGGGAGAGCTCAGCCGGTAGATCAGGAACAACGTCTTGGAGCCGTCGGCGCCCACATCCGTGCCGAGCGACGGGCCGTGCCAGAAGATTTGCTGCGTCGCGGTGTGGGAGCGCAGATAGAGCGTGCCCTTGCCGTAGCGCACGCCCGCCAGGAATGCGCCTCCGCCCTCGGTGCCGAGGATGTAGCCCTTGGGGCGCCCGCTGTTCTTGAACATGTACTCGATCACGGCGCCGAGGTTGGCGGAGACTTTACCGAAGAATCCGGCGCTCGCCGTCATGATCTCGTCGATCGTGTAGCCGTCGTCCTCGGCGCCCATTCCGGGTGGAGGGATAGGGACGACTGCGGAAGGCCGGGCGCTTGGCTGAGTCGACACAGATGGGGAAGGCGCCACTGACGCCGGCGGCGGCGTGGTGGGCGGAGGGGTCGTGCGTGTCGACCAGTTGCTGGCGTCCTGCTGGCGGGGAGGTGCCTTCGGCGCAGGCGGGGAGGGCGGCGGCGCAGACGGGGTTGCCTCGGCGCTCTTGGTCTTGGGCGCGGGCGCAGGAGCCGGGCCGGCGATCATCTGGTCGAGCTTGGCGAGCGTGTAGGCGGCCTTGGTCTTCACCGTCGCCTGCAGCTCGAGACTGGCGGCAGCGAGCTCCTGCAGCTTGGCGCAGTCGGGCTCCTTGCCAAGATCGATCGTTCCCAACGTGTCGATCTTGGCGAGCAGATCATTGGCCTGCAAATCGAGCGCGGCCATCCGCTCGTCTTGTACGGCCCCCATCGCCTGCTCCTCGAAGCCGGCGTCGGGCCAACCTCTGGCATCCTTCAGCGCGCGCATCTTGCTGCGCAGACGCGGGGCGTTTTCGGCGTTGAGCTGGCGCAGCGCGGCACCCGCCTGGTCGACGGCCTGCGCGAAGTCCTCCCTGGCGCAGGAGGCCGCGTGGCCGGTCGAGAGCATCGCCAGCATGGCCGAGGCGGCAGCGACAACGATCAACAGCCCGCGCATCGCAATAGTCCCGCTCATTTCCCCCTATCTGAAGGGCCACGTATGGCAGAATGTGGCCACGGGTCAAACCTGTGACGCAAAAGCCCAGGTCTAGGGGCGAGCGTGGCCTTTGCCGGCCCGACGCCTTGGAAAAGCTCTGGACTACGGCCTATCCTCCCTCCACCCGGCCTCCGCGATAATCCCCCAATGCAGCGATCGACATCCAGACCCCTGCGCCTTTCTCTGCCGCTCGGCATTCTCGCCAGCCTCGCGATCATCGCCGCGGTCGCGGGCATCCTCTATGCCATGGGCCGCATCCCCATCTGCAAGTGCGGCTACGTCAAGCTCTGGCACGGAGGCAGCGCCGACTCCGAGACTTCTCAACACCTCACGGATTGGTACACCTACAGCCACATCCTGCACGGGGTCATTTTCTATTGGCTGCTGACGGTGCTGGCCAGGGGACGCCTGTCGGTGGCGGCGCGGCTCGTCATTGCTATGGGCATCGAGGCCGGCTGGGAAATCCTCGAGAATTCGCCGCTCATCATCGAGCGCTACCGGAGCCAGACCATCTCGCGCGACTACTACGGCGATAGCATCATCAACGTGGTGGGCGACATGCTGGCGACGCTGGTGGGCTTTCTCCTTGCGGCGCGGCTCCCGGCCTGGGTGACGGTGTTCCTGCTCATCGTCACCGAGGTCGTCCTGCTGGTGCTGATCCGCGACAACCTCACGCTCAACATCGTCATGCTGCTCTACCCGATGGAGTGGATCAAGCAGTGGCAGATGGGCGGGTGAGCCGCCGGACCGCCACTCAAATCGACGTCCGCGGTCCGGCAAGGCTCGCCGTGCCGCGTTCCCGGATTTGGCGACCGATTGTCGGGCGCAGGCCGCGGCGTTCGTCCTAGGGGCTTATTGCACCCGAGAGAGGGCCAACACCCATGAAGCTCACGGCAAACCGGATCGTATCCTGCCTGTGGTTCGACAGCGAGGCCGAGGAGGCCGCTCGCTTCTACGTCTCGATATTCGAGAATTCCAGGATCGGAGGCATCAGTCACTACGGGGAGGAGGGACACGAGATCCACGGCCGCAAGGCCGGAACCGTGATGACCGCGGAGTTCGAGATCGCCGGCCAGAACTTCGTGGCGCTCAACGGCGGCCCGCACTTCAAGTTCAGCGAAGCGACCTCCTTCCAGGTCATGTGCGACACTCAGGAGAAGATCGACTTCTTCTGGAGCCGCTTGTCGCAGGGCGGCCAAGAGGGGCCCTGCGGCTGGCTGAAGGACAAGTTCGGCCTCTCGTGGCAGGTGGTGCCAATTGCGCTGATCGACATGCTGAAGAACCTGGACACGAAGAAATCGCAGCGTGTGACGAGAGCTTTTCTGCAGATGAAGAAATTCGACATCGCGGCGCTGAAGCGCGTTTTCGAGAGCGGGTGATCGGGGCGCAGTTGGGGTGGGCGTCAACGAACACGGCGGGAGATTTCAATTGGGTCTGCGCTTCGCTTGACCCAACCTATGGCACATCCTTGATGTACCAGCCCCAGGGCGTGTCGGAGGTGTAGGTGGTGATCTGCTTGACCTCCAGGTAGTTCTCGAGGCCCCAGCGTCCCAACTCGCGGCCGATGCCGCTCTTCTTGTAGCCGCCCCACGGCGCCTGCGTGAACGTCGGCTGCGAGCAGTTGACCCACACGATGCCGGCCTCCAGCGCACGCGCCACCCGGGCGCAGCGCGCGGGATCCTCCGACATCACGGCGGCACCCAGGCCGAACTCGGTGGCGTTCGCCATGCGCAAGGCCTCCGCCTCCTCCGAGAAACGGCGGATCGTCAGCACCGGCCCGAATATCTCCTCCTTCCAGATCGCTGCGTCTTCCGGCACGTCGTCGAAGATCGTGGGCGCTACGTAATAGCCGCGGTTGAGGTGCCCGGGACGACCGCCGCCGCAGAGCATCTTCGCGCCCGAGGCACGGCCACCCTCGATGTGGTCGAGCACCTTCTTGTGCTGGCCGGCGCTGACCAGCGGCCCGAGAAGCGTTTTGGGATCGAGCCCATCGCCGATGCTGATCTTCCTTACCTCCTGGACCAGGCGGTCGACGAGCGCGGGAGCGATGCGGTCCTGCACGATCAGGCGGGAGGTGGCGCTGCACACCTGGCCCTGGTTCCAGAAGATGCCGAACATGATCCACTCGACGGCCTTGGCCATGTCGGCGTCGTCGAAGACGATGAAGGGCGACTTGCCGCCGAGTTCCAGGCTGACGTTCTTGATGTCCTGGGCGGCCGCCGCCATGACCCGCACGCCCGTCGGCACAGAGCCAGTGAACGCGAGCTTGCGCACGTCGGGGTGCTGCGCCAGGGGTTGGCCTGCGTCGGGCCCGGTCCCTGTGACGATGTTGAGCACGCCCGCAGGCAAACCCGTCTCCCGCGCGATGCGGGCAAGCTCAAGCGCGGTCAGCGGCGTCAGCTCAGAGGGCTTGAGCACGCTCGTGCAGCCGGCCGCGAGCGCCGGCGCCACCTTCCACGCGGCCATCAGCAGCGGATAGTTCCAGGGGATGATCTGTCCGGCCACGCCGATCGGCTCGCGCCGGGCAACCGAGGTGAACCGCGCGTCGGGGAGCGCGATTGGCTCTTCTGCCTTTGTGTCCAGCTCCTCGGCAAGATCGGCGTAGTAGGAGAAGCACCCCGCCGCGTCGTCGATATCCCACAGCGCCTCCGGCAGCGGCTTGCCGTTGTCGAGCACCTCGAGGCGGGCGATCTTGTCGCGGTCCGCGGTGATGGCGGCGGCGATGGCGTGAAGAAAGCCCGCACGCTCCTTGCCGCTCGTCGTTCGCCAGCTCCGAAAGGCATCGGCGGCCGCCTGCACGGCCGCATCGACATCCTCCAGCGTGCTCGCCGCGACGTGGTCGATCGTCTCCTCCGTGGCCGGATTGATGACGGGGAGGCCCCGGCCGTGCTTCGCCTCGACCCACCGGCCGCCGACGTAATTGTTGCGAGTCATGCGTGCTCCCCTGGCGTGCCCGCCGCACAACCGGCCGGCGCAACAGCTCCCGTCACGCTTCTCATGGATCGGAGGCTTGGTCCAGGCGCTCGCTCGGCGACTAGATCTTCGCAACAACACGGGCGCCGCATCAGCCGCAAGCCGGCACAGCCGGGCTCCCTCGGCCGCGACACCCTCATGCCGCCGCCGCGAGCCGTACATCCCTCGTCCGACGCATCGGCCCTACTCGGACCCGATGCGCGGCGTCCAGGAGTGGATGCGCTAATACTTCGGCCAGAGGGCCGCCAACCCCGCCACGGCGACGAGGCCAATGACGCTATTCAGCCAGTTGTGAAGGATGCCGGGCGACACAAAGGTCTCGCCCAGAAGCAGCACCACCGTAGCGATTGCTCCCCACAGCATCACGTTGCAAAGCCAGTCAGAGAAGCTGTCGACCATGGATGGTCCTCCCCCTCTCGATGTGCCCGCGCGAGGAGTCTACATCCAACTAAAGTCTAATGGCCGGCCCTATCTAGCAGGCGCGAAAGCAGGCAGGCTCTTACGGATTTTATGGAATTTCTTCAAATGGTAGTGCGTCCCGGCTGTCGCCGAGTGGGAGGAGGCGGCGTACTGGCCGCACCGGTCCGGTCAGATGTCCACCACCTCGAGCACACCGGGCACGGTGGCGATGGCGCCTTTCTGGGCCGGGGAGATGTCGAAGCGCCCGGGCATGGCGATCTCCACCTCGCGGCCGCGGTCGGCCAGCGCCACGCTCAGGGCGATGACGCCCTTGCCGCCGGGCTTAAGAACCGCCCTGAGCTGGTCCATGCGCTTGCTGTCGGCTCCGAAGGCCCGCCCGTCGAGCACGACCTTGAGCCCGCGCTGCAACCCTTCGGCGGCCTCATCGAGCGACTGGATGCCTTGCGCACGCAGCTTCAGGGCCTCCCCGTCGCGCTCGCCCTCGACCGTCACTAGGACGGCCGTGCCGGGCTCCAGAAGGTGCCGCGAGGCGGCCAGCGCCTCGGAGAACACGACCGCCTCGAACTGGCCGGTTGGCTCGGAGAACAGCGCGAAGGCGAACTTGTTGCCCTTCTGCGAGCGCCGCTCGCGCGCGGAGACGACGATGCCGGCGAGCCGCCCGGCAACGGCGCCGCGGTCGGCGCGCGCTTCGAGTTCGGAGAAAGTGACCGTGCCGAGCTTGGTCAGCACGGCCCGGTAGGCGTCGAGCGGGTGGCCGGACAGGAAAAAGCCGACCGCCTCGAACTCGCGCTGCAGGCTGTCCATAGGCGGCCACGCTTGCTGCAGGCGAATATCCACCTGGGGCCGCGCGGCAGGTCCGCCGCCGAAGAGGTCGTTGGTGCCTTGCGCCGTGTTGGCCGCCAGGCGGCTGGCGCAGGCCAGGATCTGCTCGACGTTGCCGTGCACGAGGGCTCGGCTCCTCTCCAGAGCGTCGAAGGCACCCGCGGCGGCCAGCGTCTCGAGTGCGCGCTTGTTGAGTGCCTTGGTGTTGAGCCTGGCGGCGAAGTCGGAAAGGTCCTTGAACGGCCCGCCGGCGTCACGCTCGGCGACGATGCTCTCCACGGCCGACGCGCCGATGTTCTTGAGCGCCGCCAGCGAGTAGCGGATGGTCTTCTCGCCGGCGCCGAAATCGACCTCGGAGGCATTGATGCAGGGCGGTAGGATCTTGATGCCGGCCTTGGCGGCCTCTGCCGTGAACATGGCGAGCTTGTCGGTGTTGCCCATGTCGAGCGTCATGGATGCGGCAAGAAACTCCTCGCGGTAATTGGCCTTGAGATAGGCGGTGTAGTAGGCGACGTGCGCATAGGCAGCCGTGTGCGCCTTGTTGAAGCCGTAGCCGGCGAACTTGTCGACCAGCTCGAAGATGTAGGCGGCCTCGTCGCGCGCAACCCCTTTCTTGACCGCGCCGGCCACGAACTCGGCCTGCTGCTTGGCCATGATGGCCTTGTCCTTCTTGCCCATGGCCTTGCGCAGGATGTCAGCCTGGCCAAGCGAATAGCCTGCCATCACCTGCGCGATCTGCAACACCTGCTCCTGATAGATGATGACGCCGTGCGTCTCCTTCAGGATCGGCTCGAGCATGGGATGCAGGCAGTCGACCGGCTCCTCGTTGTGCTTGCGGTTGATGTAGGTGGGGATGTTGTCCATCGGGCCCGGCCGATAGAGCGCGGTCATGGCCATGATGTCCTCGAAGCGGTCCGGCTTCAGCCGCTTCAGGCAGTCGCGCACGCCCGCGCCTTCGAGCTGGAACACGCCGGCCGTGTCGGCCTTGGCGAGCAGCTCGTAGGTTTTGCGGTCGTCGAGCGGAATCTTGAGAAGTTCGATGTCGATGCCGCGACCGCGTTTGATGAGTTGCACCGCCTTTTGCAGAACGGTCAGCGTCTTGAGCCCGAGGAAGTCGAACTTCACGAGGCCTGCCGCCTCGACAAGCTTCCAGTTGAACTGGGTGATGGGGAAGCTCGACTTGGGATCGCGGTAGAGCGGCACGAGCTGGTCGAGCGGCCGGTCGCCGATCACCATGCCGGCGGCATGGGTGGACGCGTGGCGGTAGAGACCCTCGAGCTTTTGCGCAATCTCGAGCAAGCGCGCCACCACCGGCTCGCTATCGCGCGCCTCCTGCAGCTTGGGCTCGCCCTCGATGGCCTGGGCCAGGGTCACGGGGTTGGCCGGATTATTGGGCACGAGCTTGCAGAGCTTGTCGACCTGCCCGTAGGGCATCTGCAGCACCCGTCCGACGTCGCGCAGCACGGCGCGAGCCTGCAATTTGCCGTGCGTGATGATCTGCGCCACTCGATCCCCGCCGTACTTCTTCTGCACATAGCGGATCACCTCGTCGCGCCGATCCTGGCAGAAGTCGATGTCGAAGTCCGGCATCGAGATGCGCTCGGGATTCAGGAACCGCTCGAACAGCAGGCCGAAGCGCAGGGGATCGAGGTCGGTGATGGTGAGCGACCAGGCGACCACCGAGCCGGCGCCGGAGCCACGCCCAGGCCCGACGGGAATGCCGTTCGCCTTGGCCCACTTGATGAAGTCGGCGACGATCAGGAAGTAGCCGGGAAACTTCATCTTCGAGATGACTCCGATCTCGAAGTCGAGGCGCTTGAAGTAGTCGGCCTCCGCGAAGCCCGCTGCCAATGGGTGGGTGGCAAGACGCTGCTTCAGGCCGGCCTCGGCCTGCTTGCGCAATTCCTCGGTCTCCAGACGCAGCAACTCCTCCGCACTCGTGCCTGCAGGGACAGCCACGAAACTCGGCAGGATCGGCTTGCGGCCCCTCGGGCGGAAAGCGCAGCGCTTGGCGATCTCGATCGTGTTGGCGAGCGCCTCCGGCAGATCGGTAAAAAGCTCACCCATCTGCTTGGGCGTCTTGAAGAAGTGCTCGCGCGAGAGGCGGCGCCGGTTGTCCTCTGTGACGTAGCGGCCTTCGGCGATGCAGAGCAGCGCGTCGTGCGCCTCGTAGTCGTCGGGTGAGGCGAAGTAGGCCTCGTTGGTGGCGACGATCGGTAGCGCGCGCGCATAGGCAAGGTCGAGCAGAGCCGGTTCCGCCTCGATCTCATGCTTGAGGCCGTGGCGCTGGATCTCGACATAGAGGCGGTCGCCGAAGATCTTCTCCAGCATCTTCAAGCGCTCGAGCGCGACCTCGGCCTGGCCCTCGGCGAGCGCCCGGTCGATGGGGCCCTGCGGTCCTCCGGTCAGTGCGATCAAGCCGTCGCCGTGCGCCCCCAGGCGCTCGATCTGGATGTGAGGAGCCTCATCCTCGCTCGGATCGAAGAAGGAGCAGGAGGCGAGCTTCATGAGGTTCTGCCAGCCGGTCTCGCTGCTGGCGAGCAGAGCCACCGCGCCGGCCGGTTGCGAGCGGGATTGATTGGCGCCGGTGCGCTGCAGGGAGTTCGTCGGCGGACGGTCGCCGAAATCGACCTGCAGCGTGCAGCCGACAATCGGCTGGATCCCGGCATCCGCCAGCTTGTCCGAGAACTCCAGCGCCCCGAACAGGTTGTTGGTGTCGGTGAGACCGACGGCGGGAAAGCCCGCAGCCGCCGCCAGCTTGGCGAGCTTCGGTATGGTAATCGCCCCTTCCAGCAGCGAGTAGGCCGAGTGCACCTTGAGGTGCACGAAAGTAGGGGCCGCGGCACCGACTGCCGAGCCGCTGGATCGCTGTGGGCTTCGAATCGTCGCGCTCATGCTGTGAGTGCACAGCCAAGTTCGCTTTCACGCAATGGAAAGCTTCGAATTGTGGAATACGCCATGTGCTTCATTGCAATTGATGGATATCTCGGATGCAAGTGCTGCCAACTTGGGGCCCCTGACAGCACGGTTGCAAGCGCGAGGATTAGCGCGCATCTAGGCGTCGCCCGGTTCAAGGGCCACCCGCAGACGATTCGAAAGGGCAAGCGTGTGCTCGAAGCACTGCGCGACATCATCACGCAAAGCGGCCCCGCCTACCTGGCGCTCGGCGGGTTCCTGACCGGCGCCCTGTTCGGCGCCATCGTCTTTGCCACCAACTTCTGCGCCATGGGCTCGCTCGCCGATGTGCATAACTTCGGCGACTGGCGCCGCTTTCGCGCCTGGCTTCTGGCGGCGGCAACCGCGCTCGCCGGCACGCAACTGCTGCAGGCGGCTGGCGTCGTCGGGCTTGACAAGTCGATGTATCTGGCTGGGCCCAACCTCAACTGGGTCGGGCACATCCTGGGCGGGGTGATCTTCGGCTTCGGCATGGTGTTCACCGGCGGCTGCCCGAGCCGCAATCTGGCACGCGCGGGCGCCGGCGACCTGCGCTCGCTCGTGACTCTCATGGTTCTGGGCCTCATCGCCATGATGACGATCGGCGGCATACTGGGGCCGACGCGGGCGGCGCTGGAGCAGGCGACGAGCGTCACGCTGGGTGCCACGGCGCCGAGCCTAGGCGACCTGCTGATGAGGGTCGCGGGCTTCCCGACCGCTACGTCCAATCTGGTCGTGACAGGCGTCCTGGCGACCGCGGTCCTCGTCTACTGTTTTGCCGACCGGGCCTTCCGCGCCTCGGGGCCACACGTGACCTCCGGATTGGCCGTGGGGCTCCTGGTCGTCGCCGGCTGGGCACTCGGCGGCTTGGCGTTCGACGAAATGGCGGCGCGACCGAGCCCGCCCGTGTCGCTGACCTACGTGCGGCCAGCCGGCGACGCGCTGCAATGGCTGATGCTGTACACCGCCGGGCCGATCCCGAGCTTCGGCGTAGCCAGCGTCTTCGGCGCGCTCCTCGGGGCCTGCGCCGCGTCGCTGGCGATGGGGCGGTTCCGCATTGCGACCTTTTCGGACGCGGGCGACATGCTGCGCAATCTCTTCGGCGCCACCCTGATGGGCATCGGCGGCGTATTGGCGCTCGGCTGCACCATTGGCCAGGCGATCACCGGCGTATCGACACTCGCGCTCGGTTCGTTCCTGACGTTCGCTTCGATCGTCGCGGGAGGATTCTGGGGCCTGCGCGTGCTAGAGCGCCGCATCCTCGCCGCGACCTGACCTCGCACGCAATCACGCCAGCCTCTCGACGCCTCGCGACAAAATGATCGGAGCTCCCGCGCTGCCGCCCTTCGACCGACCAATGCCCAGCTACAATGCACGGTCAGACCGCGTGGAACCGAGCACTGCCATGTCCGCCAAAGTCCTCCCGCGCCGCGATCTCATTGTCGGCATCGGCGCCGCCTTGGCACTGCCGGGTGTTTCGACCGTGCGTGCTGCCGGCGCTCTCATCATCACGCCAGGCCAGACCGAGGGACCGTTCTATCCCGTCGCCTTCCCCGCAGACAGGGATGCCGACCTCGTACGCGTCGGCGGGCAGAAGGCGCAGGCCATAGGCCGTGTCACGCACATCTTGGGCCGCATCCTCGACAAGCACGGCGCGGTGGTGCCCGGCGCCATGATCGAGATCTGGCAGTGTGACGCCAACGGGATCTACGATCACCCCGGCGACTCAGGTCAGAAGCGGCGCGACACCGCCTTCCAGGGCTATGGCCGCACCCAGGTCGACGCCAGGGGAGATTACGCCTTCCGTACCATCCGCCCCGTTGCGTATCCGGGCCGCACGCCGCACATCCACGTCAAGGTGCACGCTCCCGGAGCCGGCCGCCTCACGACTCAGCTCTATATCGCCGACGAGCCGCGGAATGCCACCGATGGCGTGCTCAACGCGATTCGAGACCGCCGGGCACGCGAGAGCCTCATCGTGCGGCTCGACGACGCCCCGGAGCTGGAGGCGGGCGCACTCAAGGGCACCTTCGACATTGTTCTCAACGTCTGATTGTCGAACCCACGGGCCGAATTCAACGGTGCCCGTTGTGGGCGGGATCCTTATCCTCGCCCTCCACATACGGCGTAGACTGCACAAATGCCGGGCATGCGAAGCCATATCGTAGGCAAATTCTTGAAATGCAAACCGTTCTCGGGACGCAATTCAGGAACATTGCGGCCGGAAGAGCACAGCCCGGCGACGACCGTCGCCGCGAATCGCATCACAATAGCGTCACATGGCCGCGTGCCAGCTGAACAATGGCAAAGGCACGGCGTTTTGCACTCTACGGCCACCATCAGGGGCGGGATCGCAATCAAGGCGGGGGAACAGAGGTCGACCTGAACAGGGGACTTTGATGCGGAAAAAATGTCTCCTCGCCGCGCTGCTCGCCATCGCAACGCCGGCAGCCGCCCATGATTGGTATCCGATGGAATGTTGCTCAAGCCTCGATTGTGCCCCGGTTGAGAAGGTCGAGATGCTGCCCGGCCCTTCGATCGCCAACATGCTGAGCACGCCCGCGCATGCCGCTCCGATAGGGGGCATGCTTGTGACCACCAAGCACGGCAGCGTGGTGGTGCCTGCGGATTTCCCGCGCCGCGAATCCAAGGATCACCGCATGCACGCATGCATACGACCCGCGCCCGGGGGCACCGGCATGCGCCTGCTGTGCATCTTCTTCCCACCGGCCATCTGATCGCCGGCGCCGCCCAGCCGCCTGCGCGGGGTGTGCAAGCGTTCCAGGCGGGACCATCGTAGCCGGTACCACGTGTTGTGGGCCGGCCATAGAAGAGCTCAAGAGCGCGGTCGCACGCCGCCACGGCGTGCCCGATCTTGCTGCTACGCTTCCAAGCCCTGACGGCAGCCGGACTCGAGGTCGAACGGCCGACGCCTGCTGACCTCGCCCCGGTCGACATCGCCTTCTTCCGCGAGCGGCTGGCCGCCGGCGCACCCCCACCGCTCGGCACGCACATTCTCATGGGAACGACGACGCGGCAGAAGTCGCAACGTGCTGGGCGGGACTCGAGGATGGCGCCCTCGCCTTCGTCCTCATGATCGCACGGCGCCGCCCGGGAAGGACTTGATCGGATCAGCGCTGCGTCGCAGGCGGCGCCGATCCGGCGTCAGCCGGGCAGGGGAAGGCGGCTTTGAGCGCATCATGGGCGAGCTCGATAAAGGGCCGGCTGAGGTCAGTCGCCTTATCGCGCAGATAATGGACGACCGCCTCGCGCGACTCCCCGATCGTCAATCCCTTCTTCGCGCAGATATGGCGCCTCTCGCCCAGCTGCGCGCGCAACTCGTCGTAGTCGACCAGCGCGCGCACGTAGTTGGCACACTCGATCTGCCCGTAAGCCTCGGGGCTCGTGCACATCCGTAGCCAATGCGTGCCCGACTTCGGGTCGCTGGCTTCGACCGGCGGACCGTGCGCCAGGAGCACGCCGGCCGTGATCGCGGCGGCGATCCGCAAAGCTCGGCACCCCGCAAGCTCCCGCATGTTGGCCTTCCTGTCCCGACCGGCCCGTTCCCCGCACAGTGTCGAGCCTGCCGGTGAGCGGAAAGCCAGCAGTTCCATATGGGGGCCCGGTTAGCAAGGTCCTCGCCTCCCCTCCCTTGTCCTCTGCGAACGATTGACCCAACCGGACCGATTTCCGGTATCGTGGAGATGGCGGGGTCAGACCCCTCGCTCCAGGGTCGCATGCCGATGGCAACGTCGGGGCGAGGGGTCTGACCCCGAAAGTGCGAAGGGAGGCACCGAGCCATGCGCCACGGCGGCAAGATCCTGATCGATCAGCTCGAGGCCCAAGGGGCCAGCACCGCGTTCACGGTGCCAGGCGAAAGCTTTCTTGCCGCCCTCGACGGCCTGCACGACTCCAATCGTATCAAGACCATCATCTGCCGCCAGGAGGGTGGCGCCTCCATGATGGCGGAAGCCTGGGGCAAGATCACCGGGGAGCCCGGGGTGTGCTTCGTTACGCGCGGCCCGGGCGCCGCCAACGCCATGAGCGGGCTGCACGTGGCAATGCAGGACTCGACGCCGATGGTGACCTTCGTAGGCATGCCGTCGCGTGACCACGAGGATCGCGAGGCCTTCCAGGAGATCGAGATCAAGCAGCTCTTTTCCTCGCTGGTGAAGTGGACCGCCGTCATTCGCCAGACCGAGCGCATACCGGAGTACGTGAGCCACGCGTTGCATGTCGCCCGCTCGGGGCGGCCGGGCCCGGTCGTTCTCGGCCTGCCGGAGGACATGCTGTCGGCAGACTGTGACATCGGCGACGCCAAGCCGGCGCGCATCGCCGAGCCGCGCCCCGGCGCCGACGACATGGCGGCGCTGCGCGAGAAGCTCGTCTCCGCGTCACGGCCGCTGATGATCATCGGTGGACCGGGATGGAGCATTGTCACGCAGAAGTCGCTCGAGGCCTTCGCCGAACGCTTCGACCTTCCGGTCGCGCCGGCCTTCCGCTACCAGGACTACTTCGACAACCGGCATCGCTGCTATGTCGGCTGCGCCGGCATCGGCCTCGATCCCAAGCTCGCCGCCGCCATCGAGGACACCGACCTGCTGATCGTCATCGGCGCCCGTCTCGGGGAGATGACGACGAGCGGCTACACGCTCGTGAATATTCCCGATCCGCAGCAGTTCCTGGTTCACGTGCATCCCTCGCCCGACGAGCTCGGCTCCGTCTACCGGCCCGATCTGCCTATCGCCTCGAGCGCGCGCGCCTTCGTCGACGCGCTTGCCCGCCTCGAGCCGCCGGCGAAGATCGCGTGGAGCGGACGGCGCGCCGAGCTGCGCGCAGCCTACGAGCAGACACTGAAGCCGATCCCCCTGCCGGGATCCGTGAAGATGGCCGACGTCGTGCGCACGGTATCGGAGATGCTGCCGGAGAACGGCATCGTCACCAACGGCGCCGGCAACTTCGCGGCGTTCGTGCACCGGTATTTCCAATACAAGGGCTACCGCACGTGCCTCGCGCCCACATCGGGCTCCATGGGTTACGGCCTGCCCGCGGCGATTGCCGCCAAGCTGGCGCATCCGACACGTCCGGTCGTCAACGTGCAGGGCGACGGCGATTTCCTCATGACGGGACAGGAGCTGGCCACTGCCGCGCAGTACGGGCTGCCGATCGTCACCATCATCGCCAACAACGGCATGTACGGCACGATCCGCGCCCACCAGGAGCGGGAGTACCCGCGCCGCGTCGTCGGCACGACGCTCGTCAACCCGGATTTCGCTGCCTACGCCCGCAGCTTCGGCGCCGACGGTTACACCATCGAGGCGACCGCCGAGTTCGCTCCCGCCTTCCGCCAGGCGCTTGCGAGCTCCAAACCTTCGATCATCGAGTTGAGGCTCGATCCCGAGGCGCTCAACCCCCGCAAGACGCTGACAGAGATCCGCGAGAAGCGATAGGGACCCGTCTGAGGGCGCCGAGCACCTGGGCACAGCCTTCGACCGGTGCGCTCCTGACCTCTGGCGCGTCTGATATTCACGTCGACGAATTCCGATATGACAGGGCGCGCGCAAAGCGCGGCAAGTTCACCGTGCGGCGGCGCAAATGCCGCCGCAAGAATTACTCAATAATTACCGAAAAAATAGCAATTTTCCTCAATCCGGTAGAGTTAAGCACAGTTCAACGCCAATGTGGACTTTACAGCCTATTATCGATTACCAAATCAAGACCACAGCCGAGTAGACGACCCGTCATGGACTTGCTCACTGCAGAGCAGCTGAAAGGAAGGTTGCTGATCAAGACGAGCGCTTTGATCTGCTTCGTCTTGGCAGGAGCGTTGCTGGCTGCGTCGCTTTTCGTTCCGCCCCCGGCGCAGGTCGGTAGCGAAAGCGGCGCGGCATCGGGCCCCACGGCCTCGATCCGATGATCGGGGCGCAGGACCCCTGCAAGTTGCACGTTTGATTGCTGAGGCTCTCCCAAGGCCCCTTCTCCGCAACGCGGAGGAGGGGCCTTCCCAATGCAATGCGTCAAGTGAGCGAGGGGTGAGCCCCCTCGCCTCCGCCTTTCCAGCAAAAATGCGAACCCGCTATGCCGCCCTGGCGAAGTCGAGCTTGAAGCCATGTGCGTCCGCCAGCGTGCGGATCACCTTGTCGGCTTCGGCGGTCGGCAGCGACACGAACGGCGGACGCAGGCGGGCCCAACCGGGATCGTGCCGGTAGTGCGCGATGAGCGCCTTGAGCGCGGGGATCATCGGGAAGGCTTGGATGGCCTTGCGCAGCGCGGTGATGTCGGCCTGCAGCTTGTCCGCGTCCGGGCCCTTCCAGTTGTCGTAGACGTTGCGGATGGCGGCCGCGCCAACGTTGCAGGTGGCGGAGATGCACCCCGCCGCGCCTTTCCTGAGCCCGTCGAGCAGAAATATCTCCGAGCCGGGGAACACCTCGAAGCCCGGATAGGTGGCGAGGATGGCTGCCGTGTTGTTCCAGTCGCCCGAGGAGTCCTTCAGGCCGACGACGATGTTCGGAAACTCCTTGATGAGGCGGCCGATGAGCGGGAGGGAGAAGCCCACCTGGGCCACCGGCGGTATGTGATAGAGGTAGACGCGCAGGCGGTCGTCGCCCACCTCCTCGATGGTCTCGGCGAAGAAACGGAACAACCCTTCCTCGCTCGGCGCCTTGTAGTAGAAGGGCGGCAGCATCAGCACGCCGCCGCAGCCGAGGTCGACCGCGTGCTTGGTCAGCACGATGGCGTCATCGAGCGCGCAGGCGCCGGTGCCGGGCATCAGCTTGGAAGGCTCCAGATCGGCGCGGTCGACCAGCTCCTCCAGAAGCTCCATGCGCTCGTCAAGGCCCAGCGAGTTGCCCTCGCTGGTCGTGCCGAACGGCGCGAGCCCCGTGCAGCCCTCAGCCATCAGCCACTGGCAGTGCTCGACGAAGCGGTCGGCGTCCGGCCCACCGTCCTCCCCGTAGGGGGTAAGCACAGGCGCGATGACGCCGGAGAAATTCGGTTCCTTCTGCATGGTCGAGTCCTCGCCTCAAGCTTGCTCGTTCGATTCGTCCTCACGCCGGCATGGGGATACCGGGCTGCTTGACCGGAATGTGGTAGCCCTTGATGACGGCCGGCCGCGCCGCGATCGCCTTGTACCAGCGCAGAACATTCGCGTACTTGGTGATGTCGACCTGATGCCACTCGAAACGCGAGATCCAGGGCCAAGTGGCGATGTCGGCGATCGAATAGTCTCCCGCCATATATTCAACCTGGGCCAGCCGCCTGTCGAGCACGCCGTAAAGGCGGTTCGCCTCCTTGAGGTAGCGCTCCTCCGCGTAGGGCGCCTTGCCCTTGGCGTTGCGCAGGAAATGGTGCACCTGTCCGATCATCGGACCGACGCCGCCCATCTGCCACATCAGCCACTCGACCGTCTGCCAGTGCGCATCAGGCTCCTTGGACCAGAACTTGCCGGCCTTGTCCGCCAGGTACATCAGGATGGCACCCGACTCGAACACCGAGCGGCCGTTGTCGCGATCGATGATGGCGGGGATGCGGTTGTTGGGGCTGATCTTGAGGAAATCCGGCTTGAACTGCTCGTCCTTGCTGATGTCGACGGGGTGGGCCGCATACTCGAGCCCGCACTCCTCCAGCATGATGGAGACCTTGCGGCCGTTGGGTGTCGACCACGTGTATAGATCGATCATGGATGCTCCTGGGGCGGCTTGGCGGGCGGACTGCGGGCAAGGGCTGCAAAACTAGACGAAAGGCAGATCACCCCGCAACGAAAAGCACCACAGGGCTCGCGGAACTTATCCACCGGCCTTGGAATGAGACTGACGAGAGCCCAAGTTTCGCCCCATTGTCACGAATGCTTCATGCCCGGTGCTGGGGCAAGGTCGGACTGGTCTACCGTTACCGGCGGCCGCTTCTGGAGCTTGGGCCGTAGCCTCCTGGCCGAGAGCTCCCAAGAGGAGCGGCGGACCTGACCGGACGGCCTTGCCCCCACCTGCTGCGACGGGGGTCAGACCCCTCGGCTCTAGCGTCGCGTTCCCGCATGCACCCATCTGCGCGAGGGCTCAGACCCCCTACCTCTGCAAGAACCGGTAGCGCGCGGGGCGGCCGGTGATGCCTTCGGCGGCGGAGAGGATCGCGTTCACGTCGAGGCCGTAGTGGCCGTAGAGCTCGGAGAGCGAGCCGGACTGGCCGAAGTGCTCCACCCCCAGCGCCCGCACCCGATGCCCGCGCACACCGCCGAACCACGACAGGGCTTCCGGATAGGCGTCCGTCACGGTGACGATGGCGGCATCGCGGGGAAGGTCGCCCAGCAACGCCTCAACGTGGGCGCGCGCGTCAGGCTGGCCCTGCTCGCGCGCCCGCTGCGCGGCGTGCCAGCCGGCCGAGAGGCGATCAGCCGATGTCACGGCCAGCACGCCGAGGCCGCGACGGTCCTCTGCCAGCAGGCCGGCCGCCTCGATCGCCTCCGGCGCAACCGCCCCGGTGTAGACAATGGCGAGGTCGGCGCCGGGCTCTGGGCGGCGCATCCAGTAGGCACCGCCGATGATGTCCTGACGCAATTCGCGTGTCATGGCGCGGCTCGGCTGGTCGATCGGCCGCGTTGAGAGCCGCAGATACACCGAGCCGCCCTTCTCGTCGCGATGCCAGCGATGGCCGCCGTCCTCGGCACCCTCGCGCTGAATGTAGTCGAAGGCCCACTCCATGATGACGGCGAGCTCGTCGACGAAGGCGGGTTCGAAAGTCGCAAGTCCGTCCTGCGCCATGCCGATCAGCGGCGTGCCGATCGACTGGTGCGCGCCACCCTCCGGCGCCAGGCTTATCCCTGAGGGCGTGCCGGCGACGATGAAGCGCGAGTCCTGGTAGCAGGCATGGTTCAGGGCATCGAGGCCGCGGCACACGAAGGGATCATAGAGCGTGCCGACGGGCAGCAGGCGCTCGCCGAACAGCGAATGCGAGAGGCCGAGCGCCGCGAGCACGAGGAACAGGTTCATCTCGGCGATGCCGAGCTCGAAGTGCTGGCCCTTGGGGCCCATCTCCCACTTCTGCGGCGACATCAGGCCGCGCTCCTTGAAGAGATCGTCCTGGCTGGCCATCGAGAACAGCCCGCGCCGGTTGACCCAGGGGCCGAGGTTGGTCGACACCGTCACGTCCGGCGAGGTGGTGACGATGCGGTCGGCGAGGGGGCCGGCCTTGCGTGCGATCTCGTCCAACACACGGCCGAAGCCCTGCTGCGTCGAGGCCTGGCCCTTGATCTCGATGGTCGGGAAGGGCTGGATCGGCACGCGCTCGGCCTGCAGCCGCCGCTTGCCCTTGGCCACGAAAGGCACGCGCTGCAAAAAGACCTCGATCTCCGAGGCGGATACATCGAGGCCTGCGAACCGGTCCCACTCCTCGCCCTGGTTGATGCCCTCCCGGGCGCGCAGATCGTTCATCTGCGCCTTGGTCATCAGGCCTGAGTGATTGTCCTTGTGGCCCTGGAACGGCAGGCCGTAGCCCTTGATGGTGTAGGCGATGAAGCAGACCGGCTGGTTGGTCGGTGCCTCGTCGAAGGCCTCCAGGATCGCCTGCAGGTCGTGGCCGCCAAGGTTGGTCATCAGCCGGGCGAGCGCCGCATCATCGTGCCGGCGTACGATCGCGAGCGTATCGGGATGGATGGCAAGGTCTTCCTCGAGCTGGCGCCGCCACGCGGCCCCGCCCTGGAACACCAGCGCCGAATAGAGCATGTTGGGGCAGTCGTCGATCCACTGCTTGAGGCGCTGTCCTCCAGGCTCGGCGAAGGCGCGCTGCAAGAGCTTGCCGTACTTGATCAGCACCACCTTCCAGCCGAGGTTCTCGAACAGCCCGGCCATCTTCATGAACAGGCGGTCGGAGACCACCGAGTCGAGGCTCTGGCGGTTGTAGTCGACGATCCACCAGCAGTTCTCGAGTCCGTGCTTCCAGTATTCGAGCAAAGCCTCGTGCACGTTGCCTTCGTCGATCTCGGCATCACCCATGATGCCGATCATGCGACCCTTGCCCCAGTTGGGGCTCCAACCCCTGGCATGGACATAGTCCTGCACGAGGCTGACAAATCCGGTCTGGGCGATGCCGAGGCCGACGGAGCCCGTGGAGAAGTCGACGTCTGCCTTGTCCTTGGTGCGCGAGGGATAGGATTGGGCGCCGCCGAACGCGCGGAAGTTTTGCAGCTTATCCAGCGTCTGGTTGCCGAGCAGGTACTGGATGGCGTGGAACACGGGGCTCGCATGCGGCTTCACCGCCACCCGGTCCTCGGGGCGCAGGACATGGAAGTAGAGGGCGGTCAGGAGCGTGACGAGGGAGGCCGAGGAGGCCTGGTGGCCGCCGACTTTCAGGCCGTCGCCGCGGTCCACCTCGTGGTTGGCGTGGTGGATCATGTAGGAGGAGAGCCACAGCACCTTGCGCTCGAGTTGGCGCAGCATTGCGAGTGTCGCCGCGCGTTGCGGAAGGGAGCCTTCCATCAGTATGCACCTCCCGGATTGTTCTGGACCTCGACCTCCAGGCCAGCGCCCCTGAGGCACGCCACCGTCTCGTTGAGATGATCGCGGTCGCGCGTCTCGATGACGACCTCGAGCAGCGCGCCCTTGGCGGGGAGATCGGAAAAGATGCGCTGGTGATAGACCTCGACGATGTTGGCTCCGGCCTCGCCCAGCAGGTTGGCGACCTTGGCAAGCTGGCCGGGACGGTCCACTAGGTCGATAGTGAGCTGGGTGAGACGGCCTTCGCGCGCCAGCTCGCGCGCGAGCACGCTGGCAAGCAGCCGCGTGTCGATGTTGCCGCCGCACAGCACCAGCCCCACGGTGCGCCCCTTGAAGCGATCGCGGTGCTTCACCAGCGCCGCGAGCCCCGCCGCCCCGGCCCCCTCCACCACCGTCTTCTCGATGTTGATGAGCAGGCTCACCGCGTGCTCGATCTCAGGCTCCGATACGAGGAGGATGTCGTCGACCAGTTCCCGCACGATCGCCTGGGTGATCTCACCGGGCGCCTTGACGGCGATGCCCTCCGCCAGCGTATCGCCGCGCATGGCGAGGTGCTCGCCGCGCACCGCGTTGTACATCGAAGGGTACAGCGCCGCCTGCACCCCGAACACCTTGACGCCGGGCTTGAGGGCCTTGGCGGCCGTCGCGATGCCCGAGATGAGGCCGCCGCCGCCGATCGGCACCACGAACGTGTCGATCTCGGGCGCGGCACCCAGCATCTCCAGGCCGATCGTGCCCTGGCCGGCGATCACCAGCGGGTCGTCATAGGGGTGAATGAAAGTCAACCCGCGCTCCCGGCCGTACCGGTGCGCGAAGGCGGCCGCCTCCTCGACCGTCTCGCCCTTGAGGATGACCTCGGCACCGTGCCGCCGGGTGTTGACGACCTTCACCGTCGGCGTGTTGACCGGCATGACGATGGTGGCGGGGATGGAAAGCCGGTGGGCGTGATAAGCAACGCCCTGCGCGTGGTTGCCGGCCGACATCGCGATCACGCCCTTGCGCTTCTCCTCGACCGTAAGCATCAAAAGGCGGTTGAGGGCGCCGCGCTCCTTGAAGGAGGCCGTAAACTGCAGGTTCTCGAATTTGAGCCACACCTTGCAGCCCAGGATGTCCGAGAGAGTGCGGCTCCAGTCGCAGTCCGTCTCTACGATCGCACCGCTCAGCCGGCCGCGGGCGGCTTCGATGTCGGCGAGCGTGACGCGCGCCGCCTTGGGCGCCTGGCCGATGGGCGGCGCAGAGGCTGTCTGTTCGCGTGCTGGCATGACCTTTTCTCGAGCAGGCGGCGTCAATCTATGCGACCGACGCACGGCTGTCGTGGCCAATCTCGCCGGTCAAGTTGTCGAGAGCATGCCTTGAAAGCGCGGGCCCTGCCGCCCCAGGTAGCGTGAATGCGGGATAAACGCCCCGTTCAGCGCAGGCTCAACGGGAGGGCGCTATTGGTACCGACGCGATCGGACATGGCGGCACGTGCCTTGCATGCCGAGGGGGCGAGGAGACCTGAAGTGAATTTCAAAACTGCATTGCTCGCCTTCACGGCCGCGGCCGCCCTGATTGGCGCCGCCATTATCGGCGTGCCGACCACCTCCGACAGGGCGATCGACAAGGCGCCGTTCAGTCGGCAGGTCAGGTAGCGGCTCCCTGTTCGCGGTTGGCCCGCCCGGTCGCGGTCCGACGATGATCGCGCCTGACAAGGGCCTAGCCATCCGATAATAGTGCCTTCCGGACTGAAGGGCTAAGAGCACACCCCTCGCCCGATCCTGCCATTCGCTTCGATCGGCGCGAGGGGTTTGACGCCCCGCTGCGTTTGCAGAGACTTCGGACAAGGAGACGTGCAGATGGCCAAAGTGGCGTGGATCGGCTTGGGCGTGATGGGCTATCCGATGGCGGGACACCTCGCCAAGAAGGGCGGGCACGATCTCACCGTCTATAATCGCAGCGGCGCCAAGGCCGAGGCCTGGGTGAAGGAGCACGGCGGCGGCAAGACGGCCCCCACACCCGCGGATGCCGCCAAGGACCAGGATTTCGTGTTCTGTTGCGTGGGCAACGACAACGACCTGCGCGAGGTGACGCTCGGGCCCAAAGGCGCCTTCAATGGCATGAAGAAGGGCGCCATCTTCATCGACAACACGACGGCCTCGGCCAACATCGCGCGCGAGCTCTATGCCGCGGCCAAGGCCAAGGGCTTCGATTTCCTCGATGCGCCGGTGTCGGGTGGCCAGGCGGGCGCCGTGAACGGCGTGCTGACCGTGATGATCGGCGGCGACCAGGGCCCCTACGACAGGGCCAAGCCCGTGATCGACAACTTCGCGCGCATGGCCACGCTTATCGGCCCCTCGGGCGCGGGCCAGCTCACCAAGATGGTCAACCAGGCCATCGTCGCCGTCACGGTGCAGGGCGTGTCCGAGGGTCTGGCGTTCGCACAGAAGGCGGGTCTCGACATTCCCAAGGTGATGGAGACCATCTCCAAGGGCGCGGCCCAGTCCTGGCAGATGGACAACCGCTGGAAGACCATGAACGAGAACAAGTTCGACTTCGGCTTCGCGGTCGACTGGATGCGCAAGGACCTCGGCATCATCATGGACGAGGCCAAGCGCAACGGTGCCAACATGCAGGTGGCGACCCTGATCGACACCTTCTATGCCGAGGTGCAGAAGATGGGCGGCGGGCGATGGGACACCTCGAGCCTGATCGCGCGTCTGAACAAGAAGTAAGCCGAAGCCGCCTCCCTCGTAATGAGGAAGCCGCATTCCTCGTGGTGAGCTTGTCGAACCACGAGGCCGCGGGCGGGACCTTGCGCCGCCCTTCGACAAGCTCACGGCGGGGGTGAGCCCGTGGCCCTGGAGGGCAGTTGAGGTCTCAGCTCCGGCCCAAATTCTGCGCACTTCGCGCTTCGGCCGGGATGACAGCTATCCACGTTGCTCGCGCAGGGCAGCCAAGGCCTCGGGCGTATCGACGTCGAGGAAGATGGCATCCGTGCCGAGGTCGACCTCGCGCACCCTGTCGGCATGAGCGGCGAGCAGGCGGCGGGCGCCGGCATCGCCGTCGAGTTGCAACATTTCCACGAAGGCAGCGCGTGGCCACAGCACGGGATTGCCGCGCTTGCCCACGTGCGTCGGGACGACGATTGCGCAGCCCTCGCTCTCGGCAAAGGCGGCCGTGAGCTGGTCCAAATGTGCGGCGGTGATGCGCGGCATGTCGCCGAGCGCGACGAGGACGCCTTCGACCCCTGGCGGCAGAGCCCTGATGCCGGCCTTGAGCGACGTTGAAAGGCCGTCGGCGTAGTCTGGGTTGTCGACGAAGGCGATCTCGAGACCCGCCAGCGCGGTGCGCACCTCGGTGGCCTGATGGCCCGTAACGGTCAGCACCGGGCGCGCGCGGCTTGCGAGCGCCGCTTCCGCCACCCGGCGCACCATGGGCTTGCCCTCGACGTCGGCAGTGAGCTTGTTGGCGCCCATGCGCGTCGATCGCCCGGCGGCAAGGATGATGCAAGCGACGTTGGGCACGTGGTGCGGTCCATTCAGCCCCACGCACTTCTGGCCGCGATAGCGGAAAATGGCAAGGCCGGTGCGCCCCGTTTCAGGCTTTCGCCCGACGGAGCATCGGCACGATAGGCGGACAGTCTCCTACCCTGATCTCGCCAACGGCCTCGAATCCGTGCCTCTCATAGAGGGGCCGGTTCCTGGGGTTCGTCGATTCGAGATAGGCGGGCAGCCCTTCGGCGTCGCACCGGGCAATGGCCGCTTGCAGCAACGCGGCCCCCAATCCCCGGCCCTGCCGTGGCGGCTCAACGCCTATGAACGGCAGGTACCAGTGGGGCTCGTCGGGGTGGTGGCGGACCATCTCCTCGACGACTGCAGCCATGGTCGCCCTGTTCGGGGGCGCAACGCTTTCCTCGATCAGGCGCTCCATCGCATGCTCGTCGGGAGCAGCATCGGGATCTAGCCACAGGGCGACGGCGGCGTGGTCCGGGCTTGCGACTGCCGTCTGCCTGGCGAATGCCGCGCCTCCCAGCGCCCGGGCGAAAGCCGGAAAATACCGGACGTAGATTTCCGGTTCGGGATACAGCCAGCGGCTGGGCGGATCGGCGGCAAAGGCAAGCGTAAGCACCGTATAGGCGCGCTGGGCGTTCCCGGGCTCAACCGTTACGACGCGCGGGGCGGCAGACTTGGTCGTCGAGGTTTGCAACATCGATCGTAGGCCTCACTTGGTGTCCCCGACGCTCGGACTTCGCCCCGAAAGATCGGGGCGGAAAAGCGCACGCGCGACCAGGCGCCCGCGCGAGAGAGGCAGGCGCAGGACGGTCGGGAAGGCTCCCTCACCGAGGCGTGATAGACAGTGATCGCTCTATCCCTCGCCGACGATGAGGCTGCCGAAGCGGTCGACAATGCCGGTCTGGCCGGGGAGCAGGAGGGTGGTGGCGTCAAGCTGGGTGATGATGGCGGGCCCCGGCACGCGTGCGCCCGCGCCGAGCTTCTCGCGGGCGTAGATGGCGGCCTCGGCGGGCCCAGCCTCGAGGAAGATCGTCTGCCGGCCGATGCGGGACGCATCGAGGGGCTGAGCCGGGGGCAGCTCCCGCGTGGCCGGCGCGGGGAACGTGCCGCGGGCGTCGACGCGCAAGGTAACGATCTCCACGGGCGTATCCTCCTGCGCGAAGGTGTAGAGGCGCTCGTGCAGCTTGTGGAACGCGCTGGCGGCGGCCGCAGCCGAGACTTCGCCGACGTCCCGCGATGGCCAGGGCACGTTGAGCTCGAAGCCCTGGTGCTGATAGCGCAGGCTGGCGAACCAGGTGACGCGCCGCGCCTCCTGCGGCACGCCCTCGGCATCGAGCCACGCCAGCGCCTCCGCCTCGAGCTCCCCGAACACCTGCGCAACGGTCACCGCATCGAAGCTGCCTGCCTTCTGCAGGCAGGTGCGGGTGAACTCGGCCTTGAGGTCAGACACGAGCAGGCCGAGCGCGGAGAGCACGCCGGGTCCCGGCGGCACCACGATCGTCGCCATGCCGAGCAGGCGGGCCAGCGCGCTGCCGTGCAGCGGGCCGGCGCCGCCGAAGGGCAGCAGCGCGTAGTCGCGGGGATCATGTCCGCGCTCGACCGAGACGACGCGAATGGCCCCCACCATGTTGTTGTCGACAACGGCGAGAATGCCGCGCGCCGCCGCCTCCAGGGAAAGGCCCAGCGGCTCGGCGACGCAAGTGCGGATCGCACTTCTTGCACCTTCAACGTCAAGTGCGAAGCTGCCGCCGAGCAGATACGGCGGCAGGTGGCCAAGCGCCAGATGCGCGTCCGTGACCGTCGGCTCGACGCCGCCGCGACGGTAGCAGACAGGCCCCGGCACCGCGCCGGCGCTCTGCGGGCCGACCGAAAGCGCGCCCGTGTCGGACACGCGGGCGATCGAGCCGCCACCGGCACCGATCGTCACCATGTCGACCATGGGCAGCCCCACCGGCCAGCCGCCGATGCGGCCATTGGTGGTGAGGCCGGGCTCGCCACCGTGAATGAGCGAGATGTCGGCCGAGGTGCCGCCGATGTCGATGCCGATCAGGTTTTTGTGGCCGGAGGCTGCGCCGACATAGGCCGCCCCGACGGCGCCGGCGGCGGGACCAGACAGCGCCGTCTCCACGGGTGCGCGCCGCACGTGCCGTGTGCTGGTCACGCCGCCGCTCGATTTCATCAGGAGCAGAGGCGCGGCAACACCCAGCTCCGCAACACGCGCGTCGAGGCGTTCCACATAGGTCGAGACCGCCGGCATGACGGATGCGTTGAGAATCGTCGTCATGCTGCGCTCGTACTCGCGGAACACGGGCAGCACCTCGCTCGACAGCGACAGCAGTGCGCCCGGCACCTCCTCGGCGAGAATCTCGGCAACGCAGCGCTCGTGCGCAGCGTTGGCGTAGCTGTGCAGCAGCACGATCGCGATCGTGCCGATGCCGTCGGCCGCGATGGCGCGCGCAGCCTGGCGCACGGCCGCCTCGTCGAGCGGCGCCAGCTCGCGGCCGTCTGGCCCGATGCGCCCACCGACCTCGAAGATGCGCTCGGGCGGCACGGGACGTTTTGGCTTGAGCCAGGAGAACAAGTTGGCGCGGCGTGGCACGTCCTGGCGCCCGATCTCCAGCACGTACTTGAAGCCTGCCGTGGTGAGGAGGGCGGCGTGCGCGCCCTTGCCCTCGAGAATGAGATTGGTCGCCACTGTGGTGCCGTGCAGGACGCGGGCGATATCGGCGCCGGAAAGCCCGGCCGCCGCCAGCGCCTCGGCGATGCCGTTGGCGAAGCCGCGCGAGGGATCGTCCGGCGTCGAGGGCGTCTTGGCGGTCCACACACGGCCCGTTGCCGGGTCGAGCAAGGTCACGTCGGTGAAGGTGCCGCCGGTATCGACGCCGATGATGACACGGCGGGCCGGCTGTCTCGGTGGGTTCGTCATCAGTCCAGCACGTCGTGGTAGGTGTGGCGATGGAACAGCTTGGGTTGCGGCCGGCGCTCGCGGCGCCTCGCGGTCGCTGCCTGGTCGACCGAGATACCGTCGGCGGCAATGATCACTCCGTAGTGCGCCTCGGCGCTCTCGTGGCTGACGAAGCCGCCGCGCACGTCGGCCAGCACCCGCTCGGGTTCGCGATCGAAGGGATGGCCCCAGCCGCCACCGCCGCCGGTCTCCACGCGAACGATGTCGCCGCGCTTGACGATATTGCCGTCGCTCAGGGGACGCAGGATGCGCTCGTTGGGGCGACCGGGATTGACGACGCAGCGGCCGGTGCCGGCCGCATGGCCGCCGGCCACGCCCCAGGGCGGATGCTCGACGCTGTCGATGCGCATGGAGACCATGGCCTCCGGCGCCAGTACCTCCAGCTCGCGCACAAGCCCGCAGCCCCCGCGCCAGCGGCCGGGGCCGCCGGTGTCCGGGTTGATGGCATAGCGCGTGACGCGCACGGGAAAGACCGAGTCCAGGAACTCGGAGGGGAAATTCTCCTGGGCGACGAGATAGACGGCGTCGTTGCCGTCGGCCGTGGGACGGGCGCCATAGCCGACACCCAGCCCATCCGACAGCAGGAACAGCTCGCCGCTGTCGTCGCGCCCGCGCAGGTACCAGATGACGTAGGCGCTGTGCGCCGCCATGGCGCCGCCCTTGGTCGCCACGTTCAGCAGGCCGAGGCAGGTCGCCATGTTGCGCATCATGGTGACGCCGCGCATCCCAAGCGGCGCCGGCCAGTTCGGCTGCAGAATCGAGCCCGGCCGCACGGTGAGCTCGTCGATCACCCGCTCGGCGCCGGCGTTGAGCATGCTCTGCGAACCCTCACCCAGCAGGTAGGAGCCGAAGATCATGGCCGGCACCGGCGGGCTCATGAGGAAGTTGACGGGGCCCGGAACCTGGTCGTCGCTGCCGCTGGTGTCGAGCGCGATGCGGTTGGCCGTCACCTCGAGGCTGTAGCGCAGCTTGATGGGGCCGTGGCCCTGGCCGTCGCTATCGATAGTGTCGGTGAAGGCGTGCCGACCTTCGGGTACGAGGCCGCGGAGCTTCTCGCGCAGCTCCTGCTCGGTCTCGGCGATAAGCCGCTCGAAGGCGGCCAGCGTATCCGCACGGCCGAAGCGCTCCAGGAGCTCGACGAGGCGGCGCTCGCCGAGCCGGATCGCGGCCATTGAGGCGCGCGTGTCGCCCTTGACCATCTCGGGAAAGCGCGAGTTGCGATAGAACATGCGCAGAAGTTCGTCAGCCACCACATTCTCGCGTACCACTCGGACAGGCGGCACGATGATGCCTTCCTGGAAGATTTCGACGCAGTCGGGCGACAGCGAGCCCGGACGCATGCCCCCGATGTCGTTGAAGTGCGCCCAGGACTGCGCGAACGCAGTAAGCTGCCCCTCGGCGAACACGGGTGCGAGGAACACCTGATCGGGCGAATGCGACACGGCGCCCCTGGAGGCATAGCAGTCGTTGAACCAATAGATGTCGCCGGGACGCATGGTATCGAGCGGGTAGTGCTCGGCGACCGGGCCCACGACGTCACCGAACACGGGCAGATTTGAGCCGGCGATCAGACGTCCCTCCGCGTCGAAGAGGGCGGCATAGAAGTCCTTTTTCTCGCGAATGAAAGGCGACATGGCCGTACGCTCGATCACCGCCTCCATCTCGCTCTGGATGGCCCTGAGCGCCCCGCGCACGATCTGCAGCGTCACGGGATCAGTGGGGCTGGCAGCACTTTGCACGCGTTGCATTTCCTCGCCTCTGCATTGCGCCCGTCGCCCGTGACAGGGTCGGTGCTTTGCCGCAAGATAAGCGGCCTCGGCCGGCCAGCGAACGTGGCGTAACGCCCCCGCTCCGGCAACTGCCCTGGAAGGAGAGCTGGCATGTCGGAAGAGAGCGTCATCGCCGCGGTATCGGCCGCCAACGCGAAGGCCCATATCGAGCACATCACGACGCAGATTCCGTCCCGTCTCGCCGGCTCCGCGAACGGCAAGCGCATGGCCGAGTATAGTGCAGCCGCCATGACCAAGGCCGGCGTGTCGGCGCAAGCTCATGAGCTGCCGGGGCTGGTGAGCTTTCCCGAGAAGGCGGAGATGCGGGTCTTGGCGCCCATCGAGCTGTCGATCGAGGCCAACACGCTCGGCCACAGCACACCGACGCTGGCCGACGGCATCTCCGGCGAGCTGATGGACGTGGCCTCGGGCGCTTTCAGCGAGTACGAGGGTCGCGACGCCACGGGCAAGATCACGTTGTCGGAGCTTTCCTACCACCCAGCCCGCCACGAGAAACAGCGCATCTCCGCGATCATGGGTGCCACGGGTTGCGTGATGATGAACTGGGGCCATCCCGAGAACACCGCCGTGCCGTTCGGCTCGGTGAAGCCGGTGTGGGGCAACCCGACGCCGGAGACCTACAAAACCGAAATGGCGACGCTGCCCTGCATCGGCATCGCCCGCACCGCCGGCCTCAAGCTGCGCGAGATGCTGAAGAGCGGTCCCGTGCGCGTGTGGTTCCGCGCCAACGTCGAGAACGGCTGGCGGCCCGTGCAGATCACGGTCGGCGAGATCAAGGGACGGACCGACGACTTCGTGGTCGTCGGCGGCCACCAGGACTCCTGGCCGGGTCCCCAGGCCACCGACAACGCTGCCGGCAACGCCTGCATCCTGGAGCTCGCGCGCGTCTTCAACCAGCATCGCGACAAGCTCCGCCGCGGCCTCGTCACCGGCTTCTGGACCGGTCACGAGACCGGCACGATGATCGGCTCCGCCTGGTTCGTCGACCGCAACTGGGACCGCCTGCGCAAGCATGCCGTCGCCTATCTGCAGATCGACCAGCCGGCGTGCGCCGGCACCTCGCGCTGGAGCTCCGCCTCCAACGTGGAGCTCAAGCGCTTCCACCAGGGCATCGAGAAGCGCATCCTCAACGGCCGCCCTTTCGCGTGGCGGCGCGCGGTGAAGAACGGCGATGCCTCCTTCTTCGGCCTCGGCGTGCCGATGCTCGCGGCACAGGGCAGTTTCACCGAGGAGGAGCTGAAGAAGACCGCGCTCGCCAACCTCGGCTGGTGGCATCACAGCGTCGAGAACACCATCGACAAGCTCGACTTCACCTTCATGGGCGATCACCTGCGCACCTACGCCGCCTATCTCTGGGAGCTGTGCACGGCGGTCGTACTGCCCTTCGAGTACGTGAGCGTCGCCGACCAGTTCATCGAGCGCCTTGACCAGCTGAAGGCGGGCGCTGAAGGGATCGGGCTGGCCGGTGCGGCGGATCGTGCGCGCGCGTTCAAAGCATCCGCCGAGCGGCTGGATGCCAGGGCCCAGGAATGGCGCAAGCGCTATGCCGCCGGCGGCACGAAGGACGAGGCGCCGGCCGAAGCGCTCAACACCTGCATGAAGCGGCTGTCGCGCACACTGGTTCCGCTCGCCAGCACCTCCAAGGGCGCCTACGGCCACGACCCCTACGGCTTCACGCCGCAAGGCTCCATGATCCCATCGCTTTTCGACGTGCCGCGCTATGCCAAGCTCGGCGATGGCGAGGCGCGGTGGATGCTGGAGACGCAGCTCGTACGCGACCGCAACCGCATCGCCGACGCCATGGATGATTGCACGCGCCTCGTGGACGATACGCTGACGCGGCTCGGCTGAGCGCCGCGGGAGGTGGGAGATGCGGATCCTCTATCAGCTCACGAGCCCGATGGATAAGACCATCGGGCCACAGGAAGTGGCCCGGCGGCAGGGGGTGCTGCAGGGCTATGCCGGCGCGGGCGTGGAGGTGGCCGCAGAGCCCACGGCCAAGGGTCCGGCGTCGATCGAGAGCGCCCATGATGCGGGGTTGGTCGTACCGGAGCTGATCCGGCTGGGCCCACGCGCGCAGGCGCGCGGCTTCAATGCCGTCATCATCGGCTGCTACAGCGATCCGGGGCTCGATGCATTGCGCGAGATGCTGACGATTCCGGTCGTTGGCCCCGGCGCCGCCTCGCTGCATCTCGGCGCGCAGCTCGGCACGCGCCTCTCGGTGCTGACGCCGACCGGGCGCGGTTTCGGGCGGGTGGCGGCGCGCCTGCGCGCGCTGGCGCTGGGCGAGCTGCTGGTTTCGGTGCGGGGCATCGGCCTCTCCGTGATGGATCTTGCGCAGCAGAAACCCGGTGCCATCGAGAAGGCGGCGGATGCGGCCCGCGTCGCCGTAGAGCAGGACGGCGCCGACGTGCTGGTGCTCGGCTGCATGAGCATGGCCTTCCTGCCGGGCATCTGCGAAGAGCTGGGCCGGCGCGTCGGCGTGCCGGTCGTCAATCCCGTGATGGCGGCGCTGAAGACGGCAGAGGCGCTCGTGTCGATGCGGCTCGCCCACAGCAAGGCCGCCTGGCCGGCGCCGAAGGCGCAAGAGATCATCGTCTGAGCGGCTTCATCCCAGCGGGGCGTCATCACCGCGAAGGCGGTGATCCACGCCACCAACGGCGTCCGCGCGGCTCGTGGCGTGGATGCCCGCCGGCGCGGGCATGACGTCCGTGTTTGAAGCGCACACACATCTGTCTCTCTCGCCGCTCTTCAGCGGGGAGAGGGGACGCCCGTGAAATCGGGGCCGAGCGGGCGCAGGCGGATGCCGGGGCGCAGGCGTCCATACGGATATTGCGCGGGGTCGGCGAGGTAGCCGCCGGGCGCGATGACGACGATCACCCTCTCCGCAATCGGTTCGAACTCCGCGCGGAAGTGGCAGGTGCTTTTGAGACTCAGGATTTTCTGCTTTGCCGGCTCGACGCCGAGGTGCCGGAAGGGCGCCTGATCCAACGCCTGCATCCGCTTGCTCGTCACCGCAATGCCGACGCCACCGATCTGCAGCAGCGCCATGGGGCCAAGGTCGATGTCGCGGCCGCCCGAGACTGCCCCTGTCGTGCGCATCTTGCCGCTGCCGAGCCTGGCGACGCGATAGGTACCCTCGAACGGCACGACGCCCTCCGGGCCGGAGCGGCCGCCTAGGAGAAGGGCTATCTCGGCGCCCTCGCCGGCCTTGTGCGCGGCAGCCGCCGCCTGCGCGTCGCAGAGGTAGCCGACGACGGCGCCTTCGGCGCGCTCGCGCACCAGCGTTGCCAGGACGCCCGTGGTATCTGCACTTGAGCCGCAGCCCGGATTGTCCTGGGTGTCGCAGATCACCACGGGGCGCTGCGCAGCGCGCGCGATCGCCATGGCCTCGCGCACACCCTGCTCGGGGGACACCATCGGCACGGCGAACTCCGGCTCTTTCAGTGCGATCTCGCGGGCGAGCCCGTCCGCGGCCCGGTCCGCCGCTTCCTGGCTCCAGGCATGCGCGATCACGGCCGGCCCGCACCAGTAGAGGTCGGACGGCGGAAAGCCCGCGAGATAGGAGAGGTTGACGAGGTCGCCCTCAGCCACCACGGAACGCGCGACGACGCTTCTGGAGGGCTCCACCAGCGTACACTGGTCGTTGAGAGGAATGAGGAAGGGAAGTTTGCGCAGGGCGCGCCCCCGGGGACGGCCGCGCTCCAGCAGCAGCGACATGGCGCGGGCGGCGAATTGCCCCGTCTCGGGGCGGTCGACATGGGGGTAGGTGCGATAGCCAATGAGACTGTCCGTGAAGGCCACCATGTCGGGGGTCACATTGGCGTGGTAGTCGAGGCTGATGCCGATCGGCACGTCGGGGCCTACGGCGGCGCGCACGCGGCGCAGCACCTCGCCCTCGCCGTCCTCGAAGGGCTCGCTCACCATGGCACCGTGCAGGTCGAGATAGACGGCGTCGACCGGCATGGCCGCAGAGAGGCGGCCGATCAGCTCGCCGGCGATGCGCTCGTAGGCGTCGGCGGTGACGAGCCCGCCGGCCCCGCCGCTCGTCCACAGCAGCGGCACGATCTGGTGCTGCGCCTGCATGTCGCGCAGAAAACCGGAGAGCGCGAAGCTCGTATTGCCGAGCCATTCGATCACGTCGGCACCGCGCACCAGGGGCGGGCGGTCGCGATGACTGGCGAAGTAGGCAAAATCCGTCCTCTCGCGGACAAAGCAGTTGGTCTCGTGGTGGAAGCCGCCGACGGCAATGCGCGCCATGTTGCTGAGCCCTGACTGGTGCGGGTCGTCGGAACAGCTTAGAAAGTCGCGGGTGGGGCGCAACGGCAAAACAGTCATGCCCGGTCGCCGCGCCGTGCAATTCACGAGGAGAGCATGACCGCCAGCCGAGCAAGAACGATGCAAGCAGCCTGGTACGAGCGCATGGGGCCGGCGCGCGAGGTGCTGACGGTCGGCGAGCTGCCGATGCCGGAGCCAGGGCACGACGAGGTTCTGGTCAAGGTCGAGGCCTCGGGCGTCAACCCGCACGACACGAAGCGCCGCTCGGGCTGGCTCGGGCCGGCGATGTATGCGCCGCGGGTCATCCCACACAGCGACGGGGCGGGCATCGTGGCAGCCGTGGGCCCGGGCGTGCGCGGCCTTGCCGAAGGGGCCCGCGTGTTCGTCTACCGGGCCGGCTCGGCGCGGCCGGGGGAGGGAACAGCGGCAGAGTATGTGGTCGTGCCCGAGGCGAATGCCGTACGGCTTCCGGACAACCTCGCCTTCGCGCAGGGGGCCTGCCTCGGCGTGCCGGCCTTCACCGCCTATCACGCCACGCTCGCCGACGGGCCGGTGTCCGGCCAGACCGTGCTGGTACAGGGCGGCGCCGGGGCCGTCGGCGTCGTTGCCGTGGAGCTGGCACGGTGGAGCGGCGCGAAGGTCATCGCCACGGTCAGCTCCCTGGAGAAGGCCGCCATTGCCAGGGCCGCGGGCGCCGATCATGTGATCGACTACACGCGCGAGGACGTGGCCGCTCGCGTCCTGGCGATCACCGGAGGCGCCGGCGTCGAGCGCATCGTCGAGGTCGATTTCGGGGCCAACGTCGCCGTCGACGGTGCGGTCATCGCCGAGAACGGCACGGTCGCGTCCTACTCCTCCACGCGCCTTCGCGAACCGGTATTGCCGTACTATGCCTTCGGGCTGAAGGGCGTGCGCCTGCACTTCGTGCAGGGCATGAACATGCCGCGCCACATCCGCGAGGCGGGCGCGCGTACCATCGTCGCCCTCGCCGAGCGGGGCATGCTGCAGCCCCGCATCGCGCGCCGGTTTGCTCTCCGCGAGATTGCGGCCGCGCATGATCTCGTCGAAGGTGGCCAAGCCATCGGCAACGTGGTGGTCGAGCCCGCGGCGCGATAGGGGGCCAACCCTGTCATCCCGGAACGCGCGAAGCGCGCATCCGGGACCCGGGGGCGACAAGCGTTGCTGGAAAGTTCGGCCCTGGGTCCCGGCTCTCCACGCTTCGCGCTTCGACCGGGATGACAGCGGATGCGGTCCTCAGCGCCGGCGTCGCGTTCTCGCCGAACGCATAACGGCGCCGGCGCCGCAGCGGCGGGGGCGCTCGGGCTCCTGCGCGATGACCCGCTCGATTGCCTGGAACAGACCGGCGCGGTCGCTTAGAGGGAGCGTGTGCAAGGTGCCGAACGGCGGTGGGATCTGCCGCGGCTCGATATTTCCGAACCGCACCGGCACGAGCTTGCGCTCATCGAACGCGTGCTTCGCCTCCGCCTCGACCCACACCGAGCGGATCGACGTGGCGGACCAAAGGACGACGACGGCATCTGCTGCCTCGAGCGCTTTGGCAATGGCGTCGCTGGCGTGCTCACCGCCGCGCAGATTTCCGGCCCACCAGGGCGCAAAGCCGGCGGCTTCCAGGGTTGCGACGAGTTCGCCGGCCGTCGCCGCATCCGTGCTCTCGTAGGACACGAACACAGAGCGTCGCGGCGCTTCCGCGGCCGGCGGCTGGCGGTTGATCGCGGCATTGATCTTGTGCATCGCCGTCGTCAGCTTCATGACCCCTCCCTCAACGTCGACCATCCGTAAAGGCCCCCTCCCCATCCCGGGGAAAGGTCGGCACGCCATGCTGCTCGAAGAGAAGATTGAGCGCGTTGAGGCCAAGCTCCTGCACGCTGGCGCCCGTGTCGAGGGACAGGCGCCGCAGCGCGACGGTGACGCCGGGATCGACGTAGAGCACGAGACCCTTCTTGTCGCGCCGCGTCCGCGGCGTCGCCTTGGCGCTCTTGCCCTTGGCGCGCGAGACCTCACTATTCACCTTCGCCGACATCTTGGTCAGGCGACCGCCTGGGCCCCCCGTCGAGGATCGTGGGACGACCTGGGCCGGAGCGGGGGCAGGCCCGGCCTGTCGCCGGGTGGCGGCTCGGATCGGAGGCTTGCGGCTCACTTGCGGCCTCCGGCCTTTTTGATCGCCACGGCGCGCCGCCGCTCGAGGCCCGCCACGTTGCGGTAGAGCTCCATGATCTCCTCCACGGCCTTGGGATCCCGCTTCTCCTCGGTGACGCCGCGCCCGTTCTCGATCGATGCGCTGTAGGCGGCCCGATCGGCCAGCGAGCCGACGACGTCGAGGCCGCCGGCGCCGCACTGGGCGAGCGCGCCCATCATGTCCCTGCGCCACGAGGCGGACGGCCGGGCCGGCGTTCCGTTGAGGACGATCGCCGCCTTGCCGAGCGCATTGCGGCAGGTGACCTCGGCGGGCTCCGTGTTGTCGGCGGCGGCACGCAGGAGATCGACCGTGTTGCGCATGGCGTGCAAATCGAAGGTGGTGGCGCGGACCGGCACCAGGATGTGCTCGGCGAGGCTCGCCACCAGGGTAACGAGCTGGCCGCCGCCCGGGGGCACGTCGATGACAACGAGATCGAAGCCCTCGCCGCGGGCCTTGGCAAGCTGCCCGGCGATCGCCTCCTGGCTACCGGTGCGGATGACGGGCAGCCGCTCGTGGCGCAGCGCCGACGCCCAGACCTGGATCGAGGTCTGCGCCGCGTCGCAGTCGAGGATGAGCGGCTTGCGCCCCTTGCCGCTGGCCGCGATGGCGAACTGAGCGGCCACCGTCGACTTTCCCGCCCCGCCCTTGGTCGAGATGAAGGCTACGCTGGACATTCGCGACGAACCCGAGACTCCCCCTATGCGCCATCAGACTCAAGGTGCTAGCACTGCTAGGTTGCTTGCACCAATAGATGGCAACTCTTTCTTAATGCAATCGTGCCCACGTCGCAATGATTGAGCTCGCGGCTTTGGGGGTGGCGGCCTGCGCCACGTCAGGCCGCGGACCGGAGCATGGACCGAGACGCCACGCCCACGCAGGTGGGCATCGACCCCGCGTGGCGCTCATGCTCCGGCAGGCTTGCGTGGATCCCGCCTTCGCGAAGTTGGCGTGACCTGCGTTGGTTCAGTCGAGCTCACCCAGGCGGTGGCAGGCGGCCATATGGCCCGCATCGACGATACGCATCTCGGGCCGCTGCTCGCTGCACACAGGTCTGGCAAACGCGCAGCGGGTGCGGAACGCGCAGCCCGAGGGCAGGTCGATAGGCGAGGGCGGATCGCCTGGCAGCGCCGGCGTCGACTCCAGCGAGCCAGGTTCGAGCCGGGGTGCGGCGGCCAACAGCGCGCGCGTGTAGGGATGGGCGGGGCTCGCGAAGATGCGCGCGGTCGGCCCCTCCTCGACGATGCGGCCGAGATACATGATGGCGACGCGGCCGCACATGCGCTCGACCACAGACAGATCGTGGCTGACGAACAGATAGGTCAGTCCCAGCTCGCGCCGCAGCCGGTCGAAGAGGCCGAGCACGGTCGCCTGCACGGAGAGGTCGAGCCCTGCCGACGGCTCGTCGAGAATGACGATGCGCGGGTGCAGCACGAGAATGCGGGCGAGGCCGACGCGCCGCTGCTGGCCGCCGGACAGCTCATGCGGATAGCGGCGGCGGAACGAGGGGTCGAGGCCGACGGCTGCCAGCATGGCGTCGATGCGCTCGCTGCGCTCGGCCCGCCTCCCGAGGCCGTGGATGCGCAGGGTCTCGTCCAGCGCGTGGCCGATGCTCCACCAGGGATCGAGCGCGGCGCCGGGATCCTGGTGCACGTATTGCACGGCACGTCGTATGCGGCGCGCCTCGCGCGGCTCGAGCCCTGAAACGACGGCGCCGTCGAGCCTTATGGTGCCGGCCGTTTCGCGCACGAGACCAAGCGCGGTGCGGGCGAGCGTGGTCTTGCCGCAGCCCGACTCGCCCACAAGCCCCAGCGCCTCGCCGGGATGCAGCGCGAGCGTGACCCCGTCGACGGCGCGCACCTTCGGCCGCGGCTTGCCGAGGAACGCTCGGCCGCCGCCGAGCACGGTAACGACATTCTCCAGCAGGAGGATGGGCGCAGCCAGCATCAAGCGCTCCCACCTTCGTAGAGGACGCAGGCGACCTCGCGATCCGACCCCACGGAGACCGCTTCGGGTCGGCGGATGCGGCAGGCTTCGCGCGCCTCGGGGCAGCGCGGGTGGAAGCGGCAGCCCGCCGGCGGCCGCAGCGGCGAGGGCACGGCGCCGGGGATGCCGGCCAGCTCCTTGGCGCGCTCGGGGTGGCAGGCGAGCAGCATGCGCGTGTAGGGATGCTTGGGATCGTCCAGCACCTCGCGCACGGGGCCGGTCTCCACGGTCTGGCCGGCGTACATGACCGTGACGCTGTCGCAGAGTTGGGCCACGACGCCAAAATCGTGCGTCACGAACAGCATGGAGAGGTTGCGCGTGGCGGCGAGGTCTCGCAGCAGCTTCAGGATCTGCAGCTGCGTCGTCACGTCGAGCGCTGTGGTGGGCTCGTCGGCCAGCACGATGCCCGGTGCGCAGGCAAGCGCTGCGGCGATCAGGAGGCGCTGGCGCTGGCCGCCGGAGAACTGATGCGGATAGCGCGCGAGCGCCTCCTCGGCGTCGGGGAGCTGCACGGCCTTGAGCAGGGCAACGAGCTGCGTGCGCATCGCCCGGGTATCGGTCGCAACCGGCTTCGGCCCGGCCATGCCGTGGGTGGCGAGCGTCTCCATCAGCTGCGTCTCGACGCGGAACACGGGATTGAGGGCCTGGAAGGGGTCCTGGGGGATGAAGCCGATGTCGCGGCCGCGGACCTCGCGCTGCATGGCTTCGCGGGCCAACCCGACGAGCTCGCGCTCGCGCAAGCGGATGCTGCCGCGGTCGATGCGGGAGCGCTTCGGCAGAACGCCAAGGATCGCCTTGAGCAGGGTCGACTTGCCGCAACCCGACTCGCCGACGACGCCGTGGATGGAGCCCGCATCCAGCGCCAGCTCGACATGGTCGAGGATTTGCGCGGTGCCCTCGTCGGTATCGATGACGACCGACAGGTCCCTGATCTCGAGCGCGGGCCCGGACGAGCGGGAAGGCGCGTGCAGCATCATCGCGAGCGCCTCAACCGCGGGTCGACGAGGTCGCGCAGGCCGTCGCCGAACAGATTGAACCCGAGTACGGTGATGAGGATGGCAAGGCCGGGAAACGTCACGGCCCACCAGGAATCCGGCAGGTATTCGCGGCTCTCTGCGATGGCGAGGCCCCAGTCCGGCATCGGCGGGGTCGCGCCGATGCCAAGGAAGCCCAGCACCGCCGTCGTCAGGATGGTGAAGCCCATGCCGATGGTAGCGCGCACGATCACCGGGGAGGCGACGTTGGGCAGCACATGCACCATCAGGATGCGCCAGCGCGAGGCGCCGATGCCCTCCAGAGCGTCGACGAACAGCGTATTGCGCACGCGCCGCGTCTCGGAGAACACCGTGCGGCAGAAGAACGGCCAGTAGGTGAGCGCCAGCGCCAGCATGGCGCTCTCTAGCCCCTTGCCGATCAGCTGCGCCACGGCCAGAGCCAGGATGAGCTGCGGCACGGACAGGAACACATCGGTGACGCGCATGACGAGCTCGCTGCCCCAGCCGGTGGTGTAGCCGGCATAGAGGCCGGCCGGCACGCCGATGGCGATGGCGAGAACAACCACCGACAAGGCGACGATGAGGGCGCCCCGCGAGCCCACCATGACACGGGCGAAGATATCGCGGCCGAGGTTATCGGTCCCGAACCAATGCTCGGCCGACGGCGGCTTCAGCCGTTCCATGAGGTTGCCGTCGTAGACGGCCTCGAGGCTGGCGAGCGGCGGCGCGATGAGGGCCACGAGGATCACCATGGCGATGATGGCAAGCCCCAGCACGGCCGGAACGTCGCGCAGGAACTTCTTCAGAATGAGCATTGACGCGGGGCGCCTCAGAGGCTCTCGGCGACGCGGGGGTCGAGCAGCGCGTGTGTGATGTCGACGATGATGTTGACGATCGCGTAGATGACGCCGACGACCAGCGTGACGGCCAGGATCGCCTTGTAGTCGGACGTGAGGATGGCCGTTACGGCGTAGGAGCCGATGCCCGGCCAGTCGAAGATGGCCTCGACGGCGACGGCGCTGGAGATCAACGCGCCGAACAGCAGCCCGATCTGCGTGGTGGCCGCGACCACGGAGTTGCGCAGCACGTAGACCCAGATGATCCGTCGCGTGCGGTATCCCGCAGCTTCGGCATAGCCGACGAAGTCCTTCTGCAAGGTGTCGAGAACGCCGGCCCGCGTGAAGCGGGCGATAGAGGCAAGGCCGCCGAGCGAGAGCGTGAAGGCCGGCATGAGGATGTGCTGCAACGCATTCCAGAAGACATCGAGCCGTCCCGTCAGCAGGCTGTCGAGGAGAAAGAGACCGGTGATCGCCGGAGGCTCCGGCATGCCCACTGCCAAGCGACCCCGGAGCGGCAGCCAGTCGAGATGCATGGAGAAGACGAGCTGCAGGATGATGGCGAACCAGAACGCGGCAACGGCAAGCCCGCCGACGGTGACGATACGCATGGCGTGGTCGAAGAACGAGTTGTGCCAGACCGCGGCGAGCGTGCCGATCGGAACCCCGACGAGCGCGGCAAACAGCAGCGCGCAGATGGTGAGCTCGATAGTGGCCGGCAGGCGGACGGCTATGTCGGAGACGACGGGGCGGCCGCTGTTGGTGGAGTTGCCGAGGTCGGCCTGAGCCACCTGCTTCAGGTAGATGAGGAACTGCTTCCAGATCGGCTCGTCGAAACCGTAGGCTTTGCGGATGGCGGCGATTTGGGCAGGCGTGGCGTTCTCGCCGGCGAGTGCGGCGGAGGGATCGTTGGGAAGTACTCGCAGCATCACGAACGTGAGCACGAGAAGGCCGAACAGCGACGGCACCACCAGCAGCATACGGCGCAGGATGAAGCGGGTCATGGCACCTGCTCCGCGCCTGTGATCCCGCAATCTCGCGTAAGCGAAATATCCGGAACCCAAGGGTCCAAACGTGACGGCTGAGCCTCTGACCCCGGGTCCCGGCTCTGCGCGCTGTCGCGCTCCGGCCGGGATGACAATCGGGCCATGCCTCTTACGCCGACAACGACATGTGCCGGAACTCGGCGCCCGAGCCGACAGGCGAGAACTTGTAGCCCTGAACGCGGGCGCTGATGCCGCGGATCTGCACCGTGTTGTAGATCCAGATGTCGGCAGCCTCCCCAACTACGATGCGCGAAGCGTCCTCGTAAAGCGCTTGGCGCTTGCCCTGGTCGGTGGATGCACGCGCCTCGCGCAGCATCGCGTCGACCTTCTCGTTCTTGTACCAGCTCGACGCCTTCCAGGTCCCATGGAACTGGCTGTCGTACATTTGTCCGATCCAGTTCTCGGGATCGACGAAGTAGGTCGACACCCAGTGCACCCACATGTCGGGCGTTGTGTCGACCTTGGAGGTCGAGGAGACGATGTTGGCCCACAAGTTCGGTGCGATCTTGAGATTGACGCCGATCTTGCGCAGGTCCTGCTGCAGCACCTGTGCGGCCTGCGTGGTCTGGGCCAGCTGCTGCTGGATGTGGATCTCGATCTCGCGGTCTACGGGAGCCCCTTGCGCCTTGGCCTTGGCAAGCTCTTCCTTGGCAAGGTCGAGGCTGTACTCGTAGGGCTTGAGGTCCTTGGGTGCGCCCCACAAATTCTGTGGGATGGGCCCGGCATTACGGATGGCGTAGTCCTTGAGGACGCCGGAGATGAAGCCCTTGTAGTTGAAGGCATGACTGATCGCGCGGCGGAAGTGCACGTTGTCGAACGGCGCCTTCTGGTTGTTCATGCGTATGACCATGACGCGCATGGTCTCGTCCTGGATGACGCGCACGTTCTTGGCCTTCTGCACGCGCTCGACCTGGTCGGTCGGCAGGTAGCTGTCGGTGGCGTCGATGTCGCCCTTGAGCAGCGCGTTGACGCGCGTGGTCGTCTCCGCGATGTTGCGGCAGCGGACGATGTCGATCGGTTTGGCGTTGTGAGCCCAGCCCATGAAGTGATCGGCGTTGCGGTGCATATCGAGCTGCTCGACGGGCTTATAGGTCGCCGCGTCGATCTTGTAGGGGCCGGAGCCCGCTGCATTGGACGCGAGCCACGCCTGCCCCCAGTCGCCGTCCTTCTCGTTCGCCTTGATCACGCGCGGATTGACGATGCAGACCAGCGGCAGCGCCGAGTGGAAGGGCTGGTAGGCGTGCTTGAGCTCGAACCTGACGGTCTTGGCGTCGACCGCGGTGACCTTGTCAGGGGCCAGAACCGGCAGGAAGGCGGCCGACGGTCCACGCTTGATGGCGAGCAGGCGGCGGAAGGAATAGACGACATCCTCTGCCGTGATCGGCGAACCGTCATGGAACTTCGCGTCACGCAGCGTGATCGTCCACACGAGGCCATCCGGGCTCACCTGATGACCGGACGCCAGCCACGGCTTCAGCTGCGGGGGGTTGCCCTCATATTGGTAGAGCTGGTCGTAGACGTTGAGCATGTAGAACTGCATCGGCACGTCGAAGACGACGTGCGGATCGAGGCCGTTGGGAAGATTGTCGGCCCAGATCAGGTCGCCACTTTTGGCCTGCGCCATGGCGGAGCGGAAGCCGCCCAGGTGCACCGCAGCGGCTGTCGCGGTTGAGCCGATGAGGAAAGAGCGACGCTGCATGAGAGCCTCCAGGCGACGGGGATAAAGGGGGGCAGGCGGCGCGAGGCCCGTCTGCCGGGCGAAGAGAACGTTATCCGGTCGGGACGCTCCAAACAACGCCCTTTCTGCCAGCATGTCGGCCCATCCGCCCAGGGCGCAGGCAGGCGGCAGCTGCAATTGCCTAGCCTGACTGCAATGCAGCGTACGGCCCGCATAGGATGCAAAAAAGAGCCGACACAGGATCGACACGCGGGACGTCAGCGGAAATTTTTCGGGGCGGTCCGTTGGAGACATCCTCGACCTTGCCGGGGAAGGCGCGCATAGTTGCGATGTGGGTCCCGTTCTTGCTCATCCGGCAATATCGACTTTCCAGACCCGGGCATATTGCCGACCTCGGCCGCCGCAGATTTCAGCCAAGCGGCCGACGCAGGAGCGCCCGAGGCAGGCCATGATCGCCGCGTCTCATGGGCGCGACCTGTCCGAGACAACGCGGAGGATAGTTCCGTGAGCGTGCAACCAGTCCAACAGGCCAACCTCCTGTGGTTCCTTCCGACGCATGGCGACGGCCGCCATCTCGGCACCACCAAGGGCGGCCGCGACGTGAGCCTGCGCTACCTGCGCCAGATCGCGCAGGCGGCCGACGAACTCGGCTATTTCGGGGTGCTGCTGCCCACGGGGCGCAGTTGCGAGGACTCCTGGGTGGTGGCGTCCGCGGTCGCGGCTCAGACCGAGCGGCTGCGCTATCTGGTGGCCGTGCGCCCCGGGCTGCAGTCGCCGGCGGTGGCAGCGCGCATGACGGCCACGCTCGACCGCATCTCGGGGGGACGGCTGCTGATCAACGTCGTCACGGGCGGCGATCCAGTCGAGAACAAGGGTGACGGCATCTTCCTCGCGCACGATGACCGCTACGTCCTGACGCACGAGTTCCTGACGGTCTACAAGGCCCTGCTCGCAGGCGGCCGCGTCGATTTCAGCGGCAAGCACATCCGCATCGAGGACGGACGGCTGCTGTTCCAGCCGCTGCAGCATCCTCACCCGCCGCTCTACTTCGGCGGCTCGTCGCCGGCGGGCATGGCAGTGGCGGCCGAAACGGTTGACAAGTACCTGACGTGGGGCGAGCCGCCAGCCCAGGTCGCCGAGAAGCTTGCAGCCGCCGATGCGATTGCCACCGCGCGCGGGCGCAAGTTCACTTTCGGCATCCGCCTGCACGTGATCGTCCGCGAGACGAGCGCGGAGGCGTGGGCGGCGGCCGACGACCTGATCCGCCATTTGAGCGACGCCACGATCAAACGGGCGCAGGAAACGTTCGACCGGATGGACTCGGTGGGGCAGAAGCGCATGCTGGCGCTCCATGGCGGGCAGCGCGACAAGCTGGTCGTCGGCCCGAATCTGTGGGCCGGCGTCGGCCTGGTGCGCGGCGGTGCCGGCACCGCCCTCGTCGGCAGCGCCCAGGAAGTCGCCGACCGCATCAAGGAATACATGGCCGTCGGCATCGATACGTTCATCATGTCGGGCTATCCGCACCTGGAGGAGGCCTATCGCTTCGCCGAGCTGGTGTTTCCCCTGCTGCCGCTCGCGCACGGGAAGCAACCGCCAAACACGGTGCGGGCCAACGCGGGGCCGATCGGGGAGATCATCGCCAACGACGCCCAGCCGCAAGCGGAGACGGCGGCCGCCCGGCAGGCACGCGGGGAGGGTTAGGCCGGGGTTTCGGCCGCCTCGCCCCGCCATGCCTGAAGCCGGTGTCGCAGCTGGCGATGCGGCTTGCTGCGCCCGAGTCGGACCGGAGCCCGAGGCAGCCAGGGCCAGCAGCGGTCCTCCGCTCAGAAGCAGCTCTCTCCGACCGAATTCGAGCGGCTGCGAAGCAGGGGCTTGGCCGTCACATTTCTACGTTGTCATGTCGCGGTCCACCGAGGGCGATGAGGATGACGACACCGACGCCACCCACGCCTGAACTCAGAGAAACCCTTATTTCAAGCGGGAAAGTCCCCACGTCTGGACTGCAATTATCCGTCGTCGTCCCATCCCGGACGGGAGAGATCGGATCCGGAACGACGGCGGGGGCGCTAGCTGCGGCCCTGGCCTTCGATCAGTTTGCGGAAATAATCGTCGAAGTGGATCCTGGGCATCCACGCGGGATGCGGGGGATGTGTCGGCAGGGGAGAGGAGTCAAGACGGATGGGCGTGATGTCCGGCACCTTCGTTCCGAAGGCGGAGGCCCGCTGGTGGGCATAGTCGGCCTCCCTTCGCACCATCTGCGATGCCGCTGCGTGCTCGGACCAGAACAGATAGAACACGTCGCAGCGATCGATCTCCTGGAACAGGCGCGCCTCCCAATCGTCACCGGGCTCGAGGGAGAGAATGTCCTGGAAGAAGTCGATCCTGGCCGCGCTCAGGGCACGCGCGAACTTCGTGACCTCCTGGCGGTCCTGCCAGGCGTGTGAAAGGAAGGCGTAGCGGTAGCGGCGTGCGGATCTGCCGGTGGCATCGGCCTCGCCGGCGGCCGCGCTCTCGCAGGTCACTGCGAACTCCAGGAAACCGACAGGCACGCCTTCGATGCTCACCCGCACGACGGGAAAGAACTCCTGGCCATGGCTGGCGCCCGCGGGGACGGTGATGCGGAAGCTCACGGCCTGCGGGTGGCCGCGCCACACGACCTCGCGGGTCGGCGCGTCGCAGGCAAGCCCGGCACCATCCAGCGTGACCGCAAGCCGCTGTCCTCGTGTCACCTCGGTCTGCAGCGTGGCGATGCTTCTGAGCCGCGAACCCTGGTCGATGCGGGTGGCGATCGCCTCGGCGCGGTCGAACTGCTCGGGCACATGCAGGAACACCTGGACAAAGAGCGACTTGCCGGCCGGCGCCGAAGGTGGGGCGAACACGCTGCAATCGACGACCTCGGTTCCGACCGGCTCGTATGTCGGCGCGCCGGCCGGCGGCACGACATTCCACTTGAGGAATGCGAGCAGCTTGGTAGCGGCGCCCGATAAACTCTCGAAGAGACCAGGCTTCCAGATGAAGGCCGCCGCCACGCCCGCGGCGAGCACGCCGGCAACCGCAGCGGCGCCAATTCCGGACTTCCTGCCCGATGCCGGCTCCGCCCAGGGCGGCGCAGCCGATCCCAGGGGCGTCGGAGAAGACCTGTCGGTGACGGATCTCCTGGCAGATTTCGGGTAGGCCGGCGGAAACGGCGGCGCCTCACGCACCACGGTCGCTGATGCCCTTGTCACGGGTGCCGGCGCGGGCGCGACGCTGTCTGCGCCGGGTTCCATGCGGGGCATGTCGGCAGGCAAAGGGCGGCGAGCGACCGTGATCTCATCTTCCGACCTTGCCGACAGCCCATCATCGTCCGTCAGGCGCCCGAGGCGTGCGCGCCTCGCCTGCATGACCTTCAGAGCCAGTTCGGAAGGCTCTCCGACTGGATATCCGGCCGAGGACTCACTTGATGGCATCGGCCCTGGCGAAAGCCGCTTCGCCAGTCCTGGCGACGCAGGGTAGGGGTTTCCTCCAGCGGCGCTGCCGGGCACGGCGACGTCGGGCGAATCCTCGGGGAAGGGGTCCTCTTCAAGCGATTCAGCGTCACCGGAGACGGCCTGCGCGATGCCGTCGAGATCGTCCACCTCGAAGCTCTGCAAATGCTGCAGCGGCCGGGGCAAATCAAAGGTGCGGACGCCAGTCGCCGCGACCTGCACCAGATTGCCGGCGTCGGCGGCCCTGATCGCCTCGGTCTTGAGCCAGCTAGACTCTAGGGACGCCCGCGTCCACAGCACGACCACCCGATCGGCACTACCCATGTCGAGAGGCGGAGGCGTGCGCCAATCCGTGAGCATGCGGTGCAGCCAGCGGACCGGATAGCCGGCGGCTTCCACGTCGGTGACCAGTTGGGAGGCCAGATGCCGGTCTTCCCGCAGATAACTGAAGTAGATCCCCGCCATCGACGCCCGCCCTCGTCGCTTCCGAGACCAGTGCCCTTAACCCCCGCAGCGGACCAGCCGCCTGCTGCCAAGCGTGCGTACCGCATGTCCGGTCGCCGGGGAAGGCCATCCGGGACACAGAAATCCGCCCGTTCGGGGCACGCTTGGGGACCCAGCCTGCCGAATTGGCGAACTTCAACGCTCGTCCCTGGCCGGCAGTCCCTTCTGGGAGCGGATCAGATTGATGAAACGGGTGAAGAGATAGTGGCTGTCCTGCGGGCCGGGCGAGGCTTCGGGATGGTACTGGACGGAGAACACCGGGCGACCCTTGAGTCTGAGGCCACAGTTGGAGCCATCGAACAGGGAGCGGTGCGTCTCCTCCGCTGCCGCCGGCAGCGTCTCGCGGTCGACGGCGAAGCCATGGTTCATCGAGGTGATCTCGACCTTGCCGGTGGTGAAGTCCTTCACCGGATGATTGGCGCCGTGGTGGCCCTGGTGCATCTTCTTCGTCTTGGCGCCCAGCGCCAGCCCCAGCATCTGGTGACCGAGGCAGATGCCGAACACCGGCAGGCCGGAGTCGACGAGCCGCTTGATCTCGGGGACCACATATTCGCCGGTCGCGGCCGGGTCGCCGGGTCCGTTGGAGAGAAAGATGCCGTCAGGCTTGCGCGCCAAGATCTCGTCGGCGGTCGCCGTCGCCGGCACCACCGTCACTTTGCAGCCGGCAGACGCCAGGCAGCGCAGGATGTTGCGCTTGAGGCCGTAGTCGACGGCGACCACATGCAGGTCGGACTGATCCTGGCGGCCGTAGCCGTCGCCCCACACCCACAGCGTCTCATCCCAGGTGTAGCTCTGGCCGGCCGTGACTTCCGGCACCAGGTCGAGCCCCAGCAGCCCCGGCCAGGCTTTGGCCTCGGCTTTCAGCTTGTCGAGGGCGAAGGCGCCGGAGGGCTCATGGGCGATGACGCCGTTCGGCATGCCCTGCTCGCGGATGCGCGCGGTAAGCGCGCGCGTGTCGACGCCGGCAATGGCGATGATGCCGCGCGACTTCAGCCATTGATCCAGCCGCTCGAGGGCCCGGTAGTTGGAGGGTCCGGTCACGTCGGCCCTCAGCACGCAGCCGCGCACGCCCGAGCGCATCGCCAGATTGGACGTCTCGGTGTCCTCGCGATTCGTGCCGACGTTGCCGATGTGAGGAAATGTGAAGGTGATGATCTGGCCGGCATAGGAAGGATCGGTGAGGATTTCCTGATAGCCGGTCATCGCCGTGTTGAAGCACACCTCGCCCACGGCAAAGCCGGTGGCGCCGAGCCCACGTCCGGCGATCACGGTGCCGTCGGCCAGAACCAAGCGGCCCGTCGGAGCCACTTCGGTCCAGGGTTTGGGGTTTTCACCGTGCATGGCGTCCTCGCGCGCAGTTCGCCGGAGCTAGTAGGGCAACGGTGATGCCGGGTCAACGCGGGCTTGCGGCAACGTGCCGGCGGGCCTAGATCACCATCACCACGAAGGAGGGTCTTATGCGCGACCGACTGATGGCCGAGACCAAGGCGGCGCTCAAGGCGCAGGACAAGGCGCGATTGTCGGCGCTGCGGCTGATCAGCGCCGCGCTGCAGCAGGCCGACATTGCCTCCAGGAGCACGCTTCCCGACCAGGATATTCCCGCGGTCCTGCAGAAGATGATCAAGCAGCGGCGCGAATCGCTGGCGATCTATGAGAAGGCGGGACGCACCGAGCAGGCCGCGCAGGAGGCGGGCGAGATCGCAGTCATCGAGGAGTTCCTGCCAAAACAGATGAGCGACGCCGAGGCCCGGGACGCGATCGCGGCCGTCGTCAAGGACGTCGGCGCAACGAGCCCCAAGGAGATGGGCAAGGTGATGGCCGCGCTGAAGGAGCGCTATGCCGGACGCATGGACTTCGGCAAGGCGAGCGCCCTGGTGAAGGAGCAGCTGAACCCGGCCAAGGGCTAACGCGACCGCCTTACGCTGGCTCGGCACGTCAGGGCGCCGGACCGGTGCCAGCTCCAACTTTGCGACACCCTCACGAGCGCATCCGATGCGATCGCACCCTGCCCTTGCGGGAGGACGAGCAAAGGGTTGATTTCTGCTTCGACGACTTTCAGGTCAGGTCGGATGACCAATGAGGAGAGCGCCACAATAGCGCCGGCAAGAGCCTTGAGGTCGCCCTTCTCGGCACCTCGATAGCCGGCCAGCGGCCGGAAGCCGCGCACCTCGGCTATCATCTTGCGGGCCGTCTCCAGATCGACCGGCGCCATGCGTATCGAGCGGTCGCTGGATCTCCATCATCTGTCGCTTGCGCTGAGACCTCGGGTGGCCATGCGACATCGGAGGAGCGATCGACGCTATGGAAACCTGTCTCTGATCGGGCGCGCACCCCGCAAGATGCTCGTGATGGCGCTCGCCTGCAGCACGCTCCCGCGCGTGCGATGAAGGCGGGTTTGCGCGCAGCGACGCTCGAGTACCTGCGAACAGCCGAGTTGCCGTTGCGCCTCGCCACCTCCCGCCCTCGCGATCATGGCCGGACGCCTGCAGATGAAGGATGGCACTTCGCAAGAGCGGGGTTGTGCGATCGGCCTATCTGTGGTGTTTTGCTTGACGCTTATCTGTCTTCCGAACCCAAGGCCTCAATCCAAGACCGCTCTCCCTTGAATTGCCTCATAGTCAGGGCGGCACGGCCGGCTGACTTTGCGCCAGAATCTCTCCCTGCTCGGCCTGTTTGACGCCGAAATCCTCAGATATGTATACGTCGCATCTTAAGTCGAGAAACACGAATCACGCAGCCAACTGCATCCCTGTGCACGTCGATAACAAACCTGCTCTGAGCGCCCCCGTCTTAGCGCGGCTGAAGGAGCGCATAATCCAATGGGATTATCCTCCCGGCCACCGCCTTACCGAGCAGGAGCTTTGTCAGGAGTTCGGGGTCAGCCGGGTCCCGGTTCGCGAAGCCCTCCACGTGCTCATTGCCAACGGCCTCGTGGAGCAGCTGCCCCGCCGCGGCGGATATCGCGTCCGCCAGCTCGACCTGCGAGGCATCACCGAACTCTACGATGTGCGCATGGCTCTTGAGCTTTTCGTCGTCGAGCGCCTCGCAACGCAGGGACTGGCGGCGGAAACCCTGGCCGAGCAGCGCCGCGCCTGGGAGTCGGTGCGACCGAACGGAGCGATGTCGCGGGACGAGCTCGCCGACCTCGACCGGAATTTTCACGAGGCATTGGCCCGGGCCGCGGGTAACATGACCATGCTGAAGCAGCTTCAAGCCATCAACGAGCGGTTGTCCTTGTTTCGCGCGATGGATTTCGCCGTCGAAGAACGGGTGGAATATTCATGCCGCCAGCACCTGGCCATCATCGAGCGCATTGCGGCCGGTGACAGCAGCGGCGCCTGCTCAGCCATGCGCGCCAACATCAAGCACGGCTTGGACAATGTCGAGACAGCGATCAAGGATGCCCTGGCGAAGGCCTACCTGAAATCGGCGGAGCAGTGAGCCCGCAGCATCCGGCGGGCTGAACCAGGCACCAACACTCAGGCGCGTTACGCGTGCGCTATCACTGCGACCGGCCCGCCTCCCGATGGCCCCTGATGCTCGGCACCACCCGAGATATAGACCATCGGGTCGCCCACGACCGACGCCACGACCGCCGTCACCACCGCACGTGCCACACGCGTATTGTTGATGTCGGAATCGTTGAGCATCGTGTGGCGCCTCTCGCGAATGTAGCCGCTGGGGTCCGCCTCCGCCTTGGCCAACACATTGACGATGCGCGCCCGGTCCTCCGGCTTGACCGTTCCCGTGACAGAGACGCCCACGCTGCGCAAAGCCTCGCGGACCGCTTCGGCATCGAGGGCATCGCGCATGACGCTGTGCCCCACGATCATGTCGCTGGTGGAAGTCGCCGAATTGCCCATGACGATGATCTCGCAGTTCATCAGCTCGACCCCCGCCGAGGTTGACGCGACGGCGGAATGGAGGCTCCAGTCCCGGCAAACCGACGCATCGGAAATTTTCGCCTCGTCCAGTTCTCCGAGAGCGACGCCGACCCCCAGCGCCGAAGCTCCGCGCGAGTAGCCCATCGACTCGTAGGTATCGTGAGTTGCAACGTCCTGCCCGCGACGGCGCGCCTCCTCCACTCGCTCGGACGTCAGCAGGGGGCATTTGATCTGGACGAAATGCACGTCCTGATTTGCTTCGATCCCCGCGTCCGTGATGGCCGCACGGACGGCGCGGGCGACTTCGCGAACCTGGGCCATGCGGCCAAGTTCCTCAGGCTTGAAGTCGCGCGTGTGACTGACGCCGATTGCCAGCCGCTTGGCGCCTCCCTTGGCGCGCGCGGCCGAACCGCTGCGGGTGAATATCGTAACGTGGGGGGAAAGCACGCCTTCCGTCCCACCCGACATGACGAAGGCGACGCGCTTGGCGATCTCCTCGCGCGATATCGACAGAACTTCGGAAAGCATGACTTGGTAGGCGAACGTGCAATAGCCCCGCGTGAAATCGTTGACGCAACCGTTCCCTTCGGTCTTGCCAAGGACGGCAACCACGTCCTTGGGGTCAATGGTGCCGTTGTCGAACAGGGCCTTGAGGCCCGATACGTCGGCGGGACCGGATATGGGAATGCGATAGACGCGTGCGGAAGTCATCGTTGGTCTCCATTCTTCGCCGCTGGATGCGGCGCTCTTTTCTCATTGCTCGCAGATTGTGGCCGGGACCTCATCCGGCCAGGAACGTGGCCATCAGGACCGTGACGACGAACAGCAGCGGCATATACGGCGCGTTGTTCCTCACGATCTGCAGGATGTCCTTCTGGAAGCTGTGGGCGGTAGCGGCCACGTTGATCTGCACGGGGCTCATCATCGCGCCTTGGGCGACGGCGATACCGACGAAGCCGTAGGCCCAGATGGGCACGCCGAGACTTCCCAGCACGGGAATGATCAGCGCATCGATTGCCACCGTGTACGCAGCAGCCGGAATGGCGATCAGGAAGGCTACGAGAAGCCCGACGACCGTCACGACTGGAATGGGAACGGCCCCGACAACGCCCGCAATCGCATCGAACGTGCCGACCTTGCCGAGCATCTTGATGAAACCAAGGAACAGGCCGACCAGGAACATGTAGCGCAGAATGGTCAGGCCGCCGTCCACGAACATCTCACCCAGCTTGTTCGGGTTGACCTTCAGAGTGAGTGCTGCGATGCCCAGGACCCACAGAGGGACCAGCACCGGCGAGAACAAGGGAGTGCCCACCATCCGGTTGATCGGTGGGCCCACAAGGATGATCGCCAGCATGACGAAGAACGGGATGGCGCGGCGGGCATCGCTTAGGCCCTCTGCCACGATGCCTTCGCCGGTGTTCTGGGAGGCCACCGCCGCGCCCACAGATGCGAGCTTGCCCTGTGCATCTCCGGGCTCGAGCTTGCCGGCCAGGCGGTAGCGCCGCACGCCGTACCAGGCGAGCGCGGCGCCGATGACCCAGAAGGTCAGCGTATAGGGCAGCATGAACGACGCGAATTCGGGGGCCGTGATTCCCATCTGTCCGGAGATGTAGGCACTCTCCGCCGAAGACGGTGACGTTGCCCAGGACGCGGCAGAGACCATCGACATCCCTACGATGGCCAGCGGCACGAAGCCGACCGCGGCAAACATCAGCGGCGCGGTCACGAGCGTATTGGCGGCACCAATGCCAGCCATGTACGTCGCCATCGCCTGGACCAGCACCATTGCTGCCGCAACGAGCTCGGTCTTGCTGCCGAACCACTTCGTGATCAGCTGCATGATCGCGTTCGTGCAGCCGCACCGGGCAAGGACCATGGCCGTCGCAGCGAACAGCATCACCGACTTGATATCGAGGATTTGCCCGAGTCCCTCGAAGAACAGCTTGGTCACGTCTCCGGCACCCAACCCCCCGATCGCGACAGCGGTCGCTCCGCCGAGCAACCCGGCAATAAGCACGTGAAAACGAAACGGGGGCAGAAGCGCCACCAGAATTACGACCAAGGGAAGAATGGTAAGCAATTTCTGGAGCATGACCGCCCCCCTTTTTTGCGCCTGTAGCCGCCCGAGCCGCCATGTCGCGACACGTTCGTGTCGTTGACATTGCGTTATTGTATACATATACGTATACTTGATCTTTGCGGGTGGCAACATGAATCCGGAACCCTCAACGCAAGCGCCTTTTGCTGGCACTTGAGCAAGGTCACCGGGTCTCACGCTGGCTTGCCGTCCTGCTGCCGCATCGCGGTTCGCAGGCAATTTTCGACGAGGGCTCGGGTGCTGCGTCTGGAGGCATTGTCGATCGGAAGTGCCGTTCCACGGCCTGCTTTCGATGGAACCTCCCACAGCGTGTTTCGCCGAGCCTGCAATGTCCGAACCGACGATGGTGAACTGCTTGCGTTGCTGACAAATGACCTCGCCGACTCCCCGCACGGCATACGCGTTGCGGCTCCTGCCGGCTTCGACTTTCAGACCCACGTTGCAGCAGGTCGCGCAGTGAGCTGTCGTGCCGGCATCACTCGGGTTGCTGGCTCGGAACTCTCGATTGATCTGTCATCTGCACGTCGGTGGCGCGGCGACGTTTCGAGATTTTCGGTCGACCTCGCGCGTCCCCGGAGCGCCAGAGCGTGGGTGGCAGCGCACAAAGAGCTCGACAAGACATTCCTTCCGGACGCACTTCCGGTGCAAGTCATGCGGGCAGTCCCTCGGCTCATGGAAGCCGTTCGCGCGCGGTGCCTGCATCAAACAGTGCATGCCTTTGCCCCGATGATCGGTTGCGGTGAAGGGCTGACGCCAGCGGGGGACGATGTCCTGGCCGGCTACCTTGTCGGCCTCTGGAGTGCGGTCGGACGTGATCGCCAAATCTTGATGTTTCTTGCCGCGCTGTCGGGACCGATTGAGACCGCAACACAGCAAACGAACGATATCAGTCGCGTCTACCTGAAACAGGCGGCTCACGGATTTGCCGGCTCGCACATCGTTGCCCTCGCCCGGCAAATCGCCGTGGGGGCCGCGGCCGCCCGCGTGCGTAGTGCGACGAGGAGGGCGATGGCGGCAGACGCCAGTTCGGGGCCGGCCGGGGTCTATGGCCTTCTCATGGGAATGACCACATGGGCACCACAGGTCCGGAGGCTGAAAGCGGAGAGGATATGACAACGCTGAGCAGGGTTTTTCCCAACTTCTACCGGGATTCCGTTTCGCTGATGCAGCTCTCCGCGAAGCTGGGTGCGCTCGCCGGGGTCGAACAGGCGGCAGCGGTGATGGCAACCAAGGCCAATCTCGCACTCCTCGCCGAAACAGGCCTGGTTCGCGAGGATACGGCGCCGAGCCCCAACAACCTCCTTGTGGTCGTGCGGGGAGCGGACGAGACCCAACTCGAAGCGGCGCTTGCCGAAGCGAAGGCAGCGCTCGAGGCGCGACCATCGGCGAGTACCGGCGAAGCTTTGCCCGACAAAGCCCGCAGCATCGAGATGGCCCTGGGGGAGATGCCCGATGCGAACCTCGCACTGGTGTCCACGCCGGGCGAATACGCGGCCGACGAAGCGCGCAAGGCGCTCAACCTCGGCCTTCACGTCATGCTCTTCAGCGACAACGTGTCCCTCGAGGAAGAGATTTCCCTCAAACACCGCGCGCGCAGCCGCGACCTCCTCGTGATGGGGCCGGACTGCGGCACCGCAATCATCAACGGCATCCCGCTCGGTTTTGCCAACGTGGTCCGGCGCGGTGACATCGGCTGCGTCGCCGCATCGGGCACAGGCCTGCAACAGGTCACTTGCCTCGTCGACCGCTATGGAGCCGGCATATCACAAGCCATCGGCACCGGCGGCCGCGACCTCAAGGCCGAGGTGGGCGGCATGACCATGCTTCAGGGAATTGCCGCGCTGACGGACGATCCTGCCACGCGGGTGATCGTTCTCATCTCCAAACCTCCGGCGCCGACCGTGGCCGACCGCGTCCTTGCAGTCGCAGCCCGCAGCGGCAAGCCTGTGGTCGTCAACTTCTTGGGCGCGGCTCCTGAAATGGCGAAGCGGGAGGGCGTGCACGCGGCACGCACGCTCGAAGATGCCGCACGGCTTGCCGTCGACCTGGCCACCGGCAAGGCGAGCGGAAGCCGCGGTCGTGGCGACCTACGCTCCGGCAACGCCCGATCGCCGGACACTGCACGTCTCGCACCAAGCCAGAAATACATTCGAGGCCTCTACAGCGGCGGCACCTTTTGCTACGAAGCGTCATTCCTGCTAACCGAGGCGTTGGGCACAACCGTCTACTCCAACACGCCGGTCGACAAGCAGGCCGCCTTGCCCGACGTGTGGACGAGCCGCGAGCACACCGTCATTGATCTTGGCGACGACCTGTTCACCCGCGGCCGGCCGCATCCGATGATCGACCATCGCCTGCGCAACGAGCGCATTCTGGCAGAGGCTGCGGATTCGGGCGTCGCGGTCCTTCTGTTGGATGTGGTCCTGGGGTACGGCGCGCACCCTGATCCCGCTGCAGAAATGGAACCCGCCATCCGGTCGGCGCGGGACATCGCAACCAAACATGGTCGCGAGATCCTCTTCGTCGGTTCGGTTTGTGGAACCGCCGCAGATCCGCAGGACTTGTCGCGCCAGGAAGCCGCCCTTCGCGACGCCGGCGTACTCCTCGCCAACAGTAACGCGGAGGCCGTGCGCCTTGCGGCGGCAATCGTGGGTGGGGCGCGCCCAGCGGCCAAACATCGCGCCGAAGGAGGCAGCCGCAATGGTTGACGTATTTCGCCAGGAATTGCGTGTGATCAACGTCGGCGTCTCGGGCTTTGCCGAGGCCATCCGGCATGCCGACGGTCACGCCCTCGACCTGGAATGGGCGCCTCCCGCCGGCGGCGATCTCGGCGCAAGTCATGCGCTCGCCCGTCTCATCAACCACGCCTCCGTGGAGGAGGCCAATCGAAAGGCCTTCGCCGCCTATCTTGCATCACACCCCGTCCTCGAGGGCATCGGGACGGCGGGAACCGAGCTGCCTGGCATGGGCGAGCGCATGATACTGCACGCGGGGCCGCCGGTGGCCTGGGAGCAGATGTGCGGGCCGATGCAGGGGGCGATCACCGGCGCGATCCTGTACGAGGGCTGGGCGCAGGACCGGGCATCCGCCATGCGACTGGCGGCGAGCGGTGAGATCACCTTCGCGCCCTGTCACGACCACAACGCCGTCGGACCGATGGCAGGCGTGATCAGCCCGTCGATGCCGGTGTGGATCGTCACCAATCGGGAGGGCGGAAACCGAGCCTACAGCAACCTGAATGAAGGCCTCGGAAAGGTGCTTCGCTTCGGCGCGGACAGTGCCGAGGTCATCGACCGCCTCAAGTGGATGCAGCGTGTCTTGGCGCCGACCCTGGCCGCGGTGGTGGCGCGCCTCGGGAGTCTTGAGCTCAAGCCGCTCATTGCCCAGGCGCTGCACATGGGCGACGAGGTGCACAACCGAAATGTGGCAGCATCCTCCCTTCTGCTGAAGAAACTGGTGCCGGCGGCGCTTTCGAGCGGGCGCCCGCAGGCCGACCTTGCCGACGTTCTCGCCTTCATTGCAGCCAACGACCACTTCTTTCTCAACCTGTCGATGGCCGCCTGCAAATCAATGATGGATGCCGCCGCGAACATCTCCGGCAGCAGCATGGTGACGGCGATGTGCCGCAACGGTGTCGAGTTCGGCATCAGGCTGAGCGGCACGGGCGGCGCTTGGTTCACGGCGCCCGCGCCTCTAGTCGAGGGGTTGTTCTTCTCGGGTTACGGGCCCCAGGATGCGGCGCGCGATTTGGGCGACAGCGCGATCACCGAGACAGCCGGCGTCGGGGGATTCGCAATGGCGGCAGCGCCCGCCATCGTGCAATTCATCGGCGGTTCCCCGCGCGATGCATTGGCCCATACGCTGCGCATGGCGCACATTACTCTCGGGCGCAACAACACATTCACGCTACCCTCGCTCGATTTCGCTGGGACTCCCGCCTGCATCGATGCACGCAAGGTTGCGGATACCGGCATTGCGCCCATCATCAATACGGGCATCGCACACCAGAAGGCAGGGATCGGCCAGGTCGGCGCCGGCATCACCTATGCCCCGATGGAGTGCTTCGCGAAAGCACTCACCGCGCTGTCCAGCAAACTCGGCGTCGATGGCCAGAAGGAGGATCGTTCATGACTTCCGATGCGAGGCTCGCGGTCGTGGCGGTCGGCGGCAATGCGCTCATCGTCGACGAAAGTCGAAAATCGATCCCGGACCAATTCCAGGCCGCAGCCGCCACAACACGCTCGATCGTCGATTTGATGGAATCGGGTTGGAATGTCGTCATCACCCATGGCAACGGACCTCAGGTCGGATTCATCCTGCGGCGGTCCGAGCTGGCAATCGACGAAGTGCCGCCGGTACCGATGGACTACGCCGTTGCCGACACCCAAGGTGCCATCGGCTACATGTTTCAGCGAGCACTCCACAACGAGTTCAGCCGGCGCGGCATCGAACGAGAGGCCGCCACCATTGTCACGCAAATCCTCGTTGATCGCGCAGACCCAGCCTTCCAAAACCCCACAAAACCGGTCGGTTCGTACATGGATGAGACGGTTGCGCGCGCGCGGGCAGCCGATCTCGGCTGGGCCATCAAGCCCGAGGAACCCCGTGGCTGGCGTCGGGTCGTCCCATCCCCTATGCCGAAAGCCGTGATCGAGATCGCCACAATTCGCCGCATGATTGCGGCAGACTGTGCCGTGATTGCCTGCGGAGGCGGAGGGATACCTGTCGTCGAGGACCAGCAGGGCGAATACCAGGGCGTCGAGGCAGTGATCGACAAGGACCTGGCCTCGAGTCTCATGGCCCGCGAGCTCGGTGCGGACCTCTTCATCGTCTCCACCGCGGTCGAAAAGGTCGCGATCAACTTCAACAAGCCGAACCAGCAGTGGCTCGACAAACTAACGCTATCCGATGCGCGCCGATACTATGCGGCCGGCGAGTTTGGAAGCGGCAGCATGGCGCCGAAGGTCCGGGCGATGATCGAGTTCATCGAGGCCACCGGCAAACGCGGCATCATCACCGATCCGAACAACCTCGCCCAAGCCGTCAAGGGCACCTCGGGCACCCATGTCGTCGCGAAATGACGCGGCTTCCGCGAGGTCAGTTCCGGTGCACGAAGCGCTTGCGCGATGATGGCCCTCGGGACTCGCATTTCGACAGGATTGAGCTAGCATCTCTTGTCGGAGATCAGGCGACGCGCTCAGGAAGTCAGTCACATGTGGGATTCGACCTTCGCAGGTCGTTGCTGTGTTCGTCTAAGCTATCGGCACCAATAGGTGGATCCCTATGGCCAACGGTTCACAGGTCGCAGCGACGAAAGTTCGCATAAGCGGCATTCGGCGCTTGACAGTGCTCCTGATCGCGCTGAGCTCGATGCTGATGGCATCGGTGGATGGTTCAGGCGGTGCGCTGGCGCAGAACAAGGCCGCCTTCCTCCTGCCGGGCAGCGTCAATGACCAGAGCTGGAATGCCCAGGGTTACCAGGGCGCGGAGAAACTCAAGTCACTGGGCTGGGAGACCGCATACACCGAGAATGTCCAGGCGGCCGACATGGTAGAGGCGTTGCGCGACTATGCCCGACGAGGCTTCAAGGTCGTGATCGGACATACCGGCCGCTTCCTCTCAGCGGCCCAGCGGGTCGGACCTGAGTTCCCCAACACGACCTTCATTGTCGGGTCGGGTTCTGCCGGCTCCGGCAAGAACGTGACATCGATCGATTTCGACAATGCGCAGTTCGGCTACCTGATCGGCGCCCTCGCGGCGCGCATGAGCAAGACGGGAAAAATAGGCTCCGTCAATAGCTTGGAGGGGCTTCCTACCGTGGTGGCGCAGGTGGGGGGATTCCGTCTCGGCGCAAAGAGCGTTCGGCCGGACATCGAGGTCCGCGTCATCTACATCAAGAGCATGGAGGACGCTGCCGAGGCGAAAGAGGCAGCGCGCTCCCTGATCGCCGGCGGGGCCGACTTCGTCGGCGGCAAGCTCAATGCCGGCCAGGCCGGTATCATTCAGGCGGCCAAGGAGATGGGTGTCCATGCGAGCGGACGCTCCCTCGGCCACGCGAAGATCGCGCCGGAGAGCGTGCTGACAAGCATCGTGGAGAAGTGGGCGGAGATGTACGCCACCGCGGCTCAGGAGAGCGCGTCGGGCGCCGGCGGCAAATACCTGGTCTATGGCTTGAACAGTGCCGGCAGCACCGGTGCGGAGCTGCGCTACTCGGAGGAGCGTGAGTTCAATCCGATCGTTCCCGCCGACATCGTGGCCGAAATGGAGACGCTTAAGAAAAGGCTCGCAAGCGGCGAACTCAAACTCTCCGTAACGCGTAAGGATGCGCGCGGTGGGCCCTGACCCGCCGTCGAGCGCGAGCCCGCTTGTTCCCATGCTGACAATGAGGAACATCCACAAGAGCTATGGCTCGGTCCGCGCCAATCATGGCATCGATCTGACAGTACCTCGAGGGCGAATTGTCGGCCTGCTCGGCGAAAATGGCTCGGGCAAGAGCACGCTCATGAAGGTTCTTCTCGGGGCGGTGCGCGCCGATTCAGGCACGATCCGTTTCAAGGAGAAGGAACTCGCGGGACACACCCCCCGCGATGCAATTGCGGCAGGCATCGGCATGATCCACCAACACTTGATGCTGGTGGACGCGATGACGACGACCGAGAACATCATGCTTGGCTGGCACGGAGCGGGGCAATGGCTGCACCTGCGCGAGATCGCTGAGCAGCTTCGCACGACCAGCGCCGAATACGGCCTTGATGTCGACCCTGATGCCATCGTCGGAGAACTTTCCTACGGTCAGCGGCAGCGAGTCGAGATAACGAGTGCGCTGATGCGCGGTGCCGACCTGCTCGTCCTCGACGAGCCGACATCCAATCTCAGTCCGCCGGAGGTTGCGAGCCTGCTCCGCCTGATGCGGCTTCTACGCGATGAGGGGCGGTCGATCATTTTCATTTCTCACAAGCTTGCGGAGATTCTGGACGTCTGCGACGACATCGTGGTCCTTCGCGATGGGGAGGTGGTGGGACATCGTCCCGCAGCCGGCGTGAGCAGGGCCGAGCTCGCCCGCATGATGGTCGGGAGCGACGTGACGGCCACGGTCGAGCGCGAGCCGTCGCGAGGGGGGCAGGAGGTTCTCGCAGTAAGTGAGCTGTCGTTGCGGGATGGGGACGGGATGGACCGACTCCAAAACATCAATTTCTCCCTGCATGCCGGTGAGATTCTGTCCATAGCCGGTGTTGACGGGAACGGCCAGGCAGAGCTGGTGGAAACCATCTATGGCCTTCGGACCGCTGATCGTGGGCGCATCACGCTCGCGGGGCTGGACATCACGAGTTGGAGCGTGCGCGACCGGCTTCAGGCCGGCCTCGCCTACATTCCGGTCGATCGCGCGAGCACATCCCTCGTTCCGGGTATGACCGTCGAGGACAATCTTGCCCTGCAGGAGTTCGACCAGCCTCCGCTGTCGCTCTGGTGCTGGCTCGATCGCGACAGCTTTCGCGCGCGTGCCCTCGAGCGAATGGCGCTGTTCGATATACGCGCCAGCGGTCCGGATGCACCCGCCCAAGCACTCTCGGGAGGAAATCAGCAAAAGATCGTGGTGGCCCGGGAGATCGGCCGCAGCCCCAAGGTTCTCATCGCGGCTCAGCCCACTTGGGGGCTGGACCCGGGGGCGACGCGGTTCGTCATGGAGCAGATCCTAGCCTTGCGCGCCGCCGGTGGGGCCATCCTGTTCATCTCCACGGACCTGGAGGAAGTGCTGACTCTCGGTGATCGCATTGGCGTCCTTCATGCCGGCCGCCTGTTCGAGCCCGTCCTCCGTGAGGCGGCCGACATTACCGAGATCGGCTTGACGATGGCCGGCGCGCGGCAACCCCTGCCCGAGGCGAGAAGGCCGGCGGTCTGATTCATGGGTGAGCAGAATTCCACGACCCCGGGCAGCAGCGAGGTGAACGTCGCACCCCGCCCGGCCGGGGCAATGGCCGAAGGCCTCTGGGCGCTGCTGTTGGCCTGCGCCGCGGTTGGCCTGGCTCTCGCGGCTACGGCCGTGCTGCTTGCGCTCTCCGGGATCAATCCGCTCACGGCGTATGCCGCGTTGTTCCGCGGCGCGGTCGGCTCTTGGGATCGGATTGCGTTCGCGCTCAACAAGAGCACCCCCTACATTCTTGCCGGGGTCGGCATCGCGCTCTGCTTCCGCGCGCGGCTAATCAATATTGGTGCCGAAGGCCAGATCGCCGTCGGCGGTCTGGCCGCATCATGGATGGCGCTCAACGGCGGCGGCTGGCCGAGTGCGCTCATCATACCTGCAGCGATCCTCGCCGCGGCTGTGGGCGGTGCGGCATGGGCCGGCATCGCCACGGTCATCAGACTGAAGCGCGGCGTGCACGAGGTACTCTGTACCCTGCTGCTCAACTTCGTCGGACTTCTGGTTGTAAGCGAGGCCCTGCACGGCGATATGGGCGAACCGGGCGCCGGATTTCCGCAGTCGCCTCTGTTCGAGAGCGCGACCTGGCTGCCCAAGCTTTTGCCGGGTACGGACCTGCATATCGGCATCTTTGTGGCGGTGATTGCGGCGATCGTGGGCCACATAGTGTTGTGGCGGACGACCTTTGGATTCCGACTGCGCATCCTCGGTGCAAGTCCGAGTGCGGCAGCCTACGCCGGGATTTCGTTCTCCCGCTGCGCGCTTGCGGTCATGGCGATCGCGGGTGCCGTCGCCGGGGTCGCCGGCGGTATCGAGGTTCTCGGTGTGCACTATCGACTGATCGAAGGGTTCTCGCTCGGCTTTGGTTTCAATGCCGTTGCCGTCGCCCTGCTGGCGTCGATCAATCCGGCAGCTGTGCTGCCGGCCGGCCTGTTCTTCGGATTCCTCGAGGCCGGCGCACTCGCAATGCAGCGGGAGGTTGGTGTGCCGTCCTCACTCGTCTTCGTCATTCAAGGGCTGACCATCGCCTTCGTATTGTCCGCCATCGGCATCGGGACGCAGCGGCTGAGGATGTGAATCATGCATGATGCCGCCTTCCTTGAATTTCTGGCCGCATCGATCCGGATCGCCACGCCCTTGCTCCTGGTGGCGCTGGGCGGACTGCTGTCCGAGCGCGCTGGAACCTTTGCCGTCGGCCTCGAAGGCATGATGCTGGCCGGTGCTTTCGGCGGGGCCGTTGCGACCTTTGCGTTCGCAAGTCCGGCCATCGGTCTCCTCGCCAGCGCCGCAAGCGGCGCCGTGCTCGGCCTCATCGTTGCCTTGGCAACGACCAGGTTCCGCGCCGACCAGATCGTCATGGGACTTGCCGTGAACATTCTGGCGCTGGGACTGACGAGCTTCCTGTTGCGTGCCTTGTTCGGTGGCCAGGCGCCCGTCATCCAACTGCAGACGCTAGGCGCCTTGCCGCTCCCCTACCTGTCCGACCTACCGGGGGTTGGGCCAATTCTCTTCCGCCAGCCCCTGCTGACCTACGCGGCATTCCTTCTCACGATTGCGATGTATGTCTTCCTGCTCAAGACGCGGGCGGGGCTGACGCTGAGAGCCGTCGGCGAGAACCCCGAAGCCGCATTTGCAGTCGGCTCGGACCCGATCCGGGTACGGATGGCCGCTGTCGTCGCGGGTGCGGCACTGGCTGGGCTTGGAGGGGCCGTGCTGTCGCTGCAGGAGGTTGGGACCTTCACCGACGGCATGACGAACGGTCGTGGCTTCATCGCACTCGCAGCCGTCATCGTCGGCAGATGGATGCCCTTTGGTACACTTTTCGGCTGCCTGCTGTTCGGAGGGGTGGCCGCACTGGAGTTGCGTGTTCAGGGCTGGGGCTTGCCGATCAGTTCCTACGTCATTCAAATGACGCCATATCTCGCCGCGCTCGCGATTCTTGCGGGCATCGGCCGCGCGGCGCAGCCGCCAGCGGCGATCGGGACGCCGTTCGTCCGCCATTGAGTCGTAAGTGCTCTTGCCCGGAACGGAGATGTTCAGGCCAGCATGCCGGAGTTCGCGCCCCACGCCGTCGCAGCAGGCGACCAACCCGTCGAGCCGGTAGGAATCGCCGATTGCTCGTTCAGGCAAAGACCGCAGGCACCCGGTTTTGGTTTCGGCGCGATCTACGCAGCTTTGGCGGTAACCGATGGTATGGTGAGCGGTGGCTGATGGCGTGGTTTCGCGGGTTGAAACGCCATATGCCAGTGGAGGGGGCAGTAAGGGCGGCCGGCGGCAACTTGCGCCCCACAGAAGTGAAAGTCGGGATGACGCGGTTCCCCGATGGGCCAGCGGCAATCGTCCTTCTCGAGCTCGAGGATTGTCTTGAGCTTCGAGGACTTCCTGGGTTTGTCGGTTTTCCTAGCCATGTGCATCCTGGGGCGCACCCGCGGCCTCCGCTGTGGTGATCTTGCTGCTCAGATAAGAGTGCCGGAATGTTCCCGTATCCCCACTTCGGGGGAGGGCGGCTAGGGCTGCCTGCAATCGCGCAGGCACCTCGATGCCGAGAGGCCATGCGTTCGACAGCATGTGTAGCAGGCGCGCGTGCCGGCACCCTTTCCGTTGCAGATCGCGCGATAGCGAAGCGAGGACCCGCCGGTCACGGCGCGCAGCCTTGCAGTGCCGCTGTGTGCCCGCGCCTTGTCGGACGAGAGGTTGGCCTTCTGTCTCGCGATACGGCCGCGAGCGATGATGCAGTCGGTTCGTGCGGTGCCCGGCGAAATCGCCTCGCACGAACCCTGCGCTGATAGGGGCACCGGCATGGCAACCCCAGCAAGAGCCATCATCATTAGGGACATCGCGAGCCGCAACATCGCAGAAGCGCCGCCTTGCGCTAATATGGGTGAACAGACAATCACGCAGCGGCCGCGCCGGGGCTATCGAGTGAAACCCTGAGGCGTTCTGTTGTGTCGCCTCACCTCGATGGTTGAGAGGCTTCCACGGGAAAGCGCCCTATGGATCCCAGAAACTATTCGCGGCTCGCGGCGGTAATCTTTGCCGTCATCGCCGTCCTCCAGCTTATCCGCGTCGTTCTGGCATGGGAGATCACGCTGAATGGCGTGCCCATCCCTTTGTTTGTTAGCGGAATTGCCGCCTTTGTGGGGGCAATGATGGCGTGGCTCGGCTTTAGCGCTTCCCGCAAGTAGGGCTTCTTCCTACTTGAGTCGATCTGCTCGCGATGACGCTTCCGCGGGCGTCGCTACCACAAATGTCTGCAGCCGGGATCGTCCCCCACGCGCGGCAGATGACTCCCGCAGCCGAGAGGGGCTTTCACGCCTGTAGCGAAGCGCACGTGATGCTGCAGCCGGATCCGCGCAAAACCACTCACACCATCCCGGAGATGTAGTCGAGCGCCTTGCGTCGATCGACATACTCTTCGCGCCCAATATCGTACCGTGTGACGTCGTCCTCCAGGATGCCGCGAGCCGAGCGAAAAGGGACCCCGGTCTTCTCATCACCCACGGCCAGCGTGCGGAGCGCAACGACGATCAAGCCCACCCACAGAGCGAACGGCACTACGATAAACACCGGATCGGACAGGATATCCATGGCGACCCTCGCCTTTTTGCATTTTGCATTCCTGCGCCGCGGCGCGCTCGCACGCGTTGACCAAGGTCAAGGAGGGTCTGTTCATGTGGAAGGTCAGCTATGCCAGCCGCGGCTGGCATAGGATGAGATCCCAGGACTTCGGAGCAACGACGTCATATTGGAGGTGTCGCACTATAAGCCAGACTATTCATCTGCATTAGTTTCGGTAACGTCTTTGGTTCTCGGTTCAATTCTCGCCTGCGTTCGGAGAGATTTGCGCCATGAGCCCATGCCAGCCGAGGGACCCGTGGTGCCAAAGACCCGAACGGAAACTGATAGTCTGGGATGCCGCGAATTGCCCGCCGGCGCCCTCTATGGCGTGACCTCGCTGCGCGGGAGCGAGAATTTCGACATATCATCCCAGAAGCTCGGCGACGAGCCGGCGCTCGTGCGGGCATTGGCGCGCATCAAACGCGCGGCCGCGGCTGCCAACCGCGAACTGGGCGCGCTCGACGCCCGGGTAGCGGACGCGATCATCGCGGCCGCGGATGAAGTGATCGCTGGCCGCCACGACGGGCAGTTCATCATCAATCTGCTCGAAGGTTCAGGCGGCACCTCGATCAACATGAATGTGAACGAAGTGCTGGCAAACCGGGCCCTGCAGGCTATCGGCGAGGCCCCCGGCCGATACGATTTGATCCACCCCAATGATCACGTGAATTTGGGTCAGTCGACCAACGATGTGGTGCCGTCGGCACTCAAGCTGTCAGTCCACGAGAAATCGGCCGACCTTGTCGAAGCCCTTGGACACCTGGCAGCCGTACTTGCCGAGCGGGCAAGTGCCTTCGATGACGTGCTGCGGACCGGCCGCACCTGCATGCAGGCCGCACAGCCCATGCGCCTGAGCCAAGCGTTCGGCGGTTACGCGGCAGCAATCGGGCGGCTTTGCATGAAGCTTTCCGCGGCCCGCGAGGAGTTGCTGGTCTTACCCCTAGGGGGGACAGCGATCGGTACCGGACTCGGCACGGTGCCCGGCTATCGGCGTGCTGTCTACACTCACCTGGCGGGCATTCTGGGTGCACCCGTGCGCCCCGCCGAAGACTTGTTCGACGCCATGCAGAATGCTGACGCCTTTGCCCGAGTGTCGTCAGAGATCCGTATTGCGGCAGAAGTGGTGGCCAAAATCGGCTCCGATCTTATCCTTCTTTCTTCTGACCCGCATGCTGGCCTTGGTGAGATATGTCTGCCGGCCGTGCAGCCTGGTTCCTCGATCATGCCCGGGAAGATCAATCCCGTGCTCCCGATGATGATGCAGCAGGTCGCCTTCGCCATCGTGGGCAATGACGCCGCGGTGTCGCTCTCGGCCCTGCACGGTCAGCTCGAGATCAATCATTTCGAGCCCGTGATCGCCTCGCGTCTTTTCGATTCCATGAATCTTCTGACGCGATCGGCCAGAATATTCGCGGATCGCTGCATCGCAGGCATCGAGGCGAATCGCGAGCGTTCCCTCTCCAACCTCATGCGATCCTCTGCCCTCGCGACTGCGCTCGTGCCCCATCTTGGCTACGCACAAGTGTCGAAACTCGTGCACACTGCATCCGCGGAAAAGAGACCCTTCATCGACATCGCTATCGAGCGCGGGTTGCTCAATCGGGACGCAGTGTTGCAAATGCTGCGCGAGAGCACGTACTACCATGAGAACGTCGCGCGCGACGGGGCCGTGGAGACACGTTAGGGAGAACGCGAACTACATTACATGCAGATGGGCGCCTAGCGGCGTCCGCGGGAGCAATTGCTCGACGAGCCCCGGCGAGTTGCGCCCGTAAGAAGCGGAGGGAGCCATTGCGGCCGGACGGAGGACCGCCGGCAGCATGTGACCACCAATGCACCGGCGTGCCGAGGGCGGCAGCAAGCAACGCAAACAGACCGCGCGCCTCGCGCTGATTGCGACGAGGCGCGCGCACGGTGCGACGCAGAAATAGCAGCGGGAACGGCGTGACGCCGGGCCGACGTCAGGGAGTGGGCACACCCGAGGCGGCCGCCCGCAACGTTTCCGCGGAGACGCCGCTGAAGGCGTAGGTATCGTATTTCTTGCTGACCCTGCGGCAGACCCGATGCCCCTTGTGCCACCGGCAGCGGTAGGCCGCCTTCTCGACATGCGACGTGCTCGCCGCGGTGGCCGCGAATTGACTGCCCGCCCCCGCCAAGGGAACGGCCTGGGCTGCCGCCGCAAACGCCACCATTCCGATGGCCCCGGCAGCGCCGAGGACAAAATGTCCGAGGTCCATTGCCGTCTCCGACAGGTTCCTGCGATGACAACGCCCCGCGGTCGCAGGTTCTTGCTGAAGTCACGTCCTTGTGATGGCGCGGCGCCGCCAGGGACTATGGCACCCAGGACCTAAGAAAGGCCGTGTCGGCGGCGCCAAACTTGACGGCGAATTTGGCGCGGGCGCGAAAGGGTCGGCTAACCAGGCCGGCGCCTTCAGACCGGCCACACCGGCGCGTGCGTGCCGAGCGGCACCGGCGGACGCACCCACTGCGCCGGCGTCTGCGACAGCTTCGCGGCATGCTCGACGTAGGTCACCCGGCCGAACGGCGTGTCCATGGCGCCCAGCAGGTCGGCGACGTCGTCGTGGCCGGGATCGGGGAAGTCCAGCCCCCGCGGCAGTCGCCCGAGGTTGGCAAGCCAGTGGCCGGTTTGTGCCAGCGATACACGCACGTGCCAGGACCCGCCCTCGCGCGCCTTGCGGGCAAGAGCCATCATGGCGCCGAACGCCATCAGGTAGCCCGAGGCATGATCGAGCGCCTGCGCCGGCAATTCCTTGGGGCCGTCGACGCCGGCAGCTACGGCCTCGTCGTGATTGAGGCCATTGGTGTTCTGCACAAGCGAGTCGAACCCCCGCCGCGACGCCCATGGCCCCGCGTGGCCGTACGCCGACAGCGTGACGGCGACGATGCCGGGCTTCATCTCCGCAACCGCCTCGGGCGAGAAGCCGAGCGCGGCAAGGCCGCCCGGCCGATAGCCCTGCACGAACACGTGCGCCTCGCGCAGCAGAGCGGCCAAGCGCTCGCGCTCCTCGAAAGACCTCAGGTCCAGAGCGGCTGAGAGCTTGCCGCGGCCGGTATCGATATCGGGCTGGCGCAGCGCCGGCAGATGCGGGCCGGTGACGCGCATCACATCGGCGCCATGGGCTGCCAGTGCGCGCCCGCACACCGGACCGGCGATGACGCGCGTGAGATCGAGCACGCGCACGTCCGACAGTGGACGCTCCGGGGCCCGCGGCAGCGCGCGGGGTGGGGCCTCGCCGATCTTGGTGATCTCGAAAAGCGGCAGACCCGCCACTGCCTTGCCCTGGGGATGCGCCAGCCATTCGGCCGTAGTGCGGAAGAGCGTGGCGACCAGGCCCGCCTCCGCCGCCGCGGTCTCGAATTTGGCACCCTCCCATTTGTCGAGGGCCGCCTGCACGGCCGCGCGCTCGTAAGCGCAGCCGAGCAGCTTCAGCATTCCGTCGCGATGGTGCGGGAAGTTGGTGTGCAGGCGCACGCGGCGACCGTCGCCCGTGCGATAGACGCCGGCGATCCTGTCCCAGGTCGGGCCCGGCGGCTTGTCATCGATCCGCATGTGGCGCTCGCTGCGAAATTCGACCGCCGCATGGCGCATGTCGACGCGGACGCTCTGGGCGCGCCCGGTGCGGCTGCGCCAGATCTCGGTGGCGGCGAGGCCCGCGGCAGCGATCGTCGCCTGCGCCGCCGCGCCGACCCGGAACGAGGACGGCAGGGCCGGCTCGCTGCCGGTGAGCGTCACCCGCGAAAGAGCGTCGGGCTCGCCGCCGGCCGCCATCCACAGGTCGGCCAGGATCTGCGCGGGCGCGCGGTCGGTGCGCAATTCTCGTGTCATGGCCTCGAGCCTATCACCTCGCGCGTATTGTAGGTTGGATCGACCCAGGAGGAAGCCGGCGAGAGCCGGGGATGACCCAACACAGGGCCGCATGCGTCTCAGCGTTGTGTCTGCGCTTCGCTTGACACAACCTACGCCGTAGCGGTCCGCCTCAATAACCCTCCTTGAGCAACGGGAAGGCGCTGTCCCAGCCTTGGCGGCCGAGCGGGGCCACGGGCGTGACGTAGCTCTTGTCGAGACCGGCGTAGGAGGTGACGCCCAGCAACCCCAGGCAGCGCCGCACCTCGTCCTCCAGCAGCTCCAGCGCGCGCACCAGCGCGGCCTCGCCGCCGGCGGCGAGCGCCAAGCCTTGCAGCCGGCCGATGCCCACCGCATGAGCACCAAGCGCCATCGCCTTGACGATGTCGGTGCCGCGCAGGAAGCCGCCGTCGACGATGATCTCGGCGCGGCCGGCGACCGCATCCACGACCTCCGGCAGAACATCGATGCCGCCCTTGCCGTGGTCGAGCTGGCGGCCACCGTGGTTGGACACGTAGATCGCCTCGATGCCGCGCTCGACCGCCATCTTCGCGTCCTCGGCCGTGGCGATGCCCTTGAGGATGAAGGGGATGTCGAACTTGCTCTTGAGGCGTTCGACGTCGGCCCAGGAGAAGCGCGCCTGGAAGTGATCGGCAGCCTCGCCGCGCCGGGCGGTCGCCTTGTAGCGCTTGGCGAGGTCGCGCTCGCGGCGGCCGTAGTAGTCGAGATCGACAGTCAGGCACAGCCCGACGTAGCGGTTAGCGACCGCCCGCTGCGCGTAATCGTCGACCCAGGCGCGATCGCCGCGTACATAGAGCTGAAAGATCTTGGGATGGTCGTTGCAAGACGCGACCGCCTCCAGCCCCGGCGAGCAAGCCGAGCTCAGCATGTGCACGGCACCATAGCGCGCCGCCGCGCGGGTCGGCGCGAGCCCGCCGTCAGCGACGATGTCCTGCAGCGAGCCGATGGGGGCGAGGATGACGGGAAGCCGCAGCTTCTGGCCGAGCACGGTGGCGCCGGTATCGACCTTCTCGACGTCACGCAGGACGCGCGGACGGAATGCGAGCGCATCGAGCGACATGCGGTTCCTCGCGAACGTCGTCTCCGTCTCCGCACCGCCCATCAGGTAGTCCCAGGTCGCGTGTGACAGGTTGCGTCGCGCGGGCGCGACGAACTCGTGCAGGACGGCGTATTGCAGCTCCTCTTTCATGCCCCTCGTCCCCATTTCCTTGGATTTCGCGCCGGGATCGGCCGCCCGCGCGAGGTGCCTGGCGTCATTGCAATCCTTCGAGGAACTCGAGGACGGCCCGCGCGTCCTCCCCACCCATCTTGGCGTGGGCAATGAGCGGTATGCCGTGCGCACCGGGCGTGCGGATCGCATCCGGAAATGCCGAGATCACAGCTTTGACGATGTCGAGCTTGCCAAGCATGGCGGCCGCGAAGAGGTCGAGGCGCGCACCCTTGGCGAGCAGGAAGTTAGCGATCTCCTTGCGGCCTGTATGCGCGGCAGCACCGAGCGCGCTCTCGAAGTCGCCGCCGCCCCAGTCCCAGCAGGCGTTGACCAGGGCCGGCTCCATGGCGTGCAGGGCCTGGACGCGGGCAAGGTCGCTGTGCGCCTTGCGCACGAACTCCTCAACAAGGCTGGGCTCCAGGGCCGGCTTTCTTTCCATGGACGAGAGTCCCTCAGCCTGCTTCCCAGCCCCGGTGGGCGCGGGCTGGCCGAGCGACAGCCTAGAGCCAGATAGCGCCGGCCGGAAGCTACCGGTTGCCGCAAGGGAGCTGGGCCGGAGAGGCTATTGGGTTGCTGTCCCGGCAGCACGCTTCTGCTTGCGCACCTTGGCCTCCCGCCAGGCGATGTAGAACGAGCTGCCGAACACGATGGCGGCCCCCACCCAGGTGAGTGTGTCGGGCACCTCGGCAAAGAAGATGATGCCGAGCCCCGCTGCCCAGACGAGCTTGAGAAAGTCGAAGGGCATCAGCACCGTCATGTCGGCGAGCTTGACCGCCTCTGTCACGACGATCTGGCCGAGCGTGCCGATGACCCCGATGAAGACGAGCCAGACCCACATGTCGAGCCCTGGTGTCTCCCACACCAATGCCGCCGGCACGAACGACATCGGGATCAGCAGCACGGTGACATACACGGTGATTGTCAGGGTCGATTCGCTGCGTCCCAGTACCTTGATGTCGATCAGCGCCATGCTCCAGATCAGCGACGAGAGCAGCACCAGTACTGCACCGGTGTCCAGCTGCTGGAATCCCGGCCGCAGGATTACGAGCGCTCCGAGAAAGCCCGCAAAGATTGCTGTCCAGCGCCGCCACCGGAAGACCTCACCCAGAAAGAGGGCGCTCAAGAGGGCAGTGAACAGGGGCGCGGTGAACGACATCGCGGTCGCCTGCACCAGCGGGGTCATCGACAGCCCGACGAAGAAAAGAATCATCGACGACACGTTCAGGACCGCCCTCAAGATGTGCAGGTGCAGCTTCTGCGTGTAAAACAGGCCGGTCCCATACCGCATCAGCAGCGGTGCCACCACGAAGAGGCCGAACAGGTTGCGGAAAAACGCAACCTCGGCCGGCGGCATGTGCTGGGTGGCGTGGCGGATGGCTGCGTGCATGAAGGCGAACATGACGGTGGCGATCAGCATCAGCGCGCAACCCTGGGTCACAGGGGAGAGGCTTCTGTACATGCCGATCAAGGGAAGCGTGCGCGCGAGCGCCGGGGAGGTCCGCATGGCCACACGCCTAGCTGCTTTGCTGCTCTGCAACAAGGCCGGGTGGCGGATAGCAGCTATCCAGATACGTGCACGTGCCGGCCGGGCATCACCCTTGCGCATCGTGACGAGGCCACAATTCGGGAATCGATGCGCGCTCATGGATGTCGGAGGGCCGGAAAACCTTCATTTGCAGGGAGCGAAACGGCAGCCTTTGCGCCGGACTGCGCATCCTGTCCCGCACGACCGCCCAGATAGACGGCCCAGTAGGCAGCGGCGAGAATCACGCCGCCCACGATGTTACCCAGGGCGACGGGCACGACGTTGCCGATGACATCAGCCGGTGCGAGATGGGCTCCGCTCAGCATCCCCACCGGAAGCAGGTAGAGATTGGCGACAGAGTGCTCGAACCCGAGGGCGACAAAGGCGCTGATCGGGAACACGATCGCCACAATCTTGCCCTCGACGCTGCGCGCCGCCGCGCTCAGCCAGACGGCAAGGCATACGAGCATGTTGCAAAGCGCGCCGCGCAGGAAGGCCACATCGAACGCAAGGTGTCCCTTCGCCTCCGCGATTCGGATGGCAGTCGTCTTCACGCCACCGCTATCGAGAACACCGGTGCGATGGATGGCGAGAGCCATCAGAAGGGCGCCCGCAGCGTTGGCGGCAAGCACCACGACCCAGTTCAGCACGACGCGACGCGCGGTTATCTTGCCGCCCGCCAGCGCCACGACCATCAGGGCATTGCCGGTGACGAGTTCGCCGCCGCCGATCACCAGCAAGATGAGGCCGAGGCTGAACGCCACGCCAGCCGCAAGCCTGCCGACGCCGAACCCTAAGCTGCTGTCTGTGAGCGCCAGGGTCGCCAGTGCGCCACCCAAAGCAATGTAGACGCCCCCGAGCAGTCCGAGCGTGAGCAGGGACCTGACCGGAAGGGCTGCGCGCTGCACATTGGCCGCCTCGAGGCGCCGGGCAATGTCGCCGGGTGCCAGGGCATCGATGGTCGATGGAACGGGTCGTTCGGTCATGGCTGCGCTCGCCGGTTGCTCGCTCGATGGGCGCACGAAACGCGGGGGCCGTCAGCCCAGCGTTACCGGGGCGTTGACAGCTTCGTGAAAAGAACGAGACAGCACGACGCGAGGGCGGTCGGCCTCCGCGATGGAGCGAGGGCTGCAGCGCTACCGAAGACGGCTTGCCGCAGTATGGCACACGGTATGGTTACCGACGGGGCGCTATGACAATGACCGGCCTCGGCGGTAAGCTGGCGGTTCGGTCGCGACTCGGCGTGACCATCGTCGGGTCAGGTTTCTAGGTCACCTGATGTCGTGACCCCTTGAACGTGAGAGTTCAGGAGGACCGACCATGTCCCAGGTAGACGTCATCCTGCCGACCGAGTCCACGGGCGAGATGCCTGTGGTCCGCTCCATCAAGCCCCTCGATCTCGCGGAGGTGCTGGAGAAGGGCCTGCAGGACTTCCGCGCCATGCCCACACACGTCGTCTTTCTCTGCATTATCTATCCCGTCATCGGGTTGGTGCTGGCCTGGGCGACCGTGGGGTACGACCTGCTTCCGCTTCTTTATCCCCTCGCTGCGGGATTCGCGCTCGTCGGCCCCTTCGCTGCCATCGGTGCTTACGAGCTCAGCCGGCGGCGGGAGCTCGGCCTGGACACATCGTGGAAGCATGCCTTCGACATCATCCACTCGCCGTCCTTCTGGTCGCTTATTGCGCTCGGATTGTTGCTGCTCGCGATCTTCGCCGTCTGGCTCGCCGTGGCCCGGGGACTCTACGTTGCCAGCTTCGGCGAGTTCAGCGACACCGCGCAGCGCACCACGGGCACCCAATTCGCCACCGAGGTGCTGACCACCTCGCAGGGCCACAATCTCATCATCGTCGGCAATCTCGTCGGCTTCCTGTTCGCGGTGCTGGCATTCTCGCTGAGCGTGGTGTCCTTCCCGCTGCTGCTCGACCGCAACGTCGGCGTGGCCGTGGCGATCATCACCTCGTTCAAGGTGATTCTGAAGAACCCGGTGACAATGGCGCTCTGGGGCCTGATCGTCGCGTTTGGGCTCGCGATGGGGTTTGCCACGCTTCTTGTCGGACTGGCGGTGGTCGTCCCGGTACTGGGGCATTCGACCTGGCACCTCTACCGCAAGGTGGTCGAGCCGGATTCGAGACCGCGGCCGGAATACCATCCCCGAGTGCGCGGTGAGCGCTCGGCGGCGGATTTCCCAGTCGCCCTCTTCATGCCGACCTCCCCGGCGGAAAGGCCGAGCGCAGACAGGGGGTCAGACCCCGCGGCGCGCCCGTGAGGCGGCTCGGACCAGTGGATCGTAGGGCGCAGAGAAGGTGAAGCCGCATTCCGCCGAAACGCCGGTAGCTCGGTGCAATGCGCTTTGCTTTTGCACCCTACGGGGAGCGTCACCTGAGCCCCGGCTGGCGCGGTTCGACTAGAACTGGTAGCGCCGTAGGCCGCCGTCGACGGGAATGACCGTGCCGGTTATGTAGCCGGCCAGCGGCGAGACCAGATAGCAGACGAGATTTGCCACATCCGCCGGCTCGCCGTAGCGGCCGACGGGGATCTCGTTCTCCGACTGCCACTTGCGGTACTCGGGCGTGTAGTTGCGGCGGATCTGCTCGGAGTCGATGCGGCCCGGCGGAATGCTGTTGACGGTGATGCCGTGCTTGCCGACGTCGCGCGACAGGCCCTTGGCCCAGGCGTGCACCGCGGCCTTGGCGCTGAACGCGCCATTGATGCCCTCGGGCTCCGACTTGCCGGTGATGTTGACGATGCGGCCCCAGTTCTGCGCGATCATCTGGTCGAGCAGGGCGTGCGCGAGCTGGCGCTGGCGGGTGAAGTTGAGGGTCATCGCCTCTTCCCACTGCGCCTCGCTGGCGTCCAGCTTGAAGGGCCGGCTGCCACCGGCGTTGTTGATCAGAATGGAGACGGAGCCCAGGCCGTCGAGTGCCGCCTTGGCGATGCGGGCGGGCGAGCCCTCCTTCATGAAGTCTTCCACGACCAGCACGGGCTTCGTGCCACCGGCTGCGACGATCTCGCCCGCAACCTCCTCGAGCAGGTTGCCGCGCCGCGCCACCAGCGCCAGCCGCACGCCCTCCCGCGCCAGCGCCGTGGTGATGCCGCGGCCGATGCCCATGCTGGCGCCCGTGACCAGCGCCGTCTTGCCCTTCAGTCCCAGCTCCATGCCCTTGCCTCTATCGTTGGAGGATGTGTCGGCTCGCCAACGATTGTGGCTATGAGCTGGCGAAGATCAATACCGCCCCGACCCTCAGCTTGTCGAAGGGTGGGCCGGAGATACCCAAGCCGTGCCTCGACAGCCTCAGCACGGTGGTCGGAGAACGGGCTCTGCACGTGTTGGGAGATCGCGGCCGGCACCCCTACGCCGCGCGCCACATCAATCCGGCCAGCAGGACGGCGGCGGCGGCGAACACGAGGAGCCCGCGGCGGCTGTTGACGAAGCTGTCGGGGAGAGGTTGCAGCAGCAGAGGGGCGAACAGCAGCGCGGCCCCACCGCCGATCACCGTCGCGTGCCAGGGCAGCGTCCGCCAGGCCGTCGCGAGTGCCGCGAGGCCGGCCAGGCCCGCCATCGCCATGGTTCCCCACAGCACAAGGCCTCCCAAGGCCCCACGCAGCCTGGCGGCTCGGAATTCCGCGGGAAAGTGCCCGCTGGCGCAGAGACCATGGAGCGCCACCAGAAGCACGGTGGCTGCAAGCAGCACCAGGCTCGTCCAATCGATATCCGGCAAAGAGCGCCTCGCATGAGCTTGACCAGGGAAGGCCGCGCTCTCTAGCATACGCGAGATATATCAGACAGCGCCCCGCGTCGTGCGAAGTGGCGCGGAGGGAGGGAGTCATGGCGCAGGATTCCGGCAAGAGCGCTGCGGCGGCGGAGAAGAAGCGCGAGAAGCGCACCATCACGGAGATCCGCGACTCCAAGAAGACCGGCGAGAAGATGGTCTACATGTCGGTGCCCGATTACACGAGCGCCAAGTGGGCGGAGATGGCGGGCGTCGATGTCGCCGTGGTCGGCGACAGCCTCGCCATGATCGCGCACGGCCATCCCTCCACCATCCCGGCCACCATGGACATGATGGTGATGCATGCTCAGGCGATCCGGCGCGGCGCTCCCAACACGTTCGTGCTGGGTTGCATGCCTTACCAGAGCTACAACACCATCGAGCGTGCGCTGACGAACGCCACGCGCTTCATGCAGGAGGCGGCCTGCGACGCGGTGAAGCCGCAGGGCGGCAAAAGCCAGGCGCATATCCTGAAGGCGCTGGTCGATGCCGGCATTCCGACCGCGTCCCACATCGGGCTTACGCCGCACACCATCGCCATGTTCGGCGGCTTCAAGATCCAGGGCCGCACGGCCGATGCCGCGATGAAGATCCTGGAGGACGCGCTCGCCATAGAGGATGCCGGCTGCTTCATGCTGGAGTTCGAGGCGGTGCCGGCGAAAATCGCCAAGCTCATCTCCGAGCAGCTCACGATTCCCACCATCGGCATCGGCGCCGGCGTGGGAACGGACGGACAGATCCTGCTCTGCCACGACCTGCTCGGCGTCTTCACCGACTTCAAGCCCAAGTTCACCAAGCGCTTCGCCAAGCTGACCGAGGTCGCCGTGACCGGCATCAAGCAGTACATCAAGGAGGTCAAGGAAGGCTCGTTCCCCGACGACGACCACTCCTACACGGTCAAGGAGGAGGAGTACGAGAAGTTCGCCGCCCTGGTGCGCAAGCGCAGGCAGGTGTGAGCCGGGAAGATCAACGCCCATGCCCTCCGCCGCCGTCAAGACCAGTGTCACGCGCTCCGCCCGCGCGCTGAAGCCAACGCGCCCCGAGACCTTGACCGAGCAGGCCTACCGCCTGCTGGAGGAACAGATCGTCACGCTCAATCTGAAGCCCGGAGAGTTCGTGTCCGAGCACGCGCTGGCCGAGAGCCTGGCGATCGGCCGCACGCCGATCCGCGAGGCGCTGCAGCGGCTGGCGCGGGAAGGGCTGGTCTTGATCCTGCCGCGCAAGGGCATCCTGGTCTCCGAGACTGACACGCGGAAGCAGCTACTCGTGCTGGAGGTGCGGCGCGAGCTGGAGCGGCTGCTCGCGCGCCTCGGCAGCCAGCGCGCGCACACCGAGCAGCGCGAGAAGTTCCGCGACATCGCCGACGGCATGGACCGGGCGGCCAAGTCGAACGACGACATCGCCTTCATGCGGCTGGACCGCGAGCTCAACCTGCTCATCTCGGGGGCCGCGCACAATGACTATGCAACGCGCGCGATGCGGTCGCTGCACGGCCATTCGCGCCGCTTTTGGTATTTGCACTACAAACAAGCTGCCGACCTGCCGCTGTGCGCGCGACTGCATGCAAGCCAGGCCCGCGCCATCGCCAGCGGCGATGCCAAGCGCGCGGCCGAGGCGACCGACCGCCTCATCGACTACACCGAAACCTTCACGCGGGCGACGCTATCACAATGAAAAACTATGCGGGCACGCGCGGCATCGACGGCCTCAAGGTGACGGTCGACGGTCGGCCGCTGCCCGAGCACTATGAGGTCAAGCGGTTCACCACGTGGGGTTTTGAGTGGACCTACGAGGGTGCGAGCCCGCAGCAGCTAGCCCTCGCCATCCTCTACGATCATCTGGGCGACAAGGAGCGGGCGATCCGGCTCTCCGAGCCCTTCATGAAGCGGGTCGTCTCCGACCTCGACAATGACTGGACGCTGACGAGTGCGGACGTCGACCGCGCCATAGCCGAGATCGGCACGCGCTAGCGCTCGCGGGCAGCAATTCAACGCAAGGCAAAAATCGTCGCAGCAACGAGGAAACGTCGAAGGAGGAAAATCATGCGCAGTTGCAAAACCCTGCTCACGGCCGTCGCGGCGGCCGGGCTCGCGTTGTCGCTCGCCGCCCCGGCCGGGGCGGCCGAGCACAATTGGAAGATGCAGACCGAGTGGGGCGGCGGTCCCCTCATGGAGCTCGGCGCCAAGGCCTTTGCCGAGCGCGTCAAGCTGCTGACGGACGGCCGCGTCGAGGTGCAAGTGCTCCCCGTGGGCACGCTTGCCAAGGGCCTGGAAGCCCGCACGGCGGTTGCCAACGGCGTCGCCGAGGCTTGCCACACCTGGATCGGCTACGACTGGGGCAAGGACAAGACGACTGTGCTGTTCGGCGGCTTCTCCGGCTCCATGGACAGCGAGCGCATGCTGCACTGGATCTACGAGGGCGGTGGGCTGGAGCTGTGGCGCCAGTTCAATCAGGAGAAGTTCGATCTCGTCTCCATGCCGATGTTCGCGCGCACGGCAGAAGCCTTCCTGCACTCGCGCAAGCCCGTGCGCACGATGGATGACCTCAAGGGGCTGAAGCTGCGCACCGCCGGCGCCTGGCTCGAGATCTCGAAATCGCTGGGCGCGGCTTCCGTCACCACACCGGGCCCCGAGACCTATCCGATGCTGGAGCGCGGCGCCATCGATGCTACGGAATGGGGCACGCTCTATGAGAACATCTCGATGGGTTTCCACAAGATCGCCAAGTACGTGATCATCCCCGGCGTGCACCAGCCGTCCGCCCCCTTCGAGCTGTGCGTAAACAAGGCGGCGTGGGGCAAGCTCTCCGATCGCGACAAGAAGCTGGTGGAGATCGCTGCCAAGGACGTGACGCTCGAAAGCTGGATGCGGGTCGGGGCGGAGGACGCCAAGGCGCTCAAGTTCTTCCGCGAGCAGGGCAACGAGATCATCGAGCTCAGCCCCGATGTTCAGAAGGCCACCAAGGAAATGTCGGTGAAGTGGGCCGACGAGCAGGCGGCCGCCAACCCGTGGTTCAAGAAGGTCTGGGAAAGCCAGCGCGCCTTCGAGAAGCTATGGGAGAATGCCTCGAGCTACCGCAACGTGAAGTATTGAGGTTGGCGCTCGGGGACCGCGACGCGCGCGACGTCCGGTCCCCGAGCGCGCGCAATACGCCGGATAGCGCAGTCTGGGGGAGACGATGGGGCGATTGCTGGCGCTAATCGAGCGCATCTCGGGATTTTCGGGAATCACCACGGCCTGGCTCGTAGCGCCGCTGATCCTGGCCACCGTCTACGACGTCGCCGCGCGCTATCTCTTCAACGCACCGACCCAGTGGGCCTACGAGATCGGCTACATGATGATGGGCGCCCATGCGCTGCTCGGCATGGCGTTCACCTTGCGCGAGGGCGGGCACATCCGCATCGACGCCTTCACGCAAAGGTTCTCGCAAACGGCCAAGTCCGTCATCGATCTGGTGGGCTACGCCGTGTTCCTGCTGCCATGCCTCATCTGGATCACGTGGTCGCTGTGGGGCTACTGGACCAAGGCGCTGCGCACCCACGAGCTCTCCGGCCAATCGGCATGGAACCCGGTCATCTGGCCCTTCAAGCTCATCTTCTTCATCGCCTTCGTGCTGCTGGTCATGCAGGTGATCGCAGAGATAATCAAGGCTATCCAATATCTCATGGGCAAACGCGCCGCATACGAAGGTGCGGCTGGGGACGGGAAGGTCTAGATGCTGGGCGCTGCTTCCCTTCTGATGTTCCCAGCGCTGCTCTTTGCGCTGTTCATCGGCTTCCCTGTCGCCTTCGCCATGATCGCCGTTGCCTTCGGCTTCGGCTATTGGGCGTTCGGGCCGTCCGTGATCTTCCAGTTCGTTCAGAAGATCGATGCGATGGCGTCCAATTTCGTGCTCGCCGCCGTACCGTTGTTCATCTTCATGGGCGCCATGCTCGAGCGGGCCGGCATCGCCGAGCGGTTGTTCGAGGCCATTCACCTGTGGACTCGCCGGCTGCCGGGCGGCCTTGCCATCGGCACGGTGCTGATGTGCGTGGTGTTCGCGGCCTCCTCCGGCGTGATCGGCGCAACGGAAACCGTCGTCGGCCTGCTCGCGATCCCCGTGATGCTGCGCTACAAGTACGACAAGGCCCTCATCTCCGGCACCATCTGCGCAGGCGGATCGCTCGGCACCATCATTCCGCCGTCCGTCGTCGTCGTTCTGCTGGGACCGGTCGCCAACATCTCGATCGGCGATCTGATGTTCGGGATGCTGTTTCCCGGCCTTCTGCTGGCCTTCCTGTACATCGTGTACATTTTCGGCCTGTGCGTGATCTGGCCGGATGCCGGCCCACGCATTCCACCCTCGGCCGACGAGCCCTCGTTCATCGAGAAGTGCCGCATCTCGCTGGTGGCGCTGTGGCCACCGATGCTGCTGATCGCGGCCGTGCTGGGCTCCATGCTGTTCGGCATTGCCGCGCCGACAGAAGCCTCCGCGCTCGGAGCGCTCGGCGCGCTGTTTCTGTCCGTGATCTACGGCGATTTCTCGCTCAGGGTTCTGCACGAGTCTCTGGTCAAGACGCTCAAGGTCACGGTCATGATCCTGACCATTCTGATGGCGGGCAACATGTTCGCAGGCGTGTTCATCGCGGGCGGCGGGGTGCAGACGACGGAGCACATGATCCTGCAGGCCAATCTCGGTCCGTGGCTGACGATCGGCATCTTCCTGTTGGTGTGCTTCCTCGCCGGCTTCATTCTCGACTGGATCTCGATCCTGCTGATCTTCATCCCCGTCTTCATGCCGATCGTGAACAAGCTGGGGTTCGACCCCGTGTGGTTCTGCGTGCTGTTCCTGATCGTGATCCAGACGAGCTACCTGTCGCCGCCGATGGCGCCCGCCATCTTCTACCTCAGGGGCATCGCGCCGCCGGAGATCACCATCCACGACATGTTCCGCGGTGTGGTGCCATTTATCATCGTGCAGGTCATCTGCCTCGTCATCGTGGCGACGTTTCCGCCGCTCGTGCTGTGGCTTCCCTCGGTGCTGCTGGGGTTCAAGTAGCCGGGCCGCCCGCGGCGAGGCGACCGCTCAATCCTCGGCGCGCGGCAGGCCCCTGAGGTTCCTGCGCCTGGGTCTTTGACCGCGCCGACCGCTGTGATAGATTGCTGATATATCACATAGCGCACCACATCCGGGGGTCGCGCTGCAAGCAAACGACACAGGGGAGAACGTCTATGACGCCCGACCAGGTGCTCTCGATCAAGCCGAAAATTCTCACGCAAAAGCAGCGCGAGTTCTATTTCGAGAACGGCTACATCCTGCTCGAGAAGCTGCTCCCCGACGCGTGGATCGAGCGCCTGCGCAAAGCCACCGACGAGATGGTCGACAAGAGCCGCAAGGTGACGAAGTCGGATGCGGTCTGGGACGTCGACAAGGGGCACACCGCCGAGAGCCCCCGCCTGCGCCGGCTCTCCAGCATGAACGATCACCACCCGACCTACTGGGACTACGCCTCATCGTCCAAGTCGCCGCTGCCCGATGCGATTGCCGACCTCGTAGGCCCGGACGTGAAGTTCCACCATTCCAAGCTCAACTTCAAATGGTCGAAGGGCGGCGACGAGGTGAAGTGGCACCAGGACATCTCGTTCTGGCCGCACACCAACTACAGCCCGTGTACGGCGGGCACCTACATCTACGAGGCGACGGCGGACCAGGGACCGCTCGGCGTGCTCCCCGGCAGCCACAACGGGCCGGTGGTCGATCAGTACAATGCCAAGGGCGAGTGGGTCGGATGCATGAAGCCCGAGGACGCCGCTGCGATCGATGCAAGCAAGGTCGTGTTCCTGGAAGGACCTGCAGGCTCCGTCACCATCCACAACTGCCGCACGCTGCACTACTCGAAGGCCAACTGGTCGGAGATCCCGCGGCCCCTGCTGCTCAACGTCTACTCTGCCGCCGATGCCATGCCCTATACCTACAATCCCCTGCAGTCGCGCCACATGGGTGCAATCGTGCGCGGCAAGCCGGCGCGCTGGGCCTACCATGATCCAAGACCCTGCCTGCTGCCACCTGACTGGTCGGGCGGCTACACCTCCATCTTCGCCCTGCAGCAGGAGGAGGACTGGAACAAGGATCGGCCGAAGGCGGCCGCAGGCGGCGGAATGATGTGAGGCTACCCGTCGCGTAGAACGGCACGGCCCTCCAGCGACCCTGCTGAGCCTGTCGAAGCACGGCTCAGGTGGTTGCCGCCCGTCCTTCGACAAGCTGAGGACGAGGGCGCACTTGTCCCAGGACGCGGGCGCGGCTGTTGCCAGGGGCGCAGTCGCCTCCCGAGCCTCAATCTCCAGCCCCGTGCTGAACCTGTCGAAGCACGACGACGCCACCGCCTCAGGGGGCGCGTTTCAAGTAGCGCTTCTCCAGCATCACGTGGATGCCCTTGGCGCCGTTGACGACCTGCGTGACGCGCACGTCGGCGGCGAGGCTGCAGAGCGCATAGGCCTCCTGCGGCTTGATGCCGGCTTCCCGCGCGACCAGCTCCACCATCTGCCGGAGCGCGGTGACGACGCAGGTGTCGAGGTCGGGATCGAAGGCCATGGTCATGACGTGCGTCGGCGTCTCCGCGCGAGGCCATTCGAGTTTCAGATCGTCGCGCACGATGAGCTCGAAGGTGCCGATGAGCCCAGTCTCGATGGCGGTGACACATACCTCCCCGTCGCCCTGAACGCCGTGGCCGTCGCCGACCGAGAACAGCGCGCCGTCGACCTGGATCGGCAGGTAGAGCGTGGTGCCGGCCACCAGCTCCTTGTTGTCGAGGTTGCCGCCGTTGCGGCGGGGCGGCAGCGTCGAGACGCTGCCCCAGGGTGCGGGCGGCGCCACCGCCATTACGCCGAAGAACGGCCGCAACGGCAGCTCCAGGCCCCACGGCATCCGCCCCGTCATGCGCCGGGCATCGAGAGTGATGTGCATGAGGTGCCGGGTCGGATAGTCATCCGGCAGCGCACCCGTGAGCGGACCTGAAAAGTTGTACCCCCAGTCGTAGTTGAGCTCGATGGCCTTGATCCGCACCTCGAGCACCTGGCCAGCCTTGGCACCTCGCACCGCCACCGGCCCGGTGCAGATGTGGCCCGGCAGCTTGGGGGTCACACGGGCCTGGACATCGGCGAGCGCCAGCGGCACGACGAGCGGCGGCGGCGGCATCACCTCGCGCCCGCCCGAGACAGTCGAGATCGTCACCGTGTCGCCGCTCTCGACGGTGATGAGCGGGGCGAGTCTGGCGTCGAAATAGCCCCAGTGCACGGTTTCCGCACCGGCATCCAGGCGATGGGTCTTGGGCATGCGGTCGGCTCCCTCGGCAGTCCCCTCCAGGAGAGACAGCCTACGCAGGTTTGTCTCCTGCCGCCAATGCAGTACCGCTCAGCGCCACCCCGCATTTGACGCCTCCAGCACCCATGGTGTATCCGTGATATATCAGGTGCTCTCGGGGAACTCGCCATGGTCACGGAACGGCAGAAGGCATTCCGCCAGGAATACCGGTCACGCATCATGGGCTGGTACGATGGCTATCTGCACATCGCCATCATCTACGCGATGGGCGCTGCCGCCTTCACCATCTACCTGCAGCACCTCCACAACGTGCGGCCGCTGGAATGGCTGGCGATCCCGATCACGTTCCTCTTCACCAACGTGTTCGAGTGGGCGGTGCATCGATACGTCATGCACCGCCCCGTCAACATCAAGGGTCTGCGCGCCATCTACGAGCGTCACACCCTCAACCACCATCAGTTCTTCACCGACGAGGAGATGCGCTTCCGCGACCACAAGGACTGGCGCGTCACGGTATTCCCGCCCTATGCGCTGGTGGTGTTCATCCTCATGTCCATTCCCGGAGGGATCATTCTGGGTCACCTGTTCAGCCCCAACGTCGGCTGGCTCTTCATGTGCACGACCACGGGCATGTACCTCATCTACGAGTTCATGCACTTCTGCTGCCACGTCGACGAGAACTGGTTCGTGCGCAACTGCCCGTTCGTCAACACGCTGCGGCGCCATCACACCGCCCACCATAACGCGCGGCTGATGATGGAGACCAACATGAACCTCACGTTCCCCATCGCCGACTGGCTGTTCGGGACGTCGGACCTCGACCGCGGCCTGCTCGGCCACGTCTTCAACGGCTATGACGACAGCCACCTGAAGTCGAAGCTGCGCGGACGCCCCAAGCGTCCGGACATGGCGGCAGCCGAGCCGCTCGGCAACTACTGAGGCAGGAGCCGTCCCCATGCCGAGCGATGTCAAGGCGATCCTGTCGGTGGTCACGCTCCTGGTGGCGATCGCCGTCGCCTACTGGGAGCGCGCTTCGGGCAACGATCATCTGTTCTGGCTGGTGATCGGCTTCGGCGTCTTTGCCGTCGTCGCGATGTGGGTTTTCCCCGAAGCCGTCGGGAAGAAGGGCGGCAACGGCAAAGGCTGAGCGACGTGTGGTCCCCTCGCCTGCGTCGAGCCTGCTCCGGCTACTGCGGCGGCACCAACGAGGTATAGGAGTTCTGCGAGGGCGGCGCCATGACCCCCGCCTGCGACGGCGAAGCGGCTTGCGGTTGCGGCTTCTGAACGTGGATCCTGCGCACCCGCTTCGCCCGCATCCGCCGGGCATGCCCTTTCGAACGCGCCGACGCCTCCGCGGGGACGGGCTCGGCGTGCGAGGCCCCCCGCTTCGAATGTGTGACAGGCACCCTGGCGTTATCGGCGGGCGTCAACCGGTGATCTACCGACCCCGTCTCGATCGCCGGCGATTTCGGGGGCGAGGCCAGTTCCTCCTCGGAGATCGTCCTGACGGGTTGGGGGACCGGCCGCGGTGGCGAGGACGGAACCACCTCCTTCACGGGGACAGCGGCCACGCCCCCGGACCCAGAAACTGCCGGTGGGGCCGGAATTGCGACCGCCTTCGGCTCCGCATCCACTGCAGGTTGCATCCGCGCCGCCGGTAGGCGCGACACAGCCTGAGCTTGAGAAGCCTTTTCCACCGCAGTCTCACCCGGCGAGCGCATCGGCACGATCACGCCGGCAATGGTGCCGAGGGCCGCGCAACCAGCAACCACGGGCACCGCCACGAACATCGACACGCGGCGCCGCCCACCGGCCGGCCGATAGGTGAATCCGCCTTCGTCGTCGCTCACCGTGCGTCCTCGCATGCTGCTTCCCACACCGACGCCCAGGCGATACTCGGGAGGACGCAGACACCGGGCACGCTGAGCCTTCGGCCTTGCTAAACTGCTTCGCCCGCCTGCGGGATTGAAAAATCGGCCATGCGACAAGGTTTCATCCGCCCTGAACCGCCGAGGCAACAGATGCACAGTGCGTGTTGCAAGTAAGACTGCGGCGTCAGACAGCCGAAGGCCATCCGCACAAGGATCATCCCTCGCGCCGGACGAGGCCGCGAGCCAGCGTGATGCCAACGCCATAGACGGCCACGACCGCCAACACTGCCTTCGCATAGAACCCTGCGGGGAAGCCCGACCATAGCGTGGTCCCTGCCGCTATCATCCACAACGCGCTCAACGTCAGTGTAAGGGGCTTGAAGAAGGGGGTGCGCATCGGGTGACCCCAACGCAACGGGACGAACGTGAGCGCGACGCACGCCAGGACGACAACGGCAGACGCGCCGGCGGAGAGCTGGAAGGCAAAAATGTAGAACGCCACCACATTCCAGATCGCCGGGAAGCCGACGAAGCAATGATCGTCGGTCTTGCTCTCCAGGTCGGCAAAGTGAAACAGCGACGACATCAGTATGAGGCTGGCCAGCACCAATCCGAATCCCCCCGAGAGGTAGCCGGCCTGCAGCAACGCCAGGGCGGGGACGAATACATAGGTAATATAGTCGATCACCAGATCCAGACGGTCGCCTGAGAAACGACGCAGCCGCGACGATACCCGCACCAAGCGGGCGAACGTGCCGTCGACGCCGTCAATCGCCAGGGCAACCCCAAGCCAAAGAAACACCTCCTCCCAGGCACCCACCAGCGCGGCCCTGGTCGCCAGCAGGGCACAGACGACGCCCAGCGCTGTGAAGACATGAACCAGAACCGCCGACCAGGGAACCCGCATCGCCTCGCCTCACCTCGTTCGCGAGCTCTGCCGCATGCCCCGACTGACGGGAGCCTGCACCACGCCTAGCTGGCAACAAAAAAGAGCGCCTGAGCGCTCTCTCGCATCCCACACCTGGCGTCCTCGCAGCTCAGAAGCGATGTTTGATCGTCCCACGGATCTGCACGTCGCCCGGGTCCGACTTCTCCTCAGGCCTGCCTGTCCGCGGCTCCGTCGCCCCATAAAGGAGCTCCAAGCCGAAGTCGAGCTTCGGCAGCACGCCGACTTTGCCGAAACCGGGGATCCGAACCTCCGTGCCGGAACCCTGCCCCAGGCTGACGCCCGGAACCTTGAGATCCAGGCCCTTCCCCACCTCGGCGCCAGCATCCTTGGGGGTTTCCAGGACGGACGCGGCCGGCTTCTCAGCGTTCCCGCCCACGGTACCTTCCTGAAAGGCGAGCGCCGACGGGGCGAAAGCCCCGACGACCGCCACGACAGCAATCAGACGCATCGGTCTCGTCATAGTGACCCCGCCAGTCGACCGTCGCCGAACAACGCCTTGCTGAACATGCTCCGGATATACACGAAAGCCAGCATCTTTCCACACGGGTTAGCAATGCCCCAATAATTCCTGTGCGGATGTGCCCTCGACGCCATGTGGCGTCGAGGGCACACACGTAAGCCCGCCCCCAGTGAAAGAAAAAGCCGCCCCGAAGGCGGCTTTCTCCGTATTGCGCGTTGGCTCATGTCTCAGAACAGGACGCGGGCGCCCATGACGATCACGTTGATACCCTCGGTGTTCAGCTTCGTCGGGGAAGCCCCCGCTGTACCCGCACAGCTTCCCACAGGACCAGCCCCCGTGCAGATGATGTCGGCTTCCATATGCCGATATCCAAGATACACGGCGGCGGCAGCCGCATCCAAGTTCTGAGCGATGCCTAGCCCCCAAACATTCAACGTCGTGTCGGTCACGCCGTTGACCGGAGTGAACGTGGTCAACGCGAAGTTGCGGCCACCGATGTCAGCACCCCAATCCGTAGCACGGCCGTACTCGCCGTAAACCGACGTGTTACCGGGTCCGAACCAGTTCCTCGAGATGCCGGCCTGTATCAGCCAGTGCGCGGTATCCTTTTTATTGAGCGTGCCCTGACCCCAGTAGCCGCTGGCTGCTCCGATCGGCTGGCCGCCGAAGTCGGCAGTATTGTAGTGACCTTGCACAAACAGGCCAGTCGGTACATGCATGGCCGACAGGGCAATGCCCCAGGCGGTGATGTCCGGCCTACGCCCGGTAAAGTTCGCGGCCGTCGGATCCACGACACCTGGTGTGAAGATATCTCTAACCCGCTCGTAGCCCAACGCACCAGCGATCCTTACGCCGTTGAACTCATTGGCGTAACGAAGCATCGTGCCCCAGTAGTCGCCCGCCTCCGCGATCGACGCCGAGTAGATGAAGCCGTGCCAACTCGGGCTGTCGTAGCGGACGAGTTCGGTGCGGCCGGAGCTGGCCGATGCGGGATCGCCGATGTTGCCCCAGGTCGTCGCGTAGTACTGACCCTGAGGACCGCGGATGAAGAAGCCGCCGTTCAACAGGATGAAGCTGGAGCTGGCACCCAGAAACAGGTGACCCGTCAGGTCGATCGTCGCCTGGACGCCCGCGGTCTCGTAACGGCCGACCGTCAGACGACCGAGGTCCTTATGCTCGATCCACCAAGCCGCCCGACGGGCGTCGCCGAAGTAGGCGTCGGCATTGTGCTGGTTGAACGACGGAACGCCAACCGCCCCACCCGGATTGGGGATGAACGCGGTCAGCTTGCCATCCTCATCGAACTGGTTGACCTTGGAGGACGTGCCGCCCGCCTCGATCTCGATCATGATCTCGAAGCCCATCGACACGTGCGGATTGATCCGAGCGCTGCCGGTGAAGATGAAACGGCTGGAGGCGTTCGTGTTATCCAGACCGTAGTAGGTGGTCGACGAATGGCCATCGTCGTACCAGATCACCGAGCGGTGCACCTGGCCGGTGACCGTCAGAGACATCTTGCGGTTGCCCTTGCGCGCCGTGGTAGCTTCCAGCTCAGCAATTCGCTCTTCCAGGTCAGCACAGCAGTTTCCGCCGAGATCGGCCGCTCGGACAGAGCCCACGCCAACAACGAGTCCGAGAGCGGCGGCGATGGCGAAGCGACTGCTCGCTTTCATCAGTGCCCCGTTCATATCCATCTCCAGAGTTAGTTTGCCCTAATGCGGGAAGCAGCACGCACTAGCCCGGCGCCTGCCCCGTGTCCGGATCGAGACGCATGCGCGCATACCCACGCGCACGTCGCAAATCGGACGCGAAACGCTGCAACGCTACTGACTGGGACGATTTACGCTTTACAAGGCGCGGCTTCCGAAAGGGAGTGCCGGGCTTGCTTACTGATGCTGCGTTGCGGTCTTATCAGTTTTTATCTAATGATTTCAAATTATTACATTTAGCCACTCGGTCGTACGACGTCTCAGGGTAGCGCGTGGGTAGCACTATAGCTGTTGCCGCCCGCCGCTTTGCTCGGACATTGATTTCACCGACCAGCTCCCCTTTCACAATTAGCTAGCCACTCTTCCACCTCGGAGAGGTACCAACCGACGCGTCGGGCGCCCAATCTGATCCGTCTTGGAAACTTGCCCTTCTTTTCCAGGCGCAAGACGTGTTGTGGTGTATATGGCACGATTAAACGAAGCTGCTTCTTGGTGATGATCAGCGGAAACTTGTGGCTGACGGTCGCCATCACCGCACTCCTCTTACGTCAGGTTCGTCGGCCGCAGCGCCGGACGCTTTGCACGAGATGCACGATCCGCGCGCAGCCTCGTTGGATACACCTGCCCGTTCACACATCGTTCGCGCTCGTTAGCTGGCGCGGGTGTGACGCAGTCAGAAGCCGGAGTCCGTAATACCGATCACCGAACTTCCTGATCCTGCTCGCTAATTCCGGCATTTGCCGAACGCGGTCGAGCTCTGCGATGAAAGCGTCCAGGGCGTCGGCGGACACATCAGTACTCGCGCACCACACTGCGTAGTCGGCGTGCAGCTCGCGCATAGGCACAGCGGTGGCGTCCGCCGTCGGTTCCGTCCGCTCCGTGAGCCAGTGAATGATCGAGCCGCGCTGATGGAATGATGCAGCCTGCTGCACCCTGCTGGACCCTGCAGCAGCAGGCTGCGGCAGGCTGGTGACGGCCGCGACAGCCACGATCACCGCCGGACCAAAGGCCGACACGACCTCGATGAGGAGGGCGAAGAACAGCGGGAAACCAAAACCCACGTCGCGAACGCTCAACAATCCGCGCGTCGCCCAGGCCCAGAATTCGCCCACCGGGTCCGGGGTCAGGGAACCACCGCGATCGCGCTGCTTGCGAACATGATCGCGCAGGCGAGTCGCCTCCTGCTGCAGCACTGCCGCATCATTCGCGGCCGCCAATTCTTGCCGCAGCACCGCGACGTCTGCGCAGCTCTCCGCAGCTCGAGCATCGTGGCGGGCGCAATTGTTCGACACGGAGCCGACCGTGCCGCGCACGCGATCATTCATTGTCACCGGCTGCGCGAGACGCGCGCCGATAGCGGCCTCAACTTGGGCAACGCTGCGATGCGCGGGAAGGCCTGCAAGCTGCTGCTCGACATTTGCCAAGGCCTTCTGCGCATCGCTGTAGGTGGTGTGCATTGCCTCACGCATTCCAGTGAGGTTGGCGCGGTCTTGCACATAGACGCCAATCGCCGAGTTCACGCCGGTGGCGAGGCAGACCACCCACGCCAGCAGCGCGACGAGCGCCATCCGCTTGTGCTGGAGCCAGAGCACCAGAACGGCGACGAGACCAAAGCCCTTCCAGATGTCGGCTGCCACGTTCGCCCAAGCGAAGAGCTGTGCTTTCTCTGGCGTCTGCCCGATGCTGTGGCCGTAGAGGAAATTAGCACGCAGTGACACCACATAGATGAGCGCGGTTGCGCCGCTCAGCGCCAGGAGCACGAGCCAGCGCGCAGTGCCGGAAATTTCACTCACACGCATGCGCACTCAGCGCGGCTTCTCGTCGAGCGCGCCGCGCTCCTTCTCGTAGAGGTCGAGCATCAGATCCATTAGCGCCACACCCGAGAGCCGGTCGCGATAGGCAAGGCCTTTGAACCGGGCGTAGGTGCCCGCGCTAACTTTCAAATTGAGCTGGCGCAGGGAACCTTTGCTCCCCGGTGGCCGCCCCCGTCGCTCGCTGGCCGCCGGCGGCGCCGGAATATCCTTGGCCTTTGTGAGCCATTTTGTGAGCGGATTCTTGCCCTCCTGGCTCATGCGCGTTTCTCCCGACCACGCCCGAACCTGCGCCTCCGCTTGGCGGCAAGCTGTGCGCACACCTTGTCGAAGAGTGCCGCCATGAGGGTATCCACATGCTCCCTCAACGCACGCGTGGTCTCGCTCACAGCGTGCCCCCGATTGTGGGCTTCCTTGTAACCAAGCTTCTCGGGGATGGATCCGGGCAGCACCTCATACCCAGCAGCCTTCAGATAGGCGCGGGCGGCCGCCTCCTCGCGCTCGCCAGTCACCCGACAAAGCGCGACAACCAGGCGGGTCTTGGGGACACCGCGAGCGACCAGCTCGTTGAAGACGAGAACAGCAGGACGCAGGTCATCAACGCTGCCGCTCGACGGCTGGACGACGAGGTCGGCCTCTTCGGCCGCCGCCAGCGTCTTGTGGTCGGCGTGCGCGGGGGTGTCGAGAATGAGCAACTCCCCCTCCTCGCCGCTCGCAATCGCCTCCTGCGGCTCATCGAAGGCTTCGACGGGGATCGGCGCGAGCTTGGTGTCGTGCCGCAACTTCTCCCACTCGATGACCGTGCTCTGCTGCGGGTCGAGGTCGGCGATCCGCACGGCAAGGCCGGCGTGGGCAACGATTGCCGCCAATGCCCGCGCCAACGTGCTCTTCCCGGTTCCACCCTTCTGCGAGATGAAAGCAACGACGGCCATCGGAAACTCCTGCCCGGTTATCTAAGCGGCGCACCGGCAAGTCGCAATCCAAATTCCATGGTAGCAAGGCTACTAAATAATGGGGATAACCCGACGGCCTGCTGCAGCCGGCTGCTACACTGGCAGCATGGATGATGCAGCAGGCTCGAGCATGCTGGAGCAGGCTCCCGACAGGGCCCGACATACCCTCACGGTAACAGAGGTGGAGGGACTTCTGGCCGAAGCTGGCGTGCCCCGCTCCGATCGCCGCATCAAGTTCTTCTGCCAGACTGGTGCGCTTGCCGCCGCCAAGTTTCCGACGCCCACGGGTCCGCAGTGGTACATCGACCCCGCTTCCGTGCCGGGCCTGATCGGGGATCTCAAGCAGTTCGAGGAACAGAAGCGCAGGCGGCTGGAGCAGGCTGCAGCAGGCTCCGACACCCCCAAGGAAGCGCTCAACGACAACACTGACGCAGCAGGCTCCAGCAGGCTGCAGCATGCTGCAGCAGGGAAGGACGATGCTGAACAAGAGAACCCTGCCGGGGGTCTGTCGCAGCAGGCTGCATCAGCCCCCACAGCAGCCTATGTCGAGCAATTGGAAAAGCGGATCGAGGAGAAGGACGACCAGATCAAGTTCCTGCGCGAGGAACTCATCGACCGCCGCGCGCAGATCAGCGGGATGAAGGCCATCATTGACGGTCAGCGCCAGTTGCTGGAAACAATCAATAGCAACGTCGCACCGGTCTTTGGTGCACTCGCGCAACTTGTGCGCGGCAAATCAGAGACTAGCGAGAATATCCGCGCTACCGTCGTGAATGACTCCGAGGAAAGGGAAGGCGAACCGCGGGTATCATAGCTACCTGGAGCAACTGCCCACTGTTGATAAACGGCATCACAGCAGGGTAGCCGCGCTACAATTCGCACATGGAGCACATCGGAGCCAACCTGGCCCACATCGAGCGCAACATCACGCTCCAGTCTGCCGATCCGGTAGCTACTCAGGGGTTCACCCAGGTCCCCAACTTCATCCTGCGCAACGCTGACCTCTCCGTGGGCGCCAAGGTGGTCTACTCGATGTTCCTCAGCTACGCCTGGCACAACAACCACTGCTTTCCCGGCCAGGAACGCCTCGCCGGCGATATGGGCATGAGCGTCTCGCGCACCAACGAGTTCATCAAGGAGCTTGAAGCCGCTGAGCTCATTGAGATCACCCGCCGTGGGCAAGGGAAGACTAACCTGTACACCATCAAGTTCACCGTCAAACGCAAGGCGAAAGCCTGATTTCGGCCTGCCGAAATCAAGATTTCGCCCCGCTCACTTCTAGACTTCGACCCGCCGAAGTCATTCATTATAAGAATATGCATTTAATAATACTAATATTTAAAATACTCAGATTAGGGGGTTCCTTTTAAAAAGAAGAAGGGGACCCGAGACCTTGACAACATGTGAGAATCGTGTCGCAAAACGGATATTGCACTAAACCGCTATCGCGGTAGCCCTCACTTCGAGCGCAACGTGCTCCGACAGGGAAGTCGCATTTCGTCTACAGCTTACGACTGTCGTATGCCCAATGCAGGAGCGCCTGCCGTTGGCGTCT
>JBFWRV010000003.1:0-157828 GCA_050248715.1 Hyphomicrobiaceae bacterium | reverse complement strand
GGCCTCCCTGGTGTACGACCCGGACGCCTACTATCACGACGTGCGGCGCAAATGGTTCGACATCTCCATCACCCACTCCGACGGCCGCCGCGAGGTGCTCCAAGGCCCCCACGTGCCCGTGAAATAGGCCCGATTACCGCCATGCGCCGGCCTTAGTCTGGGCAATGGGCCGGCGCCCAGACGATGTGCGGCGGGGTGTGCTGGTGCAGCGGGCAGGCCTTCGCTATAGAGTGCGCGGAGGCTGACAAGGCGATTTCTCCTCCGGTTCGGAGGCATGCCCGGCAAGGGCAGGCCCGAGCGGACGGAGCTGTTAGGAATGAGGTGCGGCATGAGCAAGCCGGATGCGACCTCGGCGAAAAGCCTGGAGGAGATCATCGCGTCGATACGCAGGACTCTGGCCGGAGAGGGCGGTTCTAGTGACCGCAACGGTCATGCAAAAGCCGACCCCGTCCTGCCGGAGCTGCCGCCGCTCGGCCCGGCGACCGGCCTGGACGCCCTGCTGTCCGACCGGTTGGCCGGGGCGCTCAACGGAGGCAACGGCGCAGTGGCCGACGATGACGATCTGGCCGACATTCTCGCACACGACCCCGACAAGGCGAGGCTGGCCGCCAAGCCGCTTGACGCGGCCGGCGAGCCGGGCGGGCGGTGGTTTGCCGGCCACGTCCTCGCGGACCCGTCGCGGGAGGTAAGCCGCGAAAAGGCTCCGGCGCCGGAGCCGGTGCAAGCGCAGAAAGCGTCAGCCGAGCCGGCCGCCGATCAGATCGAGCTTTCCCGGCCCGAGGTACTGCGCGCTTCCCTGCCGCCGCTCTTCGGCGACGAGATGGAGGCGACCGGCAAGCCAGAGCCGGAGGGTGGCGCGGATGGGGATGCCAAGCGCCCTGCGTTTGCCGCTCCGCAGGCAGAAGGGGTGGCAATTCCGGAAACTGCGCCCGAAAAGCCAGCTGAGGCGCCGGCAGCCACGCTGCCGGCGTTCGCGTCCGCCCTGCTCAGCCTGTCCTCGCTGCCGGCGAGCGGTGGCCCCGCGCTTGCCGAGCCGGCGCCGGTCGTTCCTCCGCCGATCCTGCCTGCCGCGCCGGCAACGCCGCCCCCGCCGCCCCCGTTCATTGCGGCGGCCACCCGGGCCACCGACGCGGCCTCCCCTGATGCGGTCGCCAAGCCCACCCCGGGCGATCTCAACAGCGCTGCTCATGCCGCGCCGGCAGGCGGGCCCGGTACGCGCACTCTCGAGCAGGTGATCGCCGAGCTGCTCGAACCGGTAATCCGCCATTGGCTCGACAACAACCTGCCGCGCATGGTGGAGAAGGTGGTGCGCGAGGAAGTGGCCCGCTCGCTTGCTGCCGAGCGCGCCGCCCCCAAGGCTGACGCCTAGCATCCCCCGCCCCAAACTCGTTTCCGTAATTCGTACCGCCATGCTCGAGAAAACGTATCAGCCCGCCGACATCGAGGCGCGCATCCATGCCGAGTGGATGACGGCCGAGGCCTTCAAGGCCGGCCGTCCGGAGCGCACCAAAGCCGCCCCCTACTGCATTGTCATCCCGCCGCCGAACGTGACGGGCTCGCTGCACATGGGTCATGCGCTCAACAATACGCTGCAGGACGTGCTCTGTCGGTTCGAGCGCATGCGCGGCAAGGACGTCCTGTGGCAGCCCGGCACGGACCATGCGGGGATTGCCACGCAGCTGGTCGTCGAGCGGCAGCTGATGGAGCGCCAAGAGCCCAACCGGCACGCCATCGGACGCGCCAAGTTTATCGACAGGGTGTGGACGTGGAAGGCCGAGAGCGGTGGCACCATCGTCAATCAGCTCAAGCGCCTCGGCGCCTCATGCGATTGGGGCCGCGAGCGTTTCACCATGGACGAGGGCCTGAGCAAGGCCGTGCTCAAGGTGTTCGTCGATCTTTACAATGCGAAGCTGATCTACAAGGACAAGCGCCTCGTCAACTGGGACCCGGAGTTCCAGAGTGCCCTGTCCGACCTTGAGGTCGACATGATCGAGGTCAAGGGCAGCTTATGGCATTTCAAATATCCGCTGACGAAGCCCGTGCCGGGCTACGACAAGGACCACATCGTCGTCGCCACCACCCGGCCCGAGACGATGCTGGGCGACACGGCCGTCGCTGTGCACCCCGAGGACGCGCGCTATAAGGCGCTCGTGGACGCGAAGGCGGCCGTCCGGCTGCCATTGGTCGGGCGCGAGATTCCGATCGTGGCCGACGAGTACTCCGACCCTGAGAAGGGCTCGGGCGCGGTCAAGATCACGCCGGCCCATGATTTCAACGACTTCGAGGTCGGCAAGCGGCACGGCCTCCCGGTGATCAATATTTTCGACGCCACGGCGTGCCTCAACGATGCCGTGCCGGAGCAGTACCGCGGCCTCGACCGCTTCGAGGCGCGCAAGCGCGTGGTCGCGGACCTGGAGGCGGGGGGCCTCGTCGACAAGATCGAGGTCAACATGCACCCCGTGCCGCACGCGCAACGCGGCGGTGCCGTCGTCGAGCCGTGGCTCACGGACCAGTGGTACGTCAACGCCGCGGAGCTCGCCAAGCGCGCCATTGCCGCCGTCGAGAGCGGCGACACCAGGATCATCCCGAAGAACTGGGAGAAGACCTACTTCGAGTGGATGCGCAACATCCAGCCCTGGTGCATTTCGCGCCAGATCTGGTGGGGGCACCAGATCCCTGCGTGGTACGGATCGGACGGCAAGATCTTCGTGGCGCTTGACGAGGCCGGCGCGTCCAAGGCCGCCAAGGCCCACTACAAGAAAGACGTCGAGTTGAAGCGGGACGAGGACGTGCTGGACACGTGGTTCTCCTCCGCGCTGTGGCCGTTCTCGACGCTGGGCTGGCCCGACAGGACGCCGGAGCTCGCCCGCTTCTATCCCACCAGCAGCCTCGTCACCGGCTTCGACATCATCTTCTTCTGGGTCGCGCGCATGATGATGATGGGGCTGCACTTCATGGACAGAGTGCCGTTCCGCGACGTCTACATCCACGCCCTCGTTCGCGACGAGAGGGGCACCAAGATGTCGAAGACGAAGGGTAACGTCATGGATCCCCTGGTCGTCATCGACCGGTACGGAGCCGACGCGCTGCGCTTCACGCTCTCGGCCATGGCTGCTCAGGGGCGCGACGTGAAGCTCTCCACCGCGCGGATCGAGGGCTATCGCAACTTCGCGACCAAGCTGTGGAATGCCGCCCGCTTTGCCGAGATGAACGAGTGCGTCCGCCAGCGCGAATTCAAGCCCGGCGGCGTCAAGGAAACCATCAACCGCTGGATCGCCGGCGAGGTCGAGCGCACGGCCGCCGCCGTCACCGCCGGAATCGAGGCCTACAAGTTCAACGAGGCGGCGAACGCCATATACGACTTCACCTGGGGCACGTTCTGCGATTGGTACTTGGAGCTTGCCAAGCCCATACTCATCGGCAACGACGAGACGGCCAAGGCCGAGACCCGCGCCACCGTAGCCTGGGCGCTGGACCAGGTCCTCAAGCTCCTTCACCCGTTCATGCCCTTCATCACGGAGGAGCTCTGGGCGCGCCTCGTTGAGGTCGGCGTCGAGCGCCAGAACCTGCTGTGCCTGAGTTCCTGGCCCGAGCTCGAGGGGCTTACCAACGCCGAGGCCGACGAGGAGATCGGCTGGCTGGTGCGGCTGGTGAGCGAGGTGCGCTCGGTCCGCAACGAGATGAACGTGCCGGCCGGTGCCAGGATCCCACTGGTGCTGGTCGGCGCCAGTGCAGCGCTGCGGGGCCGCGCCGAGCATCACGAGGAGACGATCAAGCGCCTGGCCCGCCTCGACGATGTCTCGCACGCCAAGGCGCCGCCCAAGGGTTCGGCCCAGATCGTGCTCGGCGAGACGATCGCCGCCCTGCCGCTGGCAGGCGTGGTCGACATGGGCGCGGAGCGGGTGCGGCTCGGACGCGAGATCGAGAAGGCGCGGGGCGAGATCCGCAAGATCGACGCCAAGCTTGGCAATGCCGACTTCGTCGCCAAGGCACCGCCCGAGGTGGTGGAGGAAAGCCGCGAGCGCCGGGTCGACTTCGAGGCCACCCTGACAAAACTGCAGGCGGCGCTCAAGCGGGTGGAAGCGGCTGCCTGATCGGCGGTGATCGAGGCCCTATGCGTACACCGCGGCGTCAGGCCGGCGGCGTCGGCGGGCTGACGATGCGCCCGCCGATCACCCAGCCGATGCCCCAGCCTACGAGCAAGCCGGCGAGATTGCTCAGCATGTAGACGCCGTCCTCGAGGTTGCCCATCTCGTCGGGGCTGTCGAAGGTGAAGCGGTCGACGGCCATGCCCGCGAGCAGCGGACTGACGAAGATGGTGACCAGCAGCGTGATGATGATCGCCACGACCATGGCTATCACGTAGCGCATTGCGGCTTGCTCCGAGGCGCGGACCGGACGGAGGCTACTTCACGTCCCAGAACCAGATTTCCTTGGCTTGCACGTAGTTGGAGTAGTAGCCGAGCCAGGAGAACCACTCCATCAGCCACTTCGTCGACGAGCGGTAGCCGTTCCAGACATCGATGTGGTCGCCGGTGGGTGTGGTCTCGCCATGGCGCTTCCAGTAATCCTGGATGTAGATGATGCCGGTGCGGCCGTAGAGCTTGCCATAGAAGTGCGACGCCTCGGTGCCGGTGATGCGTTCCACCTTGCCGATGCCTTCGATGGAGGCGCCGGCAAGCCCCCGCGCCAGGTCGGCGGCGCGAATGATGTGCATCTCGTCGGCCTCATGCACCCCGCAGGTCACCAGGCGGAGGATGCCGGGCGAGACGCCGGCATTCTTCAGGCACACGCCCATGCGGATCGAGCATTGGTTGCCGAACACCGGTAACCCGCGCGCGACGTGTTTGCCCTCCATGCTGGTGAGGCTGTGGGGGGCGATGCAGGGATATTGCGTGGAGTTGTTCGCGGGGTGCCGATACCAGAGATCCTTGAACGCGACCATGGCGGCTCCGGGATTGCTGCGCTGCCGCTGAGTATAGGGCGGCGCGAGCGAAGCTGCCAATCTGCCCGACCTGTCATCCCCGCCGAAGCCCGGGAACGCTGCGTCCCCTCGCTGTCATTCCGGAATTTTGCGAAGCAGAATCTCCGGAACCCAGGGCCACGAACGAGAGCACGCCCCGACCTCTGGGTCCCGGCTGTCCGCACTATCGCGCTCCGGCCGGGATGGCAAAAGGGGTGTCACCCAGCCCGCTCGGCGCGCAGCTTCGCCCAATACTCGAGCCGCTTCCTGATCTCCGCCTCGAAGCCGCGGCCGGGCGGATCGTAGAACTGCTCGCGCGGCATGCCGTCGGGGAAGTAGTTCTGTCCCGAGAAGGCGTCGGCCGTATCGTGGTCGTAGTCGTAGCCGGCGCCGTAGCCCTCCTCCTTCATCAGCCGCGTCGGCGCATTGAGGATATGCTTGGGCGGGGCCAGGCTGCCGCTCTCCTTGGCAGAGCGCATCGCGGCGCCGAAGGCAACGTAGGCGGCGTTGGATTTGGGCGCAGTGGCCAGGTAGACCACGGTCTGCGCCAGCGCCAGCTCGCCTTCCGGGCTGCCCAGGAAATCGAAGGCCTCCTTGGCTGCGAGCGCCTGTACGACGGCCTGGGGGTCGGCAAGGCCGATATCCTCGATGGCCATGCGCACCAACCGTCGCGCGAGGTAGAGGCGGTCCTCGCCGCCCACCAGCATGCGCGCCAGCCAGTAGAGCGCGGCGTCGGGATCGGAACCGCGCACGGATTTGTGGAGCGCACTGATCAGGTTGTAGTGGCCGTCGCGCGACTTGTCGTAGAGGGGCGCGCGGCGCTGCACGAGTTCGGTCAGCTCCGCGCGCCCGAGCGGCGCGGCACCCCGCACAACCGAGCCGAACAGCTCCTCGGCCATATTGAGCACGGTGCGGCCATCGCCGTCGGCCATGGCTTTCAATGTCTCGCGCGCCTCCGCGTCGAGCGGCAGGGGGCGGCCCTCCTCCTTCTCGGCGCGCGCCAGCAGCAGCTCCAGCGCCGACGCGTCGAGGCGATGAAAGACCAGCACCAGAGCGCGCGACAGCACGGCGCCGTTGAGCTCGAAGGAGGGATTTTCGGTGGTCGCACCCACCAGCGTGATCGTGCCGTCCTCCATGTACGGCAGGAAGCTGTCCTGCTGCGAGCGGTTGAAACGGTGGATCTCGTCGATGAACAGCAGCGTGCCCTTGCTGGTCTCGCGCCGGCTCTTGGCGCGGTCGAAGGCCTTGCGCAGGTCCTGCACGCCGGAGAAGATCGCCGAGAGCTGCTCGAAGACGAGGTTCGTCTCGTCCGCCAGCAGCCGCGCGGCCGTGGTCTTGCCCGTGCCCGGCGGCCCCCACAGGATCATGCTCTGCAGCCGCCCGCCCTTGAGCGCGCGGGTCAGCGTGCCTTCGGGTCCGACCAGGTGATCCTGGCCCACGACCTCGGACAGCCGCTTGGGCCGCAGCCGGTCGGCAAGCGGACGCGGCGCCTCCTTCTCCAGGCCCGCAGCTTGGAACAGGTTCGTCATGGCCCGATCATAGCGCCACGGGGGATGTAGGGTGCAATAGGCGTCAGCCGTATTGCACCGATCGACCCCGCCCCGGTGCAATCCGGCTTCGCCTCTTGCACCCTACGCCAACGCCTACCCCGCGAGCTGCAGCCTGACCTGCTGATTGCCGCGCTTGAGCAGGACCAGCCACACCTGCTGGCGCTCCTTCAAGAGGCCCTCCAGATCGCCGACCGTCTCGATCTTACTGCGCCCAACCTGCTGGATGATGTCACCCGCCCGGAAGCCGATGCGGGCAGCGCGCGAGTTCGCCCGCACCGACAGGATGACAACGCCCTCCTGCTCGTCGAGGCCCAGCTCGTCGGCCACCGCCGGCATGATGTTGGCAACGCGCGCGCCGTCGAAGGGGTGCGCGCCCGACAGATTGCGCACATCGTCCTTCCCCGCGGGGGGCGCCCCACGCAACGCCAGATTGACCGGCACGCTCCTGCCCTTGCGGAAGACCTCGAGGCGGACGCTGCCGCCGAGGCCGTGCGTGGTCAGCCGGTAGAGCAGGGCCCGCGCATCGACCGCCTCGTGACCGTCCACGGAAAGGATTACGTCACCTGCCTGCAACCCGGCATCGGCGGCAGGGCTGCCGTCCGTCACGCGCGAGACCAGCGCGCCGGCGACCCGGGGAAGGCCGATGGCGTCAGCCAACTCGCGCGTCACCGACTCGAGCTTGGCGCCGAGCCAGGGCCGCTCCAGCTTGCGCCCCGCAACCGCACTGCCGACGACCAGCTTGACGAGGTTTGAGGGTATGGCGAAGCCCACGCCATGCGAGCCGCCGGAGCGGGAGTAGATGGCCGTGTTGATGCCGACGACCCGGCCCGCCATGTCCACCAGCGCTCCGCCGGAGTTGCCGGGATTGATGGCGGCATCCGTCTGCAGGAACACCTGCGTCTCGGACTTGCCGACTTCGGTGCGGGCGAGCGCGGAGATGATGCCGCTCGTCACCGTCTGGCCGATGCCGAAGGGATTGCCGATCGCCAGCACCTGGTCGCCGACCTCGATGTTGTCGGAGTTCTCGAACTCGAGGAAGGGAAAGCGCCCGTCGCCGCCCTCGATCCGCAGCACGGCGATATCGGATTTGTCGTCGAGCTGGATGACCTTGGCGTCGAACTCCCGCCGGTCGGCGAGTGCGATCCTGATCTCGGCCGCGCCGCCGACTTTCACCACGTGGGTGTTGGTGACGACGATGCCGTCCGCGCTGACGATCACGCCCGAGCCCAGTGAGTTCTGCATGCGCTCCTGCGGCATGCCGAAGCGCTCGCCGAAGAAGCGGCGGAACAGCGGATCGTCCGCGAACGGCGACACGAACGTCGACACGCGCCCGCGTACGTAGACGTTGACGACGGCCGGTGCGGCCCGCTTCACGATCGGTGCGAACGAATATTGTGCCGCTTCGCGCGACGGCGGCGGCTCCTTGCGCTGGGCGGTGGCGGGGGCCACGCCTGCTACGGCAAGCGGTGCGAGCAGGAGGATTGCGAGGCTTACCCGTGCCGCCGACGAACCTGTCATTGCGCCTCCTGCCTCGCTGCCATGCGACGAAGCAATCAACGCCCGCCGCACCCGGACTCGCTTTGTGAGGACTATAGGGCCTGAACGCGGAGCTTAGAAGGCAATGGAGCCGCAAGGGCCAGCACTGCCACGCTCAGGGGCCAGCGGACGTTGCAGGGCTGCCCGCTCCCACCCACGCGCTCTGACCCCGTGCTGAGCTCGTCGAAGCACGACTCAGGACGCGACATCCGCCCTTCGGCGGGGCTCAGGGCGGCGACGGGGCCGCCTCAGCCGCCCGCCGCGGCTTCCTTCATCGCCTCGGAGCGGGCCTTGTCGGCGACGCCCTTCACGCTTTCGTCGCGGTCAACCAGCTCGATCACGGCGACGGGCGCGGAATCGCCATGGCGGTAGCCGGCCTTGAGCACCCGCGTGTAGCCGCCGGCGCGGTCCTTGTAGCGCGGGCCCAGCGTGTCGAAGAGCTTCTTGACCATGGCATCGTCGCGCATCCTCGACGCGGCGAGGCGGCGGGAGTTCAAGTCGCCGCGCTTGGCGAGCGTGATGTACTTGTCCATCACTCGCTTGAGGTCCTTCGCCTTGGCCAGCGTGGTGACGATCTGCTCGTGCATGATGAGCGAAGCCGCCATGTTGGAGAACATCGCCTGGCGGTGCGCGCTCTGGCGGCCGAAGCGCCGTCCTAGCTTTTTGTGTCGCATCGAACGTTACCCTTCAGGTTGTTGAAGCGAGGTTCTTTGGCCTCGCGTTGGCTCGGCAGTGTCCAGCAGGCAATCGGCAATAGAGGCGTTGCACCTGCCTCCTGCCTGGCGCCTACTCACTCACCTCAATACTGATCCTCGAACCTCTTGGCCAGGTCCTCGATGTTGTCGGGCGGCCAGTTCGGCACCTCCATGCCGAGATGCAGGCCCATGCTGGCCAGCACCTCCTTGATCTCGTTCAGCGACTTGCGACCGAAGTTCGGGGTGCGCAGCATCTCGGCTTCCGTCTTCTGGATCAGGTCGCCGATGTAGACGATGTTGTCGTTCTTCAGGCAGTTGGCCGAACGGACCGACAGCTCGAGTTCGTCCACCTTCTTGAGCAGCGCGGCATTGAAGGCGAGTTCGGGATGCTTGGCGCCCTCCTCGATTGCCTTCTTCGGCTCCTCGAAGTTGATGAAGACGGCGAGCTGATCCTGCAGAATGCGCGCCGCCAGCGCCACGGAGTCCTCGGCCGTGACCGAGCCGTCGGTCTCCACCATCATGGTCAGCTTGTCGTAGTCGAGGATCTGACCCTCGCGGGTGTTCTCCACACGGTAGGACACCTTCTTGACCGGGCTGAACAGACTGTCGACGGGGATCAGGCCGATCGGCGCATCGTCCGGCCGGTTGCGCTCAGAGGGCACAAATCCCTTGCCCATGCTCGCCGTGAACTCCATGCGGATCGAGGCGCCCTGGTCGAGGGTGCAGATCACGTGGTCGGGGTTGAGAATCTCGACCTCCGAGCTCGCCTCGATGTCGGAGGCCTTGACCTGTCCCGGTCCCTCCTTCTTCAGCACCATGCGCTTTACGCCCTCGGAATGGACGCGCAGCGCGATCTCCTTGATGTTGAGGACGATGTTGGTCACGTCCTCGCGCACGCCGGGGATCGACGAGAACTCGTGCAGCACGCCGTCGATGTGCACGGTGGTGATGGCCGCGCCCTGCAGGGAGGAGAGCAGCACGCGCCTCAGCGCATTGCCGAGCGTCATGCCGAAGCCGCGCTCCAGCGGCTCCGCCACCATGGTGGCGACCTTGTTCTTCACCCGGCCCGACGTGATCTCGAGCTTGGTCGGCTTGATCAGGTCCTGCCAGTTCTTTTGCAGCACGTTTGCCACTTGAGGCCTCGCGGAGTCTTGGTTGTCGGGGGCGAGCCGCTTCACCGGGGGAAGGGTGGCCGCTCGCCGGTCTTGATTGTAGAGCGCACCTACACCCGGCGGCGCTTGCGCGGACGGCAGCCGTTGTGCGGGATCGAGGTTACGTCGCGAATCGAGGTGATCTGGAAGCCCACCGCCTGAAGCGCCCGCAGCGCCGACTCGCGGCCGGACCCCGGGCCCATCACCTCGACCTCGAGGACCTTCATGCCGTGCTCCATCGCCTTCTTGCCGGCGTCCTCGGCCGCCATCTGGGCGGCGTAGGGCGTCGACTTGCGCGAGCCCTTGAAGCCCATCGTGCCGGACGACGACCAGGCGATGGTGTTGCCCTGCGCGTCGGTTATGGTGATCATCGTATTGTTGAAGGTGGCGCTCACATGCGCCACACCCGACGTGATGTTCTTGCGCTCGCGCCGGCGCGGCTTGCCGCGGCCGGTTTGCTGCTGCTCTTTAGCCATTCACTTCCATCTCCAGGACATGTATCGATCGGCAGCATCGGCCAGCACCTGCCAGGCCGCCACGTGGCGCAGAACCGCCTTCAGGCCGTTACCTTCTTCTTGCCGGCGATCGGCCTCGCCTTGCCCTTGCGGGTACGCGCGTTGGTGTGGGTGCGCTGGCCGCGGACTGGGAGACCGCGGCGATGGCGCAGGCCGCGGTAGCAGCCAAGGTCCATCAGCCGCTTGATGTTCATGGCAACCTCGCGCCGCAGATCGCCTTCGACCACGTAGTCGCGGTCGATCGTCTCGCGGATCTGCAGGACCTCCGCGTCCGTCAGCTGGTTGACGCGACGTTCCTGGGGGATGCCCGCCTTCTGGCAGACCTCCTTGGCAAACTTCGGCCCAATGCCGTGGATGTACTGAAGGGCAATGACAACGCGTTTCTGCGTTGGAATGTTAACGCCTGCAATACGGGCCACGTCTGTCTCCTGAAACGGCGCCGTTCCATCCCGCCAGCATCGCCCGCCACCTCGACGCCGGCCCGACACATTGAAAACGCATGCGAATCGGCCTTGGCGCATCGCCCGCCAAGTCCGATCACGGTTTTTCAAGCCGAAAGCGACGGTCTTTTAGCCGAGTGTGCCATTTCCGTCAACCACGCCGGCATCCTTTCCGTGCACCGTTCAAGCGGTCTCACTTGAGACGCGCCAGAATCTTGTCGATTGCCTTGGACACCTCGGCGATGGAGGCCATGCCGTCCACCGAGTGCAGGTTGCCCTTGCAGAAATAGTAGCCGATGAGCGGCGAGGTCTCCCGATAGTAGACCATCAGGCGCCGGGTCACGGTCTCGGCGTTGTCGTCCGGCCGGCGCGTGAACTCGGTGCCCTTGCACACGTCGCAAACGCCCTTGACCTTGGGTTGCTTGAACCGGTCGTGATAGCCCTCGCCGCACTTGGCGCACGTGAAGCGTCCCGAGATGCGCGAGATCAGCTCGTCGTCGTCGACCTTCAGCTCGATCACGGCATCGAGCCTGCGCTTCTTGGCCGCCATCAACGCGTCGAGCGCGGCGGCCTGCGCCAGCGTGCGTGGGAAGCCGTCCAGGATCGCCCCGCCCTTGCAGTCGGGAGCGTCGAGGCGGTCGGAGATGATATTGATCACCACGGCGTCGGGGACGAGTTCCCCCTTGTCCATGATCGCCTTGGCCCTGCGCCCCACCTCGGTGCCGGCTGCCACCGCGGCGCGCAGCATGTCTCCGGTTGAAAGCTGGACCAGCCCGTGCCTGGCGGCGATCTCCTTGGCCTGCGTCCCCTTGCCGGCCCCCGGCGGACCCAGCAGGATCAGGTGCTTCATCGCCTCGTCGCCCCTCGCAGCTTCGCCTTCTTGATGAGGCCCTCGTACTGGTGGGCCAGCAGGTGCCCCTGGACCTGCGCCACCGTATCCATGGTCACGCTGACGGCGATGAGCAGCGACGTACCGCCGAAGTAGAAGGGCACTGCCGCATAGGCGATCAGCAGCTCGGGCAGCACGCAAACCAGCGCCAGATAGATGGCGCCGACCACGGTGATGCGGGTGAGCACGTAGTCGATGTACTCGGCCGTCTTGGTGCCGGGACGGATGCCCGGCAGGAAACCGCCGTATTTGCGCAGGTTGTCGGCCGTCTCCTGCGGGTTGAAGACGATCGCCGTGTAGAAGAAGGCGAAGAATACGATCAGCGCCACGTAGACGGCCAGGTACAGCGGCTGGCCGCGCCCGAGCGCCGCGACGATGGCGTTGAGCCACTCCGGACCCGCCCCCGCACTGAACTGGGCTGCCGTGATCGGTAGCAGGAGCAGCGAGGAGGCAAAGATCGGCGGGATCACGCCGGAGGAGTTGAGCTTCAGCGGCAGATGCGAGGCATCGCCCTGGAACATGCGGTTGCCCATCTGCCGCTTGGGGTACTGGACCAGCAGGCGTCGCTGGGCGCGCTCGACGAACACGATCACCGCGACGACGGCAAGCATCAGCGCCAGCAGCGCGATGAGCAGCGGCCAGCTGATAGCCCCCTGGCGCGACAGCTCGAGCAGGCCGGCAAGCGCACTCGGTAGGCCGGCGACGATGCCGGCCATGATGATGAGCGAGGTGCCGTTGCCGACGCCGCGGGCCGTAATCTGTTCGCCGAGCCACATCAGGAACATGGTGCCGCCGACCAGCGTCACCACGGTGGAGATGCGGAAGAACCAGCCGGGGTCGATCACGACCGGCCCCGAGGCGCCGCGCGAGCCTTCGAGCCCAAAGGCGATGCCGTAGGCTTGGAACGCGGCCAGCGCCACGGTCAGGTAGCGGGTGTACTGGTTGATCTGCTTTCTGCCCTGCTCGCCTTCCTTCTTGAGGGCCTCGAGCGTCGGCACCACGCTCGTCATCAGCTGCATGATGATGGAGGCGGAGATGTAGGGCATGATGTTGAGCGCGAAGATCGCCATGCGCTCGACGGCACCGCCGGCAAACATGTTGAACATGCCGAGGATGCCCGAAGACTGCGCCTTGAAGCTCTCCGCGAAGGCGGCCGGGTTGATGCCGGGGATCGGGATGTAGGTGCCGAGCCGGTAGACGACGAGCGCGGCAAGCGTGAACCAGATCCGCTTCTTCAGCTCCTCGGCCTTGGAAAAGGCGCCGAAGTTGAGATTGGCCGCAAGTTGCTCGGCAGCGGATACCATCAGCGTTCTCCTTGGGCCTCTCCCCGGTCTCGGCCGGGCTCCCGGCGCTCCCCCAGGCTGCCACCAACATGGGACGGAGGACGGACCGGCGCAAGCGCCGCGGCGACCCTGCCGGCGCCGCCGACCGCGCAGGGCCGTCGGCCGCGTGCGGCCCTTGTCAGTCCTCTGTTGCCGCCGGCTTCTTCTTGCCGGCCTTCTCCTTCTTGGCGGCCGACTTCTTGCGCTTGGCCTCGTCTGCCGGCAACACCTTCTTCTCGATCAGCGCGACCGAGCCGCCGGCCCCTTCCACGGCCGCCCGCGCGCTCGCGGTGACGTGATCGACCGTCAGCGCCAGCTTGGCCTTCAGCTCCCCTCCGCCCAGTATGCGCACGCCGTCGAGCGGGCGGCGGAGCACGCCGGCGGCGACCAGGGCCGCCACGTCCACGGGCTTGGAGACATCGACCAGGTTGGCATCCACCGCCGCTTGCAGACGCTCGAGGCTGACCTCGTTGAACTCGCGACGGTCGCGCGAGTTGAAGCCGCGCTTGGGCAGACGGCGGTGAAGTGGCATCTGGCCACCCTCGAAGCCGCCGAGCCGGACGCCCGCGCGCGCGGTCTGGCCTTTGCCGCCGCGGCCGCCCTGCTTCCCCATGCCGGAGCCGATGCCGCGGCCGATGCGGATGCGCATCTTGCGCGATCCGGGATTGTCCTTGAGCTCGTTGAGGCGCATCTGAATTCGCCGCTCCTGTCGGCTGCCTGTGGCTTACGCCTTGTCTTCGACCACGCGCACGAGGTGGCGGATCTTGTGGATCATGCCGCGCACGGCAGGAGTGTCCTCCAGCGTGCTGCGGCGGCGCATCTTGTTGAGGCCCAGACCGATGAGGGTCTCACGCTGGTCGTGAGGCCGCCGCTGCGGGCTCGCGACCTGTTCCACCGTGATGGTCTTCCCCGACTTGGCCGGGCTCCTCTTGTCTGCCATCGCACTCTATCTCCGGACTCAGGCGGCCTCGCCGGCGGCGGCTTCGGCATCTCCGGCCGAGCCGTCGCGGCGGCGTGCCACGATCTCGCTCACCTTCTTGCCGCGCCGCGCCGCCACGCCGCGCGGGTTCTCCTGGCCCTTCAGCGCGTCGAAGGTGGCGCGCACCATGTTGTAGGGGTTGGTGGAGCCCAGCGACTTCGCGACGACGTCGTGCACGCCCAGCATCTCGAAGACGGCGCGTGTCGGGCCGCCGGCGATGATGCCGGTGCCGGGCGGCGCGGAGCGCAGCACGACCTTGCCCGAGCCGTGCCGCCCTTCCGAGTCGTGATGCAGCGTGCGGCCCTCGCGCAGCGGCACGCGGATGAGCCCGCGGCGCGCGGCTTCAGTAGCCTTGCGGATCGCTTCCGGCACCTCGCGCGCCTTGCCGTGGCCGAAGCCGACGCGACCCTTCTGGTCGCCGACGACCACCAGCGCCGCGAAGCCGAAGCGCTTGCCGCCCTTGACCACCTTGGCCACGCGGTTGATGTGCACGAGCTTGTCGGCGAACTCGCTGTCGCGTTCCTCGCGATCGCGGTTGCGGTCCCTGTCCCTGCCGGGGTTGCGAGCCACGTGGATGCCTTTCCTTGCTCGTTAGAAGTTCAATCCGCCTTCGCGGGCGCCATCGGCCAAAGCTTTGATGCGCCCGTGAAAGCGATAACCGCCGCGATCGAACACGACCCTGTCGACGCCGGCCTTCTTGGCACGCTCGGCGAGCAGTTTGCCGACGGCAGCCGCGGCGGCCTTGTCGGCACCGGTCTTGAGCTGGCCCTTGAGGTCTTTCTCCAGCGTCGAGGCGGCCGCAACGGTGTGGCCGTTCGCGTCGTCGATGACCTGGGCATAGATGTGCTTGGAGGAACGGAACACCGACAGGCGCGCCCGTCCGCTCCGGCCGGTGGCCAGGGTACGGCGAACCCGCTGCTGGCGGCGTTCGAACTGGTTCAGCTTGCCGTGCATGGCGAGCGCCTCACTTCTTCTTGCCTTCCTTGCGGTGGATGTATTCCCCGCGATAGCGGATGCCCTTGCCCTGATAGGGCTCGGGCGGGCGCGAGGCGCGGATGACGGCGGCCATCTGCCCGACCTTCTGCTTGTCGATGCCGCTGACCTCGATCACTTCCTGCTTGGCCCCCGCGACCTTCACGTCGACACCCGCAGGGATCGTATGGATCACATCGTGGCTGAAGCCCACCTGCAGCTGCAGCTGGTCCTTGCCCTTGAGCGCGGCACGGAAGCCGACGCCGTGAATCTCCAGGGTATGCGCGTACCCTTTGGTCACGCCTTCCATCAGGTTGCGAATCTGCGTGCGCGACATACCCCACATGGAGCGCGCCATCTTGGTTTCCTCGCGCGGGCTGACCTCGACACCGTCGGCGCCCTTCTTGACCTCGATCTGCTCGGGCGCCGTGAAGGACAGCTCGCCCTTCGGCCCCTTCGCCTTCACCGTCTGCCCGTCGACCGTGACGGTCACGCCCGCAGGCACGGGAACCGGATTTCTACCAATGCGCGACATCGTCGTTTCCTTGACTTGCCCAATTCCGGCCGGCCCGGCCGGTCACGACTAGAACACGTTGCAGAGGATTTCGCCGCCGACGTTCTCCTCCCGCGCGCGCGTATCCGACATCACGCCCTTGGGCGTGGACAGGATCGCAACGCCCAAACCGTTGGCGACCGTCGTCAGGTCGCGCACGGCCTTGTAGACGCGGCGCCCGGGCTTCGACACGCGCGAGATTTCGCGGATCGCAGGATGGCCGTTGGCGTACTTGAGCTCGATCTCGAACTCCGAGGGGCCGTTCTTGTGGTCCACGCGCGCGTAGCCGCGGATATAGCCCTCGTCAACGAGCACGTCGAGCACCCGCTGGCGCAGCTTGGAGGCCGGCGACGACACCTTGGGGCGGCGGCGCTGCTGCGCGTTGCGGATGCGGGTCAGCATATCGCCGAGCGGATCGTTCATGGGGTCGCGTGCTCCTTACCAGCTCGACTTGACCATGCCGGGGATCAGGCCCTGGCTCGCCAGCTCGCGCAGCATGTTGCGGCAGACGCGCAGCTTGCGGTAGTAGCCGCGCGCGCGCCCGGTGAGCTCGCAGCGGTTGCGGATGCGCGTGGCCGACGAGTTGCGCGGCAGCTGGGCGAGCTTGAGGCGCGCGGCAAAGCGCTCCTCCGCCGGCTTCGTCAGATCGCTGGCGATGGCTTTGAGCTTCTTGCGCTTGGGCGCATAGCGCGCGACCATCTGCCTGCGATGCTTGTTCTTGTTGACCGAACTCTGCTTGGCCATTGCTTCCTCCGAGAGCCCTCCTGGGCGCTCTAGCTGCGAAACGGAAAGTTGAAGCCGCGCAACAGCGCGCGCGCTTCGTCGTCATTGGCGGCGGTGGTGCATACGATCACGTCCATGCCCAAGACCTCGTCCACCTGGTCATAGTCGATCTCGGGAAACACGATGTGTTCCCGCAGCCCCATGGCGAAGTTGCCGCGGCCGTCGAAGCTCTTGGGATTGAGGCCCCTGAAGTCCTTGACGCGCGGCAGCGCGATCGTGACGAGCCGGTCGACGAACTCGTACATGCGGTCGCCGCGCAGCGTCACCTTGCAGCCGAGCGCCATGCCGTCGCGCACCTTGTAGGTGGCGATCGACTTGCGCGCCCGCGTGATGACCGCACGCTGACCGGCGATCATCGCCAGGTCCTTGGCAGCCGAATCCACTTTCTTGCGGTCGTTCACCGCCTCGCCGACCCCCATGTTGAGCACGATCTTCTCCAAGCGGGGGATCTGCATCGGGTTCTTGTAGCCGAACTCCTTGGTCAGCGCCTCGCGCACCACCTTCTCGTAGAGCGCCTTCATGCGCGGCTTGTAGTCCTTGGGACGCGGCGTGCGCGCGACCTTCTCGGCCTTGGGGGCCGCAGCCTTGTCTCTGGGCGCACCCTTGCCACCCTTGGGCGCACCCTTCTGGCCGCCCTTGGCACCGTCGCCGCCCTTGCCCTGCTGGGCCGGCTTCTGGCCATCCGCAGCCTTCGGCGGCCTCTCGGCCTTGGGAGCCTTTGCTGGCTTGTCGTCTTCGGCCATGGCTTATCTCTTGTCCTCGATCACCTCGCCGGAGCGCTTGGCGACACGCACCTTCTTGCCGTCGGCGAGCACCTTGAAGCCGACGCGGGTCGGCTTGCCGTCCTTGGGGTCCTCATGCGCCAGGTTGGAGAGGTGGATCGACGCCTCCTTGGCGATGATGCCGCCCTCCTGCTGGGGCGTCTGACGCTGATGCCGGCGCACGATGTTGACGCCCCGCACGAGGGCCCGGCCCTCCTTCGGCATCACCCGGTAGACCTCGCCCTTCTTGCCCTTGTCGCGGCCCGAGAGCACGATCACCTGGTCGCCCTTCTTGATCTTGGCGGCAGGCATTACAGCACCTCCGGCGCGAGGCTTACGATCTTCATCTGGTTCTTGGCTCTGAGCTCGCGGGTGACCGGCCCGAAGATGCGCGTGCCGACCGGCTCGCCCTGCTGGTTGATCAGCACGGCGGCGTTGCGGTCGAAGCGGATCAGCGATCCGTCCGGACGACGCACGCCCTTGGCCGTGCGCACCACCACCGCCTTCATCACCTCGCCCTTCTTGACGCGGCCGCGCGGGATCGCCTCCTTGACGGTGACGACGATGATGTCGCCGACCGTGGCGTAGCGGCGCTTGGAGCCGCCCAGCACCTTGATGCACTGCAGGCGCCGTGCGCCCGAGTTGTCGGCCACGTCGAGATTGGTCTCCATCTGGATCATCGCGACCGTCCTCGTCTAAGTTGCCGGAGCATCCGGCTATTCCTTCATCCTGGGGCCGCGCGCCACGCGCGGCCGCTTGTCCCGGTCCGGCGCCCGCCGCGTCAGACCTTCCTGTCCTTCAGTACGACCCAACGCTTGTTCTTGGAGATCGGCCGGCTCTCCTCGATGAACACGAGGTCGCCCACCTTGAACGTCTCGTCCTCATCGTGCGCATGGAACTTCTTGGACCGGCGCACGGTCTTCTTGAACAGGGGATGCGTGTAGCGCCGCTCCACCTCGACGACCACCGTCTTGGTGTTCTTGTCGGACACCACAACACCCTGAAGTACACGCTTCGGCATCGCTCGATCCTCAACCCTTGCCCTTGCTGCTGTCAGGGCTGGCGCCGTTGCGCCTCTGAACCTGCACAGTCTTCACCCGCGCGATGTCGCGGCGCACCTCGCGCACTCGCGACGTGTTCTCGAGCTGTCCGGACGCGCGCTGGAAGCGCAGGTTGAACTGCTCCTTCTTGAGCTTCACCAGCTGCTCGTCGAGCTGATCGGGGCTCAAGGCTCTGATCTCTTCCGCCTTCATGGCCTCTCGTTCTCCTCGCCCGCCTCAGTCCTGCCGCTTGATGATGCGCGTCTTGATGGGAAGCTTGGCGGCCCCGAGCCCTAGTGCCTCACGGGCCGTCGCCTCGTTGACGCCGTCGAGCTCGAACATGATGCGGCCGGGCTTGACGCGGGCCACCCACAGCTCCGGCGCACCCTTGCCCGAGCCCATGCGCACCTCCGCCGGCTTCTTGGTCACGGGTACGTCCGGGAAGATGCGGATCCACATGCGACCCGCGCGCTTCATGCCGCGCGAGATGGCCCGCCGCGCCGCCTCGATCTGGCGCGCGGTGAGGCGCTCGGGCTCCACGGCCTTGAGGCCGAACGAGCCGAAGTTCAAGGTCGTGCCGCCCTTGGCAGTGCCGTGGATGCGGCCCTTGAAGGCCTTGCGATACTTCGTGCGCGTGGGTTGCAGCATGATGTCCTACCTTCAGGCCTTCGCCGCCTCGCCCTGGCGTTCGCCCTGCCAGCCGCCGCCGTCACGGTCGCCGCCGCCCCGGCGACGTCCGCCGCCGCCGCCCTCCTGCGCCTCGATGGCACGCTTCTCGGCCGCCATCGGGTCATGCTCCAGGATCTCGCCCTTGAAGATCCACACCTTGACGCCGATCACGCCGTAGGCGGTCTGCGCCAGGCCGTAGCCGAAGTCGATGTCGGCGCGGAGCGTGTGCAGCGGCACGCGTCCCTCGCGATACCACTCGAGCCGCGCGATCTCGGCGCCGCCAAGGCGGCCGGAGCAGTTGATGCGGATGCCGACCGCGCCAAGCCGCAGGGCCGACTGCACGGCCCGCTTCATGGCGCGGCGGAAGGCAACGCGGCGCTCGAGCTGCTGGGCGATTGTCTCGGCGACCAGCGTCGCGTCGATCTCCGGCTTTCTCACCTCGACGATATTGAGGTGCACCTCGGACTGGGTGAGCTTGGCAAGCTCGCCCCTGAGCTTCTCGATGTCGGCGCCCTTCTTGCCGATCAGCACGCCCGGCCGCGCCGTATGCACGGTGACGCGGCACTTCTTGTGCGGGCGCTCGATCACCACCTTGGCGATGCCGGCCTGGCGGCGCTGCTTGAGGATGTGATCGCGGATATGCATGTCCTCGTGCAGCAGCTTGCCATACTCGCCGCGATTGGCGAACCAGCGGCTGTCCCACGTCCGGTTGATGCCGACGCGCAAACCTACGGGATTGACCTTGTGACCCATTATTCGGCGTCCTCGGCTCGTGTCTCTTCCTCTTGCGCCTTCACCACCACGGTGAGCTGGGCAAACGGCTTCTCGATAGGGCTCATGCGGCCGCGGCCGCGGGCGTGGAAGCGCGTGATGACCAGGTTCTTGCCGACATAGGCTTCCTTCACCACGAGGTCGTTGACGTCGAGCCCGTGGTTGTTCTCGGCGTTGGCGACCGCCGACATCAGGCATTTGCGCACGTCCCCGGCGATGCGCTTCCTCGAGAACTCGAGGTCGGCCAGGGCCGTGTCGACCTTCTTGCCGCGGATCATCTGCGCCAGCAGGTTGAGCTTCTGCGGCGAGACGCGCAGGTTCTTCACGACCGCCTGTGCCTCGCTCTCGGCCAGGACCCGCTCCCGCTTCTGCTTTCCCATGACACCTTGCCTTCAGCTCTGCTGAGCCCTGTCTCTCTCGCTAGCCCCGTACAGGCTTGGCGGCCTTCTTGTCACCGCTGTGCCCGTGAAAGGTCCTGGTCGGCGAGAACTCGCCGAACTTGTGGCCGATCATGTCCTCGGTGACGCTGACGGGGACGTGCTTTTGCCCGTTGTAGACACCGAAGGTGAGCCCGACGAACTGCGGCAGGATGGTGGAGCGCCGGCTCCAGATCCTGATGATCTCGTTGCGGCCCGAGGCGCGCACCGTCTCGGCTTTCTTCAGGAGATAGCCGTCGACGAAGGGGCCCTTCCAGACTGAGCGTGACACTGGCTCTCTCCTACTTCGCGGCGTGACGCGGCCGGATGATGAACCGGTCGGTCGCCTTGTTCTTGCGCGTCTTGTAGCCCTTGGTCGGCTTGCCCCACGGGGTCGCCCAGTGCTTGCCGCCCTTGGTACGGCCACCGTTGGGATGGTCGATCGGGTTCATGGCGATCGAGCGCACGGTCGGGCGCGTGCCCCTCCAGCGCGTACGCCCGGCCTTGCCGGTGGCCTCGTTCATGTGGTCGGGATTCGACACGGCGCCGACGGTCGCCATGCACTCTGCGCGCACGCGCCGGGTCTCTCCCGAGTTGAGGCGCAGGATGGCCCAGCCGGCATCGCGGCCGACGAGCTGGGCGTAGGCGCCGGCCGAACGGGCGATCTTGCCGCCGCCTCCGGCCCTGAGCTCGATGTTGTGCACGATCGTGCCGATCGGCATGGAGGCGAGCTGCATGGCGTTGCCGGGCTTCACGTCCGCCTTCGCACCGGCGACGACCGTATCGCCCGCGGCGAGGCGCTGCGGCGCCAGGATGTAGCCGAGCGTGCCGTCGTTGTACTTCAGCAGCGCGATGAAGGCCGTGCGGTTGGGATCGTACTCCAGCCGCTCGACCCTGGCCGGCATGTCGTGCTTGGCGCGGCGGAAGTCGATGCGCCGGTAGGTCTGCTTATGGCCGCCGCCGACGTGGCGCATGGTGATGCGGCCATAGTTGTTGCGGCCGCCGGACTTGCCCTTGCCCTCGGTCAGCACCTTGATCGGTGCACCCTTCCACAGGTGGCTGCGGTCGACCTGCACCAGGTGGCGCAGGCTCGGCGTGGTCGGTCGGAATGTCTTGAGTGCCATGGCCGCCTCAGAGCCCCGTCGTCACGTCGATGGAGTGGCCCTCTTCGAGGGTCACGATGGCGCGCTTGCTGTCGCTCAACAGGGCGCGGATGTTCTTGAAGGTCTTCTTCTTGCCCTTGCGCACGTAGGTGTTGACGGCCTTGACCTTCACGTTGAAGAGCCGCTCCACCGCCGCCTTGATCTCGGGCTTGGACGCGTCCCGCGCCACCTTGAAGATGACCTGGTTGAACTCCGACACCATGGTCGACTTCTCGGTGATCACGGGCGACCGGATCAGGTCGTGCGCGTCCTTCTTCTTTTTCTTGCTCATTTGAAGCGCGCCTCCAGCGCCTCCACGGCCGCCTTGGTGAGCACCAGGCTCTTGCGGCGCAGGATGTCGTAGACGTTGATGCCCTGCACGGGCAGCACGTCGATGTTGGGAATGTTGCGGGCGGCCATGGCGAACGCCGGCTCGATGTCGGCGCCGTCGATGATCAGCGCGTTGGTGAGCTCCAGCTTGCCGAAGCGCTCCTTGAGCCCCTTGGTCTTGCCGTCGGTGGATTGCGCCTTGTCGATGACGACGATCTCGCCGGCCTGGGCCTTGGCCGACAGCGCATGCCGCAGCGCCAGCGCGCGCACCTTCTTGGGCAGCTCGATGGCGTGGCTGCGCGGCTTGGGGCCGAACACCTTGCCGCCGCCGCGCCATTGCGGCACCGACTTGTCGCCGTGCCGCGCGTTGCCCGTGCCCTTCTGGCGGTACATTTTCTTGCCCGTGACCGTCACCTCGGAGCGGTCCTGGGTATGATGGGTGCCGGCCATGCGCTTGAGGAGCTGGTAGCGCACCATGCGCTGGATCAGGTCCTTGCGTGGCTCGAGGCCGAAGATGGAATCGTTCAGCTCCACCTCGCCGGCGCTCTCGGCATCGAGGGTTTTCACTGCGGCCTTCATTGTGTCTGCTCCGCTTGGGCGGCGCCTGCCGCGGGCTGCGCGACCGCTTCCGGCTTGCGGAAGGAGCCGGGCTTGGGTGCCTCTTTCGGGAGCGGCCGCTTGACGGCATCGCGCACCAGCACCCAACCCCCGCGCGTGCCGGGCACCGCACCGCGCACGAGCACGAGGCCGCGCTCCTTGTCGGTCTCGACGACCTCCAGGTTCAGCGTGGTCACGCGCATGTCGCCCATGTGCCCGGCCATCTTCTTGCCCTTGAACACCTTGCCGGGGTCCTGGCGCTGGCCGGTCGAGCCGTGGCTGCGGTGGACGACGGACACGCCGTGCGTGGCGCGCAGACCGCTGAAGTTCCAGCGCTTCATGGGGCCCTGGAAGCCCTTGCCCTGGTTGGTGCCGGTGACGTCCACGTGTTGGCCCTTGACGAAGTGGTCGGCCGTGATCTCGGCGCCCACCTCGATCAGGTTGTCGGGGCTCACGCGAAACTCGGCGAGCTTGCGCTTGGGCTCCACCTTGGAGACCGCGAAGCTGCCGCGCTCGGCGCGCGTGACGCGGCTCACCTTGCGGCTGCCGGCACCGAGCTGCAGCGCGGTATAGCCGTTCTTGTCGTCGGTGCGGTGCGCCAGCACCTGGACATTCTCCAGCTTCAGCACGGTCACCGGCACATGCTCGCCGGCTTCCGTGAAGATGCGGGTCATGCCCACCTTCTGCGCTATCACTCCGGAACGCATGTTCCGCTTCCTCTCGTCTTCTCCGGGCTGCGGCCGCGGGGCGGCGCTGTCCCGAGCATTTCCCTTTAGAGTTTGATCTCGACGTCCACGCCCGCCGCCAGGTCGAGCTTCATGAGTGCGTCGACGGTCTGCGGAGTGGGGTCGACGATGTCGAGCAGGCGCTTGTGCGTGCGCATCTCGAACTGCTCGCGGCTCTTCTTGTCGATGTGCGGCGAGCGGTTGACCGTGAAGCGTTCGATGCGCGTCGGCAGCGGGATCGGCCCGCGAACCTCTGCGCCCGTGCGTTTCGCCGTGTTGACGATCTCGCGCGTGGACGCATCGAGCACGCGATGATCAAAGGCCTTGAGCCTTATTCTTATGTTCTGGCTTTGCATCTCATGCCCTCATTACAAACTCTAAGGAGCGCCCGGTTTCTCGGGCGCCCCCTTGGTGTATCCCGCTACTCGATGATACTGGTGACGACGCCGGCGCCCACCGTGCGGCCGCCCTCACGCAGGGCGAAGCGAAGTTTCTCCTCCATGGCGATCGGCGTGATCAGCTCGATCGTCACGGCCACGTTGTCGCCCGGCATCACCATCTCGGTGCCCTCGGGCAGCGTCACCACACCGGTCACGTCCGTCGTGCGGAAGTAGAACTGCGGGCGGTAGTTGGTGAAGAACGGCGTATGCCGGCCGCCTTCCTCCTTGGTGAGGATATAGGCCTCGGCCTTGAACTTCTTGTGAGGCTTGATCGAGCCCGGCTTGCACAGCACCTGGCCGCGCTCCACGGCCTCCTTGTCGATGCCGCGCAACAGGCAGCCGACGTTGTCGCCGGCCTCGCCCGCGTCCAGCAGCTTGCGGAACATCTCGACACCCGTGACGACCGACTTCTGCGTGTCGCGGATGCCGACGATCTCCACCTCCTCGCCGACCTTGATGGTGCCGCGCTCGATACGACCCGTCACCACCGTGCCGCGGCCGGAAATCGAGAACACGTCTTCGATCGGCATCAGGAAGGGCTGATCCTTCGGACGCTCGGGCAGCGGGATATAGTTGTCGAGGGCCTCGAACAGCTTGATGATCGCCTCGTCGGCAAGCTCGCCCTTCTCGCCGTTCAGCGCCTTGATCGCGGCGCCGCGGATGATGGGAACGTCATCGCCGGGGAACTGATACTTGGAGAGCAGCTCGCGCACCTCCATCTCGACCAGCTCGACCAGCTCGGGATCGTCCACCGCGTCGCACTTGTTGAGGAACACGACGATATAGGGAACGCCCACCTGCCGCGCCAGCAGGATGTGCTCGCGCGTCTGCGGCATCGGGCCGTCGACGGCGGACACGACGAGGATGGCGCCGTCCATCTGCGCGGCGCCCGTGATCATGTTCTTCACGTAGTCGGCGTGGCCGGGGCAGTCGACGTGCGCATAGTGGCGCTTCTCGGTCGAGTACTCGACGTGGCTGGTGGCAATCGTGAGAATCTTCGTCGGATCGCGCCGGCCCTGGCTCTCGGAGGCCTTGGCCACCTGGTCGTAGGAGACGGCCGTCGTCGTCCAGCCCCGGTCGGCACTGACCTTCGTCAACGCCGCGGTCAGCGTCGTCTTGCCATGGTCCACGTGACCAATCGTGCCTACGTTGCAGTGCGGCTTCGTCCGATCAAATTTCGCCTTGGCCATTGCGGCTCTCCTACCTCTTTCGCTTCGCTTCGTCCCGGCCCGGGCCCGGACGAACACTCCATTCGACGCTCACGCGTCTCCCTTATGCGTACTTTGCCTTCACTTCTTCCGCGACGTTGCGCGGCACCTCGGCGTAGTGGGCGAACTGCATGGTGTACATGGCCCGACCCTGGCTCATGGACCTGAGCTGGCTCACGTAGCCGAACATGTTCGCAAGCGGCACGTAGGCGCGGATCACTGTCGCGTTGCCGCGCATCTCCTGCGTGCGGATCTGGCCGCGGCGGCTGTTGATGTCGCCGATCACGCCGCCGACAAAATCGCCGGGAGATACCACCTCGACGTCCATGATCGGCTCGAGCAGCTTGACGCCCGCCTTGGTTGCGCCGTCGCGCATGGCCGTGCGCGAGGCGATCTCGAAGGCGATCGCGCTCGAGTCCACCTCGTGGTAGGCGCCGTCGAACAGCGTGACCTTCGTGTCCACCATCGGGAAGCCGATCAGCACGCCCGAATCCCAGACGCTCTGGATGCCCTTCTCGACGCCGGGGATGAACTCCTTCGGCACCACGCCGCCGACGATCTCGCTCTCGAACTCGTTGCCGGCGCCGGGCTCGTTAGGCTCCAGCCTGAGCTTGACGCGGGCGAACTGCCCGGTGCCGCCGGTCTGCTTCTTGTGCGTGTAGTCGATCTGGGTCGAGCGCGCCAAGGTCTCGCGATAGGCCACCTGCGGCGCACCCACGTTCACCTCGACCTTGTGCGTGCGCTTGAGGATGTCGACCTTGATGTCGAGATGCAGCTCGCCCATGCCCTTGATGATGGTCTCGCCGCTCTCCTGGTCGGTCGTGACCCGGAAGGAGGGGTCCTCGGCCGCCAGCTTGGCGAGCGCCAAGCCCATCTTCTCCACGTCGGCCTTGGTCTTGGGCTCGACCTTCATCTCGATGACGGGGTTGGGGAAGTCCATCTTCTCGAGCAGCACGGCCTTGTTGGGATCGGAGAGCGTCTCGCCCGTGCGCGTGTCCTTGAGGCCGGCGAGCGCGATGATGTCGCCGGCGTAGGCCTCGTCGATCTGCTCGCGGTCGTTGGCGTGCATGAGGTACATGCGCCCGACCCGTTCCTTCCTGTCGCGCGTCGTGTTGGCGAGCGCCATGCCGCTCTTCACCGTGCCGCAATAGACGCGGCAGAAGGTGATGGAGCCCACGTGCGGGTCGTCCATGATCTTGAAGGCGAGCATGGCCAGCGGCTCGGTATCGAGCGGCTTGCGCACGATCGTCTGGCCGGTCTTGATATCGATGGCCTCGAAGGACTCGCGGTCGGCGGGCGAGGGCAGGAAGTCGACCACCGCATCGAGCAGCGGCTGCACGCCCTTGTTCTTGAAGGCCGAGCCGCACAGCATCGGATAGAACGCGCGTGTGATGGTAGCCTTGCGGATCAGCCGCTTCAGCGTGTCGACGTCCGGCTCCTTGCCGTCGAGATAGGCGGCCATCGCGTCGTCGTCCATCTCGACGGCGGCCTCGATCATCTGCGCACGCAGTTCCTCGGCGCGGGCCTTCAGCTCGGCCGGGACCTCCTCCTCGTGGAACTTGGCGCCCTTGTCGTCGCCTTCCCACACGAGCGCCTTCATCCTGAGCAGGTCGACCACGCCACGGAAGGAAGCCTCGCTGCCGATCGGAATCTGCAGCGGCACCGGCTTGGCGCCCAGCTTGGAGACGATGTCGTCGACGCACTGCTGAAAATCGGCGCCGGTCTTGTCCATCTTGTTGGCGAAGATGATGCGCGGCACCTCATACTTGTCGCCCTGGCGCCAGACGGTCTCGGTCTGCGGCTCGACGCCCTGGTTGCCGTCAAGCACGCACACGGCGCCGTCGAGCACCCGCAGCGAGCGCTCCACCTCGATGGTGAAGTCGACGTGGCCGGGCGTATCGATGATGTTGAGGCGCTTGTCGTTCCAGAAGCACGTCGTGGCGGCCGACGTGATGGTGATGCCGCGCTCCTGCTCCTGCTCCATGTAATCCATGGTCGCGGCGCCGTCGTGCACCTCGCCGATCTTGTAGGTCTTGCCCGTGTAGAAGAGGATCCGCTCGGTCGTGGTGGTCTTCCCGGCATCGATGTGGGCCATGATGCCGAAGTTGCGGTAGTCCTCGATTTTATGCTTGCGCGGCATGACTCGGGGTCCGTATCACCAGCGGTAATGGGAGAAGGCGCGGTTCGCCTCGGCCATCTTGTGCGTATCCTCCCGCTTCTTCACCGCCGAGCCGCGGTTGTTGGCGGCATCGAGGAGCTCGCCCGAAAGCCGCTCCTCCATCGTGTTTTCGTTGCGGCTGCGCGCCGCCGAGATGAGCCAGCGGATGGCCAGCGCCTGGCGCCGCTCGGGGCGCACCTCGACGGGAACCTGATAGGTCGCGCCGCCGACGCGGCGCGAGCGCACTTCCACCGCCGGCATCACGTTCTCGAGCGCGGAATGGAAGAGCTGGATCGGGTCGGACTTCGCTCGGCTCTGCATGCGGTCGAGCGCGCCGTAGACGATGGTCTCGGCCACCGACTTCTTGCCTTCCTTCATGATGGAGTTCATGAACTTCGACACGACGAGATCACCGAACTTCGGGTCCGGATTGACCTCGCGTTTCTCAGCCTTGTGTCGGCGCGACATTGCGATCTTCCTGGCTTCAGTGGTCGTCGTGTTCGTTGCTTACCGGTGGTCCTCCTGCGCCGGCCTTTCGCCGGAGCGGGGACACGGAGCAAAGAGAGGCCCAATCACTTGGGCCTCTTTGCTCCGTACTTGGAGCGTCTCTGCTTGCGGTCGGCGACACCCTGCGTGTCGAGCACGCCTCGGATGATGTGATAGCGCACGCCGGGAAGGTCCTTGACGCGGCCGCCGCGGATCATCACCACCGAGTGCTCCTGCAGGTTATGGCCCTCGCCGGGGATGTAGCCAATCACCTCGAAGCCGTTGGTGAGCCGTACCTTGGCAACCTTGCGCAGGGCCGAGTTCGGCTTCTTCGGCGTCGTTGTATAGACGCGCGTGCAGACCCCGCGCTTCTGCGGGCACGACTGCATGTGCCGCGCCTTTTCGCGGTAGACCTTCTGGGTCCGCGGTTTGCGAACCAGCTGCTGTATCGTCGGCATGCGCCGCTTCCACCTTGTCTCCGACGCGTGGGCCGCAAGCCTGTGCGCCAAAACCTGCCGCCGAGGCACGAAACCGCCCCCGGCTTCCATCCCAGAGGATCCCCCCGGCGCGCTCGCGCGCGACCTGGCGGATCTTGGCCCGAAAATGTCCTCTGCTTGACGACGACAGCGTTTAGGCCAGGGCGGGGAAATGAATCCCGATGCCAGGCAACGGCCTACCGCCTGTCGCGAGAGTGGGCGCCTTATATACGAGCCCGTCTTGCGCGGTCAACACCTCGACCGCGGTGGGAGCGAAATATTTCGCGCTTCCCCGGTGAGCCACCGGCGCCGAAGCAACCGCGCGGGCTTTTCCCGCCGTCGTCCGGTCCCAGCAAACACCATTCAATTTCCAGCGGGCACGGAGAAATCGGCCGCCCGCCAGCGCCGCCTTGCGCCGGCCCGCACTCCCTTCTATCCCGGGATCGATATTGGCCCAGTTCGAGGACGATGCGTGATGACAGCGAAGATGACGGCGGTCGGTTATGCCGCAAGCCTGCCGATAAGCGAGCCACGATCCCTGTTCGAGTTCGAAACCCCGGTGCCGCAGCCGACCGGCCGCGACCTCCTCGTGCGCCTTGCTGCCATCGCCGTCAACCCGGTCGACACGAAAGTGCGCATGCGCAAGCAGGGAACGGAGGATGCCCCCGTGATCCTCGGCTGGGACGGCGCCGGCACAGTGGAGGCCGCGGGGCGCGACTGCACCCTCTTCAAGCCGGGGGATGCGGTCTACTACGCCGGCAACGTGAACCGGCCCGGCACCAACGCGCGTTTCAACCTCGTGGACGAGCGCATCGTCGGCCGCAAGCCCACGTCCCTCTCCTTCGTCGAGGCCGCTGCGCTGCCGCTGACCACCATCACCGCCTGGGAGCTCATGTTCGACCGGATCGGCGCGAAGCGCGGGGAAGGCGCGGACAGGCGCTCGGTGCTGATCGTCGGCGGTGCGGGCGGGGTCGGCTCGATCGCCATCCAGATCGCGCGCAAGCTCACGGGGATGACGGTGATCGCCACGGCCTCGCGGCCCGAGACACAGGACTGGGTGAAGGGTCTGGGCGCGCATCACGTCATCGACCACAGCAAGCCGTTCTCGCCCCAGCTGAAGGCCGCGGGCTTCGACAACGTCGATATCGTGCTGTCGCTCACCGCCACCAAAGCCAACGCGGCCCAGATCGTCGAGGTGATCGGCCCGCAGGGGCGCCTCGGGCTGATCGACGGCATGGACTCGCTCAAGGCCTTCGACGTCGCGCCGCTGTGGGCCAAGTGCGTCAGCATCCATCCGGAGCTGATGTTCACCCGCTCGACCTACGGCACGCCCGACATGATCGAGCAGCACCGTTTGCTGAACGAGGCCGCGCGGCTGGTCGACGAGGGCGTGCTGCGCACGACGACCACAGGTGTCTTCGGCCGGCTCGGCGCCGCCGACCTCAAGCGCGCCCACGCCCAGATCGAGAGCGGCAAGACCATCGGCAAGATCGTGCTGGAGGTGTAGGCGCGCTGTCATCCAGGCGAAGGGCGTCAGCCCGCGAGCCGGGCCCCGGGCGACCAGATTCTCCGCAGCGACTGGATCCCGGATATTTCGCTCTCGCGAAATTCCGGGATGACAGCTCGCTCAGCTACTCCGCAGCCGCCTCGGTGCGGCGGCGGCGACGCTCCGGCGGCCGCAGCGCGCTCTCGCCCTCTGCCGGGGCCATCAGAGCCTTCTCGGCTTCGAACTTGGCCTGCTCCTTGGCGATCAGCTCGTCGCGCTTGGCGGCCTCCTTGCGCAGTCGGCGCAGCATACCGCCCGTGCCGGCCGGGATGAGGCGGCCGACGATGACGTTCTCCTTGAGGCCATCGAGCGTATCGGCCTTGCCGTTGACGGCGGCATCCGTCAGCACGCGGGTGGTCTCCTGGAAGGAGGCGGCCGAGATGAAGCTGCGCGTCTGCAGCGAGGCCTTGGTGATGCCGAGCAGCACGGGCTTGGCCGTCGCCGGCCGCTTGCCCGCCTTCTCGAACCCCAGGTTCTGCTCGTTGAACTCGATCCGGTCGAGTTGCTCGCCCTTGAGGAACTCCGTTTCGCCGGGGTCCTCGACCTCCACCTTCTGCAGCATCTGGCGCACGATCACCTCGATATGCTTGTCGTTGATCGTCACGCCCTGCAGCCGGTAGACGTCCTGGATCTCGTTGATCAGATAATTGGCGAGTTCCTCGACGCCCTTGATGGCCAGGATGTCGTGCGGCGCCGGGTGCCCGTCATAGACGAAGTCACCCTTCTCGATGCGGTCGCCGTGCTGCACGGCAAGGTTCTTGCCGCGCGGGATCAGATACTCCTTCGTCTCGCCGTTCTCATCGTCTGGTTTGATGAAGATGCGCTGCTTGTTCTTGTAGTCCTTGCCGAACTCCACCGTCCCCGTGATCTCGGCGATGATGGCGTTGTCCTTGGGCCTGCGCGCCTCGAACAGCTCCGCCACGCGCGGCAGGCCGCCCGTGATGTCGCCGGTCTTGGCGCTCGACAGCGGGATGCGGGCCAGCACGTCGCCGGCCTTGACCTTGGCGTGCGGCTCCACCTGCAGGATGGCATCCACCGGCAGCAGGTAGCGGGCATCCACGCCGCGCGAAACGCGCACCGGCTTGCCGCCCTTGGACTCCTTGATCAGGATCGCCGGCTTCAGGTCCGAGCCGCGCGGGGAGGCGCGCCAGTCCATGATGACGCGGTTGGTCGTGCCCTGCATCTCGTCGGTCTGTTCCTTCATGGACACGCCCTCGACCAGGTCGACGAAATCGGCAACGCCGTCGACCTCGGTCAGGATCGGCCGCATATAGGGGTCCCACTGCGCAAGCCGGGCGCCGCGCTTCACCTCGTCCCCGTCGTCGACGTGCATCAGCGCACCGTACGGGATCTTCTGGATCGCCAGCTCCTTGCCGGACTGGTCGGAGATGACGAAGGCCATGTTGCGGCCCATGGCGATCAGGCGGCCCTGGCTGTCCTTGACCACGGCGCGGTTCTTGACCTTGACCTTGCCGTTGAAGTTGGACTCCAGGAACGACTGGTCCACCGTCTGCGCCACCCCACCCAGGTGGAACGTGCGCATGGTGAGCTGCGTGCCGGGCTCCCCGATCGACTGCGCGGCGATGACGCCCACCGCTTCGCCGATGTTGACCGGCGTGCCGCGGGCGAGGTCGCGCCCGTAGCACTTGGCGCACACGCCGTTGACCGTCTCGCAGGTCAGCACCGAGCGGATGCGCACCTCCTGGATCTGTGCCTTCTCGATCGCATCGACCTCCTTCTCCTCCAGAAGCGTGCCGGTCTTGACGATGACCTTCTTGGTGGCCGGATCCATGATGTCCTCGGCCGCGGTGCGGCCGAGCACGCGCTGGGCCAGCGACACGATCACCTGGCCCGCGTCCACCACGGCCTGCACGTTGATGCCGGCGTCCGTGCCGCAGTCCTCCTCGGAGATGATGGCGTCCTGCGCCACGTCGACGAGACGCCGCGTCAGATAGCCCGAGTTGGCCGTCTTCAGCGCCGTGTCGGCGAGGCCCTTGCGGGCGCCGTGCGTCGAGTTGAAGTACTCGAGCACCGACAGCCCCTCCTTGAAATTGGAGATGATCGGCGTCTCGATGATCTCGCCCGACGGCTTGGTCATGAGGCCGCGCATGCCGGCGAGCTGGCGCATCTGCTTCTCGGAGCCTCGCGCGCCGGAATGAGCCATCATGTAGACCGAGTTGACCTGCCGCGCGCGGCCGGACGCCTTGTCCACCTGCTGCGAGGAGATGCGGTCCATCATCTCCTTGGCGATCTGGTCGGTGCACTTCGACCAGGCGTCGACCACCTTGTTGTACTTCTCGAGCTGGGTGATCAGGCCGTCGTTGTACTGCTGCTCGTACTCGCGCACGAGATCGTTGGTCTGGTCGACGAACTTCGCCTTCGTCTCCGGGATCACCATGTCGTCCTTGCCGAACGAAATGCCGGCCTTGAAGGCGTGGTAGAAGCCCATGCCCATGACGCGATCGCAGAAGATCACCGTCTCCTTCTGTCCGCAGTTGCGGTAGACGGCATCGATCAGGCCGGAGATGGCCTTCTTGGTGAGCAGCTGGTTGACCAGCGCGAACTTGACGCCGGGCTGGCGCGGCAGCAGCTGGCCCAGCAGCAAGCGGCCGGGTGTCGTGTCGTGCACCTCCACCACGTCCTCGCCGTTCTCGCCGACGGCAACGAAGCGGCCCTTGACCTTGGCGTGGAGCGTGACGAGGCCGGCAGCGAGCGCGTGCTCCACCTGGGAGAGCGTGCCGAACATCATGCCCTCGCCCGGCTCCTTGTCGCGGATCATCGACAGGTAGTAGAGGCCGAGCACGATATCCTGGCTCGGCACGATGATGGGCGAGCCGTTGGCCGGATGCAGGATGTTGTTGGTCGACATCATCAGCACCCGCGCCTCGAGCTGCGCCTCGAGCGACAGAGGCACGTGCACGGCCATCTGGTCGCCGTCGAAGTCGGCGTTGAAGGCGGCGCACACGAGCGGATGCAGCTGGATGGCCTTGCCCTCGATCAGGACAGGCTCGAAGGCCTGGATGCCCAGGCGGTGCAGCGTCGGCGCGCGGTTGAGCAGGACCGGATGCTCGCGAATGACCTCGTCGAGCACGTCCCAGACCTCCGGCTTCTCCTTCTCGACCAGCTTCTTGGCCTGCTTGACGGTGGCCGCCTGGCCGAGGGCCTGCAAACGCGCGTAGATGAACGGCTTGAACAGCTCGAGCGCCATCTTCTTGGGCAGCCCGCACTGGTGTAGCTTCATCTCCGGGCCCACGACGATGACCGAGCGCCCCGAGTAGTCGACGCGCTTGCCGAGCAGGTTCTGGCGGAAGCGGCCCTGCTTGCCCTTGAGCATGTCGGCAAGCGACTTCAGCGGTCGCTTGTTGGCGCCCGTGATGACGCGGCCGCGCCGGCCGTTGTCGAACAGCGCGTCGACGGATTCCTGCAGCATCCGCTTCTCGTTGCGGATGATGATGTCGGGCGCCCTCAGCTCCATCAACCGCTTCAGGCGGTTGTTGCGGTTGATGACGCGGCGGTAGAGATCATTGAGGTCGGAGGTGGCGAAGCGGCCACCGTCGAGCGGCACCAGCGGCCGCAGCTCCGGCGGGATCACCGGCACCACGGTCAGGATCATCCACTCGGGCCGGTTCTTGGACTCGATGAAGGCCTCGATCACCTTGAGCCGCTTGCCGAGCTTCTTGGGCTTGAGCTCGGTGGTGGCCTCGGCGATCTCCTGGCGCAACTGGTCGCGGATCTTGGGCAGGTCCATGGCGATCAGCAGGTCGCGGATGGCCTCCGCGCCGATGCCGGCCGTGAACGTGTCCTGGCCGTACTCCTCGATCGCCTGGTTGTAGGCCTCCTCGGTCAGCAGCTGCTTCTCGGCGAGCGGCGTCGTGCCGGGCTCCGTGACGATATAGTTCTCGAAGTAGAGAACGCGCTCGAGGTCCTTGAGCGTCATATCGAGCAGCAGGCCGATGCGTGACGGCAGCGACTTGAGGAACCAGATGTGCGCTACCGGGGCGGCGAGCTGGATGTGGCCCATGCGCTCGCGGCGCACCTTGGCAAGCGTCACCTCGACGCCGCATTTCTCGCAGATCAGACCCTTGTACTTCATGCGCTTGTACTTGCCGCACAAGCACTCGTAGTCCTTGATCGGTCCGAAGATGCGCGCGCAGAAGAGGCCGTCGCGCTCGGGCTTGAACGTGCGGTAGTTGATGGTCTCGGGCTTCTTGATCTCGCCGAACGACCAGGACGAGATGTCGTCGGGGCTCGCGATCGAGATACGGATCTGATCGAACGCCGGCGCCTGCACCTGCTGCTTGAAGAGGTTGGTGATCTCGTTCATCGGCTCTTTCTCCTGAGGGATGCGCCGGTCGCGGCATCCCGTCGAATTCGCAAACTTGTCGCCTCACCCCGCGCGGGCGGGGTGAGGATCGGGGCCGCTATTCGGCTGCGGCCGGCGGGAGCCGCGGCCGCTCGACGGCCGGCTCCTTGGGGGCCTCCTCGGCGGTCGAGCTGGCTTCCGAATTGACCAGCTCCACGTTGAGGCCTAGCGCGCGCATCTCCTTCACCAGAACGTTGAAGCTCTCGGGGATGCCCGCCTCGAACGCGTCGTCGCCGCGCACGATCGCCTCGTAGACCTTGGTGCGGCCGGCCACGTCGTCGGACTTGACGGTCAGCATCTCCTGCAGCGTGTAGGCGGCGCCATAGGCTTCGAGCGCCCACACCTCCATTTCGCCGAAGCGCTGGCCGCCGAACTGCGCCTTGCCGCCCAGCGGCTGCTGGGTGACGAGGCTGTAGGGGCCGATGGAGCGCGCGTGGATCTTGTCGTCGACGAGGTGATGCAGCTTCAAGAGATACTTGTAGCCCACCGTCACCTTGCGATCGAACGGCTCGCCCGTGCGCCCGTCGTAGAGCGTGACCTGGCCGGAGGTATCGAAGCCGGCCTTCTGCAGCAGCTGGACGATGTCGGGCTCGCGCGCGCCATCGAATACCGGCGTCGCCACCGGCACGCCGCCCTTGAGCTTCTCGCTCAAAGCCACGAGATCCGCGTCCTTCATGCGCACCACGCCGTCGTCCTTGCCGTAGATCTCGCCGACGGCATCGCGCAGCACTTTGGCCTGACCGCTCTCGTGGAACTTCTGCAGCGCCTCGTCGATGATCCGGCCGAGGCCGCGGCAGGCCCAGCCAAGATGCGTCTCCAGGATCTGGCCGACGTTCATGCGGCTCGGCACGCCGAGCGGATTGAGCACCACGTCGACGTGTGTGCCGTCCTCCAGGTATGGCATGTCCTCGATGGGGACGATCTGTGAGACGACGCCCTTGTTGCCGTGGCGGCCGGCCATCTTGTCACCGGGCTGGATCTTGCGCTTCACGGCCACGAAGACCTTGACCATCTTCATGACGCCCGGAGGCAGCTCGTCGCCGCGCTGCAGCTTGTCGACCTTGTCGACGAAGCGCCGCTCCAGGCTCTTCTTGGCGTCCTCGTACTGCTTGCCGATGGCCTCGACCTCGGCCATGGCCGCCTCGTCGGCGAGGCCGATCTCCCACCATTGGCTGCGCGGCAGCTCGCCCAGCACCTCCTCGCTGATGATGGTGCCTTTGCGGGCGTTCTTGGGACCCTTGGCCGCCTCCTTGCCCATCAGCGCCAGCTTGAGGCGCGCATAGACGTTGCGGTCGAGGATCTGCAGCTCGTCGTCGCGGTCCTTGGCGAGGCGCTCGATCTCCTCGCGCTCGATCGCCATCGCGCGCTCGTCCTTCTCGACGCCGTGCCGGTTGAACACGCGCACCTCGACGACGGTGCCGTTGACGCCCGGCGGCAGCCTGAGCGACGTGTCGCGCACGTCGGAGGCCTTCTCGCCGAAGATGGCGCGGAGGAGCTTCTCCTCCGGCGTCATCGGGCTCTCGCCCTTGGGCGTGATCTTGCCGACCAGGATATCGCCCGGATTGACCTCGGCGCCGATGAAGACGATGCCGGCCTCGTCGAGGTTCCTCAGCGCCTCTTCCGAGACGTTGGGAATGTCGCGCGTGATCTCCTCGGGGCCGAGCTTGGTGTCGCGCGCCATCACCTCGAACTCCTCGATGTGGATCGAGGTGAAGATGTCGTCGAACACCACGCGTTCGGAGAGGAGGATGGAGTCCTCGAAGTTGTAGCCCATCCACGGCATGAACGCGACGAGCACGTTCTTGCCGAGCGCCAGGTCACCGAGGTCGGTCGAGGGACCATCGGCGATGATCTCGCCCACCTTCACATGATCACCCACCGTCACCAGCGGCCGCTGGTTGATGCAGGTGTTCTGGTTGGAGCGCTGGAACTTGCGCAGGCGGTAGATATCGACGCCGGGCTTCGAAGGATCGGTCTCCTCCGTGGCGCGGATGACGATGCGGGTGGCATCCACCTGGTCGATGATGCCGGTGCGGCGCGCGGCGATGGCGGCGCCCGAGTCGCGGGCCACCACCTCCTCCATGCCCGTGCCCACCAGCGGCGCCTCGGCCTTGATGAGGGGAACGGCCTGGCGCTGCATGTTGGAGCCCATCAGGGCGCGGTTGGCGTCGTCGTTCTCCAGGAACGGAATGAGCGCCGCCGCGACGGAGACAAGCTGCTTGGGCGACACGTCGATGTAGTCGACCTTGTCCGGCGAGACGAGCAGCACGTCGCCCTGGTAGCGGCAGGTGATGAGATCGCCCGTCAGCTTGCCCTTGGCGTCGATCTCGGCATTGGCCTGGGCGACGTGATAGCGCGCCTCCTCCATGGCCGAGAGATAGGCGACCTCGTCCGTCACCTTGCCCTTTTCCACCTTGCGGTAGGGGCTCTCGATGAAGCCGTACTTGTTCACCCGCGCGAACGTGGCGAGCGAGTTGATGAGGCCGATGTTGGGGCCTTCGGGCGTCTCGATCGGGCAGATGCGGCCGTAGTGCGTGGGATGCACGTCGCGCACCTCGAAGCCCGCACGCTCGCGCGTGAGGCCGCCGGGGCCCAGCGCCGAGAGTCGCCGCTTGTGCGTGATCTCGGAGAGCGGGTTGGTCTGGTCCATGAACTGGCTGAGCTGCGAGGAGCCGAAGAACTCGCGCACCGCCGCCGCGGCCGGCTTGGCGTTGATCAAGTCCTGCGGCATCACGGTGTCGATGTCGACCGAGCTCATGCGCTCCTTGATGGCGCGCTCCATGCGGAGCAGGCCCAGGCGATACTGGTTCTCCATCAGCTCGCCGACCGAGCGCACCCGGCGGTTGCCGAGATGGTCGATATCGTCGATCTCGCCTTTGCCGTCGCGCAGGTCGACCAGTGTCTTGATGACCGCGAGGATGTCCTCCTTGAGGAGCGTGCGTACGGTATCCTCGGTCTTGAGGTCCAGGCGCATGTTCATCTTGACCCGGCCGACGGCGGACAGGTCGTAGCGCTCAGGATCGAAGAAGAGGCCCTGGAACAGCGTCTGCGCAGCGTCCAGCGTCGGCGGCTCGCCCGGGCGCATCACCCGGTAGACGTCCATCAACGCTTCCTCATGGTTGGAGTTCTTGTCGATGTTGAGCGTGTTGCGGATGAACGCCCCGATCGTGACGTGGTCGATGTCGAGGATCGGGAACTCCTTGACCTTGGCCTCCTTCAGGGCCTCCAGCAGCTTGACGTCGAGCTCCTCGCCGGCCTCGCCGTAGATCTGGCCGGTCTGCATATTAACGATGTCCTCGGCCAGGTAGCGACCCGCCAAGTCCTCGGGGTTGAACAGCACCTCCTTGAGGCCGTCCTCCGCCAATTCGCGCGCGCGCTTGGCCGTGATCTTCTCGCCGGCCTTGGCGACCACCTCGCCCGACTTCGCGTCGACGAGATCGGCAGCCGGCGTCATGCCGCGCACCTTCTCGGGGACAAACGGCACCTTCCAGCCCCGCTTCGTCTCCTTGACGGGGATGGTCTTGTAGAAGCTGGACAGGATCTCCTCGTCGTCCATGCCGAGCGCATAGAGCAGCGTCGTCACCGGCAGCTTGCGGCGACGGTCGATGCGCACATAGACGATGTCCTTGGCGTCGAACTCGAAGTCGAGCCAGGAGCCGCGGTAGGGAATGATGCGCGCCGCGAACAGGAACTTGCCCGAAGCGTGCGTCTTGCCCTTGTCGTGGTCGAAGAAGACGCCCGGCGAGCGGTGCATCTGGCTGACGATGACGCGCTCGGTGCCGTTGATCACGAAGGTGCCGTTCATCGTCATGAAGGGCATGTCGCCCATGTAGACGTCCTGCTCCTTCACGTCCTTGACGGACTTGGCGCCGGTTTCCTCGTTGACGTCGAACACGATCAGGCGCAGCTTCACCTTGAGCGGAGCGGCATAGGTCATGTCGCGCTGCTGGCATTCGTCGACGTCGTACTTGGGCGGCTCGAACTCGTAGCGCTCGAAGTCGAGCGTCGCCCGGCCGGAGAAGTCCGAGATCGGGAACACCGACTTGAACACGGCCTGCAGGCCCTGATCCGGCCTGCCGCCGGGCGGCTCCTTCACCATCAGGAAGTCGTCATAGGAACTCTTCTGCACCTCGATGAGGTTCGGCATCTCTGCCACCTCGCCGATTGAGCCGAACTGCTTCCTGATGCGCTTGCGGCCGTTGTAGGTGTCAGCCATTTCCGCTCCTCGTCCTTCGTCACCCGAAGGCAGATGTTGAGTGTGCTGCCGGCGGGGTGCTGGACCCCGCGGCATTGCTTCTGTCGGTGGCGGCTAAGCTCGACCCAGAGCTTGCAATCTCCGCTGCCCTTGCTCGACGCGCCCGCCGTCGGAGAAGCGAGCGCTGCCCGCCCGCTCCACCGATCGGCGGTCGCCGGTTACTTCACCTCGACGACCGCGCCCTGGTCCTCGAGCTGCTTCTTGAGCTTTGCGGCCTCTTCCTTGTTGACGCCTTCCTTGACCGTCTTGCCGCCGGCCTCCACCAAGTCCTTCGCCTCCTTGAGGCCGAGGCCCGTGATGGCGCGCACTTCCTTGATGACGTTGATCTTCTTCTCGCCACCGGACTTGAGGATGACGGTGAACTCGGTCTGCTCCTCGACAGCCGGGGCCGCGGCCGCGCCACCCGGAGCCGCGGCAACGGCAACGGCCGCGGCGGCCGAGACGCCCCACTTCTCCTCGAGCAGCTTGGCAAGCTCCGCCGCCTCGAGAACGGTGAGCTTGGAGAGGTCGTCGACGATCTTCGCTAGGTCAGCCATGACTGGAACTTCCTTCGGTTTGAACTTTGCTGTCTGCTCTCATGCCGCGACAGGCCTCGGCCCGTCGGGCGGTTGTCACGTGTTCGAATTGCGCGGGTCGGCTCAGGCGTTCTTGGCTCCCTGGGCTTGCACCACACGAGCCAGCATGGCTCCGGGCTCCTTGAGGATGCGCGCGATCTTGGTCGCGGGCGCCTGCACGAGGCCGATCAGCCTGGCTCTGAGCTCGTCGAGCGACGGCAACTCCGCCAGCGCCTTCACGGCGTTGACGTCCATCACCGTCTTGCCCATGGCGCCGCCCAGGATCACGAGCTTGTCGTTGTCCTTGGCGTACTTCACCGACACCTTCGCCGCGCTCACGGGATCATCGGAGTAGGCGATGCACGTCTGCCCCTTGAGCAGGGCGGCCAGGCCTTCCGATTGAGTGTCGGCAAGCGCGAGCTTGGCCAGGCGGTTCTTGGCGACCTTCACCGCCCCGCCGGCCTCCTTCATCTGCTTGCGAAACTCCGTCATCTGGGCGACGGTCATGCCCTTGTAGTGGGCGACGACCATCACGCCCGTGTCTTTCCACGCCTCGTTGAGCGTGGAGACGAGCTGGCGTTTCTGCGCTCTATCCACTGTTGCTCACTCCATCTTGCGGAACGGCGCCTTTGCGGCTCCTGTTTTCCGCGGGTTGCACCTTGCCGTCATTCGCGACGACGCTTCAGGTACCCGTCCTACCCTTGCGTCGGGGACGCAACGGTGCAGACCCAAGAGGTTCGGACCGGCGAAAATCGCACTCCCGCCTTTCCGTCTCCCGTCTCATGCAGGCCCTCTTTTGGAGGCTTAAGCCGGGGAGGCCCGGCACCGGCAATCTCGGACAGGTTCGGGCGAGGGACCCTGCGGTCCTCCGCCCTGCTCCGGGCTCGCGCCCGGAATTCGCCAGTGGTTCTTCAGCTCACGCTGCGCACGTTCTCTCCTACACCGTGGCGCCGGCAACGCCGACGCTGCCCGTATCGATCTTCACGCCCACGCCCTGACTCGAGCTGACGGAAATCTTCTTGATGTAGGTCCCGCGCGCGCCCGACGGCTTCGACTTCACCACCGCATCGACGAAGGCCCTGATGTTCTCGACCAGCTGCTTGTCGGAGAAGCTCGCCTTGCCGACGCCGGCCTGCACGATGCCGGCCTTCTCGGCGCGGAACTCCACGGCACCGCCCTTGGCGCCCCGCACGGCGTTGGCGACATCCATCGTCACCGTGCCGACGCGCGGATTGGGCATGAGGCCACGCGGGCCCAGCACCTTGCCGAGGCGGCCGACGAGGCCCATCATGTCCGGCGTGGCGATGCAGCGATCGAAGTTGATCTCGCCTTTCGACACTTGCTCGACGAGGTCCTCCGCGCCCACCACGTCGGCACCGGCGGCCTTCGCCTCCTCGGCCTTGGGACCCCTCGCGAACACGGCGACCCGCTGCGTGCGGCCGGAGCCGTTCGGCAGGTTGCATACCCCGCGCACCGTCTGGTCGGCGTGCTTGGGGTCCACGCCCAGGTTCATCGCCACCTCGACGGTCTCGTCGAACTTGGCCTTCGCCCGCTCCTTGACCACCTTGATGGCCTCGTCGATCGCGTAGAATTTCTCGCGATCCACGCCCTCGCGGGCCTTCTTCAGCCGTTTGCCGATCGTTGTCATTGCTTCACTCCACAACCTGCAGGCCCATCGAGCGCGCCGTCCCCGCTATCGTCTTGACGGCGGCGTCGAGGTTGTCGGTGTTGAGGTCCTTCATCTTGGCCTTGGCCACCTCGCGCACCTGCGCCATGGCAATGGTGCCGACGACCGTGCGCCCAGGCTCCTTGGACCCGTCCGTGATCTTCGCCGCCTTCTTGAGCAGGTAAGAGGCCGGCGGCGTGCGCATCTCGAAGGTGAAGGAACGGTCGGAGTAGACCGTGATCTTCACCGGGATGGGCGAACCCTGCTCCAAGTCCTTCGTCTTGGCGTTGAACTGCTTGCAGAACTCCATGATCGCGAGTCCGCGCTGGCCAAGTGCAGGACCGATCGGCGGGGACGGGTTGGCCTGCCCCGCCGGCACCTGCAAGTTGATGTACCCGTCGATTTTCTTGGCCATAGACTTTCCAACCCTCTCCTGCTCTCGCGTGGGCGGCCCGCTGTGGAGCCCGCCAATTCAGGCGACCGTTTCGACTTCAGGCGACCTTCTCGACCTGGCCGAACTCGAGCTCGACCGGCGTCGGGCGTCCGAAGATGGACACGCCGACCTTGAGGCGGGCGCGCTGCTCGTCGACCTCCTCCACGTGCCCCTCGAAGGTGGCGAAGGGGCCGTCGGCCACACGCACCTTCTCGCCGATCTCGAACGTGACCATCGGCTTGGGCCGCTCCACGCCCTCCTTCACCTGATGGAGGATGCGCATGGCCTCGTCCTCGGTGATGGGGATGGCCTTGTTGTCAGCGCCCAGAAAGCCCGTCACCTTCGGCGTGTTCTTGATCAGGTGATAGGCCGCGTCCGTCATCTGCATCTTCACCAGGACGTAGCCTGGAAAAAACTTGCGCTCGGACGACACCTTGCGTCCGCGCCGCACCTCCACGATCTCCTCGGTCGGCACCAGCACTTCGTCGAAAAGTTCCGAAAGCCCCGCTGCCTTGGCGCGATCCTTGATCGCCTCGGCCACCTTCCTCTCGAAATTCGAGTAGGCGTGCACGATGTACCACCGCTTGGTCATTCTCTGATCTATCTCTCTCGTACCCGCCCCGCCGCGGACCTGATCGGCTGCCAGCACCATCTACCGCCCCAGGCCGAGCACGAACTGCACCAGGTAGCTGATGATCATGTCGGTGAACAGGAAGAACACCGCCGTCAGCGCCACCATCACCAGCACCATCGCCGTCGTGATCCAGACCTCTTTCCAAGAGGGCCACGTGACCTTCGACGTTTCCTGGCGCACCTCTTCGATGAATTGAAACGGGTTCTTCACGATCCGCTCATGATCCTGGAGAGCCGCGCGCCGACGCGGCCCCCGCCATCTGTCGTTATGTGCTTTGCCGCCGCAACGCGCCCCCCGCGAGGTGTCTCCGTCTCAATCAGAGCAAACCAATGCTTGGCAGGGGCGGAGGGTCTCGAACCCCCAACCTTCGGTTTTGGAGACCGACGCTCTGCCAATTGAGCTACACCCCTTGAGGCTCGGCCGACCCACGCGGGAGCGCTTACATAACGCAGTTCGCCAACCTTGTCACATTTTTTTCTTGACAAATTTTGGAACCAAGCTCCTGCAGTCGGCCGGCCCACGTCGACGTCATTTTTGTGCGACATTAGAAGGCAATAGCGCCACGCTCCACGTTACGGTCTCAGCTTTGCGATTCGCGTTTATCCCCACCTCGGCGCCTCGCCACCACCCACGCCAACAGGCACTGCTTGCGCGCCTCCATCGGAGGGCAGCGCCTGCAATGCGCTGGTTCGAGAGCCCGAATCGCCGGGACCGGGAGCGCGGCTTTAAGCACAAGTCGTCGCCGCAGTCCAGACATCATCTTGCGATCCGGGGAAATGGTGCTGCCCTGGACGCCCTTCAACCGCCGCCCGGCCGGACCGAAGGGGGCAGGCGGCTGCTTTCATTCTGCAACTTATTGATATTATCGCAAAATCGTCTGATTTCGTCCTACAGGTCGCCTTCGGCCTTCAGCCAGCGCACCGAGGTCCGGAACGCCTCGAGCGTCTGGGCGACCTCGCGGGTCCCATGCGTCGCGGACACAAGGCCGCCGGGCGCTCCCATGATGTCGACGCCGTTGGCGAGCATGGCGACGCGCAGCCGGAAGGCAAGGTCGGGGTTGCGGCTGCCCTTGAGGCCCTTGAAGCCCAGCTTCTGTGGATCGAACGCCGCAGGGTCGACATCCAGGCGGTTGGGGTTCTGGAAAATCAGGAAGGACGAGGCCTCGCCGTAGACGCCCCAGGGTATCTGCTCCTCCACCAGGATGCGCCGCAGCCCGTCGCGGATCTCGGCCGCCGTGCGCTCGGCCCTCGCGCACACGTCCTCCCCCTCGACGATGGAGAGCGTCGCCACCGCAGCCGCTGCGCAGAGCGGGTTGGAATTGAACGTGCCCTGGTGCCCGATCTTCTCGCGGCCGGAGGCCTTCGCCGCTGCGGGGTCGAGCTGGTCCAGGATCTCGGCACGGCCGGCGACCGCCCCGCCCGGCAGGCCGCCGGCGACGATCTTGGCCAGCACGCACATGTCGGGCGTGATGCCGAACCGCCCCTGCGCCCCGCCGCGGGACCAGCGGAACCCCGTGATCACCTCGTCGAAGATCAGGATTGCGCCGTGCGCGCTCGTGATCTTGCGCAGGGCTGCGAGAAAGCCCTCGGGCAGCGGCACCTGGCCCCACGACGCACCCGATGCCTCGAGGATGACGGCGGCCACGTCGTCCCGCGCCGCGAGCGTGTCGGCCACGCGCCCCGCATCATCGGCCGCAAGCAGGATGGTCTGCTCGACGAGGTCGGAGGGAATGCCGGCGGGCACGCCGCCATCGAAGTGGGACATGCCGCCCGGAGCGACGCCGTCGTGCCACCCATGGAAATGGCCGACGAAGCGGATCACCTTCGGCTTGCCGGTGAAGGCGCGCGCGAGCCGGAGCGCCAGATGCGATGCCTCCGTGCCCGACGCCGTAAAGCGCACCCGCTCGGCACACGGGATCAGCCGCTTGACCAGCTCGGCCCAGCGCACCTCCGCCTCGTGCGAGGCACCCCAGTGCGTGCCGATCTTCACCTGGCGCTCGACGGCCTCGACCACGGCGGGGTGCCCGTGTCCCAGCAGCAAGGCGCCATGGCCGCCGAAGTAGTCGACGTACTCGTTGTCGTCGACATCCCACTTGCGCGGCCCCGCAGCACGGGCGGCGTAGATCGGATAGGGCAGCAGCGTGCGCGAGTCGTGCGTCAGCCCAGCCGGTATCACTTTGCGGGCGCGGTCATAGAGCTCCGCCGAGCGTTGCGTACGCGCCCGGTACTCCGCCTCGATCCTGGAATTCGTTCGCATGTCAGGCATGCCTATCCTCGCTACCAGCTCAGGCCTCCCCATCGTCATTAGGAAGAGGGGTCGGGATGGGGGCAGCCGCAAGCGCGGGAGCACGCTTCCGCCCTCACCCTAGCCCTCCCCCCGCGGAAGAGCGGGAGAGGCGATCACCCGATCTCGATGACGATGTTGCCGGCGGCGTCGAGTTCGGCCGCGGCATCGGGTGGGACGACACAGGTGGCATCATACTCCTCGACAATCAGCGGTCCCGCCCGCCTCGCCGCCAGGCCGGACCGGCCGAGGACGGGAGCCTCCAGCCAGCCATGCGTGGCGCCGAAGTAGGCGCGCCGCGGCGCGCCCGCTGCGCCGTCGGCGCGGCTCTGCTGCACACGCTCCGGCACGCCGGAGCCCTGTCGCAAACCCTGGCCGACGACCTGGATCGACACGAGCTCGACCGGCTCCTCGGGTCCGGCTCGATGACCATAGGTCCTCTCGTGCTCCTGCCCGAACGCCTCTTCCAGGTGCGCCGCCGCGCCGGCATCGAACGGGCCGTCCGGCACGGGGACGACCAGCTCGAAGCTCTGGCCCTTGTAATGCAGCGCGCCCGAGCGGCGCAGGCGCGCCGTCTTGCCTGAGAAGCCCTCGGACTTGAGCTGGGCCGTGGCCTGGCGCGCCAGATCTTTCCACGCCGCGTCGATCTCGGCGAGGTCGGTGCCCCGCAGCAGGCGCCGGAAGGTACGCGAATAGTGATGCTCAACGTCGGCATAGAGCAGCCCGAACGAGGAGAAGAGCCCGGGCGCCGGCGGCACGATCACGCGGGCGATGCCGAGCGAGCGCGCCATGCCGGCCGCGAACAGCGGGCCGTTGCCGCCGAAGGCGAACAGCGCGAACTCGCGGGGATCGCGCCCCCGCTCGGTCGAGACCGCCTTGATGGCGCGGATCATGTTGGAGGCGGCGATCTCGTGCGCGCCGTAGGCCGCATCCTCGATCGCAAGGTCCAGCGGCTCGGCGATCCTGGCAGCAAACGCCCGCCGCGCCTTGGCCGCATTGAGCTTCAGCGCGCCGCCGATGAGATGATTGGGGTTGAGATAGCCCAGGATGACATTGGCATCCGTGATCGTGGGAACCTCCCCGCCCGCGTCGTAGCAGACCGGGCCTGGCACCGCGCCCGCGCTCTCGGGCCCTACCTGCAGGGCGCCCCCGGCATCGATCCAAATGTGCGAGCCGCCGCCGGCCCCGACCTCCGCAAGATCGATCGCCGGCACCTTCAGCGTATAGCCCGCTCCCGTGAGCAGCCGCGAGCCGATCATGATGCCGGCGCCGACCGCGTACTCCTGGGCGCGAGTCACTTCGCCGTCCTCCACCATGGAGGCCTTGGCCGTGGTGCCGCCCATGTCGAAGGTGATGATCTTGCCGAGCTCGATCGTCCGCGCCAGCGCCTGCGCGCCGACCACGCCGCCCGCCGGCCCCGACTCGATGATGTGGATGGGACGCTCGGCCGCCGCCTTGTCCGTGGTGAGGCCGCCGTTCGACTGCATCAGCAGCAGCGGCGCCTTGATGCGCGCCTCGTCCAGGCTCTTGCGCAGCGCGGCGAGATAGGTGCCGACGATGCCGATCACGTAGGCGTTGATGACCGTGGTGGACGTGCGCTCGTACTCCTTGATCTCCGGCAGCACCTCGTAGGAGATGCACACGGGCAGGCCCGGAGCCTTGCGCCGCACGATCTCCTTGATCGCCAGCTCGTGCGCGGGATTGTCGAAGGAGTTGATGAGGCAGACGGCAACCGCCTCCACCTTCTCCGCCAGCAGCGCGTCGACCTGGGCCTCGGCATCCGCGGTATCGAGCGCCCGCTCGACGTGGCCCCTGGCGTCCACACGCTCGTCCACCACGCGCCGCAGGTAGCGCTCCACCAGCGGCGGCGGCTTCTCCCAGGCGATGTCGTAGAGGCGCGGCATGCGCAACGTGCGGATCTCCAGCACGTCGCGGAAGCCCTTGGTCGTGATCAGGCCGACCTTGGCGCCCTTGTGCTCGAGGATGGCGTTGGAGGCGACCGTCGTGCCGTGGCGAAGCTCGCTCAGTGCTTCCGGTGCAATGCCCGCGTCGCGAAGCACGTGCCCCAGCCCCTCGACAATCGCCCGCGCATAGTTGTCGACGCTCGAGGAGATCTTCTCGGTGTGCACGGTGCCATCGTCCCCAAGCAGCACGATGTCGGTGAAGGTGCCGCCGATGTCGACACCGACGCGGTAGGCGGTCTTGCCGGTCATGCCGCCTACTCCGCCGCCCGACGCTGAAGCTCGGGCTCGTGCCACTGCACCTTGGGCACCTCCCTCCAGCCGCGGCGCTTGCGTATTTCGGCGCGCCGGCGCTGCGTGGCGGCCGCATCCACGGTCCATGTTTTCGCGTCGATGACGACGCCGTAGTCGGCTTCTGCCTTTGCCGCCGACACGAACTCGTTGCGCACGTCGGCCAGTACGGCCCCAGGGTCGCGCTCCAGCGGGTCGCCCCAGCCGCCGCCGCCCGGATGGATGTGGCAGAACACGTCGCCGCGCTTCATCTGCATCGTCACCTTGGAGGGCAGCGGCCGGTTCTCCGCCTGCGGGTTCAAATAGTTCTCGGACGGACGGCCGGGACTCCCGCCATAGAGACCGAACGGGCGGTGCGTCTTGCGATCGGAGCGCACGGACATCATGGCCTCGGCCTCGTTGAGTCGGTATTGGCGCTGGAATGGCACACCGCCGCGATACTTGCCGGCGCCCGTCTTGTCCGTCACGAACTCATAGGCCAGCACGGAGACCGGCTGCTCCGCCTCGATGATCTCGGCCGAGGGGCACGACTGGTTGGCAAACATGTGCGAGTTGCCGTTGAGACCGTCGGCCCATGGGCGCGCGCCCCAGGCGCCGCAGGTGAACTCCACATAGACGAACGGCTTGCGCGCCTCATCGTAGCCGCCGATGGAAATGCCGCTGTTGCCCCCGTCCCCCGCCGCCTTGACCTTGTCGGGCAGCATCATGGCGAGTGCGCCGTACATGCAGTCGACCATGCGGAAACCGGTGAGGCCGCGCGCGGCGCAGGCCGCCGGCAGCACCCCGTGGCCGACGGTTCCCGGCGGACAGATCACCTCGATCGCCCGGAACACGCCCTCGTTGTTGGGGATGTTGTTGGGCAGCACCGAGCGAATGCCGGTGTAGGCGGCGGACTTGGTATACGAGAGCGTATTGTTGATGGCGCCGCGCACTTGCGGATTGGTGCCGGTCCAATCGACGACCATGCCGTCGCCCTTCTTGCGGATCGTGACGAAAAGGCGGATCGGCTTGCCGACATCGACGCCGTCATCGTCGATCCAGTCCTCGAAGCTCCACTCGCCGTCCGGCAGCTTGGCGATGGCCGCCCGCGTCAGCCGCTCCGAATAGTCGATGATCTCGTTCAGGTATTGCTTCGTCTGCGCCGGGCCGTAGCGGGCGACGATCTCCGCGAACTGCTTCTCGGCAATATGGCAGGCCGCAAGCTGCGCCCTGAGGTCGCCCATCACCATGACGGGCACGCGCACGTTCTTCTCGATGAAGGTGATGATGGTCTGGTTGAGCTTGCCTGCGTCGCAGAGCTTCATGGGCGCGATGCGCAGCCCTTCCGCGTAGATTTCCGTGGAGTCGGAGGCATTCGATCCCGCGACGCGTCCGCCCACATCCGTGTGGTGGCACACCGTGCACGCGAACGCGAGGCGCTGGCCCTCGTGGTAGAGCGGCTTCATCACGAAGATGTCTGGCAGATGCATGCCTCCGTCGAAGGGATCGTTCATGATGAAGATATCCCCCGGCGCCATGTTCTGGCCGAAGTGGCGCATGATCGCTTGCATAGCGGTCGGCACCGAGCCCAGATGCCCCGGCAGCGTCAGGCCCTGCGCGGCAAGCCGGCCGTCGCCGTCGGCAAAGCCGGTGGAGTAGTCCATGTTGTCCTTGAGCACGGCCGAGTAGGTCGTGCGGAAGACCGTCAGCGCCATCTCGTCGGCGATGGAGAAGATGGCGTTCTTGAAGAGCTCGAGCGCGATGGGGTCGACCTTGGCGTTCGTCACAACGAGTTCTCCGACATGTTAACGCCCGGTGGACCCGCGGGTGGGTCCGCCGCTCGCCACGCGCTCAATCATGCTCGCCGGGCGCACCGCAACACTCCACGGATTGACGGCCAAGTTCAACCTCGTTGCCGTGCCGGCGCGACTTTCGGCCCGCTATCCCCCGTCTGGAGGCTGTCGAGGGACGGGCTGGCCTGCGCAGCGTGCTTCGACAGGGTCCGCGGAGCGCATGGCGGCTGCACGTCGGCCGCAAGCTTCGACCAGAAAGAGCGTGGTCTTGGACAGCGGCGGGCTTGCGTCGGCCCCCAAAGCAAGAACACCGGATCGACAGCTGACCTGGCTCAGGCGGAAGGGATTGCTGGAGCGGGTGAAGGGAATCGAACCCTCGTCATCAGCTTGGAAGGCTGTTGCTCTACCATTGAGCTACACCCGCGGGAACCTGGGTGCCCCAGGCCCGCCCACCGATTCCAAATATGGTCCGGTCGGACAGCCGGGCTCCTAACCCGATTGCCGCGCCTTGTCCAGGCGAGCGTGAGACCAGCAAGCGGGCTGGTGGAGGGGGCTGGATTCGAACCAGCGTAGGCGAAGCCAACGGATTTACAGTCCGTCCCCTTTAGCCACTCGGGCACCCCTCCACACCGAAGAAGGTCGGACCCCGGGGTCCTCAGCACCTTGCGTCCTTCGGCAGGTTCTGCAATCGCGGTCGAGGCAAGGGGCTTGCCCCTTCGGCTCCGCCGTTGCAAACACGATCGCCCCGCTGTCGCCAGCAGGGACATGGCCGGCGTATATCAGGTACGGCCAATTTCCTGTCAACCCCGATCGGCCCATCTGCGCGGCCTCAGCGTCCGCGGCCAGGTGCTTCCCGGAGCCCGCATGCATGGATGACCGTCGCCGACCCGTACGCAAGCATCACCGCGAGCAACGGCACCACTCCGCCCGCCCCTCCGGGCAGGCGGAGGAGCAGAACCTGATCTTCGGCATCCACGCCGTGGAGGCTGCCCTTGCCAACCCGCAGCGCCAGGTCCTCAAGCTCTATCTCACCGACAACGCCGAGCGGCGGCTGCAGCAACCGCTCGCGGCCCGCCGGCTGGCGCACGAGCGCGTGCTGCCGAAGGACCTCGACCGGCGGCTCGGCGCCGATACCGTGCACCAGGGCGCCCTGCTGGAAACCGCTCCGCTGCCGGAGCCCTCGCTCGCCGACCTCGCCGAGGTCGGCGGTGGACGGCCGATTGTGCTGCTGGACCAGGTCACCGATCCCCACAACGTCGGCGCCATCCTGCGCTCGGCAGCGGTATTCGGCGCGGCCGGCCTCGTCATGACCCGGCGGCACAGCCCGCCGCTCTCGGGCGCACTGGCGAAATCGGCTTCGGGCGCGCTCGAGCTGGTGCCGGTGGCACTGGTCCAGAACCTGGCGCGTGCGATGGCCGAGCTCAAGGAGTCCGGTGTCACCATCGTCGGCCTGGACGGCGAAGCCCCAGAGGCGATCGAGCAGGCCGCGTGGCCGGATCACATCGCCCTCGTCCTCGGGGCCGAAGGCAAAGGCTTGCGCGAGCTGACCAGGGAGAGCTGTGACCGGCTGTGCCGCATCGCCAGCGACGGCGCGATCTCCAGCATCAACGTGTCGAATGCGGCCGCAATCGCGCTGCACATGGCAGCCGCCCGGCGGCTGGGGCTCATCGCCACTGCCTCGTGATCATCCCTCATCCCGGAATTCGCCGAAGGCGACGATTCGGGGACCCAGGGCTGCAGGCGAGGGCACCAGCGCTTAGCGGCCTCCTTGGTGCCGGCTCTCGGGCTTGTGGCCCTCGGCCGGCATGACAAGGATACCAGTGGCGCTAGTCGCAGTAGGTCGGGCGCCAGCAACGCCACTCGCCGCCGCGGCAGATCGGCTCGCCGTAGGCGTTGCGATAGCAGTGACGCCCCGCCCAGCCGCACTGGCGCGGGCCGCGGTAGCAGGCGGGACCATAGGCGGGGCCGTAGTAGCGCGGTCCGGCATAGGCGCCGGCAATGCCGAGGCCCAGCAGCGCGCCGACAGCGACGCCGGCGGCGACAGCGCCGCCCCGCCGGTGCGCTTCGGCAGGCTGCGATAGGGTCGCGCCCATGCCGAAGATGAGCGTCAGGGCCAGCAGTGCCTGCATGAGTTTCTTGTTCATGGCGTGTCTTCCCGTTTTGCCGTGGGTGCCCGCAGAACCTTGATGGATCGTAAAGCACATGAATATGGCGCACGTGCGGATGCCCCGGTGGCATCCGCTCCGACGCTCATCTCATGCGGGAGCTTGCGTCCTCACCAATGCCGGCGGCCGCCGCGCCATTGCCAGCGGTAGAAATAGGGCCGCGCGAAGTAGCCCAGATAAGGGTACCCGTAGGTGCGCGGGCCGCAGCAATCCTGCACGACGTGCACGTGCCGGGGACCCGGCTTGTGAACGTAGTAGATATGGCGGTAGCGCGGGGGAGCGTAGACGTGATGGTGGACGTAAACCCCTCCGCCCTCGCAGCAGTAGCCGTCGTCCCATCCGCCGGCGGAAACGGGCTGGCTAAGGCCGACGCCGAGTGCCCCGGCGGCGACGGCCATGATCAGTCTCGCGCGCATCGATCGAACTCCTTGGTACTCGTGAGATGCAGCCCCAAGGAAACGCCCGAATGGCTAAGAAACGCTTAAGGAAGCGCACGCCGCCGACGATCGGCGTCGAATTTGACTGCAATCAGCGCCAGCCGCGCGCGCAGCACCGCGGCTCGGACAATCCGTAGCCCCACGCACGGTAGTAGCGGTATTGCGGGCCGTAATAGGTGTAGCGGTAGCGGTAGCGCATGGCCTGACGCGGCACCCAGTGGCCCGAGTTGTAGTAGGGATAGTAGCCGCGGCGATCATAGTACCAGGAGCGCGCGTCGTACCGCCAGACGCGCTTCTTGTAGCGGCCGCGCGGCTCGGGCGTGTAGATGCCGATGCCGTCGGGATTCTCGCCTCCGGCCCTCGCCGGCTCGACCCCGGTCAGCGCAAGCATTGCTGCCGCCGCTGCAAGCGTCAAACATATCCCGACGCGCATAGTCATCCCCCTGGGCCGACGCAGCCTTCCGCGTAGCGAATCATCTTACAGGAGTCGGCCTTAAAGGGGCAGGTATTACCCGCCGCCCACACGATGCCCGTTGCTCGTGCGCCACGCCGTCAGGACACTTCGACATCTCGCCAGAAGCCGATCCAATGATCGACCGCCGCCATGGCGGGCCTGGGCGCCTCGTAGGACCAGGCAGCCCGCTCGCTGCGTGCGCCGCCAATGGCAATGTCGAAGAACTGGACCCCGTGCGGGCATTCCAGGTCGCTCGCAGTTTTCGGGGAGATGTGAAGCAGGCCCATCCGGACCTTGTCCCGAGGGAAATATCGGTAACCGCCGACCTCGAGGATACTGTCGCTCTCGGCAATCACCTCACCCTGCCACCTGGCTTGCATGCAACATCCTCCATTCCGCTCGATGTCCGCATTCCATCGCCGCGTCGGCACTTCGATGATATCGCGATCGCCTGGCGGAGGCACAAGCGTTCGGCCGCGATAGCGCGCCTGTCGCCTGGAGGAAAAAGCGGACGGACGCCTGGACGGGGGAGGCATGTCCAGGCGCCCGGGTAGAACACCTTCGGGTACCGCAGGTGGCACAGCGGCATTCCGCCGGTGTCAACGCGATAACGGAGCACCTGAGCCTGCTCCGTCGCGCAGCGGAGCAGGAAGACCTTCACGGCGCATCACGTCGTCGCGATTACGCCGAGGCGGACGACCACCGGCTCTCGACTAGCGGGGCAGCGGCCGCTCGCCATCTGGGGCGCCGCCGCGCGGACCATGCCCGCGATGGTGCTCCATCGCCCAGCGCCGCCCATGGCCCCGCAGGCCGCGCATATCCCTGAGCACGATGCCGGCGACGGCCTTCTGCTCCTCGCTCAGGGACTCGTAGAAGGGCTTGAAGGCGGTCGCGAACGCCTGCATCCGCTGTGCACGCTCGGTCATGCGTTGCGCTGCGCGGTCGAGCCGCTCCGTCAGCGGCGGCCGGGTGTCTTGCGCTTCGTGTCCGCGTTCCCGCCGCTCCGCGCGCGCCTTCTGCCGGGCCGCGCTGGAGGCGCGGAGCTGCTCCTCGACCGGCGCAAACAGTTTCATCTGCGCCTCGTTGAGCTTGAGCGTTTCCTTGATCTCGGCGATGCGGCCTTCCACGCGGCCGTCTTGCAATCTCTTGATGGCGTCCTCCGAAAGGCGAGGACGCTCACGGGTCTGCTGCGGTTCTGCCTGCGGTTGCGGTTGGGCTTGCGCCAGGGCGAACCCTGCGGGGATAGCGGTTGCCAGCAGCGCCGGCACCACGTATCGGGACAGGGGGGTCTTCATGCAGTCGATCTCCTCTGGGATGGGTTCTTCCCGCTTATGATCACTGCTGATAAACGCGCGAAGGGTCCGCTCCCCGTCGGACGCGCACATTACGCTTTGTCCATGGAGCACGCTTTGTCCATGGAGCGGGGCGTACCCGGGGACCCGGCGTCGGCCTCGCGCTTCTACGGCGACGAAAAGCCGGGGTCTCGCCCCCGTGTGCCTAGCGCGGCAGGTCGCTGCGCCCCATCAGGAAGCGGTCGATGGAGTGCGCGGCCTGCCGGCCCTCACGAATTGCCCACACGACCAGGCTCTGCCCGCGCCGGATGTCGCCGGCGGCAAACACCTTCCCGCGCGCCTTGATGCGGTAGTCGCGCTCGTTGGCGTCGAGCCCCTTGAAGCGGCCGCGCGGCACCACAGCCAGTCCCAACTCCTTGATGACATCGCTCTCCACGGGCCCCGAGAAGCCCATGGCGAACAGCACGAGCCCGGCCTGCAGCCCGCCTTCGCTGCCGGCAACCGGCTTCAGGTTGGTGTCGACACGCGTGTACAGCAGCTTCTCGACCTTGCCGTTGCTGCCGGCAAAGCCGGTCGTTGAAATCGAGTATTCAACCTTGGCGCCCTCGGCCTGGCTCGATGAGGTGCGCAGCTTGAGGGGCCAGTGCGGCCAACTGAGAGCCTTGTTCTCCTGCTCGGGCGGCATCGGCATGATCTCGAGCTGGGTCACCGACTTGGCGCCCTGGCGGAACGAGGTGCCGATGCAGTCACTGCCCGTGTCGCCGCCGCCGATGACGATGACGTGCTTGCCCTCGGCGCTGATCTGCGCTTCGTCCAGCTGCGGCTCGCCGGCGACGCGCCGGTTCTGCTGCGGCAGGAACGTCATGGCATAGTGGATGCCGTCGAGGTTGCGCCCCGGGGACTTGGCGAAGAAATCGAACGGCTGCTCGGACCCCCCCGCCAGCAGCAGCGCGTCGTGCGAGGCCTCGAGCTCCTGCGCCGAGACGGCCTGGCCCACATGCACGCCGCAGTGGAAGACGACCCCTTCCGCCTCCATCTGCTTCACGCGCCGCTCGACGATGTACTTCTCCATCTTGAAGTCGGGAATGCCGTAGACGAGCAGTCCGCCCGGCCGCGCATTCTTCTCGTAGACGTGCACCTCGTGGCCTGCGCGCGCAAGCTGCTGCGCGGCGGCCAGTCCCGCCGGCCCCGAGCCGACGACGGCGACGCGCTTGCCGGTCTTAACTTCCGCCGGCGCCGGCGCCAGCCAGCCTTCTGCAAATGCCTTGTCGGCGATGGCGCACTCGATCGTCTTGATGGTGACGGGATTGTCGTCGATGTTGAGCGTGCAGGAGGCCTCGCACGGCGCCGGGCACACGCGCCCCGTCACCTCGGGAAAGTTGTTGGTCGAATGCAGGTTGAGCGAAGCCGCCTTCCACTGATCGCGATAGACGAGGTCGTTCCAGTCCGGGATCTGATTGTTCACCGGGCAGCCGTTGTGGCAGTAGGGAATGCCGCAATCCATGCAGCGCGCGGCTTGCTCCCTCGTCTCCTTGGGAGAGAGCGGAACGACGAATTCCGTCCAATGCTTCACGCGCTCCTTAACCGGGCGATAGCCCCTGTCGCGGCGCTCGATCTCAAGGAAGCCGGTAATCTTGCCCATTTCGCCGTCATACCGGGGCTTGTCCCCGGCATCCATCTTTCCAGTTGCGCTGCTGCCTACTGACGGGGGCTCCCGGGCACCCGGCCCGGTCGCCCGCCAGCCGTCCCCCCTAGCCCTTCGCCGCGGGAATGCCGATTTCCAGCACGTCGAAGCCGGTCTTGTCGGCGATCTGGTGCTTGGCGATCTCGGACAGGGCTCGGCGATATTCGACCGGCATGACCTTCTTGAATTTCGGCTGATAGGCGCCCCAATTCTCGAGGATCGTCTTGGCTCTGGCCGAGTTGGTGTAGTGGGCATGGCGCACGATCAGCTGGTGCAGCCGCTCGGCATCCTGCTTGGTCATGTCCTCCATGACGTCGACCAGCCCGTGACTCTCGAGGTCGCCGCCCTGGTTGGACAGCCGGCGCATCACCTCCTCCTCCGCCTCGACAGGCTCCAGATCGATCATGGAGAGATTGCAGCGCTGCTCGAAGGTACCGTCCTCGTCGAGCACGTAGGCGATGCCGCCGGACATGCCGGCTGCAAAATTCCGCCCCGTGGGCCCGATCACGACCACCACGCCGCCCGTCATGTATTCGCAGCCGTGATCGCCCGTGCCTTCCACCACCGCCACGGCGCCCGAGTTGCGCACGGCGAAGCGCTCGCCGGCAACGCCGCGGAAGTAGCACTCGCCGGTAATGGCGCCGTACAGCACCGTGTTGCCGACGATGATGCTCTCCTCGGGCACTATTCCCGAGTTGGGATCGGGGCGCACGATCAGCTTGCCGCCGGACAATCCCTTGCCGACATAGTCGTTGGCTTCACCCACGAGGTCGAGCGTCACGCCGTGCGCCAGCCACGCCCCGAAGCTCTGCCCCGCCGTGCCCGTCAGCGACAGCCATACGGTGTCCTCGGGCAGCCCGGCATGACCGTAGCGCTTGGCGACCTCGCCGGACAGCATCGCGCCCGTCGCCCGGTCGCGGTTGCAGATGCCGAGCTCGTGCTTCACGGTCTTCTTCTCATCGAGCGCCGGCCCGGCGAGAGCGATCAGCTTGTTGTCCAGCACCTTGTCGAGGCCGTGGTTCTGCCGCTCGCAGTTGTAGACGGCAACGCCCTCCGGCACCTCGGGCTTGTGGAACAGCTTCTCGAAATCGAGCCCGCGCGCCTTCCAGTGGCCGATCGCCCGCTCCGTGTCGAGGCATTGCGACTGGCCGATCAGCTGGTTGAAGGTGCGGTAGCCGAGCGCCGCCATGGCCTCGCGCACCTCCTCGGCGACGAAGAAGAAGTAGTTGATGGCATGCTCGGGTTGTCCCTTGAACTTGGCCCGCAGCACCGGATCCTGCGTGGCGACGCCGACCGGGCAGGTGTTCAGGTGACACTTGCGCATCATGATGCACCCGAGCGCGATCAGCGGGGCCGTGGAGAACCCGAACTCGTCGGCACCGAGCAGTGCACCTATGACCACGTCACGTCCAGTGCGGACACCGCCATCGACTTGCACGGCGATGCGGCCCCTGAGTCGGTTTGCCACGAGTGTCTGGTGCGTCTCGGCAAGTCCGATCTCCCAGGGGCTGCCTGCGTGCTTGATCGAGGTGAGCGGCGAAGCGCCCGTCCCTCCCTCGAACCCGGCTATCGTCACGTGGTCGGAACGCGCCTTGGCCACGCCCGCAGCCACCGTGCCCACGCCCACCTCCGAGACGAGCTTCACAGACACATCCGCACGCGGATTGACGTTTTTGAGATCGAAGATGAGCTGCGCCAGATCCTCGATCGAATAGATGTCGTGATGCGGTGGCGGCGAGATGAGGCCGACTCCGGGAGTGGAGTGGCGCACCCGGGCGATGGTGGCATCCACCTTGTGTCCCGGCAGCTGGCCGCCCTCGCCGGGCTTGGCGCCTTGCGCCATCTTGATCTGCATCATGTTGGAGTTGGCGAGGTACTCGGCCGTGACACCGAAGCGGCCCGAGGCCACCTGCTTGATGGCCGAGCGCATGGAGTCGCCGTTGGGAAGCGGCTTGAAGCGGTCGGCTTCCTCGCCACCCTCGCCCGTGTTCGACTTGCCGCCGATCCGGTTCATGGCGACGGCAAGCGTGGTGTGCGCCTCGCGACTGATCGAGCCGAAGCTCATCGCTCCGGTCGAAAAGCGCTTGACGATATTGGCCGCGGGCTCGACCTCTTCGAGCGGCACGGGCTTGCGGCCCATCTCCTCGGCGTTCTTCAACCGGAACAGGCCGCGCAGCGTCATGAGCTGCTCGGACTGGTCGTTCACCTGCTGCGCGAACGCGCGATACTTGTCGGGCAGGTTTCCGCGCACGGCGTGCTGCAGGTCGGCGACCACGCTCGGGCGCCACACATGGGCCTCGCCGCGGACGCGATAGGCGTACTCGCCGCCCACGTCGAGCGCGTGCTCGAGCACGGGGACGTCGCCGAAGGCGAGGCGGTGCCGCTCCGCGGTCTCGCGCGCGATCTGGCGCAGCCCCACGCCCTCCACCTGCGTATGCGTGCCCGTGAAATACTTGCGCACGAAGCTGGACCTCAGCCCCACGGCGTCGAATATCTGCGCGCCGCAGTAGGACTGATAGGTGGAGATGCCCATCTTGGACATCACCTTCAGCAGGCCCTTGTCGACCGCCTTGATGTAGCGCTTCTGCGCCTCCTTCAGCGTCAGCTTCTCGCCGAGCTCGGGCAGGATCTGCTCCAGCGTATCGAATGCCAGATACGGGTTGATCGCCTCCGCGCCATAGCCGGCCAGCACGCAGAACTGGTGCACCTCGTGCGCCTCGCCGGTCTCCACGACCAGGCCGACCGAGGTGCGCAGTCCCTGCTTGATCAGGTGGTGGTGCACGGCGGACGTGGCGAGCAGCGACGGGATCGGGATCCGGTCCGGCCCGGTGCCGCGGTCCGACAGGATGACGATATTGTACTCCTTGGAGCGCACCGCCTCCTCGGCCTCGGCACACACGACATCGAGCGCCGCCTCCATTCCCGCCGCTTTCTTCTCGGCCGAGTAGGTAATATCGATCGTCACCGAGGAGAACTGGTTGTCCTTGACGAGGCCGATCTGGCGAATGCGCTCGAGGTCCTCGTTGGTGAGGATCGGCTGATAGACCTCCAGCCGCTTGTGTCTGGCGGTGCCTTCCAGGTCGAGCAGATTGGGTCGCGGGCCGATGAAGGACACGAGGCTCATGACGAGCTCCTCGCGGATCGAATCGATCGGCGGGTTCGTCACCTGCGCGAAGTTCTGCTTGAAATAGGTGTGCAGCAGCTTGGGCTTGTTGGAGAGCACCGACACGGGTGTGTCGTTACCCATCGAGCCCACCGCCTCCTGGCCGGTGTGCGCCATCGGCGCCATCAGGAACTTCAGGCTCTCCTGCGTGTAGCCGAACGCCTGCTGCAGATCGAGCAGCGCCACGTTGGTCTTCTTGCGCGCGATCTTCTTGGGCAGCGGCAGGTCGCCCACCTGCACCTGCGTGCGCCTGAGCCACTGCTCATAGGGGTAGCGCGAGGCGAGATCGGCCTTGAGGTCGTCATCGGAGATGATGCGGCCTTCTTCCAGGTCGATCAGCAGCATCTTGCCGGGCTGCAGGCGCCACTTCCTGGCGACGTTCTCCTCGGCGACCGGCAGCACGCCGGCCTCCGACGACATGATCACGCGGTCGTCCTTGGTGACGAGGTAGCGTGCGGGCCTCAGGCCGTTGCGGTCGAGCGTGGCGCCGATCTGGCGGCCGTCGGTGAACGCCATGGCCGCGGGGCCGTCCCACGGCTCCATCAGGCAGGCGTGATACTCGTAGAAGGCACGCCGCTTGCCGTCCATCAGCGGATTGCCGGCCCATGCCTCCGGGATCAGCATCATGGCGGCGTGCGCCAGACTGTAGCCGCCCATCACCAGGAATTCGAGCGCGTTGTCGAAGCAGGCCGTGTCGGACTGGCCCTCGTAGGAGATGGGCCAGAGCTTGGTGATGTCGGCTCCGAATAGCGGCGAGGACACGGACGCTTGCCGCGCCGCCATCCAGTTCACATTGCCCCTGAGCGTATTGATCTCGCCGTTGTGGGCGACCATGCGATAAGGATGCGCCAGCTTCCACGACGGAAACGTGTTGGTGGAGAAGCGCTGGTGCACCAGCGCCATGGCCGAGACGAGGCGCGGGTCGGTCACGTCCTTGTAGTATCTGGCTACCTGATAGGACAGGAACATGCCCTTGTAGACCAGCGTGCGGCTCGACAGCGACACGGTGTAGTGACCGATGTCGCGACCCTTGTAGGCGAAGTAGAGCGCGTTGGAGACGACCTTGCGGATGAGATAGAGCCGCCGCTCGAATTCCTGCTGGTCCTTGATCGCCTTCGGCCGACCGATGAAGATCTGCCGATGCACCGGCTCGACCGCCTTCACCATCTCGGAGAGGCAGGAGTTGTCGACCGGCACCGAGCGCCAGCCCAGGAACTCCAGGCCCTCCTCGCGGATGATGCGCATCCACACGCGCTCGCAATGCTCCCGCAGCCGCTCGTCCTGCGGCATGAAGAGATGCCCGACGGCATAGTGGCCGGGCTTCGGCAGCTTGATTTTGAGAGACGCGCACTCCTCGGCCAGGAAGGCGTGCGGAATCTGCAGCAGGAGGCCCGCACCGTCGCCGGCGATCGGGTCGGCGCCCACGGCGCCGCGGTGCTCCAGGTTTTCGAGGATGTAGAGCGCATCCTTGATGATCTGGTGCGACCCGACACCCTTGAGGTTGGCGATGAAGCCAACGCCGCACGCATCGTATTCGCGCTTGGGATCGAACAGCCCGCTCGCCTCGGGAATCGCATAGGCCGCATCCGGGTGCGGCACGCTCGGGATCGACTTCGCTTCCAGCGTCATGGCCACTGCCTTCCGGCTCGATGCTGCCTGCCCTCTTCCCTACCCGAGGTCGCGACTCAGCGCGCACCCTGGGCTTCCTCGCCGCATGCCCTTTGGTGCGGCGAGATCAAGCCCGACGATGCGCGGAGCCGAACGCCGCCGCTCCATGGCCCGCCTCCGGTCTGCAGGGTGCCTCATCTCCCGGATCGGACGAGGCTTTGCGCTGCAGCATTCGGCGGGGCGGTACCTTGCGGCAGATCACCCCAGCTCAGCGAGCGCCCGCGCGGCAGAAGCGTCCCGCCAGTCGGATTCCAGGGGATCGCAGCGCCTTGTACGGCTCTCGCAGGTAAAGGACAGCATAGCTGACCTAATTTCCCCTGCAAAGATGATTTGCGGGCCGCCGCGCATTTATTTACCGATGTTTCGCGATGACATCACGACGCTCCGAACGGTCCTTCCCCGCCGCCGTCGCCCGCCTGCACGCTGCCATGGGCCAGGTCGCCAACGGTGACATCGGCGCCATCACGGCTCTCTATTCGCACGGCAGCGAGGCGACCAGCTTCTACGGCTGGGGCGGCTATGAGAAGGGTTGGGGCGCCGTGGCGCAGCGCTGGGACTGGGCCGGCCAGCAATTCAAGGGCGGCACGGTGAGCTACGAGAACATCACCACCGTCGTCACGCCCGAACTCGCCTACACGACCGACATCGAGACCTTCCAGGCCCGCATGGCCGGCATGAAGGGCCCGGCCCAGTGGTCGAACCGTGTCACCCACGTCTTCCGCCTCGAGGACGGCGAGTGGCGCCTCCTCCATCGCCACGCCAATCGCCTCGAGGCCCAGTACGCGCCTTCGACCCGCCTCAAGCCCGTTGTGCCGTAGGGTGCAAAAGCGGAGCGCATTGCACCGATACGCCGGTAGCATCGGCGCAATGCGGCCTCGCCTTTTGCGCCCTGCCACTTCAGCCTGCTGCCCGCGCACGTCAACCCGGTGCTGAGCTTGTCGAAGCACGAGTGGTATTCGAGGCCCGTCCCTCGACGACCTCGGGCCGAGGCATCGCTTGATCACGCGGGCGTCGGCGCAGCAGTTGCGATCAAGCCCTCGGCCTTGAGGTCCGTCCACAGCGCCGCCGGCACCGCCGTCGACAGCGCCGCCACATTGCGCTTCACCTCCTCGGGCGCCACCGCGCCCAGCACCAGGCTCGCCACCGCGGGCCCGCCGAGGGAGAAGTGCATGGCCGCCGTCGGCAGCGCCACGCCATGCGCCGCGCACACGCGCTCGATGTTGCGCACACGCTCCAGGATCTCCGGCGGCGCGGGCGTATAATTGTAGCGAGCGCCGGCCACCGCCCCCGTCGCCAGGATGCCCGAGTTGAACACGCCCCCCAGCATCACGCCGACGCCCTTCTCGGCCGCCAGCGGCAGCACCTCCTGCAGCGCCGGCTGCTCCAGCAGCGAGTAGCGGCCGGCAAGCAACATGCAGTCGAAATCGCCCTCGCGCAGGAACTTGGCCGCATATGCAGGATCGTTGACACCAATGCCGATCGCCGCGACCACCCCTTCCGAGCGCAGTTTTTCGAGGGCGCGATAGGCGCCGTCCATGGCCTCGCGGTAGCGCTTGGGCCCTTCCACGGGACCGTGGCTCCAGGCATCGGCGTCGTGGATCAGCAGAATGTCGACCTTCGGCAACCCGAAGCGCATCAGCGAGTGCTCGTGCGAACGCATCGCGCCGTCGTAGGAATAGTCGTGCACCACATTGAACGACAGGCCGCCAACGTAGCGCGTGGTCCTTGTGCGTCCGTTGGGCGCGGGAGTGAGCAGGCGGCCGACCTTGCTCGACAGCACGAAGCTTCCCGGCGGCTGCCGCCGCAGCGCCGTGCCGACGCGGTGCTCGGCGCTGCCCTGGCCGTAGAGAGGCGCCGCATCAAACAGCGTCACGCCCGCGCGCGCCGCCGTCTCGACGGTGGCGATCGCGGTGGCGTCGTCCAGCACCTCGTAGATGTCGCCGAGCGGCGCCGCCCCGAAGCCGAGCACACTCACCTCGAGGTTGGTTCTGCCGAGCTTTCGGATTGGAAGAGGCATGGGATGCGCTCCGAGTTTCGCCGTGCATTCTTAGTAGCGCAAACGCGCCACGCTCCTCCATCCTCCCATCGGCCGGGCATGAACTTTCCGGGCTCCGCCGCCGTTCTACGCCACGAGGGGGACGCCGGCATCCCCGCGGCCGCCGCTCCTAGTGGGAACCTAGGGAGAAAGTCGCATGAGCCCGTTGCCCGTGATGGCGCTCGTTCTCAGATGGGCGGGCCTCGCATTGTGTGCTGGTGTCGCGCTGGCGGGCATCTACGCCTTTCTCGGTCCCGAAATCGGCTGGACCGGATAGCCGCTCGGCAGACGTTACCCCTCGCCCTCGGTGACCGCGAGCACCAGCACGCCGGCCACGATTGCGCAGCACCCGACAGCTTGCAGCACGGTCAGCCGGTCGCCCATGTAGGCGATCGAGAACAGCGTCACCGATACGATCTCCAGGTGTGAAGCTGCAAACACCGGCCCCAGGGGCGCGTGCTTGAGCATTGTCATGTACACACCGAAGGAGGCAGTGAGGCACGCCAGGGCCACATAAAGCCATGGTTCGCCCAGCAGCCGCCCGATCCACGGCGCATCCAGGGTCAGCGGCAGCGCGGTGTCGCCGGCGAACTTGAAAGCGATCTGCGCCGCCGTTTCGACGGCCATCAGCAGGAGGAGCGCAATCAGCAGGCTCCACCTCGTCATGCTCCGCCCCATCCCACGAGAAGCACCCCGGTCGCGATCAGCCCGATCGCCAGCACGCGCGGCGGTGTCAATTCTTCGGCAAAAAAGATGCGTCCGCCGATCATCACAAGAAACAGGTCGAGCGACACGACCATGACGCCCTGCCACAAGGGGACGATGGAAAGGAACGCCATGTAGAGGAACAGCTCGGCGATGTAGATTGCCAGCGCCAGCCACAGGATCGGATCGAGCGCGAGTGCCAGCCAGTAGCTGGCGACCTTGGCCTGTGCGCCGCGAACGGACGCCACCTTGAAGAGAAGTTGTCCCGCCGACGTTCCCATCAGCACGGCTGCGAGCAGAAGCGTCGCTGAGAGCGTCACAGCACGGTGTCCGGTTCCCCCGCTCCGTCAGTGCGTGGACTTGCCGGCCTGGTCGGCCCGCTGGCGCAGCTGGCGCAACTCCGGATCGTTCTTCTCGTAGTCCATCAACGGCGCGACGCGATGGAACACCCAATTCACCGCCGGATTGAGGTGGCGGAAGTAGATCCAGGATTTTTCCAGGTGGCCGCCGAGCAGCTGCTTCACCGCGTATGAGGTATTGCCCATGCGAATGTGACGAACGCGCTGCTCGAACGCACAGCGGAACATCATCAGCCAATTGATGAAATAGAGGTTGAGCTCGCGTGCCTGCGGATAGCGCATGCCCACGAATTTGGCGGCGATCTCGTGCTCGCCCACCATGAACAGCTGGAAGCTGACCAGCGTATCGCCCGACCAGCAGAGCATGAGCCGGGCCTTCGCGCCGCAACTTTCGAGCACAGTCTCGAAATAGCGCGGGTGCAGTTCGTCGAAGTCGCCGTATTGCACTTGGCTGTTGGTCCGTGTCGCCTGATAGAGCTCGTGCAGCTCGGCCTCCAGTCCTTTCACGGATGCTCTGTACTCAATGCGAATGTGCGGCAGCGTCCTGAGCTTGCGCCGGAGATAGCTTGCGGTCTTCTCGGGCAGATGCGCCAGATACGCCTCCTCGCTGTCGTAGGGCAGGTCGATGTGAGCCATCGGCACGTTCGTCATCCGGGCGAACCCGGCGGCCGTCAGAACCGTATCGAATTCCCGCATGTCCGCATTGGAGACGTCCTTCAGCCCGAGCAACGCAACGCGATCCTTCGCAGCCTTTTCCCGCAACGCATCGAGCATCGCCCGCATCAGGCTCTTGCGAGCTTCAGGCGTGGCGCCGGGGGCAAATCCGATGTCGCAGCGGTCGAGCAGGGGAGAGCCCAGCGCCAACACCGGCAGCGTCAGAAGACGCGGCACACGGGCAGCCAGGCGATCGACGGCACGGCGCAGGCCGCCTTGCAGCGAGGTGTGCAGCTCGTAGCTGGTGCGGAAGAAGGGAACTGCCGCCATGGCCTCGCCGCCTTGAAACGCGGCAACGATGCCGAGACTGAAATTCGGCGGAGGACAATGCTCGGCGGCCCAATAGTAGGCCCAGTCCTCGGCCGCACCCGGAAACATGGCGTCCCACTCGTGCTGGGGAACGCCAGCGACACTGTCGCAGATGCGGACCTCCAGAGGCGGCGCTTGCTTTTCACGGAAGGGCGGGCGCTCCAGCTCCGAATTGAGAGGCAGCTGGACTTCACGCGCGTCAACGCTCGCGGACGATAGCCTAGCCATGAACGCACCTCCCCATGCATTCCTGCTTTTTGCGGCCGCTCACCGCTGGCGTGAACGGCGTGGTGGCAGTCTAAACTAAAAGCCGGAGCGAGCCATTTCGGTTCAGCGAAATCTCGCGATTGACGGACGCTGTGGCTCGTTCGCATCCCTGACCCGGAGGATGTCGCCTGCCGCTGCGCTGCAACCAGATGAAATAATCGCGGAGAGCAAATCGGGCGCGATGGAGATCTGTCGCGGAGCGCGACCATCTTCGACGAATGGTGGCCGACCGCGACATGGCGGGCTAGGGTGACTCGGATCGGAAGGTCCGCAGCATCGCTCTCTGCTAGGTGGTGGACGGGCCTTCTCGGTTTGCATCCCGCTAGAGATTTGCATCCCGCTAGAAATGTCAGCCTGGCTTGCAGCCATTCCTCCCCCAGCCGACCGACATGCCCGCAAAGAAGATACTTCCCTTCGGCACATGGCCCTCGCAGATAACACCCGAGCTTGCCGCCAAGGCCAGCCGCCGCTTCGGCACGATGCAAGCTGCCGGCAACGCCGTCTACTGGAGCGAGTCGCGGCCCGAGGAGGGCGGGCGGCAGGTCATACTGAGGGTGTGCGGCAAGAGGGTCGACGAGTTGCTGCCGGCTCCATGGTCCGCCCGCTCACGCGTGCATGAGTACGGCGGTGGGGAATTCCTTGTTGCCGAGGGCACTGTGTTCTTCGTCAACGACCAGGACCAGCAGGTCTACAGGCTGCAGGAAGGCGCCCCCCCGCAGCGCATCACGAGTGCGCCGTCTCTGCGCTTTGCCGACTTCGCCTGGGACACGCGAGGCCATCGGCTGGTCGCGGTCGCCGAGGTCCACGCAAAGCCTGAGGCGCTCGATCACCCGCCGCCGCGCAACACCCTCGTCGGCATCGCGCTCGTCGGTGCGGCAGGCGCAATTGGCGAGCTGGCCTCGGGGCGCGACTTCTACGCCAGCCCGCGCCTGTCGCCGGACGGCACACAGCTGGCCTTCCTGGCGTGGGACCTGCCGGACATGCCCTGGGACAGCGCCGCACTCTACGTCGCGCGCGTGCAGACGAGCGGCGCCTTGGGCCGACCGCGCCGCATTGCCGGAGGCGATGGCAGCGCCGTCTTCCAGCCCGAGTGGGACGGCGAAGGCCGGCTCTATTTCGCTTGGGACGAGGGCGGCTGGGGCAGCCTCTATCGCTGGCACGACGGCAAGGTGGGGCGGGTGCGCCGGCTTGCCGGTGCCGAGCTGTGGCGGCCGCAGTGGGTGTTCGGCTCGCGCTGCTTCGCGCTTCATCCCGACGGACGGATAGCCGCCGTCTACACCAAGAGCGGACTGCCGCTGCTTGAGATCGGCACGCCCGGCGCGAAGGCTCGCCGCTATCCCGGTTTACAGGCCAAGACAGCGCGCATCGACGATCCCGTGGCGCTCGGCAGCACCTTCGCAGCGCTCGTCAGCCGCCGGACGGCACCGCCTACCATCATGCGACTTGCGGGCGGCAGGCTCCAGCCGCTGGGGCCCGCTCCGCCGCTGGAGTTCGAGCCCGGGAACATCAGCAAAGGCGAAGCGCATCAGTTCAAGCGGCCCGACGGCCAGATCGTCAACGCGTTCTACTACCCGCCGGCGAATCTCCGCTGTCGGGGACCTGCGAATGCCGCCCCGCCCGCACTGGTGCTCGCGCACGGCGGGCCAACCTCAATGACGGATGCCGGCCTCAAGATGCGCCTCCAGTTCTTCACGAGCCGCGGATTTGCTGTCTGTGACGTCAACTACTCCGGCAGCACCGGCTACGGCCGCGCCTACCGCGAGCGCCTCGACGGAGCGTGGGGCATCGCCGACATCGCCGACTGCGCTGCCGCCGCGCGCCACCTTGCCAGGAGCGGCTTAGCCGATGGCGCCCGCATCGCCATCGGGGGCGGGAGCGCCGGCGGCTACACGACACTGATGGCGCTCGCGACGACCGACGCGTTCGCCGCAGGCAGCTGCCACTACGGCGTCTCGGACCTCGGCCTGCTGCTCGCGCACACGCACAAGTTCGAGTCGGGTTACCTGCACCGCCTGATGGGCACCACGCCCGGGCGTTGGAAGGAGGCCTTCGCCCAGCGCTCGCCGATCAACCTGATCGCGGGCATCCGCGCGCCCGTGATCCTGTTCCAGGGCCTGGAGGACCGCGTCGTGCCGCCCGAGCAGTCACGTCTCATCGTCGCCGAGCTGCGCCGTCGCGGCATCGACGTGGACTATCGCGAGTTTGCCGGCGAAGGCCACGGCTTCCGCCAGGCCTCCACCATCATTGCCGTGCTCGAGGCCGAATTGGCCTTCCTGGTGCGCGCTCTGAAGCTCGCGGCGTAGAGGACAAAAGCGAAGCGCCGCACCCCTACGCCGATGTTCGGCGCAAGGCGCTTCGCCTTTGCGCCCTGCTGGGCCGTTTCGGATAAACTCTGCTTACTGTCATCCCGGAATTCGCCGAAGGCGAATATCCGGGACCCAGGACTGTGGAGAACAATGGTGTTTGTGGCCCTGGGTCCCGGCTCTACGCGCTTCGCGCTCCGGCCGGGATGACAAAAAAGTGGCCCTCGCCCGATGCTTCGGCTCCACTTGATCGGAACCTGCCCTAATAGATCGTCTCTTTCAGGCGCTGCGGGTAGGCCTTGTCGTAGGCGGCGCCGTCGAAGGCACCCTTGGTGATCTCGGCCAGGATGTCGCCCGCGCTCGGCATCTCGGACTTGGGCACCTGCGCGTCGGCGCTCCACAGGCGCGAGCGAATGAGCGCCTTGGGACATTGAAAGTAGACGCGCTTGGCCGTCACCTGCAGCACGCTCCTCGGCAGCTTGCCCTGCATGGAAAAGTTCTCGCACAGCACCGGATCGACCAGGATTTCGGCCGTGCCGTTGATGCGCAAGGTATTGCCGATGCCGGGAATCATGAACAGCAGCGAGATGCGGGGATCGCCCACGAGGTTGCGCAGGGCGTCGACCCGGTTGTTGCCGCGCCGGTCCGGGATCTGCACGGTCTTGCGATCGACGACGCGCACGAAGCCGGCGGGATCGCCGCGCGGCGAGCAGTCGAGCCCCTCCGGCCCCACGGTCGCCAGCACCACGAACGGCGCCTTGTCGATGAACGCCTTGTAGCCGTCGGAGATGTATTCGATCTCCTTGGCGATGGCGGCCTCGGCCGGCTGGCCGTAGAGGGCTTCGAGCTGCTCGAGTGTGGTGATCCGCTGCATGAGAGATGGCCCCCGGGCTCTTCGAGACGTCGGCACAATTCAGGGCTAGGGTAGGCTGCAGCAAACGTCAAGGCGGCAGGACCGCTCTGGGGAGAAGCCATGACACCTGCCCAAGCCGCAGGTCCGCCCTTCCGCGCCGAGGTCATCGGCAGCCTCCTGCGGCCACGCCGCCTCAAGGATGCGGCCAGGGCCCTGCAGCAGGGCAGGATCGACCGGGCATCTTTCGATGCGGTGCTCGAAGCCGAGATCGCCCGCGTGATCGCCCGGCAGGAGGACATCGGCCTCGGCGTCGTCACGGACGGCGAGCTTGCCCGCTCCTCCTGGTTCGGTTTCTTCTTCGAAGGGCTCGACGGGTTCCGCCTGGAGCCTTCGCACTTCACGTTCAAGGACGCCGACGGCTGCGCCTTCGAGTGGGCGACGTGCGTGGCAAAGGCCCGCATCCGCAGGCACGCACCCATCGTGCTGCCGGAGTTCGAGCGCGCCAACCCGCACGTGCGCCGCGCAGTGGTCAAGGCGACCATGCCCGCCCCCAGCGCCTTCCACTTCTTCCGCCTCGGCGGCTCGGTCGAGACCAGCGCCTATGCCGATATCACCGCCTACTTCGACGATCTTGTCGCGATCTACCTCGCCGAGCTTGCCGAGCTGGCGCAGGCCGGCTGCCGCTACGTGCAGCTCGACGAGGTGCCGATCGCCATGCTGTGCGATCCCGACGTGCGCCGGCAAGCGGCCGCCGAGGGCGCGGATCCCATGGCGCTCCTCGACACCTATCTCCATGCACTCGGCCGCATCGCAGCCGGCCGCCCGGCCGGCATGACGCTCGGCCTGCATCTGTGCCGCGGCAATTTTCGCGGCCGCTGGATGGCGTCCGGCGGCTACGACGCGGTTGCCGAGAAGCTCTTCAACGATGCCCCCGTTGACGTCTTCTTCCTGGAGTACGACAGCGAGCGCGCAGGCGACTTCGCCCCGCTGCGCTTCGTCCCGTCGGACAAGCGGGTCGTGCTCGGCCTCCTGTCGTCCAAGGCCGCCGCACTCGAGGACCAAGACATCGTCGTGCGCCGCATCGAGGAGGCGTCCCGCATCCTACCCCTCGACCAGCTCGGCGTGTCGACCCAGTGCGGCTTTGCCAGCGTCGCCGGAGGCAACGTACTGGACGAGCACGCTCAGTGGTCGAAGCTGGGGCTCGTGGTCGACATCGCCGAGCGCGTCTGGGCCGGTCGAGGATGACCGGCGCGTCCCGGCCGATGCCGGCCGGCATCACCGATCGGAACGCAGCTACGAACGCTTGAAGCCCTCGAGCCCGTCTCGACCCTCCAACTTTCTCGACGCTGATGCTGTCGCGCCAGGGGACGTGTGTCGCACCCTGACTGCCCTGTCTGGCATGCCTGCGGCAGACGTCCGCGTGCGCCGCGAGGCGATCACTGCGGGTGAAGCCCCCACCGCCCGACGATGGCATGCTACGGCTTGCTGCACTGCGAGCCTAACAACAGCCCTTGGCGTCCGTGCGGGGCGTGCTTTAAGATCATGGGCAAACCACTGGCTGAGGGCTGGTCGCCGCAAGAGTGACCGCCTCCGCGCGGAAATACAGTGGACACCTGGGAGGGTGCAGCGATGCGGGCCGTCAGGCTTTGCGGAACTCATGGCCATTGGGCCCTGGCTCGCGCGTTGAAGGCGGGCTGATGAATTTCGCGCCGGCTCCCAAACAAATCACTGCCGCCACGGTCCAGCTCTCGGTTGCGGGCGTGTCCAAGCGCTTCGGCGGGGTGACCGCCGTCAGCGACGCCTCTCTCGACGTGCCCAAGGGCCGTATCCTCTCCATCATCGGCCCGAACGGCGCCGGCAAGACCTCGCTGCTCAACATGATCTCGGGATTCTATCGGCCCGACGAAGGCAGCATCAGCCTCGAGAGCCGCGACATCACGCGCAAACGGCCAAGCGAGATCGCGGGCCTGGGCATCGCGCGCACGTTCCAGAACATCGCGCTTTTCGGCGGTCTCACCGTGCTGGACAACCTCATGCTCGGCCGGCACGTGCACATGCGCTCGGGCGTGCTCAGGTGCGTGCTCTACTGGGGGCTGGCGCAGCGCGAGGAGGTCCGCCACCGCGAGGTCTGCGAGGAGATCATCGAATTCCTCAAGCTGCAGGATCTGCGCAAGCAGCCGACGGCGGCGCTCGCCTACGGCCTCAGAAAGCGCGTCGAGCTCGGCCGCGCGCTGGCACTCCAACCCAAGGTGCTGCTGCTCGACGAGCCGATGGGCGGCATGAACCAGGACGAGAAGCAGGACATGGCGCGCTACATCCTCGACGCCAACCAGGAGCGCGGCATTACGGTAGTGCTGATCGAGCACGACATGGGCGTGGTGATGGACATCTCCGACCACGTGGTGGTGCTCGATCGCGGTCGCAAGATTGCCGAGGGGCCGCCTGCCGAGGTGCAGAGAAATCCCGCCGTGATCGCCGCCTACCTCGGGGCCGGCCAGAAGGGTGCGCCGGCATGAGCCTCGTTACCGACGCAGCGACGGATACCTTGCCCAAGCTGCTGCGCGGCCACGCGCGCAGCTCAGGGCGCAAGCCCGGCATGCGCGAGAAGGACCGCGGCATCTGGCAGACCCACACCTGGAGCGAATGCTACGGCCATGTGCGCGACTTCGCGCTGGGCCTGGCGGCCGCCGGCTTCGCGCGTGGCGACAAGCTGTCGGTGCTCGGCGACAACCGCGCCCGGCTCTACTGGGCGCAGATGGCGGCGCAGGCTCTGGGCGGCATGTCGGTGCCGCTGTATCAGGATTCCATCGCCCGCGAGCTCGCCTTCGTGCTCGATCACGCCGAGGTGTCGGTGGTCGTGGCCGAGGATCAGGAGCAGGTCGACAAGGTCCTTTCTCTGGCCGGCGAGCTGAAATCCCTGCGCCTCGTCGTCTACGATGATCCGCGCGGCATGAGCGACTACCGCCACGACCTGCTCAAATCGTTCGCCGAGGTGGAGGCGGCCGGCCACGCCTTCCGCGAAAGCCATCCCGACTACTTCGAACGCGAGCTCGATCGGGGCAAAAGTGGCGACATCGCCGCCATCGCCTATACCTCAGGCACCACGGGCCGGTCGAAGGGCGCCCTGCTGACCCACGCCAACATGATCTCCACGGCCGAGATCTTCATGTCCGTCGAGCCGCTGCGGCAGGGCGACAACTGGCTGTGCTACCTGCCGATGGGCTGGGTCGGCGACATGGTCTACTCGCTAGCGACCAGCATGGCGGCAGGCACCGTCTGCAACTGCCCCGAGAACCCCGAAACCGTGCAGCGCGACTTGCGCGAGCTTGGCCCCAATGTCTTCCTGGCGCCGCCGCGCATCTGGGAGAACATGCTGACCACGCTGCAGGTGAAAGCCTCCGACGCCTCCCCGCTCAAGCGTCGCGTGTACGAGTATTTCCGGCGTCTCGCGGAGCGCTGCGAGCTGATGAAGGCCGACGGCAAGTCGATCCCGGCCACCACACGCCTCGGCTACCGACTCGGCGAGATGTTCGTCTACGGCCCGGTGCGCGACCAACTCGGCCTGCGCAACGCGCGCGCCTGCCTGACCGGCGGCGCGCCCCTCGGCGCCGACACGTTCCGCTTCTTCCGTTCGTTCGGCGTCAATCTCAAGCAGGTCTACGGTGCCACCGAGGCCTGCGGCCTGGTCGCCCTGCAGGGCGACCGCGAGGCCGATCCCAACACGGTCGGGCGTATCGTTCCCCAAACCGAGGTGCGCATTGCCGAGGCCGGCGAGGTGGAGGTACGGGGCCCCGGCGTCTTCGCCGGCTACTACAAGCAGGACGAGGCGACGCGCGCTGCCATCACGGCCGACGGCTGGCTCAAGACCGGTGATGCCGGCCTCGTCGATCCGCGCGGCCAGCTTGCCATCATCGATCGTGCCAAGGATGTGGGCAAGCTTGCGGACGGAACGCCGTTCGCCCCGCAGTTCATCGAGAACAAGTTGAAGTTCAGCCCCTACATCCGCGAGGCCGTGGCCTTCGGCGATCAGCGCGCGTTCGTTGCGGCAATGGTCGCCATCGACATGAGCACGGTCGGCAAGTGGGCCGAGCAGAAGAACCTGCCCTACACCAGCTACATGGACCTCGCGGGCAAACCCGAGGTGGCGAAGCTCGTCATCGAGGAGGCGGCCAAGATCAATGCCACGCTGCCTGCGACCAGCCGCGTGCGCCGCTTCGTCATCCTCAACAAGGAACTCGATGCCGACGATGCGGAGATGACGCGCACCCGCAAGGTGCGCCGCGGCTTTGTGGCAGAGAAGTACGCGAACGTGATCCAGGCACTCTACGGCGGCGCCGGCGAGACACAGCTGACGATGGACATCACCTTCGAGGACGGCCGCAAGAGCACGCTCACCTCGACCCTTCGGATCCACGACATTGGCGCGCCCGAACCGGCCGCCCGCAAGGCAGCGTGAGGCTGAATGGCCGAGATCAAAAAGATCACGCAGTGGCCGATTGTTCCCCTCCCCCTCGAGGGGATAGGCCGGGGCGAGGTGCCCAAAGGAGCGCGGCATGTGGGGTGAGCTGGAGTTTGCGGTGGCCCTCGTCGTCAGCGGCCTGTCGATCGGGCTCATGTACTCGCTGATCGCGCTCGGATTCGTGCTGGTCTACAAGGCGACCGACGCCATCAACTTCGCCCAGGGCGAGTTCGTCATGCTCGCGGGCTTCGTCGCCGCCCTCGTGCTTGGCGTCAAAGGCATGCCGGTCCTCGGCGCCGTGGTGGCGGCACTTGCGGTCATGGTCGTCTTCAGCTTCGCCCTCGAACGCGTCGTCCTGCGTCCCCTGTTGGGGCGGCCCGTGGTCGCCGTCATCATGGCCACCATCGGTCTCGGCGCCATCCTGCGCGGACTGCCGCCGATCACCGTCGGCGGCGAGACGCGCGCCCTGCCCCTGCCAATCGGCGACACGCCGATCACGCTTGGGCCCATCTCCCTGCCGCCCATCCAGGTGCTGGGCGTCATCGTCACCTTGCTGTTCCTGGCGATCTTCACTTGGTTCTTCCTGAAAAGCCGCATGGGCGTCGCCATGCGGGCCGTCGCCGACAACCAGCAGGTGGCGATGGCAATGGGCATCAACGTCGAACGCTACTTCGCCCTGGCCTGGGCCATGGCCGGCACGGTGTCGGCCTTCGGCGGCGTGATCTGGGGCAGCATGCTGGGCGTGGACGTGCACCTGGCGCTGGTCGGGCTTAAGGTATTCCCGGTCGTCATCCTTGGCGGGCTCGATTCCATCGTCGGCGCCGTGATCGGCGGACTGATCGTGGGCCTCGTCGAGAGCCTGGCTGCCGGCTACCTCGATCCTTATGTCGGCGGCGGCACGAAGGACTTCGCGCCCTACGTGCTCATGATCATCGCTTTGATGTTCAAGCCGTACGGCATGTTCGGCACCCACCGCATCGAGAGGGTGTGAGGCCGCCATGCTCCATCGCGAGACCGGTGTCTTCAAGACCAGCTATGCCGCCGACATGGCGCTCTATCCGCTGCCGATCGCGCGCTGGACAGTGGCAGCCATCGTCATCTTGTTCGCAGTCATCCTGCCGCTCTCCCTGCACGAGTACTACCTCTCCATCATCAACCTCTCGCTGATCGCCATCGTCGGTGCACTCGGCCTCAACATCCTTGTCGGCTACACAGGCCAGATCTCGGTCGGGCACGCCGCCTTCATGTCGGTGGGCGCCTACACGGCCGCCAACCTGGCGGTGAAGCTGGAGCTGCCCTTCTGGATCACGCTGCCCGCCGGCGGCCTGATGGCGGCGCTCATCGGCGCCGTGGTCGGCATGCCGAGCCTGAGGATCAAAGGCCTCTACCTCGCCATTGCCACGCTGGCAGGTCAGCTCATCATCGAATGGATCATCAACCACACGCCCGCCATCTCCGGCGGTGCGCAGGCCTCCATCGAGGTGCCGCGCCCAGAGTTCATGGGCCATCACCTCAAGACCCAGGGCCAGCTCTACTACTTCCTGCTGTTCTTCGCGGTGCTTGCCACCGTGGCGACGCTCAATCTCGTCAGGAGCCGCATCGGCCGCGCCTTCGTCGCCATCCGCGATCAGGACATCGCCGCCGAGATCATCGGCATCAACATCTACCGCTACAAGCTGCTGGCGTTCGCCATTTCGTCTTTCTACGCGGGCGTGTGCGGCGTGCTCTATACCTACTATCTCGGCATCGCCAACTACGAGCAGTTCCAGATCGGCGTCTCCATCGACTACCTGGCCATGATCATCATCGGCGGTCTCGGCTCCGTGCTCGGCTCCATCCTGGGCGCCGTCTTCGTCACCATGCTGCCGATCGTCCTGCGCCTGATCATGGAGCCGCTCGCGGGCTTGTTCTTCTCTTCTGCAGAGATGTCGAGCATCATCTCCAGCACCAGGCTGGTGCTGTTCGGCGCCCTCATCATCTTCTTCCTGGTGATCGAGCCCGAGGGGCTCAACCGATTGTGGCGCAACATCCGCAACTATTTCCGCGTCTGGCCTTTTTCTTACTGAGCGTGAACCAACGAAACCAAGGAGCTACAGGGAGGTTATCGATGTCGAGAAGGACGAGTTGGCGCACCGCGGGCCTCGCCGCGGCGATTGCACTGGCGGCCGGCGCTGCCGTCGCGCAGGAGAAGGAGCTCGTGTTCGGTCTGCATTGCGACCGCACGGGCGCCACGCAAACGGTGGGCGTGTTCCTCTGCCCCGGCTATCACGACTACATCGCGCTGCTCAACAGCAAGGGCGGCGTCGAAGGCTACAAGATTCGCGTGCTCGAGATCGACAACGAGTACAAAGTGCCACCCTCCATGGAGGCGCACGAGCGCTTCAAGAAGGAAGGCGCCGTGCTCGAGGGTCTCTACGGCACCCCGCAGACCGCCGCGCTGACCAAGAAGCTCGAGGAGGACAAGGTCCTCGGCACCTCGCCGGGGTTCGGCACGGCCGCCGCCACCGACGGCAAGCGCTACCCCTACATCTTCCCGATCGCCGCCAGCTACTGGTCACAGGGCGCGGCCGCGGTGGCGTTCGCCAAGAAGCAGCTCGGCGGCAACCTCAAGGGCAAGAAGATCGCCTATCTGTTCTATGACAATCCCGCGGGCAAGGAGCCGCTCGTGATCCTCGAGGACCTGGCCAAGAGCGAAGGCTTCGAGCTCCGCACCTTCGCCGTTCCGGCTCCGGGTGTGGAGATGGCGGCACAGGTGCTCGACATCACCGGCCGCTTCAAGCCCGACTTCGTCATCACCCACCTCTTCGGACGCTCGCCATCGGTGTCCATCAAGGAGCTCAAGGGCAAGGGCTACCCCTTGAGCAAGGTGATCTCGTTCGTGTGGGGCGCCTCGGAGGCGGACATCAAGGCCGCCGGCGGATACGCGGTGGCCAACGGCTATCACACGCTGCAGTTCGCCGGCGTCGGCGGCGACTTCCAGGTCATCAAGGACATCAACGCGATGTACCAGGCGCAGGGCAAAGCGCCGCCGAAGGAGCAGGAGACGAGCGTCTTCTATAACCGCGGTGTCATGGTCGCCGCCATCCACGCCGAGGCGGCGCGCAACGCCATCAAGGCCAAGGGCGGCGCCAAGCCCACCGGCGAGGACCTCAAGAAGGGCATGGAGTCCGTCAAGGGCTTCACGCTCGGCGGCATGGTGCCCCCGATGGAGATCGTCGAGGCCGACCACGAGGGCGGCGGCTGGGTGCAGGTGTGGACCGTCAAGGGCGGCAAGCTCGTCAAGGACGGCGAGTGGTTCCAGGCCTACCGCGACGTCATCAGGAAGCACCTGGCGGCGACGAATTGAGCCGCGTGATACAAATGACTGTCATCCCGGACGTCGCGCAGCGACGATCCGGGACCCAGGGGCCGCCAGGTCGGCTGGCCTTGGCCGTGGGTCCCGGGTCTCCGCGCTGTTGCGCTCCGGCCGGGATGACAACGGTGGCGTGACATGCTCTCGGTCAACAACATCGAGGTCGTCTACGACAGCGTCATCCTGGTGCTGAGGGGGGTGTCGCTCGAGGTCAAGGCGGGCTCGATCACGACCCTGCTCGGAGCCAACGGCGCCGGCAAGACGACGACGTTGAAAGCCATCTCCGGCGTGCTCCGCACCGAGCGCGGCGAGGTGACCAACGGCTCCGTCACTTTTGAGGGCCGGCGCGTCGATGGCATGCGCGCTTTCGACGTGACCCGGCTCGGCATCAGCCAGGTGTTCGAAGGCCGGCGTGTCTTCGAGCACCTGACGACCGAGGAGAATCTCATTGCGGGCGGCCACATCCAGCGCCACGCCCGCAAGATCCGGGAAGGAATAGAGCGCGTCTACACTTATTTCCCCCAGCTCGCCCAGCGGCGCCAACAGCTCTCCGGCTACCTCTCCGGCGGCGAGCAGCAGATGCTGGCGATCGGCCGGGCCCTGATGTCGGAGCCCAAGGTCATCCTGCTGGACGAGCCCTCGCTCGGACTGGCGCCCATGCTGGTCGAGGAGATTTTCGGCATGGTCGCCCGTCTCGTCGTCCAGGAGGAGCTCGCCGTGCTGCTGGTGGAGCAGAACGCCACGATGGCGTTGGCTGTCGCCCACCACGGTTACGTCATGGAGAACGGCCGCATCGTGCTCGAGGGCGATGTGCAGAAGCTGCGCGAGAACTCCGACATCCGCGAATTCTACCTCGGTCTCAACGAGATCGGCTCGCGCAAGTCCTATCGCGACGTGAAGCACTACAAGCGCCGCAAGCGCTGGCTGTCCTGATCAAGCCACCGCACCCCAGACGATTGCGACGGATATGGGTGCGCTTGCCCGTCCAGCATCGTTGGGCTGATGCGCCCTCCAGACATTTGCCTTGCGCCCCGCATGCGGGTACTCGTGGGGAGCGGGCACGTGGAGCGGCCACGGAGGCAGGGCATGCTCTCGGTCATGGATCGGCGCTTGCGCGCCTGGCATTTCTGGCTGGCCAACGCGCTTGCGATCGGCTGGTTCGCCGGCATGACCTGGGCCACGCAGGCGGCCATCCCCGGCGTGAAGTTCTTTCGTTGTCCGTTCGGCCTGTGTCTGGGCTACTATACTCCAGGCGAACTCAGCGCCACCTTCACCAGGATCGGCAAGAGCGGGCGCGAGTTCCTGACGAACACGCTGCTACCCCTGGACATGGTGCTGCCGACCCTATTGCTGGTGGCGCTGTCCATCACATACATCTGGTTCAGCCGGCCGGACCAACGCATGGCGGTGCCGCTGTCGCGCGGCGCCCGTTACACCTTCCTGAGCGTGCCGGTGCTCTATTGCCTTGCGGACTACGCGGAAAACTGGACGCTGGCCGAGGCGCTGCAGGCTTATCCCAACATTCCCTACCGGCTCGCACGCCGCGCCAGCGTCCTCACCGCCGCCAAGTCGCAGCTCATCGTCGCCGCCCTGGGCCTGGCCGTGGCGCTTGCCATCGCTGCCTGGGGACTGGCGCACCACTGGCGCGACCGATGGCCGCCGGCGCGCCAGTAGTGCCGTCGCCTGGCGCCAGCCTTGCTCGGCTCAAGCCCTCTTTTCGACCTCGGCGAACACCTTGCGCGCCGCACGGAAGCATTCGACCGCAAGCGGCACCCCCGCGTAGATCGCGATCTGATGCAGGATCGCCTGGATCTCGTCCTTGGTCACGCCGTTGTTGAGCGCACCCTTGAGGTGCAGCTCCCATTCGTGCATGCGCCCGAGGCAGGCCAGCATGACGAGGTTCAGCATCGATCGCGTCTTCTTCGGCAGGCGCTCATCGGTCCACACCAAGCCCCAGCAGTACTCGTTGAGGATGTCCTGGAACGGAGCGTTGAAGGCATCTGCCGACGCCATCGACTTGTTCACATACTCCTCGCCTAGCACGGCCTTGCGCATGGCCATGCCCTTGTCACGCAACGCTTTATCCATCGTTCCTCTCCATCCACTGCCGCGGCTGTGCGTCGGCCGTTGCTGTTTGCCAGCCTTTGCGCGCCGGCTCAAGGGGCGCCGGTCCAGGCTGCCCTCCACACCGCAGTCACCTGGGTTGCGCCGCCGCAAGCGTGACGTCCGCGGCCGGCCTGCCTAGACTGCTCGCGAACGGAAACGCCGGGAATCGCAAGGAGCTGTTGCATGCGAACGGTGACGCTCAATACGGGCGACAAGGTGCCGGTGCTCGGGCTCGGCACCTGGCGCATGGGCGAACGCAAGTCGGAGCGCGCGGCCGAGGTCGCGGCCGTCAAGCTCGGTCTCGAGCTCGGCATCCGGCTAATCGACACAGCCGAGATGTACGGGGAGGGGGTGGCCGAGGAGATCGTCGGCGAGGCGATCGGAAAGTTGCGCAGCGAGATCTATCTCGTCAGCAAGGTCTATCCCCACAACGCCTCGCGCAAGGGGTCGATTGCCGCCTGCGAGCGAAGCCTGAAGCGGCTCAAGACCGACCGCCTCGATCTCTATCTCCTGCACTGGCGCGGCTCGCACCCCCTGGCCGAGACCGTCGAGGCCTTCGAGACGCTGAAGAAGGACGGCAAGATCAGGGCCTGGGGCGTGAGCAACCTTGACGTCGGCGACATGGACGAATTAGCCGGCGTGCCGAATGGCAGGAAATGCACGTCTAACCAGGTCCTCTATCACCTGGGGTCGCGTGGCATCGAGTGGGCGCTGCTGCCCAAGTGTCAGAAGTCGAGCATCATGGTGATGGCCTATTCGCCGCTTGGCCAGGGCCCGCTTCTGCGCAAGCCGGCACTCGCCAGGATCGCGGGCAAGCACGGCTGCGATCCAGCGGCGGTGGCGCTCGCCTGGGTGCTGCGGCAGCCGGGCGTCATCACCATCCCGAAGGCCACCAACCCGACCCATGTGCGCGCCAACATCAAGGCGATGGACGTGACACTCGACGCCGACGATCTCGCCGCCCTGGATGCCGCCTTTCCGCCTCCGAAACGCGCAAACCCGCTCGACATGACGTGAGGCCGGCGCGTCACGGCGTCAGACCCTCAATCCGTGACCGTGTTGCCTTCGAGGGGAAGTCATGGGGTATGCCCCCTTTGCTTCACCGGCAAGCCCACCGGCATCGCCAGCCGACGCCGCGCGTCAGGCCTTGACGAAACGCAAACCTCCGCGCGCGATCTCTGCGTCCTGGAAGCTTCCAACAGACTGCGCACCGCGCTCCCTCAGACCGGCTGCGCGGAGCGATGGAATTGCGGGCGTATGGTGCCCATTGATCACGGTTTTGCTTGCCGGGCGGCGATAACCTGATTGCCACGCGGGCCTCATGCAGCCCGCCACAACATGCGCAATCGGGGGGATGGCGCTATGCGCCGAGTATTGCTTTCCATTCTCGTCCTGGCAAAGGCATCATCCGGCGTTGCAGCGTCGTGCATCGATCCCGCGACGCTTGTCCAGTCCACGGTCAACATCTCGAGGGAATTCGCTGAAGAAGAACAAAAGGAAGCGCCCGGCATCCTCGGCATACGCGGCACCGGCTGGTTCCTGTCCCCGAGGTTGCTGGTGACCGCGGCGCACGTTGCAGAGGCGATGCGCCTCTCGACCCGGGATTGGAGAGAGATCGGGATCGACGAGAGGGAAAGCAAAGGGTCGGCGCCGGCACGCATTCTGGAGCTTGCAGGTTCCCATGCCGAGAAGATGGCTGTGCTCGAGCTCGCAACCGCATTCACCGGCGCTACCGTTCTCCCAATCAGGGCCAAGCCGCTGATTCCGGAGGAACGCGTCGTCACTCTCGGGTACCCCAAGAGCCATCTGCGTTTTGCGGAGGGAAGGTTCGTCGAGTATGGGGCCGACGCAAGGTTCGTCGGTGCGGCGCTTCTGGAAATCCACGACGGGAATGACCGGCTCGTGCTCGATCACGGTGCCTCGGGTGCACCCGTGTTGGACTGCGATGGACGCGTGGCAGCCGTCGTCAGCACAGTCATTACGCAGACAATCAATCTACCTTCGGGCGCCGTGCGCGTGTCGACGGCATGGCAGACCCCCAACGTAATTTCCATACCCGCAGAATCGCTTAAGGCGTTTTCCTCTTCAAAGTGAGGCGAGCAACCGCAACTGGACCGCCCAAACTCGTGCCTTGATTGCGAGGACGAGTCGCTGTTCCAATCGGGTCTTCTCCCTCCGATAGTCCGGGTTCGCCCCGAGTGCTCCGAAATTTGGCGAAGCCTACGGTCTGAGCCGCGGGCGGGAGCATCAATGGGCTGCACGTCCGCGCCGCCATTTTCCAAAGAGAGTCGCTTTCTTCAGGGAGAAATGCCGTGGCCAGCAGTTCGCAAGACAAATCCCGATCCGGTTTGCCGCAGAGCGGCGCAGGACTGAAACGGCGCGACCTGCTGCTGAACAGCGGCACGCTGCTGGCCGCTTCTGCCGTGGCGGCGACCGGTTTGGGCGGTCAGGCGGCAGCGCAGCAGCAGCCGCGCGCACCCGCGGCGGCACGCGCAAGCCAGCGTCCCAACATCGTGTTCATCATGGGCGATGACGTCGGCTGGTTCAACGTCGGCGCCTACCACCGGGGCATGATGTCCGGCAAGACGCCGAACCTCGACAAGCTGGCCTCGCAGGGCATGCTGTTCACGGACTATTACGCCGAAGCAAGTTGCACGGCAGGCAGGGCGGCCTTCATCACCGGCGAGATTCCGCTGCGCACCGGCCTCACCACCGTAGGCCAGGCCGGTGCCGAAGTCGGCATGCCGGCCCAAGCCTGCACGATCGCGACCGCGTTGAAGGCGCAGGGATATGCCACGGGACAGTTCGGCAAGAATCACCTCGGCGATCTCAACAAATACCTGCCGACGCTGCACGGCTTCGATGAGTTCTTCGGCTATCTGTATCACCTCGATGCCATGTCGGACCCCTACTGGTACTCCTTCCCCAGGGATCCGCAATTTCATGCGAAGTATGGACCGCGCAATCTGGTGCACAGCTGGGCGACCGAGAATGACGACCAGACGGTGATGCCGCGCTGGGGCAAGGTCGGCAAGCAGCGCATCGTGGATGAAGGGCCGCTGGCACCCTATCCGAACATGGCCAACGTTCCCAACATGACCGAGGGCTTCCAGAAGGCCGCCTACAACATGACGACCTTCGACGAGGTGCTGGTCGACCATTCCAAGCGCTTCATCGACAAGGCCAAGAGCGATGGCAAGCCGTTCTTCCTCTGGCACAACACGACGCGCATGCACGTCTGGACGTTCCTGGCGCCGAAGTATGCCTCGACCATGAACAGCGAGACGAACTATGGCCTGTACGAAGCCGGCATGAAGCAGATGGATGACGCCGTCGGCGCCATCATGCAGCACCTGGAGGAAATCGGCGAGGCCGACAACACCATTCTCATCTTCAGCACCGACAACGGCGCCGAGGTGTTTACCTGGCCCGACGGCGGCATGACGCCGTTCAAAGGCACCAAGGGGACCGCCTATGAGGGTGGGTTCCGCGCCCCCTGCATCGTCCGCTGGCCCGGCAAGATCAAACCCGGCTCGGTGCAGAACGGCCTCATGTCCGCGCTGGACTGGTTTCCCACGCTCCTCGCCGCCGCCGGCAACCCGAACGTCACCGATCAACTGCTCAAGGGCGTCAAGCTCGGAGATCGAACGTACAAGAACCATCTCGACGGTTACGACCAGACCGACCTCCTGCTCGACAAGGGCCCGTCCCAGCGCCGCGAATTCTTCTATTTCGCCGGCGCACAGTTGGGCGCGCTTCGGCTGGATGACTTCAAGTTCCAATTCATTCGCCAGCCGTCAGGCTGGCCCGGCGCCAAGGTCACAACCGATATGCCGGGCATGGTGAACATCCGCCAGGACCCGTTCGAGCGGACGCCGTCGATCAACTCCGAGAACCTGAACAACCTCGGCGGCGGCTACATGAATGATTTCTATGCCCGCGAGTTCTGGCGGTTCGTCCTCGTCCAGCAAAAGGTGGCGGAGCTGGCCAAGACGGCCATTGATTACCCGCCGATGCAGGATCCGGCTTCCTTCAACTTGGAAGCCGTGAAGCAGCAGATCGACGCGGCCGTAAAGAACAAGCCGGGTCAGTGAAGGACCGGCGCGCCTGCGGTCGTCGCTGCAACGGCGACCGCACGTGCCGCCAATGGCGTGCAGGCGCGCTGACTCAGGGAGGGCAGAATGTCCTTGCGTATCGACCGCCGTTTTTTTCTGTCGGCGCTGGCGGCCGTTCCTGTCCTTCCGGGCTCGCTGTTCCACACGGCGGCCCACGCTCAGGCCGGCGATCCGCTGCCCTCGTGGAATGAGGGGCGGACCAAGGATTCGATATTGGCTTTCGTCGCCGCCGTGACTCAGGAAGGCTCACAAAGTTTCGTGCCTGCCCGGGAGCGCATCGCAACCTTCGACAACGACGGGACGTTGTGGGTCGAGCAACCGATGTACACGCAGCTCGCCTTCGCCCTGGACCGCGTCAAGGCATTGGCGGCACAGCACCCCGAGTGGACGAGCAAACAGCCCTTCAAGGCCGCTCTCGAAGGAGACCTGAGGACGTTGGCGGCGTCAGGCGAGCGCGGCCTGGTGGAACTGGTCATGGCCACGCATGCGAGCATGGCCACCGCCGAGTTCGAGATGGTAGTCGGCGATTGGTTGGCCACGGCCCGCCACCCGAGATTCGATCGCCCCTACACCAGCCTCGTGTATCAGCCCATGCTGGAACTGCTCGCCTATCTGCGCGCGAACGACTTCAAGACATTCATCGTTTCCGGCGGCGGCATCGAGTTCATGCGGCCCTGGACCGAGCGCGTCTATGGCGTGCCGCCGGAACAGGTGGTGGGCTCCAGCATCAAGACCCGTTTCCAGATGAGGGACGGCCGCCCCGAGCTCTTTCGACTTCCCGAGATCAACTTCGTCGATGACAAGGCCGGGAAGCCGGTCGGCATCAACGAGCACATCGGCAGACGCCCGATCGCGGCTTTCGGGAACTCTGATGGCGATCTCGAGATGCTGCAATGGACGACATTGGCAGGCGATCGGCGTCGCTTTGCGCTGATCGTGCACCACACTGACGCGGAGCGCGAATACGCCTATGATCGTCATTCGCACTTCGGACGGCTCGACGTGGCGCTGGACGCAGCCAATGCGAACGGCTGGACGGTCGCCGACATGAAAAAGGATTGGAAGCAAATCTTCCCGACCGACGCGGGCTCGCTTGGCACAGGAGCCAGGGCGATCAAATAGGCATCGTCGGGTAGGCGCAAACCTCTGCGCGCGCGATCATTGCGCCCGAGCGCGGCCGCATTTTCACCCGTATCCGCAGCGCCGGCGGCGCGGCGGGGCGCCCCCCGCGCCGCAATCGCTCGCAGGCATCGGGCCTCAGCTGGTCTTGGCCGCCAGGCCGTACCTCTTGCCGATGGTCTCGGTCCACTTGGCCGCGCACGCTTCGCCGCAGCGCTTCGCCCATTCCTTCAGCACCGTGTCGTTGAGCACGCGGTCACGGGCCTTCAGGTCCGCCTCCGTGGGCTTCACCAGCTTGAGCTTGCCGGGCGGACCCGCCGGGCAAGGGCCGGTGCCTGTCGTGCAGTGGACGCCATCCTCGGTCTCGGCCTCGACCGTCTTCCAGGACTTGTCCTCGAGTGCCTTGAACTCCCGCTGCATCAGCGCCCGCGTGGCCGGCGACAGCTTGTTCCAGGTATTGATGTTGGCGAGCCACAGGGCTGCCGTGAAACCAACGGGCAGCCGAAACAATGTGTCGGTGACCTCGGGCCATTTTGCCTTGTAGGCCGGCATGGTGCCCGTGATGCCGCAATCGACCACGCCCTTCTCGAGCGCTGGCACCACCTCGCCGAAGGGGATGGTGACGGCCGAGGCACCGAAGCCCTTCACCAGATCGGCCTGGCTGACCCCCTGCACGCGGACTTTCTTGCCCCGCAGGTCCTCCACGCTTTTGATGTCGCCGCGGCAATAGAAGTTCTGCTCGGGCCAGGTGAAGGAAGCCAGGATTATGGCGTTGTGCTTTTCCTTCATGACCTTCTGCATCTCGTCCATCCAGAGGTCGGTGACCTCGCGGCTCATCTTGAAGGTGCGCGCAACGCCGGCGATATCGGTCGCCTCGATGACGGCGCCGCCGTCATCGACGTAGATGGGAAGCGCGGCCGCAAAGTCGTAGACGCCGCTCTTCAGGAGGCGCAGCACCTCGGTGCCCTTGAGGTTCAGCTCGGTGACGGACTTCAGGTTGGCCGTGATCTTGCCGCCTGAAGCCTTCGGCAATTCCTGATTCCAGAACGGCACCTCGAGCACCTGCCAATTCGTCAGGAAGTTCCACGTGCCTACCACGTTGAACTTCTTCTCCTCGACCTGGGCGAAGACCGCGCTACTCATCAGCAGCATGGCGCCGAAAGCCGCCAGCCCCATCTTGATCATTGAACGTCCTCCCAATTCAGTCTTGCTTGAGCCTGCGTGGCGAAAACGACAGGCGCAGACAGCCGGTCAGGAGCAGTCGCCAGGCCAGCCGCCCGTGCGCGACAGGCTCTGGCCTCCAGCAGTGCTCATCGAAAGACTGCAGATGATGCGCGAAGCCGAGGCACGCCCGGCTCGGGCAGTCCGCATGGCATCTCCCTTTCATCGCTGAATGCCTTGCTTCCTGCCCTTCTGGCGGATCGGCGCCGGGGCGGCATTCGTTTGGCGACGGACTGTTCTGCGCGAGGCGGGGAACCCCAAAAATCGAGGTCTCCGCGGACATTAGTGTAGCCAAGTGACCGCCCCTTGCCTAGGGCGTGCTCAGAGCATGCGCGTAAAGATCAATTCGCACGGCGACCGGGTCGGCGGAAATGGGTCGGAGGGGCTGGCGCTGCTGCGCCATCACGCCTTCCCGCCCCCTGTCTGTGCAGACCCGGAGCAAGGGGCTCAAACCACCGGCACGCCCGTCTGCTTCGCCTCTTCCTCGGGCTCGACGTGGATCAGCACCTGGGCGCCGCTGATCGCCTCGGTCAGCGCGGCCTCGATGCGGTCGCAGATTCCGTGCGAGGCGGCCACCGTCATGCTGCCGGGCACGACCAGGTGGAACTCGATGAACGTCACCCGGCCCGCCGTGCGCGTCTTCACGTCGTGCGCCTCGATCGCGCCTTCGGCGTTGGCGGAGATGACCTGCCGGATGTGGCGCGCCACCTCGCCGGTGACCGCCTCATCCATCAAGCCGCTGAGCGACTCGCGCACCAGCTGCCAGCCGGCCCACAGGATGTTGGCCGCCACCAGTGCGGCAAGCGCGGGATCGAGCACCTGCCAACCCGTGACAGTGGCGAGCGACAACCCGAGGATGACGCCGACCGAGGTCGCGACATCGGTCACAAGGTGCCGCCCGTCCGCCACCAGCGCCGGCGAGCGCTGGCGGCGGCCCCACGTTATCAGGAAGTAGGACCATAGAGCGTTGATCGCCGTGGCAAGCCCGTTGACGAGCAGCCCATGCATCGGCTCGTTCAAGGTCCGAGGCCGCATGAAGGCGTCGTAGGCTTCGTGAAAGATCAGCAGGGCGGCGACGACGATCAGCACGCCCTCCAGCACCGCCGAGAAGTATTCGGCCTTGTGGTGACCGAATTGGTGCCGGCGGTCGGCGGGCTGGGCCGAGACATGGATGGCATAGAGAGCAATCAGCGCCGTGGTCAGATTGACGATGCTCTCCAGTGCGTCGGAGTACAGCGCGACGCTGCCCGTGATCCAATATGCCAGATACTTCAGCACGAACACGGCAAGCGCCACGGCAATCGACGCCATGGCGGCGAGCTTCAGCTTGTCGGTCGAGTTGATGAGAGTGCCGAGCGACATTCGATCTCGAGGGCGCGGATCGTGGTGCTGCACATGACATGAACGTCCGCCGAATGCCAGCCCTTTTGGCTGACGCGGCTCGCATGCATGACGCCATGGTCCGGGCCCGACAATTGCCTCGTGTCCAGACGCGACCTAAGGTCGCCTGGTAGCTCAACCGATTGATAGCCCGTTTCCATGTCTTTCGAGCAGGCGATTGCTGAGCTCAGAACTCGCGGCGTCGCTGTGATTCCTGACGCCTTCGACCCCGAGCAGATCGAGGGGCTTGTCCACAACGCGGCAGAATATGTCGCCCATATCGAGCGGACGATCAAAGCCGGATCAGGGCCAGACTTTCCACCCTTCTACATGTGGTGGAGACCATGGCTCGCGTGCAATCTCACGGCACTGGACCCCACCACGCGGGCGCTGGCTGGCAATCAACGAGTTCAGCCGCACGACCCTGTGCCGGGCGGTCATGACAGGCGCGGTCCAGGCCATCGTTCGCAGCTCGATCCGCGCTGATGTCGGCTCGGCACTGGTGCGCGTCCGCGCCATTATCCCGTCGATCGGGAACGGAGACGGTCGCCTTGCCCTGCATATGGAGAAAACTGCGGTTCAATTCCCCGGCGTGCACGTGATCTGGACGCCGCTGGTCCCCACGGGCATCGTGACGAACTACGATGCTCCCGGTCTCCAGTTCCGCATCGGCTCAGAACTCTTCATCCCAAAAATGCGCACGGGCGATCTGGCAATCTTCAACGGGTCGATCGAGCACGGCACATTTGTACCTGATGCAGCCAGGCACCGGCGTGTCGGCTGCGACATTCGCCTCTTTCCCCGGACCGAGACCAACCACCTTCCCCCCGAGGCGATTGCGATGGGCCAGTTCCCCGAACGCGTGGTTTGGCCCTGATCGAGGTTCAGTCCCTCGGGAGGCTCGCGGCGCAGATCTCACGCGCGGAACAGCCGAAAGACACAGCAAATTGCCCCCGCGTGCTTTCGGAAAGCGCGCGAATCTGCTGCAAGGTGCGCCAGCGGCGCCCTCGTTGCGCGTCCGACCCCGCGAGCGCAAGCGAGGCGATCATGGCCAATTTCCCCACGCACATCGCAGTCGGCACCATGGTGAGCGGCGCGCTGGCAACGATCACCGTGGCCGCGGACTTGGTCGCGCCGGAGAACATCGTCGCAGTGACGCTTGCGGGCATGCTGGGATCGGTGCTGCCTGACATCGATCTCAAGGACTCGCGGCCTGCCCAAGCCATGTTCTCCGGGCTCGCCGTGTTCTTCTCGTTTGCCGTCCTGTTCGGGCTGGAGCGCAAGTATTCCATTGCCGAGATGCTGATCCTGTGGCTCGGCACGCTGCTGTTCGTGCGCTACGCGGCCAAGGAGGTGTTCTTCCACTTCAGCTATCACCGCGGCATCTGGCACTCGCTGCTGGCGATGGTGTTCTGTGCGTTCGTGACGGCCTGGGTGTTCTGGGCGCTGCTGCTGCGCGATCCGGGCGTGGCATGGCTGGCGGCCGGGTTCCTCGCCGTCGGCTATCTCACGCACCTTGTCCTCGACGAAATCTACTCCGTCGACGTGATGGATACGCGCATCAAGGCCTCCTTCGGCACAGCGCTGAAGCCGCTCGACAAAAAGCACTGGGGGCATTCGGCGGCGATGGCGGCCGCCGCGGGCCTGGTGTTTCTGTTCACGCCGCCGACCAAGGTGTTCGTGGAGAACATTTCCTCGCACACGTTGTGGTCCGGGTTGCATCACCGCCTGCTGCCCGAGGACAACAAGTGGTTCGCCGGCATGGCATGGCTGGTGGACAGGGCGCCCCCGACCAAGGCCGAGACCGCACCGCAGGCAGGAAGCCCCATCTCGACGGGATCGGTCGCGCCCTCTGCGCTTGAGGCGGCACCCGCTGCATCCCCTGCGCCGGTCTCCACGGAGCCCGGGAAGTGAAGCGGCATCATCGCAGGCGCAACAGCACCATTCCCAACAGCACGACGAAAGCCGCGAGGATGCGCGTCGGCAGGACCGGTTCTCGCAGCAGCACCGTGGCGAGCAGAGCCGCAAACAGCACGCTCGTTTCTCGCAGCGCCGCCACCAGGGCAATCGGAGCGACCGTCATGGCCCAGATCGCGATCGCATAGGCGGCCGTCGACAGCGCGGCTCCGCCGAGCGACAGCCGCCAGTGCGCGACAAAGTCACCGGAGAGGCGCCAACCGATGCGCGCGAAGCCGTAGGCCCCCATCACGGCGCCAGAGAGAAGGAACAGCCATACTGCATATTGCAACGGCGCTCCGGACGCGCGCGCACCAAGTCCATCCACCAGCGTATAGGACGTGATGGTGAGGGCATTGAGCAGCGCGAACCCAACCGAGCGATGATCGAAGGGCTTCAGCCCTCTGCCGCCGCGGAAGGCCAGTAGCAGGATGCCCGCGGCGAGAACGACGACGCCCGCCCATCCGGCAGGCCCAAGCACTTCGCCGAACCAGATCGAAGCCACAGTCGCCGTCATCAGCGGCGCCGTGCCCCGCGCGATCGGGTAGACTTGGCCCAGGTCCCCGAAACGATAGGCGTGCGCCAGCGAGAGGTAATAGATGATGTGTATCGCCACCGATGCGAGAATATAGGGCCAGGCCACCGCACTCGGTGGCCCCACCACGATCACGACCGGAAGTGCGACGAGGCCGGAAGCGGTGGCCAGGAGCGAGGTCGAGACGAACGGCTCCGCGTTCAGCTTGAGAAGCGCGTTCCAGCCTGCATGAAAGGCGGCGGCGGCCAGCACCGCAATGAAGACGTGAAGTTCCATGACCTGCAGCCGCTCGTGGTCTGACTCCGACGCTCGCAAACCCGGGTCATACCGGGCCTTGTGCCCGGTATCCATCCATCCGAAAGCACCGGAGCGATTTGAGGTGGACCCCGGCAGCACCGGCCTTCGCCGGTGCAGGCAAGTAACGGCATGACAACGGCAGTCATTGCTTGAGTCGCACCACTGGGTGGGCGCATCAGTTAGGCCCAATCCGCCAGGCGCGGCAAGCTGGCGCAAATGCAGGCGCCGAGTTGGCGGGCGGCAATTCGTGGAGACTCCCGGCTCGTTCCGATTGCGACGAAATCGTGGAAGACAGTCGTCTGATTACACTCCTTTTTCCAGGCGTGGGTGCGGTGCGGCAACGTGGCAGAACGCCGGCGCCCGCGACTAACCGGTTGTGTGAAAACACTGTTTCCGGAATCCCCACCGCGACGCTTGGGCGCGGCGCGAGCATTTGCACCGCGTCTGCACGGCACCATCACACCTCGCCTGCGCGATCTGATAAGCTGCGACGCGCGGGCACATGATCAACTGATGAAGCAACCGACAGGAGCGACCTCATGCCGATAAATTGGGCCGATATTCCATGGCCGGTGATCGGACTCTTGGCTGCACTCACGTTCGTAACCTCGCTCATCGGCCATTCGCTGACCCGGAATGCCTTCGTCGGCGCGATCATCACGGTGATCCTGTTCGTCGCGATCTACGTCTTCTGGGATTTCTATCCGCACGGTCTCGCTCCGGGAATTCGCTTCCCAACCAAGCTCTAGGGCACACACCAGCACGCGGGGGCGCGACAGCATCGGGCCGATGTGGCTCGACCGACTCGCGGAGTTCCGAGGCCTTCCGCCCCAGCGCTGACGCGATCGGCTGCTAGTATCCCGAGTGTGATTGGGATCGAGAAGTCCGCTCCACCATCACCGGAGAGCAACGGCGGACTTCTCGATCATCGCCAGGGGACGCGTGCAGCCGGGATGCGCGATGTCCCTGGCCTTGGGAGGTCGACATGTTGATGTGGGCGAGCCTGGTTGGGGGCGCGGTAGCGGCCGGCTTGGGCCTTCTGGCGGTGAGCAGCGGTGCCTCGGGCGAGGGCAACGTCTGCGCGGACCCCAACGTCCGCCAGGCCTGCTCGTACCAGTGCTGCGGCCGCAGGTCGTGTCCCCCCTCCTGCGAGGTCGATTGCGTCAAGCTGTGCGTCGATGGTTGCAGCTCGCAGACCCGCTCGCTCGCCTACAACGCGCGCAAACGTGAGCTGCAGATCCGATGCGGCCACCGCGGCGCACGCTAGTTGCCGCTCCGCAAATCACCTTCATCGATTCGACGTCCAAGGCCGCCAGCAACCAGCCGTCGTGGGGGATGCGCATGACCGACCAGCCGCCGCAGGAGGCCGACTTGCAGAACGAGCGGTGGCTCGACGGGGTGCTGCGCGCGCTTTCCGCCCTGCGCGTTCCGCTCGCAATGGGCATGCTGTCCGTCCTGGTGCTCACGCTGCTCGACCAGGTGCTGGAGATGCACCGCATCCTGACGCAGGAGAGAGCCAGGAATTTCCTCGATTTCCAGTGGCTCCTTGCGCTCGCCTCCCTGCTCGCGCTTTCGGTCGTGCTGTGGCAGATCGCGCGCCAGCATGCCGCCTACGCGGCGCAGGATGCGCCCGGAGAGGAGGGACTGCCGCACCCCCTGTCCGAGCGGGTGTTGCGCTGGGGACCACGCCTGATCGCCGTGCTCCCGCTGCTCGGTGCAGCCCTCGGCATATGGTCGAGCCGCCTGCCGAACCTCGAACTCGCCGAGACGCCCGAGTCCCTGGCGGGGCCCCTGAAGATCATCGCCGACCTCAGGAAGGACTTCCTGATCGGCGCCGGCATCTGCGTGGCTCTGGCGGTCGTCCTGTTCGTCCTGATCGCCCTGTTCGAGCGCGCGCTGACGCCCGCCGGCAGCGGCCGCGCCCGCAAGCTCGCGATCTTCAGCAACTGGATGCTGTTCCCGTTCGTCGTGCTGGCCTCGATCGTGCTGCTGGTGCGCGATCCCGTGCATCTGCCCCAGCTCTTGGGCTCCATTCCCCTGTTCGCGCTCTGGCTCGTCAACATCGCCATCCTGAGTGGACTGTTCGCGCGCTACTATCGTCTTTTCGGCGTGCCGATCGTCGGCTTGCTCATCGCCCTGCTGGTGCTGTTCGAGCTGCTTGGGCTCACCGACAATCACCAATTCCGGCACAAGCAGGCCACGATCGAGCGTCCCACCATCGAGGCCGCGTTCCGCACCTGGCTCACCGCACGCAAGGACGTGGAGGCCTACCGCAGCACCGCCCGGCCCTATCCCGTCTACATCATCGCCGCCGAGGGCGGGGGCCTCTATGCCGCCTATCAAACCGCCAAGTTCATGGCACGCATGCAGGACCTGTGTCCGAACTTCGCCCAGCACGTGTTTGCGGTGAGTTCGGTGTCAGGGGGCAGCCTGGGCGCTGCCGTCTTCGCCGGCCTGGCGCGCGCCTATGCGAGCAACGACGACCTCAAGCCCTGCCTCGACAAGCTTTTCGAGCGAGGCAATTTCGAGAAGCGCGCCGACGCCATCCTTTCGCGCGATCTGCTCGCTCCGGCGGTGTGGGGCGGCCTGTTCCCCGACTTCCTGCAACGGTTCATTCCGTGGCCCATTGCGGCATTCGATCGGGCGCGCGCGCTCGAGCACGCTTTCGAGGAAGCCTGGCGTCACGGCGGCGGCGCCCAAGGCGGCAATCCCCTGCGCGCCAGTCTTTTCGATCTTTGCGGAGCCAGGGCCAACACCTGCCTGACAGGGCCCACGCCCGCGCTCGCCTTCAACGTCAGCAACGTCGAAACGGGCATGCAACTGGTGCTGAGCCCGCTCGATTTCACGTCGATCGGCCCGCCATGGACCGGCTCGGCCAAGGTCTTCGACTTCTTCTCCACCGGCGTCGATCCCGTCGACATGCCGCTGAGCACGGCGGTGGGACTGAGCGCCCGCTATCCCTGGATTTCGCCGGCCGGCTGGTTCACGTTCATCGATCCCAGCGAAAAGGACCTCGGCGCCAGCGCCCGCAAGCGGCGCATGAGCTTCGTCGACGGCGGCTACGTCGACAACTCAGGCGTGGCGACCGCCTCCAAGCTTGCCCAGTCTATGGCCGAGCTGCACGCGAAGGACCCGAGCTTGCCGCCCGTCGAGATCAAGCTCGTCATGGTGTCTGCGGCCTGGATTCCCTTCGAGCGCTTCTGGATGGGAACGCCCGTCAACCGCGCACAGAGCGAGCTGCTGTCCCCGTTCGTCGCAGCGCTCGCCGCCTGGCAGGGCCGCGGCTACACCACCCAGTACGACCTTGCCGCCGACCCCAAGCCCGGCTTCAAGATCGTGGAAGCCGGCGTCTACTACAATTTCATGCCGCTGCCGCTCGGTTGGCAGCTCTCGAGCCTGTCGCGCGACTACATCGATCTGTTCAAGGGCCACCCGGAAAAATGCGACGAGACCCAGCTTGACCGCTCGCTCGAGAGTCACGCGACGCTTGCCAACTCCTATATCAACAGGGCCAATTGCGTAGCGGCGGAGATCGTGCGTGACCTCACACCCACGGTCGCGGCGCGATCGCTGATGCCGCCCATCACGCCGGCGAGGTGACACGGCCGCGTCGGGCGCGTTTCGAGCGGGTGTGCGTCCAGAGGTCTCCAGCCAAGCGCCATGTCCGATCGCGGCCGACGGCCCTACGAGTTTCGCCTGCCCAATGCGCCGGGCCATTCCTGTGAGGTGACCCGGCGCAGCACGCTTGGCACCTTGCTCGCGGCTGCCTCGCTTCCCTTCATACCGGGTGCATCCTTGAGCCAGACGGACACTCCAACCCAGCCCTTCGCCACCGGCGCCGACCTGCTCGCCGCCTCCCGCTTCGCGCCGCTCGCTGGAAAGCGTGTGGGCCTCATCACCAACCAGACCGGCCGCGTCGGCACGGAGCATCTTGCCGACCTGCTGCACAAGGATGCGGGCTGCCAGCTCACGGCCATCCTGGCGCCCGAGCACGGGTTCCGCGGCGCCGCCGAGGCGGGGGCGGCTGTGCGCGACGGCGTCGACACCAGGACAGGCGTACCCATCTTCAGTCTGTACGGCGCCTCGCGAAAGCCCACGCAGGCCATGCTGCGCAAGGTGGACGTGCTGGTGTTCGACATCCAGGATGTCGGCGCCCGCTTCTACACCTACATCTCGACCATGGGGCTCGCCATGCAGGCCGCCGCGGCTGCCCGCCTGCCCTTCCACGTGCTCGACCGCCCCAACCCGCTCGGCGGCGAGTATGTCTCGGGCTTCGTGCTGGAGCCGGCCCTGCGCTCCTTCGTCGGCCAGTATCCGATCCCGATCGTGCACGGCATGACGATCGGCGAGCTCGCCCGCATGATCAAGGGCGAGAGATGGCTCGACGGCCTCGATGCGCTCGATCTCGCCGTGACGCCGATGCAGGGCTGGCGGCGGCCGATGCGCTGGCCGCAGACAGGCCGCGCGTGGGTCACGACGAGCCCCAACATCCCGACCTTCGATGCGGCACTCGTCTATCCGGGCATCGGCATGGTCGGCGAGCTCGACGTCAACGAGGGACGCGGCACGCCCACGCCCTTCGGCCTCTTCGGCGCACCCTGGCTCGATGCGCGGCGCATGACGGCCGAGCTCAATGCGCTGGCGCTCCCGGGCGTCGGTTTCGCGCAAGCGACGTTCACACCGCGTTCGATCCCCGATGTCGCCAGCAAGCCGCGCTTTGCGGGGACCAGGATCGGCGGCGTGCGCGTGGTCGTCACCGACGTCGGCAAGGTCGAGCCGCTCGAGATCGGTATCCACGTGCTGGCGGGCCTCGTCGCGGAGGCTCGGGCGAAGAACGTCGCCGGCCTTTTCCCGAACATGAAGATGTTCCACGCCATCGCCGGTACGCGGCGCCTGCACGGTATGCTCGCCGGCGGCAGCCGCGGGGCCGCGATCGTCGCGGCCTGGCAGGACGAGGTGGCACGCTTCAGGGAGCAGCGCACCAGCTATCTGATCTATTGAGAGGCGAGCAGCTTGCCGAGCTCCGCCCGCAACTCGGGCCCCAGATCTTTGCGGGCGAGCGCATAGGCGACGTTGGCCATCAGGAACCCGATCTTGGCGCCGCAGTCGTAGATCGTGCCGTCGAAGCGCACGGCGAAGAACGGCTGGGTGCGCGCCAGGGTCTGCATCGCATCGGTGAGCTGGATCTCGCCGCCCGCGCCGCGCTCGCCCCTCTCCAGGATGGCGAAAACCTCGGGCTGGAGGATGTAGCGGCCCGTGATGTGCAGATTGGAGGGCGCCTCGGCGGGTCTCGGCTTCTCGATCATCGTAGTGATGCGTGACACGGGCACCGTCGTGTCCTCGACACCAACGATGCCATAGAGGTGTGTCTGGTCCTGCGGCACCGGCGACACCGCGATATGGTTGCCGCCGTGCGCGTCGTAGGCCGCGATCATGTTCGCCAGGCAGGGCTTCGGCGCGAAATGCAGCATGTCCGGCAGCAGCAGGGCGAAGGGCTCGTCACCGACGATCTCGCGCGCGCACCACACGGCGTGGCCGAGCCCGAGCGGGGCCTGCTGGCGGGTGAAGCTCGCCTGACCCGGGGCCGGCAGCTCCGACTGAAGCTGCTCCAGCTCCTTCTCCTTGCCGCGTTCGGCCAGCGTCCGCTCCAGCTCGAACTGGCTGTCGAAGTGATCCTCGATCACACCCTTGTTGCGTCCGGTCACAAAAATGAAATGCTCGATGCCGGCAGCCTTGGCCTCGTCCACCACGTGCTGGATGACGGGTCGGTCCACCACAGTCAGCATTTCCTTGGGCATGGCCTTAGTCGCGGGCAGGAAACGCGTGCCAAGCCCCGCAACGGGGAAAATGGCCTTGCGGACGCGCTTTCTCTGATGGGGGGTCATGAAGGGGGTCTCGGTCAGCGGTCGGAGGGAAGGGTCTCAGAAGGGCATTAACGGAGCCTATGCACCAATGGTGTAGAAATGGGCGACAGACGCGCAACCTGCAACAGTGCCGCGCCGCCGATAGCCTCGATGTGAGAAGGGACAACTCATGAGCGTACTCGTCACCGGCGGGGCCGGATACATCGGCAGCCACATGGCGTACGAGCTATTGGGCGCAGGCGAGCGGGTGGTCGTGCTCGACAACCTGTCCACCGGCCTGCCCTGGGCGGTGCCGAAAGCCGCGACGTTCGTGCAGGGTTGCGTAGGCGACCAGGCGCTCGTCGGCCGCATCGTCGAGAGCGAGGGCATCAAGGCGATCATTCACTTTGCCGGCTCCATCGTGGTTCCAGACTCGGTTACCGATCCGCTCGGCTACTACCTCAACAATACGGTCAATTCCCGAGCCCTGATCGAGGTTGCGGTGAAGTGCGGGGTGCCGCACTTCATCTTCTCCTCCACTGCCGCGGTCTACGGCATGACCGGCGACACGCCCGTCGGGGAGGACGCACCGCTCGCACCCATGTCCCCCTACGGGTCCTCCAAGCGCATGACCGAGATCATGCTGGCGGACACCGCCCGCGCGCACGACCTGGGCTACGTCGCGCTGCGGTACTTCAACGTGGCGGGCGCCGACCCGGAGGGCCGCACCGGCCAGTCTACGCCGCGCGCCACCCACCTGATCAAGGTCGCCTGCGAGACGGCGCTCGGCAAGCGGGGCAGCATGCAGGTGTTCGGCACCGATTACCCGACCGCCGACGGCACCTGCGTCCGCGACTACATCCATGTCACCGACCTTGTCGGGGCGCACATGGCGGCCCTCAGGTACCTGCGGGCCGGAGGCAGCAGCGATATCTTCAACTGCGGATACGGCCGCGGCTTCTCCGTCATCGAGGTGATCGACGCCGTCCGGCGGGCCGCCGGACGCAATTTCGAGGCCGTCATGGGCCCCCGCCGCCCGGGCGATCCGGCCATCGTGGTGGCTGCGATCGAGCGCATTCGCAGGACGCTCTCGTGGATTCCCCGGCACGACTCCCTCGACGTCATCGTCCAGCACGCCCTAAATTGGGAGCGTCGTCTGGCCGAGTTGCAACGGCGCTCCGGTGCAGCATAGTCCCAGGCGCCCCAATACGGCCCAGAATCTGGCTAGATTGCGGGCCGCGCGCCGAAGAGTGCCTTGGGCAGCCGGCTTGCTCCATGGGCCGGCCATAGGAAGGGGGCAGGGTGTCCGCCACGAGATCGAGCTTGCCGGCACACGCACCGGGCCTTGGGGTGCGCTGGGTGCCTCTCATCACGAGCTTTGCCGTGGCCGCTCTGGCGTTGCTTGCGGTCTTGCTGGGCACGATCGCGGGGCGGGCCCAGTCGACCGACGGCTTCCGGCGCTTCCTGGACGAGTTGTGGCCCGATGCCCAGGCCATGGGTATTTCGCGCGCGACCTATGACGCCGCCTTGCGTGGTGTAGAGCCCGATCTGGCCTTGCCCGACCTCGTGCTGCCCGGCAAGGCAGAGGTGAAAGGACAAGCCGAGTTCACCCGCACTCCTGCGCAGTATCTCGCCGTCGGCTATCTCGCCAACCTCGCTCAGCGGGGCAAGGGCCTGCGCACCAAGCACGCCGACGCGCTCGAAAGGATCGAGCGCGAGCTCGGCGTGCAGCCCCAGTTCGTGCTGGCCATCTGGGGCCGCGAGACCGCCTTCGGTGCGCACCGCTCATCCTACTATGTGGTCAAGGCACTGGCCACGCAGGCCTACCTGGGGCGGCGCAAGGACATGTTCCGCAACGAGCTCCTGCATGCGCTGAAGATGCTCCAGGACGGCGTGCGCACCCGCGACACGCTCACCGGGTCCTGGGCGGGAGCCATGGGCCTGACCCAGTTCATGCCGTCGGAATTCTATACCCTCGCCTACGATCTCGATGGTGACGGCCGCAAGGATATCTGGGGCTCCGTGCCGGACGCGTTGGCGTCAGCCGCCAATCAGCTGCGCGCGAAAGGCTGGGTGCCCGGCCAGAGCTGGGGCTACGAAGTGCGCCTGCCCAAGGGCATATCCTGCACCTTGGAAGGGCCGGACAACTCCAAGCCGCTGCGTGAATGGGTCAAGCTCGGCGTGGTCCGAGTCGGCGGGACGTTCCCCGACACCGCGCTCGACCAGCAGGCATTCGTCCTGGCGCCGGCGGGCGCGAACGGGCCCACCTTCCTGGCACTTGAGAATTTCCTGGTCATCAAGCGCTACAACATGTCGGACCTCTACGCGCTGTTCGTCGGCAACCTCGGCGACCGTATCGGCGGCGGCCGGAACTTCGCCACACCCTGGGCCGAGGTGCAGCAGCTCTCGGCCAAGGGAATCGAAGGCATCCAGCAGAACCTGCAGGACATGGGCTATGCAGTCGCCAAAGTCGACGGCAAGGCCGGCATGAATACCCGCTCCCTCATCGGCACCTATCAGAAGGCCAACGGCATGTCGGTCGACTGCTGGCCGACGGAAGCCCTGCTGACGCACATGCGCGCCAAGGCTGCCAAGGCGCCACCGGTTAAAGGCGCGAGCGCGGCCGGCGAGAAGCGCTAGGCCAAGTGCTCAATTCAAATGCCGCGGGCGGCAGCGGTGTATCCTGGAGGCGCCGCTGGTCCCCCGCCACTGCGCGGTCGCCTTGCCCTGGCATTCAAACTGCCCCATGCTGCCCCGACTCGGCGTGTGACCACGCGTGCCCGGAATGGCGGCCTGCGCCGGGAAGCGGAGCGCTCGCGAGCGTTTAAGACGGGCGGATTGGAAGATGCGCAGCGTCCAAGCTGCAGTTTTGGCGATGCTGGCCGTGCTGGCGCTCACGCTGGCACCGGTCGCGCGCGCCCAGGAGGGGCCATCCGGCACCAGCTACATCACGCCCTTCCCCGAAGGCGACATCTACAAGCTGCAGGCCTACGGCGACCCCTTTGCCGAAGGGCTGCTCGCCGGCCTCAATGAAGCATTCGCCGGCGACTCCCGCCTGCAGCTCTCGCGCCGGCATCGCGTACTCAACGGCCTGGCGCGGCCCGATATCGAGGAAGAGCTGAAGGCCGAGGAGGCCAACAAGGAGACGTTCCACATCGGCGTCATCATGCTGGGACTCTGGGACCGCATTCACATGCGCGTCTCGCCCCGCGATCGCGTCATGCTGGGCTCTGGCGAGTGGCGCGAGGAGTACGGCAGGCGCGTCGACCGCCTCATCAAGACTCTCAAGCGCAAGGAGATGGCGCTCTACTGGGTCGGCCTGCCGATCATGCGGCGCTGGGACGTCAACGAGGCCGCGCAGGTGATGAACGACATCGTCCGTGACAAGGCCTATCTCAACGGCGTCAAGTTCATCGACATCCAGGCGCACTTCGCCGACGACGCGGGCAACTTCGCGCCCTGGGGACCCGACGTGACCGGCAAGCAGCGGCTGCTGCGCGAGCATGATGGTGCGCTCTTCACCTGGCACGGCAACCGCAAGCTCGCCCACTACGTCGAGCAGGAGATCAAGCGCGACCTCAACCAGGCCAAGAGGGAGCGGGCGATACCACTCGCCGGCAGCGAGGAGGAGCAAAAGCGCGTCGCCGCATTGCGCCCCCGCCCGCGGATCGACGAAAGCGGCTGGGTCGGGACAGTCTCGCCCGCCAGAGACGCCAAGGGCGGACCGACGCGGGCCGCGCTCAACGTAAGAGAGGCCGCGCCCGCCGACACCTCCAACGATCAAAAGGCGGATCACGGCCGCATCCTGCTGCGCAGCATCAGCCCCAACGGCCGCGTAGAGCAGGTCACGGTCGACCTGCCGCGCCCGGCCATTCCGTCCGCCGTGGTGGCGCTGATGACGCGCAAGGACACGGGCGAGCGGCCATCGCAGATGGGCGACGTCGTTGCCGACGATATCGGCGATGGCCTCGTGGTGCTGAGCTCCATCACCCCCGCAGTGACGTCACCGACCGGGCCTGCCCGGCGCATGGCACCGAGCCTGAGCCCCTACTACCAGGTGCTGATCAAGGGCGAACGCCCCGTTCCCAAGCCTGGCCGGGCCGACGATTTCTCCTGGCCGCGGGTCGAACCCGAGATCCCTCCCGACCCGCCGGCTCCCACGCGCCGCGCGCCGCGCGCACCTCCGCGCAGCTAAGTCAGACCCCGCTTCCTTCCCGCTCGGCGCCATGCCGGAGCTTCGCGTCAGCGAAAACATCCGGTATCCAGGGCTGCTCAAGCCTCCGCCGATGCGCCGGTCCGCGGACGCCGGCGTCCGCGCTCGAGCTTTGTGCGCGCCCCTGTCTTGTAGGCCATGTCGTCGACCTTGCGCAGAGCAGCGTCGAACGCCTCCCGGATCACGAGGGGAAGCTCGTCATGCGCGTGGCTGCCGGTGCGTTCATGGGTGATGACGATTGGCTGCCGCCGCGGCAGGCTGATCTCGATCTTGATCTGGAAAATCTTGAGCTTCTCCGGACTGCGGTTCGGCGCCTCGATCACCACGCGGCAGCGCGTCATGCGGCCGAAATGCCTCTCGAGCTTCGCCACCTTCTCGAGCACCCGCCTCTCGATCGCCTCGCTCTTCTCGATGCCGTGGAAGGTAATCTCGGGCAGCGTGTTCATGAGCGATCCCTTTCTTCTGGCGATGAGACAGTCTCCACCATCTGACGTAGGGTCGTAGTTGATCGCAATCAATATAGGCCCCGAGACCTGCAGCGGGTTGGCCTGCAGGCGCTGGGACCAGGGAGCGGCGCGACGGGGAGCCGGGGCGGCCGGCGCCTACTGCAGTGCAGCATCGCAGGCGCCCGCAGTGCTTCCTCACCCGCCGATCCCGGCGGCGCGCGACGGCGGCAGGCGCCCGCCCTCCACGCGCGCGAGAAAATCGAGCAGCGTGCCCGCCGCCTCCCTGGCGTGCGAGAAGGGCAGCCCGTGCCGTGCGCCGGGGAACACGCTGACCTCCGCGTGCGGAACGATCTCCGTCAGCGCGCTCGCCTGCGCCAGCGTCACGAACGGGCTCCGGTCCGGCATCATGAGGAGAACCGGCGCCTTGAGCTCGCGCAGCTCGCTCGTCAGGTCGGTGCCGATCAGCATCTCCCCCAAGCCCACGACCACATGTGCGGGCGACTTCGCCTGTTGCGCCGAGAACCAGGCCCGCGCCTGCGGCGGCACCGCACCGGGCACGAAACGCATCTCCATCAACCGCTCGCTCCAGCCTTCGATGCCGACGCGGGCGATCTCCTCCCGCCAGCCCGGCGCATAGCCGATACGGCTGCCCATGATCGCCGCGTTGCTCATGGCGACGGAAGCGAACCGTGCTGGGTTCCGCATCGTCGCGGCCAACGCGATGGTGCCGCCGATCGACTCGCCCATGGCATGCACCGGCTCGCCGCCGAACGCGGCTTGCGCGACCTCGAGCATGTCTTCGACAAGCTCGCGCATGGTCCAGTCGTGCGCTTTGGACGGCACCGTCGACTGGCCGAAGCCGCGCATGTCGAAGCGCACGATGGGATGATGCGCGGCAATGATCGGCACCCATTCATCGAAGATCTCGAGGCTGGCGCCGACGCCGTGATGGAACACCACGGGCCGCCCGCTGTCCTTCCCTCGCCGCCACGCCGGACGCAAGTCCGTCACCACGTAGTTGAGACCGCGCGCTGTCTTGGGCATTGAGCGTCCTGCTTTGAGGTTGGCGATTGGAGCGGAGAACAGAAGCCCTGCGCGACAAGCCTATGCGAAACCTTCGGCTCAGACCAAATGCGGAGGATCGGCGGCCTGCCGCTTGACTAACAGAGCGATCAACGCGGCCCGGCTCCGATGTGGGCGATCGCCTCGACTTCGACTTTGACCGCAGGATCGGCCAGCGCTGCCACCTGCACCAGCGTGCTAACCGGAAAGTTGCCTGTGAACACCTCGCGCCGCGCCTTCCATACCTTCTCGCGCTGCTTGATGTCGGTGACGTAGATTACGACCTTCACCACGTCCGCCATGCTTCCGCCGGCCGCCTCGATCAGGCTCTTGATCTTCGCGAAGATCATCTGCGCCTGCACGTATTCGTCGCCATCGAGTATCTTCCCGCTCTTGTCGCGCGCGATCAGTCCGGCAACGTAGGCCACGCCGTTGACGACCAGGCAGTTCGACCACGTCTGCGGCTGCGGCTCGGGCACATCCGCGCTGGTGATGCGAGCGATGCGGGGGGCGGCTTGGGCTGCCATGTCGAGGTCTCCTCCTGGTGGTCGCAGGCACTTGCGGCCTGCCTTGGACGCATCCACAGCATAGCGCGCGATCCGGGACATTGTCGCTTCATGACAGGCCTGCCCAGGCAGTCCTTGCGCAGGCTCGCCAATCGTCGCAAACTGGTGATGTTCCAGGGGGGCCGGCAGGAGCCGGCTGAGATGGCGCTGAACCCGCGCTGCCACCCTTTGAACCTGATCCGGGTCATGCCGGCGAAGGGACGGACATGAACATCAACGCCTACAACTCCTTTTGCCGCGCGCTACCGCATACAAGCCATGTGGTGCAGTGGGGCGACGCGCACGTCTGGAAGGTGGCAACTAAGGTGTTCGCCATCGCCGGCTGGCACGAAGGCCGTCTGCCCTACGTCACGTTCAAGGTATCGCCGGCGAGCTACGACATCCTCAAGGCACAGCCGGGTTTGCGTCCGGCGCCCTACCTCGCGTCGCGCGGCATGAAGTGGATTCAGCGGACGGGTCGCCAATCCATGAACGATCGCGCTCTCAAGGACTACCTGCGCGAGAGCCATCGCCTCGCCTCGCTGTCGCTCACCAAGACGGTGCAGAAGCAGCTCGGCCTCAATCAGCACTGACAGCGGAAGGGTATCGACCGTGAACAAGATCACGCGCAGCAAGGACCTGATGATCCCGAAGGTCACGACGGGGCCGATCAGTGCGTCGACCAAAGTGTACTCCTCGCCCGAGGGGCACGACGATGTGCGCGTGCCGTTCCGCGAGATCGCGCTGTCGGAGGGCGCAGGGGATAAGAGCTTCCGCGTGTATGACCCGTCGGGGCCTTACACGGATGCGCATGCCGCGATCGATGTGGAAAAGGGACTGCCACGCATCCGCGAAGCGTGGATCAAGGCGCGGGGCGGAGTTGAGAGCTACACGGGACGCGAGATCAAGCCGGAGGATAACGGCAACGTCTCGGGCAAGCACCTGGCGCGTGACTTCCCGAACAAGCCGACGCCGATGCGCGGCCTGCCGGGTAAACCGGTGACGCAGTACGAGTTTGCCAAGGCCGGTATCATCACCAAGGAAATGATCTACGTCGCGCACCGCGAGAACCTGGGGCGCAAGGCGCCGCTGGCGCGCGCCAAGGCGGCGGTGGCGGACGGCGAGAGCTTCGGTGCCGCCATCCCCGAGCACATCACGCCGGAGTTCGTCCGTTCCGAAATCGCGCGCGGGCGGGCCATCATCCCGGCCAACATCAATCACGCCGAGCTGGAACCGATGGCCATAGGCCGCAACTTCCTGGTCAAGATCAACGCCAACATCGGCAACTCCGCCGTCACGTCCTCCGTGGAGGAGGAGGTCGAGAAAATGGTGTGGGCGATCCGCTGGGGCGGCGATACGGTCATGGACCTCTCCACGGGCCGCAACATCCACAACACGCGCGAGTGGATCTTGCGCAACTCGCCCGTGCCGATCGGCACCGTGCCCATCTACCAGGCGCTGGAGAAGTGCGGCGGCGACCCTGTGAAGCTCACCTGGGAGATGTACAAGGACACCTTGATCGAGCAGTGCGAACAGGGCGTCGACTACTTCACCATTCACGCCGGCGTCCGCCTGCCCTACGTGCCGCTCACCGCCAACCGCACCACCGGCATCGTCTCCAGGGGCGGCTCGATCATGGCGAAGTGGTGCCTGGCGCACCACAAGGAGAGTTTCCTCTACGAGCGCTTCGAAGAGATCTGCGACCTCATGCGCAAGTACGACGTCAGCTTCTCGCTCGGCGACGGTCTGCGCCCCGGCTCCATCGCCGACGCCAATGACGCAGCCCAGTTCGCCGAGCTCGAGACCCTGGGCGAGCTGACCAAGATTGCATGGGCGAAGGGCTGCCAGGTCATGATCGAGGGCCCCGGCCACGTGCCGATGCACAAGATCAAGATCAACATGGACAAGCAGCTGAAAGAGTGCGGCGAGGCGCCCTTCTACACGCTGGGGCCGCTCACGACCGACATCGCGCCGGGCTACGACCACATCACGTCCGGCATCGGCGCCGCCATGATCGGCTGGTTCGGCACGGCCATGCTTTGCTACGTGACGCCCAAGGAGCACTTGGGCCTCCCCAACCGCGACGACGTGAAGGTGGGCGTCGTCACCTATCGTATCGCCGCCCACGCCGCCGACCTCGCCAAGGGCCATCCGGCCGCGCAGCTCCGGGACGATGCGCTGAGCAAGGCGCGCTTCGAGTTCCGGTGGGAGGACCAGTTCAACCTCTCGCTCGATCCCGACACGGCCCGCAGCTACCACGACGAGACGCTACCGAAGGAGGCGCACAAGGTCGCCCACTTCTGCTCCATGTGCGGCCCGAAGTTCTGCTCCATGAAGATCACGCAGGACGTGCGCGACTACGCCGCCACGCTCAACGAGCGCGACGTCGAGCTGGCGCAGGAGACGACGGTGGTGGACCCGGAAGCCGGCATGGCCGAGATGTCCGCCAAGTTCCGCGAGATGGGCGGGCAGGTGTACGTGGATGCGGGGCGGGTGAAGAAGGCGAACGAGGCGCTGGGGTAGGCCGTCCCGCGCATCGCTCAACCAAAACTGTCATCCCGGGGGCCGCGCAGCGGCCATCCGGGACCCAGGGCTCAAGGGTGTCGCCTGGCGCTGTGTGGCTCTTGGGTCCCCGCGCTCCGCTTCGCTGCGGCCGGAATGACAAGCTCGAGCTCAAGGATACAGGCGATCGATACGAAATTCTCCTGCACCCGGGGCACAGATACCTATCGAGCGTGGGCTGCATCAATCCCTGCACGTCCCTGCCCGACGCAAATGAGGAGATCAGCTACGCCGGCAGCCGAAGGCGCGTGATCTCGCTCATCGAGGACATGAAGGCCTATGTCGGGTCGGACTTTCCCGGTCGCAATGGAAAGATCATTCCCAGAGCCTTGATCGTCATCGATGGAGAGCCATGACGCCAGCCGCCAGTAGCTTTTGACGCAGGCTCGATGCATTGAGTTGAACGCTGCTGACAGCGCTGTGCCACCAGCCGTCACCCGCGGGCATGGCGATTGCCGAGCAGCATCACAAATTGGACTATGAGCCGCCGCGGGCATATGCGGCCTACCTCTACGAGGTCGGCATCAAGCCGCTGGAGGAGAAGGCGCTGGGCGTGCAGCAGTTGCGCGAGGATCGCCAGCACGAGAGCGAGTTCGTCACCATCTCCTACTGGGAAAGCGTGGAGGCGATGTCGCGCTTCGCCGGCCCCGACCCTCGCCGCGTCCATCACCTGCCGCGCGACAACGAGTACCTGGTCGAGTTAACTGAGCGCGTGCAGGTGCTGCACATCACGTCCTCCAAGGGCGCGTTCGGAACGTGAGGCCGCTGCACGGTAACGCCTTGCGCTAGCCGGCGCGCGCGAGGAGGCCGATGAGCGCGCCGGCGCGGAGGATGGCGAAACGCATCAGTAAAGCTCACACATGCATCCGATTGCGAATGAGACATATTGGCTTTGCGAAAAGAACGGCCATGCCATTTGCTCCGAGCCTGCGGGACAAGCTTCTGCTCTGGTGTGATCGACACTGCTGTCTCTGCAAGAAGGCATGCGATGCCTTCATCGAGGCGCATCACATCGACCCAGTAGGCGGTGACGACGAGGACAATGCCATTCCCCTCTGCTTCGATTGTCATGGGAAGGTCAGCCACTATGACGTCAAGCAATCCATCGGCACGAAGTTCAAGTCTGACGAACTTAAAAAGCGGCGAGAGCAGGTCTACAAGCAGTTTACAAGACAATTGGTGCCCGCTCTCAACTATAAGGTCCAACAGCTCCTTCCAAATGGTGCCCGCCGCGCTTTGCCTGACGTTGGGTTCTCGATTGTTCATCTGGGCGACGCCCCTCCGGTCCAAGCGTTGGTAACTCTGGACAACTACGTGGATGGCAGGCTCGCGAACATTCGTGAGATCGACCCATTGTACAGGGGAGGTTTACGGTGGAATCTAAATCCGAAGGAAGGAGCCAACGGCCATTTCCCTATCTCGAACGCTGCCTGCCAAGGTGAGCGTGATATTCGAGTCGGCGTCAACATCACGGTGTTTGATTGTTACGATCGCGCTCACGCCCTCCTACCTGTGACTTACGTCTACAGTCGATCGGGCAACGAGTGGTGGCTTGATCCCATCGATCCTGTCGCCAGCGCAGAGAGAGTTCTCAGCCGGACATCCTAAGTGGCTATCTGCAGCGATGCAGACTTGCCACGGCCCGAAGGGGAACAAGTTCCTGGAACCGGGTTACCCCTCGGCATTCTGCCCGGCCGGGGGACTGGGTGAACGCGCCAGCAGACCGATGAGCGCGCCGGCAAACGAAATGGCGGCGAAGCACAGAAGCGAGGCAACGTAGTCGCCGGTGGCATCGCGCAGCACACCCGAGAGCAGCGGCCCCGAGGCTTGCGCCGTCACCTGCACGGTGAGCGCGGCGCCGCGGATGGCGCCGAAACTGCGCCGGCCGAAGTAGTCGGCCCAGGCGATCGGCAGAACCGTCAGCACCCCGCCGATGCCGATGCCGAAGCAGCAGGCGGCCGCGTAGCCCTGCCAGGGTGCGGCGACCCCCATCATCAGGAGCGCGCTGACGCCCAGGAACAGGGCCGACAGCACGAGAGCGATCCGCACGTCGAGCCGCCGTGTGATGAGCCCGAACGCGAGGCTCGACAGCGCCGACAGCAGCGAGAACGTGCTGACAATGGTCGCGGCGATTGTCGGGCTGAGCCCGCGCTCGATGAGGTGGGGCGCCTGGTGCAGGCTCATGCCGGCCTGCACGGGATAGACGGCGAGCGTGTAGAGGGCGAGCAGCCAGAAAGCCGGCGTGCGGAGCGCCTCGCCGCGTGTGAACACGGGCTCCGGAATGGGCGCGGGCGCGCTCGTCGCGCCTACGGACCCGGAACCGTGCGGCGCGACCTGGCGCCCGTCCGGCAGAAGGCCCACGTCCTCGGGCCGGCGCACCATCAGCAGCCACGTCGGCACGAAACCGACGACGAGAACGATGCCGCCTACCATCAGCCAGCCCGCGCGCCAGTCCTGCTGCATCATGGCAAGGTGGGCCAGGAGCGGCATGGCGACCAGCCCTGCCATCTGCGCGAGGTTGGCGATCGAGGTCGCGAGCGCACGACGCGAGAGGAACCAGCTGTTGACGGCACCATAGATGCCGAGGTCGAACGGCCCGGCAAAATTCATGCGCGCAATGCAGAAGAAGACATAGAACGCCAGCAGCGTCTGCGTCAGCGAGAGCGCCATCGTGCAGACGCCCGTCACCAGAACGGCCGCAGACAGCACGAGCCGGGCGCCGTGGCGATCGAGAACCGGACCGAGCAGTGGCGAGGCGATTGCCGCCATGACCCCGCCGAGCGACACCGCGCCCGACAAGGCCGTGCGCGTCCAGCCGAACTCACGTGTCATCGGCTCGACGAACACGGAGAGGGTGGCAACCGCGGGGCCCTGGCGCGAGAAGCCGGCCGTGCAGGCACAGGCCAGGATCACCCAGCCGTAGAAGAACGGCAGGCGCGGCAGCAGCCAGGTCGCAAGCCGGGGTCCCCTGACGGGGCTCATGCGTGTCGCCATCCCGAAATGAAGGTTTCGTGCTGCTCTGATAGCGGCAGCGGGCCGCCAGGAGAAACCCGATCTCGTCCTGGCAGGCGCGCGCTGCGCGCTCAGGGGCGCCCAAGCCACACGCCCGGCCGCAGCAGGCTCAGCAGAGCGAGCGCGCCGAGGGCGGCCGAGGCGGCAAGGAAGGTCGATTGGAAGCCGGCAAGGAAGGCTGCGGGAGCCGCCGCCCCGGCGGCAAGAGCCGCAGCCTCGAAGTGTGCATACCCCGCTGCCAGCCCGGTGGCTCCGGTCACGAAGCCGATCGTGCGGGTCAGGATGGTGAGGCTGCCTGCGACGCCCCGGTCGGCGACAGGCAGGCTCGCGGTGACGAAATCCGCATACGCCACCTGGAAGAGCCCAAGCCCCGCACCCTGCAGGAGAAGCACCAGTCCCAGCACGTACACCGGCGTGGTCGCGGTCCAGGCGGACACGGCGCCGAGGCCGGCGACGTTGAGAACGATCCCGGCAAGCGCCAGCCGGCCGATGCGGACGTGGCCTGCCAGCCGGCCGGCGAGCCACGCGCCGAGGATGGTGCCGCAGGCACTGATGGCGAGAACGGCGCCACCCGCCGCGGGTGCCAGGCCTGCCGCGCGCACGAGGTAGTAGGGAACCAGGATCAGCACGCCGAAGGCCGCGAAGTTCACGGCGATGCTCATCGCGTTGATCACGACGAAATCCACATTGCGGAAAAGGGCGAGCCGGATCAGCGGCTGCGGCGTGCGCGTCTCCTGAAAGATGAAGCCGGCGAGCGCAGCGAGGCCGAACAGCACGAGCACCAGTGGAACGAGCGGCCCAAACGGCCCAGCATAGACGGCAAAGGCAAACAGAAGGGAGGACATCCAGGCGACGAGCAGCAGGGCCCCCATCGCATCGAAGCGCTCCCTGGCGCCGGTGTGAGTCGCTGCCGGGATGAGCCACGACAGCATCAGGGCTGCCAGCACGATCGGAACGCGGAAGGCGAAGACCGCGCTCCAGCCCCACCTCTCGATCAGCAGGCCGCCGAGCAAAGGCCCGAGCGCGCCGCCCGCCGCGGTGACGGCGGCATAAAAGCTGAGCGCGCGGGTGCGCTCGCCCTCGGCAAAGAGGGAGATCGCGAGCGCGGGACCACAGCTCAGCGCCAGCGCAGCACCAACCCCTTGCAGAATCCTCCCGAGCAGAACCAGCCCATAGCTCGGCGCGAGCGCGCAGGCGGAGAAGCCGAGCGCGCTCACCAGAAGACCGAGCTGGAAGATAGTCCTGTAGCCGAAAAGATCGCCAAGCCGGCCAAACACCAGCATGAGACTGGCGTAGGTGAGAACGTAGGCGACGACGATCCAGCGGATGTCCTGCAAGGGGAGCGCGAAGGCCGTGGTGATGCTCGGCATGGCGATGTTTACAGCCGTGTCAAGGGGCGCTGGGATGGTGCCGAGGCCGACGACGAGCAGTCCGAGTTGGGGCCTTCGCGAGCGCGGCATTGCGGGAGAGCGACCTATGGCGTTGAGGCGATGATGCGGCAGGACAGCGTAAGGGGGCGCGCTTCCGTCCGCCGCAATAGAAGTATCAGTGCGGCGCCAAGGTCAATTCGCGGCGGCAACGCAGGTGCGAAACGCCGACCGGTGCGCTGTATGGCTCGAGGGCGCGACACGGGCTAACATCCGCGCCTTCCGGAGCACGAGGACCCGCACAACATGTCTCCCTTGCCGAACTCAGCCGCTGCGCGCGATGCCGCTTACTACGTCCATCCCCAGACCAGCCTGCGCCGCCACCAGCAGGACGGACCGGTGATCGTCAGCCGCGGCGAGGGCGTCTACATCTTCGACGACGCCGGCAATCGCTACCTCGAAACGGTTGCGGGGCTGTGGTGCGCGTCTCTCGGCTTCTCCGCGAGCGAGCGCATCGCCCGCGTCGCCTACGAGCAGATGCGCAAGCTCGGCTACTATCACACCTACCGGCACCGGGCCCACGAAGCGAGCATCGACCTCGCCGAGAAGCTGATCCAGATCGCACCCGTGCCGATGTCCAAGGTGCTGTTCCAATGCTCGGGCTCGGAGGCCAACGATACGGCCATCAAGCTTGCGTGGTACTACCAGGCGGCGATGGGCCGTCCGCAGAAGAACAAGATCATCGGCCGGCGCAACGGCTACCACGGCAACACGGTCGCCGCCGTCAGCGTCTCGGGCAAGCCCGACATGCATGCGGACTTCGGCCTGCCGCTGCCGATGATGCGCCACACCGAGTTCCCTCATTACTACCGGCGCGCCGAGGCGGGCGAGAGCGAGGAAGCCTTCGCCACCCGCATGGCAGATGCCCTCGATGCACTGATCGTCGAGGAAGGGCCGGACACGGTCGCTGCCTTCTTCGCCGAGCCGGTGATGGGTGCGGGCGGCGCCATTCTCCCGCCGAAGACCTACTTCGAGAAGGTCCAGGCGGTGCTCGAAAAGCACGACGTGCTGTTTGTGGCCGACGAGGTGATCTGCGGCTTCGGGCGCACGGGCAACTGGTGGGGCTCCGAAACGTTCAAGCTGAAGCCCGACATGGTGACCTGCGCCAAGGCGCTGTCGGCCGCCTATCAACCGATCTCGGCGGTGCTGATCAGCGAGAAGATCCACCAGGCAATGCTGGCCCAGAGCGACAAGCTCGGCAGCTTCGCGCACGGCTACACCCATAGCGGCCATCCCGTGACCACGGCGGTGGCTCTGGAGGTGCTCAGGATCTACGAGGAGATGGACATCAATGCGCGGGCGCGGCGGCTCGGACGGCGCATGCTCGAAGGCCTGCAGCGCTTCGCCGGCCACCCGCTGGTCGGCGACGTCTCGGGCATCGGCATGATCGCCGGCATCGAGCTGGTGGCCGACAAGCGCACGCGTGCTGCACACGAGCCCGCGGGCAAGGCCGGCAAGATCGCGGACCGGGTAGGCAAGGAGAACGGGCTGGTGCTGCGCGTGATCGGCGACCGCCTCGCCTTTGCGCCGCCGCTGATCATCTCGGAGACCGAGATCGACGACATGGTGGCACGCGTCGGCCGCACGCTCGATGCGACGCAGCGCGAGCTCGCAGGCTGAGACGTCTGCAGCATTTCTGAGTAGAGCCAAAAACCGCCGCGGCACCTCCCGCCTGCTCCGATAGGCTCGGGGAGCGGGCGAGAACGGGGCCCTGGCGCCCGGCCCTGCGCGTTTCGCGCTCTGGTCGGCACGACAAGCACCATAGCGCCCACATTGTCATTCCGGAATTTCGCGAAGCGAAATATCCGGAACCCAGGGCCCCACCCGCCGCCCTGGCCCGCCCGGACTTCACGTCCGCGGCGCGCCGGGCCTGCGGTCCTTGGCGACGGCGTGAACCTTGGCGCCGACGTCGGGGAGCCGGTCGACGAGACGCAGGAAATCGTCGGCATCGAGGATCAGCAGGTCGGTGGCGCGCAGCGCGGTGACGGTCGCGGAACGCGGCTCGCGCGAGAGAAGCGCAATCTCGCCGAAGAAATCTCCCTCGTCGAGGAACACCTTGCCGGCAGCCGACTCCACCTCCACGCGACCGCTGGCGATGAGGTACATGGCATCTCCACGCTCGCCCTTGCGGATGATCGTCGTGCCCGCCGGCACGGTGCGTGCGCGCAGGATGCCGACGAGGTCGGCAATCGAGGCGGCATCGAGACGCGCGAACAGGGGAACGCGGGCGACCATGGCGAACGTGACGACGAAGTCGCGCCGACGAATCTCCTCGTAGAAGCCGCGGCCGATGATGGCCACGGGAAGCGCAAAGCAGCCGATGCCGACCATGACCGTGATGGCGGCGATGATGCGGCCGAGCGTGGTGACGGGCGAGACCACCTCCTGGCCGCCGATCTTGGCTAGCATCGATGCCGCCCACCACATCGCCTTCGGCATATCGCCGAGCGTCTGAGGCTGGGCACCGCCCTCGACCACCATCATCGCCGCGGCGGCGGCCAGCAGCGCACCGGTGAATATGATGACGCAGGCGAGCAGCGCGCGGCGCTCGCGGGCGATGAGGCGTCCGATCGTGGCGAGCGCAGGAGAGTAGCGCGCGAGCTTGAGGAAGCGCACCAGCCGGGTCAGCAGCACGAGCATCTGCCCCGGGAACAGCAGCTCGAGCAGCAGGGGCAGCAAGGCCAGCGCGTCGATCACCATCAGGGGGGTGGCGGCAAACCGCAGCCGCGCAGCCGTCGCCGTGTGGTGCCGCAGCAGCGGATGGTCGGGCGCCACCCACAGGCGCGCCGCGTACTCGACCGCGAACACAAGCACGCAGAGACGGTCGACAACCGTCAGCATGCCCCCGTGGCGCGCGGCGACCTCGGGAACCGTATGCAGCACGGTGGCGGCCACGTCGGCGAGGATGAGCACGACCAGGAGCCAGTCGAGCGCGCGCGAGGCCACATCGCGCCGGCGCCCGTGCTCCAGCACCTGGAAGACCCGCTGGCGCAGGCTCTGCAGCGGCTCTGCCTGTGCCTCCACCTGTCTCCTCCTGTCCGCGGCGAGGGCGGTCGGCGCGACCGGCCCGCAGGGACGATTGCTTGAATAGTCTTGCGGCAATGATGCGAGGGAAGGCAATGGGCTTCCGCAGGCCCGTGCGCGGCGTGGTAACCGCTACAAAGTTGCGCATGCATGCCCGGCCTTTGGCAAACAGATGCGGAGGCTCTACAAGACACCCGGTTGCTCAAAGCGCCGTGCCGCGGCAGGTGAGGAGGCCCGCCATGTACACGCCCAAGGATTTCAAGGTGGAGGATACATGGGAGGCGCATGCGCTGATGCGCGCCCACCCCTTCGCCATCCTTGTCACTCAAGGAACGAACGGCGTCGTCGCCACGCATCTGCCGACGGTGCTGAAAATCGACGATGGCGGCGGCCTCGGGCACATCGAGTGCCATCTGGCGCGCCCGAACCCCCAGTGGCGCACCTTTGCCGGGGATGCCGAGGCCCTCCTCATCTTCCAGGGCGCGGAGGCCTACATCAGGCCCGGCTGGTATCCCTCAAAAACGGACCACGGCAAGGCGGTGCCGACGTGGAACTATGCGGTTGTGCACGCCTATGGCCGGCTCGAGGTCGTGCAGGATCAAGCGTGGCTGCTGGCCCACGTCGCCGAGCTGAGCCGCCAGCAGGAAGCACCCTACACTTCACCCTGGTCGACGTCGGACGCGCCGGAGAACTACCTGGCCATGCTGGCCCGCGGCATCGTCGGCCTGAAGCTCGCGATCACGCGACTCGAAGGCAAGGCCAAGATGAGCCAGAACCGCGAGGCCCGGGACCGCGCCGGCGTGGTGGCGGGCCTCTCCGAGCGCGCGGAGGGCCAGGATGCGGCCACCGCCGCTCTGGTCGCCAAGCTCATGGTATAGTTGGGCGGGTGGGTCGAGCGTCAGCCGCGATCGATGCGGGGGAAGGGACGATGCCATGCTGAAGATCGTCACGGTCGGCCTGGCAGTGGTCGTTGCGGCCCTGTCGTTCGGGGACGCGGAGGCAGGCTGCACGCAGGCCCTGTGTCAGGCGCGATCCGCTGCCGCCAATGGTTCCGTTCTCGGCAGGCTCCGGGTCGCGGAGGTGCTCTGCTGCTGCAAGACGCACAGCGGCGGGGAGTGCTGCACGCGCGTGGCTCAGTGCGGTGGCCGCCTCCCCGGCTGTTTCTGTGCAACCGTCCCGGCACCCGGCCGTGGGAGGCTTCTCCTCTCTGGAGCAACATCGCTGTCCATATTGCCGCGGCATCCACGCGGGAGAGCCGTCCGAAGCCGAGCTGCTTCGTCTGGCGCGTCGGTTCAGGACGGCGCGCGATAGTAGACGTCGACGAGCTTCCAGCTCAGCGCCTGCAGCGCCAGCACACTGACGACACGCTTGGCCGGCTCGCGGCGATCCGAGACCTCGATGCGGAACCGCGTCGGCGTCTCGAAGAAGGCCCAGCGCAGGCGTCGTGGCGACAGCACATCGGGCACCGGATCTGAGTCATTGCCCACGCCGCGTGCTGATGGCGGAGGGTCCAGGGCGTCGCGTTCCGGCAAGCGGCCGGACAATACGCTGGCAAGGGTGCGCGGCGTCACGGCGCCGTCGATCACCCGGTCGGCCAGCATGGGGCCCAGCGTGCGCTTGAGCGCTTTGCCGACCGCACCTGAATCCGCGTTGCGCTTCTCGTCCCTCAGGTTGGCGGTCACCGTCTCCTTGAGGTTGGTGCGCAACATCGGCCAGTCGACCCGCTGCTCGATGCCGGAGAGGTCGCGGGCCTTGACCGCCGCACGCAGCTGCCACGCCGACCACAGGGGCCACGCTGCGTAGGCAAGTGCGAACGGCACGAGAAGCCCGAGCGTCAGAAGCAGCGGTGCCAGGAGCTTGCGCATGTGTGGACGATTCCCGGATCAGGGAAGGGAAGCGAAGCAACAAGGCGCGCTCTACGCCGCGGCGCGGGCCTCTCAGAAGGAGCCGCCGGCGATGGCGAGGCTGGTTAGCTTCCACTCGAAGCCCTTGAGCTCGAGCGTAGCGACATAGTGCCGGCCCGGCCGGTCCTTGTCTTCTACCTCGAGCTCGAAGCGCGTCGGCGAGTAGAACACCGCACGGCGAAGCCTGGTCCAGAAGCTGGCGAACCGATCCACGCTCGAGCCGGCGAGCAGGGTGCCCGCGAGCGCCGAGGGCGGCCCAACCAGGCTGGAGGAGGGTTGCGCACCCCCGCTCTGCGCGGGACGACGATAGCCGAACAGCAGGGGGAGGTTCTCCGCGGTGACGTAGCGCTCGACCACGCTGTCGGCCATGCTGGGCGCGACCGCCGCCTTGACGCGCTGCCAGAGCGTGGGCTTGGGCGCATCCGGGTCCGCCATCAGCCTGGCCGCGGTCGCGGGCGTGAGCGAAGCCTTGACGGCGGCACGCAGTGCCGGCCAGTCCACTCTGCGCTCCAGCGTGGGGGTGTCGCTGGCCGCAATGGCGTCGCGAATCTCGAGAGCCGTGTAAACCGGCCAGGCGAGATAGGCGATCGTGAGCGGCAGCGCGAAAAGGAGAACCCTGGCCAGCCGACGCATGCGCATCTTCCTTGTCGGCCCTGATCAAAGGGCAGAAATCTGGCAAACGCAGGGCCGGCGCGGCACACTGCACGCAAACGCAGAAATGACCCCCCGTGCCGGAAGGGGTTGGGGGTGGGGGTCCGCAAGAACGAGACGTCGCTACTGCGCGGCGGCGCCGAGCGCCCGCAGCCGCTCCCGCGCCGTGTTGTGGGCCCAGGCGCCGTTGCTGTACTTGGCCGGCACGGTCAATGCTGCGCGGAAGTCCTCGATCGCCTTGTCGCGCGCGCCCATCCGCTCATGCGTGATGCCGCGGCTTGTATAAGCGGCGGTATAGGACTTGTCCTTGGAGATGGTCGCCGTGAAATCGCGCACCGCGTCCTCGAAGCGCGTCATCTCGCGATAGACCAGACCCCTGTTGTAGATGCCGTGTAGGAACTCCGGTTGCGTGCGCACGACCTCGTCGAAGTCGCGCAGGGCCGCGTCGTAGCGCTTCAGCACGCGATTGACGTTGCCGCGATTGTTGCGCGCGTTCGTATGTCCGGGCACAAGCCGCAGGGTCTCGTCGTAGGCCGCAATCGCCTCGTCGTAGCGGCGCAGATTCTGCAGCGCCGTGCCACGGCCGTACTGCAACTCCGCGTCCTGCGGCTTTACTTCGACCGCGCTCCCGTAGTCGGCGAGCGCGGCCTCGTAATCATTCTTCCGGGCGTGCGCACGAGCCCGCTTCTGCAGCGCCTCCGTGTCCTTGGGATCGGAAGCGAGCGCCCTGCTCGCCTGAGCGATCTCGCGATCGGCCTGGGGGTCGATCTTCGGCACAGGCGGCGTCGGCGCAGGGGCTGGTGCATTCGCCGCCGTGCGCGGCGCAGCGGGTGCCGGAGTCGATGCCGGCGAGGTCGGTCGCTCGTTCGACGCCGCCGACGGATTGGCCGCAGGTTGCTTGGCGGCCGGAGCCGGAGTTGACGGGGAAGTGGCGGGCGGACCCGCGGCCGGCGATGGCGGCGGACTTGCTGCGGACGGCTTCGGCGCGGGTGCCGGCTGGGAGGCGGAGGCCGGTGCCGGCGGGCTCGACGCGGACGGCTTCGGAGCCGGCGCAGGCTGCGCCGTTGCATCGTTGGCCGCCGTCCGCCTGCGCGTCGGCGCCGGGGTGGGCGTGGTCGGCGCAGGCGGAGGCGGCGCCTTCTCAACTGCCGGGGTCGTCGGCGGGGCCGGAGGCGGCACACGGATCAGCGGACCGCATGCCTCGCGCAACGCGGTCCAATCCTCCTTCGACAGCGCGGGCGTGGATGCATACTCGGGCTGTGCCCGGATCATCGCGATGCGCTCAGCAGTCTGCGGGTGGGTGCTCAGCACGGACATGTCATGGAACTTGCCGTCGCTGTTCTGTCCCACAGGCGGCTTGCCTTCGAGACGCTCGAAGAAGTCTGCAAATCCCTTGTGCGAGATGCCAGCGCCCTTGAGGATGCGGATCGCGTGCGTATCGGCGTCGCGCTCGGCGACGCGAGAGTAGCGCAACGCGGTCAGCACCACGCCGGCGTTGGTGAGCGTGCCCGACGAGCCCGCAAACGCCAGCTGGGCCGCCGCGGAAAGACCCATGTAGCGGATGATCCCCGCCTCGGGATGCATCTCCATGGCATGGCCGAGTTCATGTGCCAGCACACCGGCGACCTCGTCGGGCGAACCCGCCTGCTGGATGAGGCCGCGCGTCAGGACGATCTGACCGCCGGGCACGGCGAACGCATTGACGAGCGGCCAATCCAGAACCAGCACGCGTACATCCGCTGGCGGATTGGAGGTCGCGGCAAGGAGCCGCGATGTCATTCGCGCCAGTGCAGCCTTGCTGGCGGGCGTCTCGCACACCTTGCGGTCCTTGACCAGCGATGTAACCACTGCGTCTCCAAGCGTCGCCCGCGCATGCTGCGGCATGACCCGGGCCAGTGCCTGCGACGGCTGCAGATCGAATGCCCATATGCTGCCGACGAGGACCGCCACGCAGGCAACCGCCGCGAGGCCCGGCCTCAGGCCCTGCCAGCGCCGGTGCGCCGGCGACAGCGAAGGGGCGCGGGTGCGCACCACGTTGGCAAACGTCGGATTGTTGACGAAGAGAGTCTCAGCCCCGTCCGCGCGCAGGGTCAGCAGCACATCGGGGGCATCCGAACGCACGGGCACGCTGCTGAACAGCTCCGTATAGGGCCAGATGCGCGTTTTGCGGTCGTCGTCGGTGCGCAACTCGAGGCCGCCGCCCGCGATGCGGATCGATACGGGCTTCGCACCGGCAGTCTTGCCGTCGCTGAGCAGACCCGTGAAACGCGCGCCGTCAGAAGGCATCGACATTGAAAGCCTCCGCAAGCCCTTCGCCGCGCTTCAACAATGCGTCGGGGTTCTGCCCGATCTCGTGCCAGGCGATGGCGCCTTCGCACGAGAGCCGGTCGACGATGTAGCGCATCGAGCGTGCCTCGGTCACTGCCGACAGGAAGCCGAGCGACAGGATGCGGATGAGGTAGTTGCTGGCCGTGAGCCAGACGAGGCTCGGGGCCGTGGCGTTGAGCGTGAAGCCCGCCCCCTGCAGCTTCGTCTCGGCCGCGAAGTAGTTGAGCACCCGCGCGCTGTACCAGGCACGCAGCATGGCGAAGGCGAGCAGCGCTACCAGTACGACGGCGACAATGCCGACGACATATTCCGGCTTCACGGTCGGCATGGCCTGGGGTGTTCCGGGCAGCGGCTGCCGCAGCCCGAGCGCAGAGACGCCGACGATGGCCGCGCCCGTGGCAATGACCAGCAGCAGGGTCCCGAGCCAGACCACCAGGAAGCGCTTGTAGAGCGGCCCGGACGTCGCCGTGAAGGTGAAGGCCTTGTCGCCGAACCGCGTGTCCTCGAGGAGCGCGCGCTGCAGGCGGACGGTGCGCCAGGGCACGATCCAGCCGAGCGTGAAGGGAATGAGCGCCATGGTCCACAGGTAGATCCAGGCGAACCCGGCCGAGCTTCCGCTCAAGCCGCCGCGGATGCCGCGCCAGCGCGTGCGCGAAAGACGATAGCGGCGGGCACGGTGGATGCCGATGCCGGACAGCAGGAGCAGCACAACCCAGAAGGCGATCGAGTAGGCGCCGTAGGCGGCCGGACCCAGCAGCGAAGCGCCAAAGCTTGCCAGAAGCATCGGCAGCAGAATGACGAGGAAGACGATGAGAAAGCCGCGCAGCAGTTCACCCCCGGTCCCCCGGTACTCCAACGGCTCGCCATTGATGCGGACGGCGGACCAGATGCGCTGGCGCACCTCGGTCTTGCCCCAGAAGTGATAGATGCCGAGCGTAAGAATGCGCAATACACCGTTCAGCATGCTGAGCCCAGCGAAGCCGCCGGGGGGGTGCACCCAGCTGATATGGGGAACGGTCGCTATGGGCGGCGACGTGGCGACTTGGTCGACCAAGGACATGCGGGCCTCGAGCAGGGCGGCGCAGGGCGCGACAATTTAGCATGGCGGCCGGCGCCCAGAAACGCGGACCGCGCCTGCCGTCCCCATCCCTATCGATCCCCAGGCAAAGTCGCTGTTTCTCAAGGAACAAGCATTCCCGGACATACGCCCCCTCGGAAGATCCCTCGCGAAGGATTAACCATGGTGTGGCCCGACGGCCACGAAATGGCGTACGCGTGCCACCGTTGGGCCACAAACACCGGCCAGATTGGTTGCGGATCGCATTCAAGGGGAAGGCGCCCGCCCAACTCTGGCGCGCTTTCCGAGGCTTGGCCTGCCGAGCGGCAGACCCGGCAGGCGTTTTTGTTGCCGGACCAAGTGTTCCTTGGCCGGACCGCGTGCTGGTGTGCAGGACGACGCTCAGTCCTACGCCGGCGAGGAGCATAAAATACGATGGACGCAAGGACGTTCGACAAGTCCAAGCTTCCCAGCCGCCACGTGACGGAGGGTCTGTCGCGCGCGCCGCACCGCTCCTATTACTACGCCATGGGGCTGACGGAGGAGGAGATCCATCGGCCGTTCGTCGGCGTCGTGTCGTGCTGGAACGAGGCCGCGCCCTGCAACATCGCGCTCATGCGCCAGGCCCAGTCGGCCAAGAAGGGCGTGCACGAAGCCGGCGGCACGCCGCGCGAGTTCTGCACCATCACCGTTACCGACGGCATCGCCATGGGCCACCAGGGCATGAAGTCATCGCTCGTGTCGCGCGAGGTGATCGCCGATTCGATCGAGCTGACGATGCGCGGACACTGCTACGACGCCATGGTCGGGCTGGCCGGATGCGATAAGTCTCTGCCGGGTGTGATGATGGCGATGCTGCGCCTCAACGTGCCGTCGGTATTCATGTACGGCGGCACGATCCTGCCCGGCAAGTTCCATGGCAAGGACGTGACTGTCGTCGACGTATTCGAGGGCGTCGGCCAGCACTCCGCGGGTAAGCTGTCGGACGCGGACCTGCATGAGCTTGAGTGCGTCGCCTGTCCGGGCGCCGGCGCCTGCGGCGGCCAGTTCACCGCCAATACGATGGCGATGGTGTCCGAGGCGATCGGCTTGGCGCTGCCGGCATCGGCGGGCGCACCGGCGCCCTACGAGAGCCGCGACGAGTATGCGGCGGCAAGCGGCAAGGCCGTGATGCGGCTTGTCGCCGACGGCATCCGCCCGCGCGACATCTGCACCAGGAAGGCCTTCGAGAACGCGGCCACCATCGTTGCGGCCACGGGCGGTTCGACGAACGCCGGCCTGCACCTGCCGGCCATGGCGCACGAGTGCGGCATTGATTTCGACCTGATGGAGGTCGCGGCGATCTTCAAGAAGACGCCCTACATCGCCGACCTCAAGCCTGGCGGGAAGTACGTAGCCAAGGACGTGTTCGATATCGGCGGCGTGCCGCAGATCATGCGCGCCCTGCTCGATGGCGGCTATCTGCATGATGATTGCCTGACGGTGACCGGCAAGACCATCAAGCAGGATCTCGAGAACGTGAAGTTCAATACGGATCAAAAGGTTGTCTATCCCGTTTCAAGGGCCATATCACCAACGGGCGGAGTTGTGGGGCTGCAAGGCTCGTTGGCACCGGAAGGCGCCATCGTGAAGGTTGCCGGCATGTCCCGACTCCAGTTCCGCGGCCCAGCGCGCGTCTTTGATTGCGAGGAAGACTGCTTCCAGGCAGTCGAGAACCGAAACTACAGGGACGGCGAAATTCTCGTGATCCGCTACGAGGGCCCAAAGGGCGGCCCCGGCATGCGCGAGATGCTTTCCACCACCGCGGCACTTTACGGCCAGGGCGTTGGCGAGAAAGTCGCTCTGATCACGGACGGCCGTTTTTCCGGCGCAACGCGCGGCTTCTGCATCGGCCATGTCGGACCGGAGGCAGGCGTGGGCGGGCCGATCGCACTCGTTCGCGACGGCGACATCATCGCCATCGATGCCGAAAAGGGCACACTCGACGTCGAACTGAGCGCGGCGGAGCTGGAGGCGCGGCGCAAGGCCTGGAAGGCACCGGCGAATCCATATCAAAGCGGTGCACTGAGAAAATATGCGGATCAAGTGGGGCCGGCCCGCAAGGGCGCGGTGACGCATGCTGGCGGGAGAGCGGAAGTTGTTTGCTATGCGGACATTTAGAAGGGCGCTGGCGGCTGCGGCGGTCGTCGTCTGCGCGACACCGGCGTTTGCGAGCGTGAAGTACGCATCTCCTCAGGCGGCGTTCGAGCAGGGTCTCGGCGCCTACAAGGCGGGATACTACGAGATCGCCATTCCGGCGTTGGAGGAGGCGGCCAAGAAGGGCGCGGAGATCAACAGGTTCTTCGCCGAGTTCTATCTCGCCCGCATCTATTCCGACAACGCCAGCGCGCTCACCAACCACGCCAAGGCCTATGAGCTTTTCCGCAAGCTGGCGGATGAGAACGTCGACGCCGATCCCGACGACGGACGGCGCGCGCCGTTCGTTGCCAAGGCGCTGACCGCGCTCGCGGGGTACCTGCGCAACGGCCTCAAGGAGATCGGCCTGCGCCCCGACCCCGACCGCGCGGTCGAGTACCTGCAACATGCCGCAACGTTCTTCAACGACAAGGACGCGCAGTTCGAGCTGGCGAAGATCTATGTCGGCGCCCACTCCGATCCCGAGGACGCAAAACGCGGCGTTCACTACCTCTCGGTACTGACCGAGGAAGGACACCCCGGAGCGCAGGCGTTCCTCGCCGACCTCTACTGGCGCGGCCGTTTCGTCCCCAAGGACCCGCGGCGCGCCCTGGCACTGATCACGATGGCGGTCGAGAACGCTCCGCTGCACGAGCGCATCTGGATCGAGGACGTCTATCAGAACATCTTCTGCGGCACCTCGACGGGCACGCGCAAGCAGGCGAGCGGGATCGTCGCGGTGTGGCGCAAGATGTTCACGCGTCCCCCTGCGCCGGCCGATCATTCCACGCTTGCCGAACGCGAGTCCCAGCCGCAGCGCACCTGCGGCGACGGCGAGGTGCTCGACATCAATCGCTCGGATGCACAGTCACCGACGACGGCCCGGCCGGCATCAGGCTCGCCTGGACCTGGTCCGGACACCATGCGCGGCAGCACCAGCTTCGGTCTGCGTGACGCCGGCACTACAGGCGAGCCCCGCCGCTGAACCGCCCGCGGGTCCGCAGGTTGGGTCGAGCGTTCGCGACGACCCAACATTCGCGAGAAATCGAGACCGCGTTGGGTCGCCGCTTCGCTTGACCCATGCCTCGCCACCGGCTACGAGGCTATCCGCTCGCCCGGCTTCTTCTTCTGCTGCTGTTGAGCCGCCTGCTCCTTGGCATCCTGCGCGAACAGTTCTTCCAGCTCCTGCGTGTGGCTCTTGGCCAGCTCCTGCATTTTCTCGATGTCGGTGTAGTATTTGTAGTCCTCATAGAGCCGGCGCCGGTCCGCGTCCCTGAAGGTATCGACGGCAAAGCGCACATCGCGCTCGGACAACCCGAGGCCTCGCAGCAGCTCGCGCGTCAGGTCGAGCGAGGACAAGAACGTCTCGCGGCGAATGATCTTGACGCCCAGGTCCATCAACTGATGCGTGTGCCGGCGATGGCGCGAGCGGGCGTAGATGGGCACGTGCGGATAGCGCTGCTTGACCATCTGCGCCGTGCGCAGCGACGCCTCGACGTTGTCGATCGCCAGCACGAAGGCGCGCGCCTTGTCCGTCTGCGCGGCATCGAGGATCTCGGGCCGGCTGGCATCGCCGTAGAATGTGCGGGCCCCGAACTTGCGCATGCCGTCCACGTGCTCGGGATTGGCGTCAAGGGCGGTAAAGGGAATTTGCTTGGCGGCGAGAATCCGCCCGACGATCTGGCCGACGCGGCCGAAGCCTGCGATCACCACATGGCCGTCGTTTTGCGGCAGCGCGTCGAAGGCACGCGCGATTTCCGCCTTGGGCGCCAGCATCTCGTCCAGCAGCAGCAGCAGCGGCGTCGCCGCCATCGACAGCGTCACGGCAACCGAGAGGACGTCGACGAGCTTCTGGTCGAGGACGCCAAATTCCACGCCGGACGCGAACAGCACGAAGGCGAACTCGCCGCCCTGGGCAATCGCCAGCGCCAGGCGGCGTGACGGCCCGGCCTCCAGCCCGGCGCGGCGCCCGAGCACGTAGAGCACGCCCGCCTTGACGGCGAGGAGGCCGACGACGACAGCCATGATCAGGTTCGGCCGCTCCGCGATCAACCCGAGATTGAGCGACATGCCGATGGCGGTGAAGAAGAGGCCCAGCAGCAGGCCCTCGAAGGGCGCAATGTCGGCCTGGATCTCGTGGCGATAGTCGGAGTCGGCAAGGAGCACGCCGGCGATGAAGGCGCCGAGCGAGGCGGAGAGCCCCGCCTTCTCCATCGCCAGGGTCACACCGACGACGGTCAGCAGCGCGCAGGCTGTCATGGCTTCCTTCACGCGCGTGCGGGCGACGATACGGATGACGCCGTCGAGCACATAGCGGCCGACCATCACCACCAGCAGGATGACGGCGATGGCCTTCACCGCGGAGATGAGCTCCATGGGGGCCTTGCTCCCCGCCGCGACGGCGAACATGGGCGTCAGTGCGATGAGCGGGATGGCGGCAAGGTCCTGGAACAGCAGCACGGCGAATGCCAGGCGACCGTGCCGCATCGCAAGCTCGCCCTTCTCCTCGAGCATCTGCAGGGCAAACGCGGTCGACGACAACGACAGGGCGAGACCCGCAAACAGCGCCGCTTGCCAGGCCAGGCCGAAGCCGGCCGCGATCGCGGCCAGGATAAGCGCCGTGATGACGACCTGCGCCCCGCCCACGCCGAAGATGCTGGTCCTCAGCGCCCACAACCGCTTTGGCCGCAGCTCCAGGCCGATGAGGAACAGCAGCAGCACCACGCCGAACTCGGCGAAATGCAGGATCGAGCTCACCTCGTAGACCGAGTAGACGAAACCCAGGCCGAATGGGCCGATCAAGACGCCGACAAGCAGGTAGCCCAGCACGTTGCCGATGCGCAGGAGCTTGGCCAGCGGGGCTGCCACCACGGCCGCTGCCAAGAACAGCGCTACTTGCGTCAATGTCACGTCGGTCATGGGTGGTTCCGTTGCCGCCGGTCGTCAATGGGCGCGATGTCTTGATAAGAAGGATGGCGCCCCCAAGGCAACCTTGCAAATGCCGGCTTCGCTTCACGCGCGAGGGCAGATCGACGCAAGCTTTGGCGCGAGCGCAAGAGGTCTCACGCGCCTCTGCCCGCCCGGTGCGGCTCGACGACGGGAAAGCCTATGGAGAAGTCGTCGAGGAGGGCGAAAAGCTCGGCAAGCTTACCGGCATCGCCAGCAATCGTGATGCGGCCCTGGGCAATAGCCTCCGCCAATGGCAGCTCGCGCAGGATGATGCCGTTGAGCGTGGCGCGGTCGAGCGTCACGGTGCAGTCGGCCTCGGACGCCTGACGATCGGCCAGGTAGGTAAGGGCGCAGTTCTGCAGGGTGAGGACATGGCGCTCGCCGGTGTCGGACAGCCGCCAGTTGATGCGGAGGGTCTTGCCCTCCGCCTTCTCGCCGTCGAGACGGATGCCCAGCAGGTCGAAGAAGAGATCGAGCGAGACCCCGCGCACGATATCGCTCGTGGCGCGCGTCGGGGCACCCGGCACCAGTCCCATGCCGCCCCGCAGCTCGCGGGCTCCCTGCAGGTAGGCATTGCGCCAGGTGGCCGACTCCGACTGGTAGCCAAGCTGCTCCAGCGCATCGGCGCCGAGCGCGCGCGCCTCGGCGTTGCCGGGCTCGGCGAACACTACCTGGCTCATCGCCTCGGCGACCCAGCGATACTCGCCTCTGGCGAAGTCCTCGCGCGCCCTGGCGATGGCGGCGGCAGCGCCGCCCATGTAGGCGACGTACTTCGCCGCCCTCTCGGCCGGAGGCAGGGGATTGAGATTGGCCGGATTGGCGTCGTACCAGCCGAGGTAACGCTGATAGATCGCCTTGGAGTTGTGGCTGAAGGTGCCGTAGTAGCCGCGTACGTGCCACTCGCGCTCCAGCGACCGCGGCAGGGCCAGCCGTTCCGCGATCTCCGGCGCCTTGAGGCCGTGGTTCATGAGCCGCAGCGTCTGGTCGTGCAGATACTTGTAGGCGTCGCGCTGCTTGGCCAGATAGTGGAGCAGGCGGCTGTTGCCCCATACCGGCCAGTGATGCTGGGCGAACACCACGTCGGCCTTGGCGGCGAACCGGTCACGCGCTTCGTTGAGATACTTGGCCCAGGCATTGGCATCGCGCACCTGCGCGCCGCGGATCGGATAGATGTTGTGCAGATTGTGGGTAGCGTTCTCGGCGAGGTTCAGGGCGCGCAAGCCCGGATAGAACATGTGCATCTCGGCCGGCGCCTCGGTGTCGGGCGTGAGCTGGAAGACGATCTCGACGCCGTCGATCGTGTGCGCCTCGATCGGCTCGCGGATGACCTGCGTCGGCGGGATCAGCGTGACGGTGCCGCGCGAGGTCACCTTGCCGAGACCGGCATCGACCTGCCCCCGCGGCCCCTTGGGCAGCAGGCCGCCGAACTGGAACATGGCGCGGCGGATCATCGGCGAGCCCGCAAGCACGTTCTCCTTCGTCACCTCCTCCATGAAGCGGTCGGGGGCGAGGATGATGACATTGCCGGCCTTCACATCGGCCTCGTCGACGACGCCGCGCACGCCGCCGAAGTGATCGACATGGCTGTGGCTGTAGATGACGGCCGTCACCGGCTTGCGGCCGCGGTGCTGCCAATAGAGCTCCAGGCCGGCGCGCGCGATCTCGGCAGAAATCAGCGGATCGATGATGATGACGCCACGGCTGCCTTCGATGATCGTCATGTTGGAGATGTCGAAGCCGCGGATCTGGTAGATGCGCTCCGTGACCTCGAACAGCCCATTCGCCATGTTGAGCCGTGCCTGCCGCCACAGGCTCGGATTGACGGTGTCGGGTGCTTGCTCCTCGGCGAGGAAGGCGTAGTCCTCGAGGCTGTAGATCACGCGACCTTCGGCATTGCGGAACTCGACCTTCGGCAGCGTGCCGATGAACCCACGGCGCGCGTCCTCGAAGTCCGCCCGGTCGCCGAAGGGGAGGCTGCCGAGGACCGAGCGGTTGTGTGCGCAGGTGATGGGCGTCGCGGGCTTGGGACCCTGAGCGTCAGCTGACATCGGTGATCCCTCCCGGCTCGCGCCGTCCGTCCGCAGACCTGGACCGGACAGGGCGAGCGATCAATGCAACTGCGACAGTCCTATGCGGGCCAGCCTTGCCCCGCGCCGTCGATCCGCACCGCCTGGCCGGACACGAAAGCCCCAAGTGGACCAGCGAAGAATTCCACCACCCGCGCCACCTCGTCCACCGTGGCAATGCGATCGAGCGTCCCATCTTCGGCAAGCCGCGCCGGATCGACGGCGCGGGTCGCAAGAAACCGCTCGGTGCGCGTATCGCCGGGGGCGATGGAATTGACGGTCACGTTGAAGGGCCGCATCTGGTCGGCGAGGCAGCGCGTGAAATGCACGGCGGCAGCCTTGGCCGTGGCATAGATCGATCCGTTGGTGCGGCCCCGGAAAGCCGCGACGGAAGTAATGGTGATGATGCGGCCCCGACGCCGCTGCATCATGGCGCGCGCCACCTGCTGGCACACGAAGATGGTGCTCAGCAGATTGCGGTCGATCACGGCGCGAACGTCCTCCTCCTTGATGTGGACGACGTCGTTCGGATCGGGCTTGCCGCCGGCCGCGGCGATGTCGCCTCCGGCGTTGTGGACGAGAATGTCGATCGCACCGAGATCGCGCGACGCCGTCGCGACCACACGCTCCACGTCCGCGCTCCGAGTGAGGTCGGCCAGGACCTTCACGGTGCGCACGCCATGCACTTCGGCAATCGACCGGGCGACGTCGGACAGCGTCTCGCGGCCTCCGTACTCGGATGGGCCATGCTCGCGCATGCCGTGCACCGCGATGTTGCAGCCTAGAGACGCCAGACGCTCGGCGAACGCGCGCCCCAGTCCGCGGCCCGCACCAGTGACGAGCGCCGTTTGCCCTTCCAGTACCCGGTCCGGCATGTCGTCTTCTCCCGTGCAGGATGGCAAACGCGGCAGCGCGAATTTCGTTAACGCCGAGGCAACTTGTTGATTTGCAGCCAGTTCTTCCAGTCCGTCAGCGGCCGGGGCTTGGACCGCAAGCAAGACTAGGCGGTTTCGCTGCCGGCAACAAACGGGGCGATCCCCCACGGCCTGCGACCGCGCCCTCCGATCCACTTGATGGCTGCCAAATGCCCGCGAATTGGATGAGGTCCCGGCCGGGCAAGCACAGGCGACCCAATGGACCAGTGCCCTCAATGGGAGGACAACAATGCTGTGCCGCATATTTGCGGCGGTGACCGCCGCCGCCGTGTTTTTTGGACATTCTAGCCCCGGCTTGGCGCAAGCGCCCGGCAACTATCCGAACAAACCCATCAATCTGATCGTCCCCTTCCACGCAGGGGTCAGCGCAGACCTGCTGTTCAGAGGTCTCGCCGAGAGCGCTTCGGCGCACCTTGGCCAGCCCGTGATCGTCGAGAACAAGCCGGGCGGGAGCGCCACGCTCGGTCCGGCCACGATGGCGGCCACTGCCAAGCCCGATGGCTACACGATCGCGCAGATCGCCATTCCCGTATTTCGCGTCCCCGTGATGCAGAAGGCCACGTTCGACTTCACGTACGTGATCATGCTCGGCGGCTACACTCTGGGCGTGGCGGTCAAAGCCGACGGTCCCTTCAAGAAGTGGCAGGACGTCATCGACTTCGCCAAGGCCAACCCCGGCAAGTTCACCTATGCCACCATCGGTGCGGCCACGACCAACAGCATCGCCATGGAGCTGATGGCGCGCCAGTCGGGAGTACAGTTCAATCACATCCCCACCAAGGGGGGCGGCGAGTCGATCGCGGCAATCCTCGGCGGGCACGTCATGTGCATGGTGGAGTCGCCGAGCTGGGGACCTCTGGTGGCATCGGGCGACTTCCGCCTGCTGATGCTGTTGAACGGCGAGCGCAGCAAGAAATGGCCGGACGCTCCGAGCCTGAAGGAGTTCGGCTACACCTACGAGTTCGACTCTCCCTTCGGCCTCGCCAAGAAGGAGTAGCGCCGCACGGCGCGCGATTGCGCACTGCCCCGCCAGCAATCCGCGCCACATGGTATGCGGCAGAAATGCGGGCTCCGGCAGCCGGCCGCGACCATGCCGCAATGCACTGCACGACCCGAAAGGAACTCTGACGTGATCCGAAACTCGGAGCTTTGGGGCGGCCTGTTCTGGCTCGCAATCGGCGCATTCGTGATCTGGGCAGGGCGCGACATGGGCCTGGGCAAGCTGAACGATCCCGGGCCCGGCTTCGCCTACTTCTGGATCGGCATCCTGATGAGCGCGCTGTCTCTGTGCGTCATCGCCTTCGCGATCCTGACCGGTGGGCCGACGCTCGGCTCGCTGTGGGAAGGCACACGCTGGGGCAAGGTCCTCCTCGTCGTCGCCCTTCTGCTCGTCTTCGGTGTTGGCTTCGAGCGCATCGGCTTCATCCCCTGCACGCTGGCACTGCTGCTCGTGCTGATGTGGTTCGTCGATCCGGTCGACTGGCGGCTATCGATCGTGATCGCCGTGGTCGCCACGTTCGGGGTATGGGCCGCGATTACCAAGTGGCTCAAGATCCAGCTACCGGCAGGCCTCCTCGCCGGCGTCCTCGAATAACGGGGGACGCATGGACCTCTTCGCGAGCATGGTTCAGGGCTTCGGCGTCGCCCTGCAACCCATCAACCTCCTGTACTGCTTCATCGGCGTCTTCATCAGCACGCTCGTCGGCGTGCTGCCGGGCATCGGTCCCGTCTCTGCCATGTCGCTGTTGCTGCCGGTGACGCTGTCGGGCTCGCCGGAGGCCGGCATCATCATGATGGCCGGCATCTATTACGGCTCCATGTACGGCGGCTCGACCACCTCCATCCTGGTGAACATCCCCGGCGAGGCCGCCTCGGTCGTCACCTGCCTCGACGGCTATGAGATGGCCAAACGGGGGCGCGCGGGCCCCGCGCTCGGCATGGCGGCACTGGCCTCGTTCGCGGCCGGCGTTTTTGCCATCATCGCGCTGATGCTGGTGGCACCGGCCCTGGCGCGCATCGCCGTTGCCTTCGGGCCGCCGGAGTATTTCAGCCTGATGGTGCTGGGCCTGACCATCCTGAGCTTCCTGAGCCAGGGCTCCATACCCAAGTCGCTGCTGATGGCCTCCTTCGGCGTCGCCGAAATCCTCTCCAACCTCGAGCGCGAGCTCAAGCGCGAGGTGATCAAGGCCCGCATCGGCGGGCTGTGGCCGTCGCTCGCCGACTGGGCGGCCTGCAAGTGGCCGATCATGCGGGGGACCGTGCTTGGCTTCTTCCTCGGCATCCTGCCCGGCGGCGGCGCCGTCATCTCGTCCTTCGCCAGCTACGCGCTGGAGCGGAAGATGTCGGGCACGCCCGAGCGCTTCGGCAAGGGCGCCATCGAGGGCGTCGCCGGACCGGAGGCCGCCAACAACGCTGCCGCCGGCGGCGCCTTCATTCCCCTGATGACGCTCGGCATTCCGCCCAACGTGGTGATGGCGCTGCTGCTCGGCGCCTTCGTCATCCACGGCCTGCAGCCAAGTCCCCTGCTGATGACGCAAAACCCCGCGTTGCTCTGGGGCGTGGTTGCCAGCATGTACATCGGCACTGCCATGCTGCTCTCAACATGCCCCTCATCGGCATGTGGGTGCAGGTGCTGAAACTACCCTATCGCGTTCTCTTTCCTCTCATCTTGATGTTCTGCATCGTCGGCGTGTTCGCTTCGGGCAACGCCGTGTTCGACGTGTTCGTGATGGTCGTGTTCGGGGTGCTCGGCTATCTCATGCGGAAATTCGGCTACGAGCCGGCACCGCTGGTTCTGGCCTTCGTGCTTGGGCCGATGCTGGAGAACAACCTCAGGAAGTCGCTGATCCTGTCGCACGGAGAGTTCATGATCTTCCTCGAGCGGCCCATCTCCGCCGCGTGTCTGGTCCTGGCAGCGATCGCGCTGCTGGCGCCGCTGGTGCCCAATTTCGCCCGCCGCCGCGAGAAGCTGGCGACGGACCAGACGTAAGAGGGCGACACGCACACGGGGGGCCGGCCCCTTGCGCTTGCGCGCCGAAGCCATATCCTCCGCATCGATGCGGGCCAGGAGCTGCTGCAGCCATGATCCGAGTTGCATCGATCGGCGAGTGCATGATCGAGCTGTCGCAGGCCTCGGGCACCCTTCTGTCGCGCAGCTATGGCGGCGATACGCTCAACACGGCCGTGTACCTGGCGCGCCTGGGCGTGCATGTGGACTACGTTACCGCGCTCGGCGACGACCCGTGGAGCGAGGAGATGCTGCGCGCCTGGGAGGCGGAATGCGTCGGGACGGGACGCGTCGTGCGCGTTCCGGGGCGCCTGCCCGGGCTCTACGTGATCACCACGGATGCGGCCGGACAGCGCAGCTTTCACTACTGGCGCGACAGTGCGCCGGCGCGGCTCCTGTTCGACCTCCCCGAGACCCCTGCGATCGTCCGGGCGCTGGCCGAGTACGACGCCGTCTATCTCTCGGGCGTGTCGCTGTCCCTCTACGGCGAGGCAGGCCGTGCCCGGCTCTTCGCCGCACTCGACGATGCCCGGGCGCACAATGCGCGCATCGTGTTCGACACGAACTTCCGCCCGCGCGGCTGGCCCGACCGCGCCGTGGCAAAGGCCGCCTTCCGCGCGGCGCTCGCACGCGCCGACATCGTACTCGCCTCCACGGAAGACCTGGGCCTCCTCTTCGGTGACGATGGCCTGGCCGAGCTGCCGATCGGGAAGGGGCGCGCCGAGGTCGTCGTCAAGCTCGCGGAGCCCGCCGTGCGCATTCACCACGACGCAGTTGCGCAGACGATCATCGCCGAGCCGGTCGAGGCGGTCGTCGACACGACGGCAGCGGGTGACAGCTTTGCCGCCGCCTATCTCGCCGCTCGCCTTTCCGGCGCGTCACCAGCGGACGCGGCACGGGCTGGCCACCGGCTGGCGGGCGCCGTCGTGCGTCACGGCGGGGCGATCATTCCCCGCGCGGCCATGCCGGAATTCGCCGACATCCCCCATCTGCGAGGCCAGCCCTCATGACCGCACCGAAAGGCCGCGCCGCGCAGTCGCGCTGCGCGAAATTGGAGCAACTCCTCCGCGCCGCACCGGTTATTCCCGTGATCACCATCGAACGGGTCGAGGACGCCGTGCCGCTCGCCCGCGCCCTCGTCGCCGGGGGCCTCACGGCCCTCGAGATCACCCTGCGGACGCCGGCAGCTCCGGCCGCCGCGGCGGCTATCGCCAAGGAGGTGCCCGACGCCGTCGTCGGCCTCGGCACCGTGCTGTCGCGCGAGGACCTCGAGACGGCCCATGCGCTCGGTGCCCGCTTCGCGCTGAGCCCCGGCGCAACGCCCGAGTTGCTCGATGCTGCAGCCGCGGGCGAGTTGCCCTTCATTCCCGGAGTACAGACGCCGTCGGAGCTCATGGCCGCGCTCGCCCGTGGCTTCGACGTCGTCAAATTCTTCCCGGCCGTGCCGGCGGGCGGCATTGCCGCGCTCAAGGCCCTGGCAGGTCCCTTCCCGCACGTGCGCTTCTGCCCGACCGGCGGCATCGGCGAGGGCAACTTCGCGGACTGGCTGGCCCTCGACAACGTAGTGTCCGTCGGCGGCTCATGGCTGACACCCGCCGCTGACATCCGATCCGGCGACTGGGCGGCAATCACCGCACGCGCCCGGCGCGCCTCGGCGCACATGGCCCGATAGCTGCGGTTCGTCGCAGCCGGCGACGAGCGCTGCCTCAGTTGAAGTTCAGCTTCAGCCCCGGCTCGGGCCACTGCATGACGCCCAGCCGCCCCGTGTCGGACAGTGTGACGTATGCGGTGCGCATGTCGGCGCCGCCGAAGCAGACATTGGTCGGGTAGCAGTCCGGCATCTTCACCGCGCGGACGATCTCACCCGCCGGCGATATCTCGGTAATGTAGCCCGTATTCAACGTCGCGACGGTGATGTTGCCGCTGGCCATCACCTTGAGACTGTCGAAGCGCGCGTTGCCGGGAAGGCCGGCGATCATCCGCCCGCTGTGTGGCGCGAATTGCTGCTTGGGCTTGAGCTTGCCCGGCCCTTGCACCTCGAACGCCCAAAGCCGCGCACCCTCGGTGTCGGCCACGTAGAGCGTCTTGCCGTCCGGCGACAGGCCGCAGCCGTTGGGGCTCAGGACCGGGTAGGCCACCTCGACGATCCTCGAGCCGTCGGGCAGCGCGTAGTACACGCCGCCGTTGTCCCGATGCCGCGGGTAGCGTTTGCCGAGATCGGTGAAATAGAAGCCGCCCTCCGTGTCGAACACCAGATCGTTCGGCGCCGACAGCAGGTGACCACCCACCTCCTTGTAGAGCAGCTTCGCCTCGCCGGTCTTCGGGTCAACCCGCGCCACCCACCCATGCTTGTAGTCGGGGTGCGGCCCAAGCCCCATGGAGTGGCCCTCGACGTAGCGGCTGCCGCCGTTGTTGCAGAGATAGAAGTAGCCGTCGGGGCCGATCGCCAGCCCGTTCGGCCCGCCGCCGCAGGCGGAGAACAGGCTGACCTTGCCATCCGGCGTTACGCGCGAGCAGCGCTGATTGCGGATCTCGGTCAGCACCACCGAGCCGTCGGCGCAGACCACCGGGCCCTCCGGAAAGCCCAACCCGGTCGCCAGGATCGTCACATCCGTCATGGCGCATTGCCTCCCTGTGCACTCTGCAAGTCTGGCCGACGCCATGCCCGCGTCAAGAGTGATATGGCGCTCGGTCCTGCTAGACTGCCAATCTTCGGTCGAGCGCGACGCATTGCGTAACGAGCCTCGCCGGAGGGAGGAAACGAGCCCATGCAAATCACCAGAGTATCCGCCGTTCCCATGTCGGCGCCGGTTCCGCCGGAAAAGCGGCATCGCACGGACCTCGGAACGAAGGTCAAGAGCGACGCAACGCTCATCCGTGTCGAGACCGACAACGGGCTCACCGGCATCGGCGCCGCGCTCGGCTCGCCGCCCATCGTCGCGGCTATCGTCGAGCACGAGCTGTCCCCCGAGGTCGTCGGCGAGGACCCGATGTTCTCCGAGCGCATCTACGAGAAGATGTACAACGGCTCGCGCAGCATGCCGGCGCTGCAGCGCGGCGTGACACAGGCCGATGAAAGCCGCCGACGCGGTGTCATCATGGAGGCGATTGCCGGCGTCGACATCGCCGTTTGGGACGTGAAGGCGCAAGCGCTCGGCATCCCGCTCTACCAGGCGCTCGGCGCCGTGCGCAACTCGGTCAGGGGCTACGCCAGCGGCGGCTGGGCGCCCGGCGAGGAGGCGGAGGCCGAGCTTGCGGGCTACGCGGCCAAGGGCTTCACCGCCGCCAAGATGCGGGTGGTCGGCCGCGACGGGTTCTCCATTCCCAACTGCGTGCGCCGTGTTAAGGCCGCCCGACGCGGGCTCGGCCGCGGCGTCGAGCTGATGGTGGACGCGCACGGCTCGCTCGAGGTCGCGACCGCCATCAAGCTCGCCCGGGAACTCGAGCCCTACGACATCGCCTGGTTCGAGGAGCCGGTAACCCCGGACGACCACGCCGGCCAGGCCGAGGTGCGCCGGTCCACGACCATCCCCATCGCCTCGGGCGAGCGCGAGTTCACGCGCTTCGACTTCCAGGACCTGCTCGAGCGCCGTGCCCTCGATATCGCCCAGCCCGACGTCGCCCGCGCCGGCGGCATGACGGAGATCCGCCGCATCGCGGCCCTGACGTCGGCGCACGGCGTACGCCTGGCCCCGCACGCCTGGGGCAGCGGCGTGTTGTTCGCGGCGAGCATTCACGTGGCGATGGCATCGGCCAACTGCCACATCCTCGAGATCACGCAGGGCTACATGCCGATGATGTGGGAGCTCTTCAACGAGCCATTCGACATCCGCCCGGACGGCATGGTGCACGCCCCGGACCGGCCGGGCCTCGGCTTCACGCTGCGCGCGGACGCGCTGGAGCGCTTCCGGTATGTCTCCGGGCCTGAGTTCGAGTTCTAGAGCGGTTTTCCGTTCAACTCCCCAGGCATCCCTTGATTCGCCGAAGGCGAATACCCGGGACCCAGGGCCGCGGAGAGCAGCGGTGCTCATGTCCCGGCTCTGCGCGCTTCTCGCTCCGGCCAGGATGACAAGCAAGAACGCGACGCCGCGCACTGTCATTCCGGAATTTCGCGAAGCGAAATATCCGGAACCCAGGGTCAAGCCTCTCGCCCTCGCGGCAAGCCGGTCGAGCCATGGGGCGGCACCCGCCGCGGCGACGCAACCCGGATGTCAGCCGCGCATCGCGAAGAAGGCGCCGATATCGGGTGCAGGCGATTTGATCTCCACCACCACGGAATCCTCGATGGCTTCGAGGCCGTGCAGCACGCCCTTGGGATGTCGGCAGACATCGCCCGGCCCCATGACGAACTCCTGCGAGCCGACGGTCGATTTCACCTTCCCCTTCACAACGTAGGCGATCGATTCATGCGTGTGGGTGTGGAGAGGGGCGCCCACTCCGGCCGCGTAGTGGATCTCGAGGAAGGTCATTTCTTCGCCCTTGATGAGCGGCTTGACGAGCATGTCGCCGCCGTACATCGGCTTGCCCTCGACCGCCTTGACCGCAACGGCCTCGACATCGGCATTTCTGCACGTGATCAATTCGTCCTCCGCTCATTCCGCCGGCAGCAGGCCCTCGGCTCCTAGGGCTCGGCCAGAAACACCGGGATCTGGCGTGTCGTGCGCGTCTGGTATTCCGCATAGGGCGGAAATGCCGCCACGGCCAAGGCCCACAGGCGCGTCCGCTCCGCGGCGTCCTTGACCTCGCGCACGCGCATGGGCCGCACGACGGTCTCGTCGCGAAGCTCGACCCGTGGATTGACGCGAAGATTGTGCACCCAGACGGGGTCCTTCGGTGCTCCGCCCTGCGACGCGACCAGTACGTAGCTGTCGCCATCTTTGACGCGCATGAGCGGCGTCTTGCGGATTGCGCCCGTCTTGTGGCCGGAGTGCGTAACGATGATCACGGGCAAACCGGTGTCGCGCAGCGTCGTCCCCTTGGTGCCGCCGCTGCTCTCATAGAGCTCGACCTGCTCTCGCACCCAATCGCGGGGGCTCGGTATGTATTGGGGCATCGGGCACGCCTCCTTAGCGTTGTGCAAGCAATCTACTTCTGCAGCGTGTCGGAGCCAAAGAGAAAAGGCCCTCCTATTGCCGGGCTACCGGCAGCTCGTCTGCGCGAAGGCGTGCCTGCACAACCGATCGCCATCGAATCACTTATGATCGGTGCTGCGGGGCCGTTTGGCCTCGACAACAAGGGCCAGGTGCTTCTCCCAAGAGGACCGGCCCTGTCCTTCGTGACCTCGAGTGCGGCCTCATCCTCCCCGTGGATGGGGCCGTTTCTCTATCAAGCCCCTTCCTCGCTGTAGCTACGCGGTCTCGTGGGGTTGCACTTCGGAACCGATATCACAGGGCCGGTCGCAGGTGTTCCCGATGCGGCACTGCCACGAAGAGCAGGAGGTCAGTCCCCGCTGCCACGGCGTGTCCCCTCTGCGGAGGCAACGGTCGAGATGGCAGACGCAGGCCTCCACTTCATCGAGCGAACTGGCGCGGCCGAGCTCAGGCTCTTCCGACGTGAAGGGATTGGCGGTTGGGGACCTTGAGGATTAGATTGTTGCGTCAGCAGACGCGAAGTCGCATGCCGTAAGACCCAGCTAGGAGGCACCCATGGGCAATTGCATTGTCATCGTCCAGTTTGACCTGCCGAAGCGGACCGAAGACCAAGCCGTGAAAGGGGCTACATCGAGCGCCCCGATATACCGCGGCCTTGCTGGGAAGGGATTGATACGAAAGGATTATCTGAATGGCGAAGCTGGCACCGGCGGCGTCTATCTCTGGGACAGCCGCACGTCGGCCGAAGCTTGGTTTACAGAGGAACGTATGGCTGAGCTGACAAAGCGCTTCGGGGCGCGGCCACGCCTCACCTGGTACGACACCCACGTCACGGTCGACAATTTGAAGGATCAGACGCGGGTCAACGGCAAGCCGCTTGTTGCCGCGGATTGAGCGGGCATTGGTGTTCGGGATGCCGAGCAGCGGCGCGCCGATGACATTGGCGCGACGCCCGCGGTGTGGAGGCACGGGAGCAGGGACAGCCGAATAGAAGAGGCAAAGGTTCATAATGCTCGTTCCGAAGCGTTTCTTCCTTACGTGCGGCATCGGCGTTCATCGCGAACGTTTGACGGCCTTCGAGCTCGCCCTGCGCGACGCTGACATCGAGCAGCAGAACCTGGTGAGCATCTCCTCCATACTGCCGCCGGGCTGCACGGAGATCGACCGGCAGGAGGGTCAAGCCAGCCTGCAGCCTGGCGAAATCACCTTCACCGTGCTTGCGCGCTCGGAGACGAATGAGCCGGGCCGGCGGGTTCATTCGAGTATCGGCCTGGCGCGCCCGTCCGATGCGTCGATGTATGGCTATATTTCCGAGCATCACGGATACGGGATGACGCGCGGCCAGAGTGGCGACTATGCCGAGGACCTCGCCGCTTCGATGTTGGCGTCGACCCTCGGGATCGAGTTCGACCCCGATGCGGCATGGAACGAGCGACGACGGGTCTACGAGACCAGCAATCTCATCATTGGCAGCAAGTCGACCACTGCCTATGCCGAAGGTGACGAAGGCGGTCGTTGGACCTGCGCCGTTGCGGCCGCGGTATTTCGATTCACGTGAGAGGTTGCAGCACAACAGGACTCCTCTCCAGCCGCCGTGGCCGATGCATCCCGATATTTCGCTGAGGCGAAAATCCGGCAAGGCAGTGAACGACGATCGGAATCCGCGCCTAGCAGACCGTTGAACCCGGGGTTTTCGTGTAACGGGCGCCGCCTTGGCTCGAGGCAACGAGGTCATGGGACCGTGAATTGCCTTTGCCGATCCACTCCTGTGAAATTTCTATTCGGCATCTGACACCGTCGACGGCAAAGGCGAGATCGACCTTGCCGTCGAGCTCGAATGGAACAAGCTCCTTGATGACGCTCGTCCCGTAGCCCGTCTGGCTCGGAGCCCGAACGGGCGGACCGCCCACCTCCTGCCACTCGATGGCAAGCCGGCCGAGCGAGCCGTTGCGCAGCCAGCGCCACCGCAGCAACACGCGGCCGCTCCGGCCGGAGAACGCCCCATATTTTGCGGCGTTGGTCGTCAGCTCGTGGAGGACCATGGCCAGAGCCTGCGCCGCTTCCGCCTTCAACGTCACGTTGGGACCGCCGATCTCAACGTTGCCTACCCCATAGGGTGCAAACTCCCGTCGGGCGATGTCCCTCAGCGACACACCACTCCAGCGGCTCTGGCTCAGCAGCTCATGGGTTCTCGACAAGGATCTTACCCGGAGGTGGAGCGCGGCTATGAAGTCCGCCAGCGAGGTATTGCCCTCCTGTGTCTGGGCGATGATGGCGGCAACTGTGGCCAGCATATTCTTGACGCGATGGTCGAGCTCGGCGACCAGGAGGCGCTGATGATCCTCGGCCCGCCTGCGGTCGGTGACATCGATGTTAACGCCGAGGACCCGCAGCGGACGGCCATCGGCTCCATACGAGATGAAGCTGCGCGACTCGATCCATCGCACCTCGCCTCCGGAGGAAGAGATGCGATACTCCACGCCATATTCCCTGAGGCGCTGGCGAAACGCCCGCCGCCGCGTTTCCACGACGCGGCCGGCGTCCTCCGGGTGCACCCTCACCAACCATTCGCTGCGCGTGGTTTCCGTTCTGCCTTCCGGCAGGCCGTGCAAGGCCGCGTAGCCCTCCGAGATCTGCATTGCATCCGCGTCGAGGTCGTATGCGTAGCTGCCGACGCCGGCAGCCTTTCCCGCAAGGGCGAGCAGAACGTTGCGCTCCTCCAGCACCAACTCGGCATTCTTGCGCGCGGTGATGTTTCGCGTGAGCCCCTTGATGCGCAAGAGGCTGCCCGCAGGGTCGAATTCGCCTTTGGCCGTTTCCTCCAGCCAGATATGCTCGCCATTCGGACGGCAGAAGCGGAAAACCAGGGCATAGGAGGGATTGCTGCGGCTGAGTCCGCGCACCTGTTTCTTCACGCTCGGGCGGTCGTCCGGATGTATCCGTGTGAGAAACTCGTTGCGCAACGGCCCGCCCCTCAGCTCATCCTCGATGCCAAGCATCTGAGCCGCGTTGTCGCTGCGGCGCGACCGCCCCGTGACCGCATCCCAATCGAAGGCCATCACCTGGCCGGCCGCGAGCGCATCCGCCAGGATGGCCTCGTGCTCCTCGAGCACGGCCTCCGTTTGCTTGCGCTGCGTGACGTCGATGTTGGCACCGATGACGCGAGCCGCTCCATCGCCGTCGTAGGCTATCAAGCTGCGCGAGTCGATCCAGCGGATCTCGCCGCCGGATCGCACGATGCGATACTCGCAATAGTGCTCGCGTCGCCGGTCGGCCATGGTTTGCCGGAAGCGAGCCTCCACGCCCGGAAGGTCTTCCGGGTGGACTGCTCTTCGCCAATCGTCGCGGCTGATTTCCTCGGTCCCCTCCCGCAAACCGTGAATGGCCACATAGCCAGGCGAAACCTGCATCCTCTCCTGGTCGACATTGAAGGTGAAAGTTCCGACCCTTGCGAACTTGCCGGCGAGGGCAAGCTGCGCATTGCGCTCCGCAAGCACCTGCTCCGCCCGCTTGCGCTCGCTGATATCCACGGTCATGTCGACCACCCCGATCAACGTTCCCGTGCGATCACGGAGGGGTGTCGGGTAGGGTGCAACCGGGATGCGCGCGCCATCCGCACGCTCGAGAATTGCCTCACTGCCACGCACGGCCCGTCCCTGCTTCAAAGCAATCTCGGTCGGGCAGTCTTCCAGGCCCATCGGTGCGCCATCAGCGTGATAGAAGCGCCCCATGTCAGACCATCTATCCTCTCCCAGCTTGGGCCTGGCTCCCCAGAGATCGACCGCACGTTCGTTGCAAAACGTGATGCGGCCGGCGGCGTCCGTGACAAAGATGGCGGCAGGCAGCGCTCCCAGCAGGTCGCGCAACGCACGCTCGCTTTCCTGGAGTCGTGCTTCAGCATGTTTGCGCTCGGTGATGTCGCGCGTGACGCCAAGCAGCTGCACGGGTCGTCCGCCCCCGTCGCGCACGACCGCACCTTCGACCGCAACCCAGCGCTCTCGACCGGCGCGCTCCTGCTCGGTGCGAGGTGCGAGGCGGTACTCGATCCTGCAAGTGCCGCCCGCGCTCCCTGCTCCCGCGAACACGCCGTCCAGATTGGCAAGATCGCCTGGATGGATCTGGGACCGCATCTGAGCGAGGGTTTGAGATGGCGCACTCGGCTCATGCCCGTGATTGCGCCGGTCGCGCATGTCATTCTCGAATTGGCCGCTTCTCAGGTTCAGGCGCCAGGTCCCGAGTTCGGCACAATCGAGGGCCAGTTGCAGGCGGCCATTGCTTTCCTCGAGCGCCGATTCCTTGTGCCGCCTTTCGGCGAACAAAGCAGCGAGCACCAGCGTGTAGGTGGAGATCGCCAGCAACGTTGCCCGCCCGGCATACGCCCGGTCATGCAGGCTCGGAAGCTCCCCTAGCTCGCCGATCCCGAACGTCGTTGTCCAGACGACGGCAAAAGCAAGAACGAGCGCGGCACCTGCGGCAAACACCGGGCGGCAATAGGCAGCCAGCACCACCGGCAGGAGCAGGCCGAGCGGGAGAGCGGTGTACCAGTGGTGCGCCGGCGAGCCGAAAGCGACCACGCTTACAATGACGAGGGCGGCAAGCGTCAGCGTGCCGACCGACAGCTCCCATCTCTGCGGCAGATCATGCTGCAGCTCGGCAAGTCCGATCAGCAGCGGCGCCACCATGACGATGCCCAGAGCATCAGAGACGAACCAGTTCAGCCAGATCGCCAGAGCCGATGCATCCGAGCCGTAGAATTTTATGAACCCTGCCGTAGCGGCGAGTCCCGACAGCGCGGGCGCGGCCGCAGCTGCCGCAAAGAAACCGAGCACGGCGCGCAAGCTTTCAAGCCTGAAGTCCGTACCGAAGTGGCGTCGGATCAGCCACGCCACCAATAGAGCTTCCGCGATATTGCACAGGGCGAAGACGACACCGGCGGCAAGATTGCGGTCTCCCAGGAGATTTGCCGCGATGGTGGCGATCGCCACTCCAACGGCCACCGGCAGCCGAGCCCTGGACCCGAGTGCAATGAGTGTTCCCGAGGCGATGCCCGCCGCGGGCCAGAAGACGGCCACGCCATCGGGCTTTGTCAGCAGCGCCAAGCTGAGCTGCGCCGCGAGAAAATAGGTCACGCCGACGCCGACGGCGAGCCAGATTGGACCAAGGAGTGACAGCCACCGGGTAGAGGCAGACGCGCCTCCAGTATGGTGCCGCTGGCTCTGCTTCTGATCCATCCCCCAACACTCAACAGGTGCACCCGCATGACGAGCGGGTTGGATGCCGACCGCGGTGCGCCTGGCTGACAAAGTGCCCTAGTGTCGTTAGGCACGGAAAGTATGTGCGTTAATATCAGGGGTTACCCTGATATTGCGGGCGTGGGAGTCTGCAGGGAGTGTCAAGAATTCCTGACCAAGCGCGCCGGTGGCTCGAGTGCGCGATTGCCTGTGCCCCGCGCGGCATGGTCGGTCGCATCGCCGAGGCCAGGTCCGGCCCTCCCGACCACAGCATGCGGGAGTCCAGCGTTCTGCACATCACGGATTGGGATCGATCGACACGGTGAGGATGGAAGAATAGGTCCCGGGGAGGAGAGGTTTGCCCGCGATCAGATTGACATCGACGCGTACGACCCCGCCCGTCACTGCGCCCGCGGCGGTGTTGCGGAAACCGGATGCGGCATCGGTCCCCAGACTCGTATCGAGAAGGGCATTCGCCCCCGAAAACGTGGCGCTGGCGCGATAGTTGATGAGAGTGTCGAACACCGGTGTTGGGCTCGCAGGCTGGGCCGGCAGCATCGCATTGCCCGACAAGCGGACGAGGCTCGGCGCCGTGCAGCTTACATTCTGGAACGTAACCGATTGCGTGTAGCCGGGCTGAGGCACCCCGTTCGAGATAGCCGACGTGAAATTCAAGGTCGGGCTCGTCGGCGATGTGAATTGGCAGGCCCGCACGACGGAAACGGAGAGCGGCAGGTTCGCACTCTTGAGGAGCGTCAGAATCGCGCCTGACTTGTCGAAGACTTGCGTCACCACGCTGGCATCGCTGTAGACGCCGTCTCCGACAACCTGTCCGGCGGGAATGCTGACCTGGACGTTGGCAGAGCCGGTCAGGCCAGGCCCGATGTCGATGTGTGCGGTGGTCGGCGGCGCGCCTCCCGCATAGACCAAGGACGCAGCCGTCGAGGGCAGCTGGATATCGTAGCTCAGGGAGCCGAAGCCGGTCAGCCTTGCGGGCGTGCTCAGCGAAAGGAATGCCAGCTCAAGCGCGCATGTGCGCGTTGCAGAGACTGTCACTGTCACGAGCTTAGGAGCAAAAGGTGTGAACGGGTTGTACGGCGGCAGGGACGTGGCTCGACTTCAGCCTGTGCAAGAGCTGCAACAGCTCCGGCCGCATCGTGTCGGGCAGCTCGTCCAGAAGCGCTGAGATTGCGGCAAGACCAGTTGCCGCCTGCTGCCAGGCGCGGAGAAACTCAGCGCGCTTGTCGGTGCGCATCGGATCGTCAAAGCGACGAAGCGCAACGACCGATGCGCGATATCACGGGGCCGTCACGTGGCCCGCAGGCGCACCGAGCTGCCGACCCGATGAGGTGATGAAGGGGGACCGTCACGCTGTCTACCACTAAGCTCCGCATCGTTGCCCTCAAGCGATGGGGGAGCCCACACACGGACCCATAGGGACCACACTAGGCCTGCATAGACAACGGGCACCTCGCGGAAACAGCTGTGTTTTCCCTGCACATGTCGCGACGATACCACATTGAGAAACGGGGCCGGAAGTCGCGGGAGCGGCAGGGCCCGGCAGATTGCCGGCGGGACCACTCCATCGATAGAGGTTGAATTTACGGGCCTCGATAGCGGTTTTCGGCGCACCCCGCTGCCTTTGCGCGGGTGCGCTGGAGGTCAACTTCCCTTGTGCTCCCGGAGCCTCTCAGCCCACAGCGCGCGGAGGCCTCGTCGCGCCTGTGGAAAAGGAAGGACCGGCTGCCAGCCCTATAGTCTGGCTGGGCCGGTCCCTGTGGGCGGGTCCGGTGCGGGGTGAGACCTGCCGGCTCCTATCGAGACATATCAAGAAGGCCGATGCAATCTATCTGACTTGGCCAAACGTTGCCGCAAGTCCCAGCAGGGATTGCATGGAGTGGACGCCTCCCCGCACACCATCCTTGCTGTTAGCAGCGGCTGCCATTTGCGCACGCAGCCTTCCGCACATCACTGCTGGCTGGCACATGGCCATGGGCTCGTTTGCCCAAGGCCGATGCCCCGCGATTAGGGTTAAACCCTACCTGTGGTTGCGATACGCCGGTGCTTTCAACGAGCCTGCGTTAGCGGGACCGTTCGGGAGCCATGCACACACCACCGCAAGATATCCGGCCGACGACGCGTGATGCCGATGCGTCGTTCATCTCCAACCTCGTCATCGATCACGGTCCATCGGACCTGCTCGGACGAATCATGCTTGCCGGCGACACGGAGGCGCGCCGGCGCGGCGTATTTCTCTCGTTCGCCACGATGGAGGCGCTGGTGGCCGCGAACAAGGCCAACAGCGCGACCTGGAGGCCGCTACTGCCGATTTTCGATCCGGAGTGCGGTCGCTTCGGCGCAGACTCGGCCTTCTGCCTGTTGGGGTACAACGACGCCGGTGAAGTCGTCCTTGCCCAGGCGGCGCGCTTCTTCGATTGGCGCAATACATCTTTCTATGAAGAAGCAACAAGCCTGCGCTTGTTCTACCACAACCCTGCCTTGCTGAAGGGCGAAGGCGAAGCCATCGAGGTAACGGCACCCTCGGCGCGGTTGATTTCGGGCAGGGTGGCCTTTACCGGCGCGCATTGGTGTCGACCCGATTTCAGAGAGCGAGGGCTTCCCTCCATAACTCCCCGTATTGCACGTGCTCTTGCCATTGCACGATGGGACGTCGACCTCACCTGCACGATTATGGCGAAGGATATCTACACCCGCGGCATTGCGCGCCGCGCCGGCTACTTCCACTCGGAATGGACGGTCGAGCTCAAGAACACACCGACAGGCACTTTCCCCGCCGCGCTCTTGCTGAACGCACGGAGTTCCATCATCGCCGATCTCGAGAATTTCCTAGTGAACTTTGTGGATACCGACGTCGACGTTGTCTACCGTCACGCCTAGCAGCCGCGTTGGATGGCCGTGCTGCATGAGGGGTACGATCAGACGCCAATACGAGTGCGAGAACGTCCCGACTTCCGGCCAGTTGATGACGGCCTTCACCTCCTCGAGCAGAGGCTCGCCCGTTTGGCGCGCCTCACGATAGGCATCGCCCACCCATCGGCCATAACTCCAGTCGGGCATGTCATCGATGCGGTGACCGTATGCCCTCCTGCGCCACCACCGTGATCGCGACATCATCGTGCGGCCGAAGTCGCAGACACGAAGCTCCCCGTTGCCATCCTCGACGAGCACCACGTAGCGCTCTCTCAGCTCTGGCGGAAGAAGCTGCGGGTTGGAGACCGTGCTGACAAGCCGGGAGCTCTCTTCGAGGATGTGACGCAGGGGGTTGGCGGAATCCAGCTTGTCGATCGAGGTGCGTCGTCTCGAGTAGCCGTGGTTTGCAAGCTTCGCGCTCTCCAGGAGTGCGGTCAGCCGTCGCCACCCATCGTTGCTCCATCCCAGGATCTCATCGTGCCAGCGAGCGTCGTACCAGCTGACGACAATCCGCTGCAGGCGCCGTTTGTGAAGCCAGAGATAGAGGGCGCCGAGAGCAGCCGGAGCAACGACTGCCGGCCGCAGTCTGATGCGCACACTGTCCTTCTCCGCCAGGATTGCGACGAAGCCTAGGTTCAAGATGGCGAACTGCAGGAGGTCTCGATCGTCGACCGAAGCGCGCAATCTCGACCTCAGCGTCGGGGATCGCGGATCCCAGTGCTTTCCGTTCTCGTCAATGACTATCGGCCACATCTCAAGTCGCGTTAGCCGGAGGGGTCTCGGTCGCCTGACGCAAGCATCGTAAGATCGAGCGGCACCGCAGGCAATGTCTTCCTGGAGCCGCAAGCCCTGCAAACGAAGGCTCCGCTTGCCAAGGCGCTCCTCTTCGATGATGATTGCCGCGTTGTAGTTTCGACGCGAGCAATGACGTGTCGTTCGAGAAGAAAAATTCCACCCGCGCTCTCTACCTTCAGGTGCGTGATTATCTCGCACAGCAGATTGCACGTGGGACGTTCAAGCCTGGCGCACATCTCCCGAATGAACTGCAATTCGCCGAGCAGCTGGGAGTGAGTCTCGGTACCCTGCGTAAGGGATTGGAGACCCTCGAAAGGGAGCGGCTTGTCATCCGCCGTCAAGGCAGCGGTACGTTCGTTCGCGATCACGCAGCAGGGGTAGTGCCGCAGCTCGACAACATCCGCACAAAGACGGGAGAGCGAATTCCCTTTACAGTGCAATTGCTTGACGTCGCGCGGGCCTGTGCCGACCCCGAGGAACAGAAGCGGCTCGCCCTGCGCGGGCCCCATACCATTGTCCGATGCCGGCAGGTGCGGCACCACAACGGCCCCTTCATGGTCGAGCAGATATCGCTTGCCCAGTCGAACTTCGCAGGGCTCTGCTTCGAGCAGCTGAAGAATCCCTACCACATCGCCGTGCTTGCCCAGAAGCATGGTGTGCTGCTTGGAGCGGCCTCCGAGTCCGTCGAGATTGCGGCTGCCCCCCCCGAGGTCGCCGCACTGCTAGGTCTGGAGGCGGGAACCCCGCTCCTGAAGCTGGACCGCGTTCACTCTTCCTTGGATCGTGTGCCGCTCGAATGGCGGATAGGTTATTGCGAACTGACGTCGATCAAGTACGTCTCCAGAGTGAGCATCGACGCCGGCTAGCGCCATAATGCTTTGAATTATTTTTATTTTCCAAGGCGAATAGCATCATGGAAGAGCATCTCAGCCGGGAGGAGCCTGCAGTGAGCGACACTCCCGATCGGCTTTGGGCACACCTGGGAACCCGAATCAGGTTGCGACGCGAGCAGTTGGGATTGAATGCGTGGACTGCCGCGAATTGCGCGGGCGTCGAGCTGCAAACCTACCTGAATTATGAGCGTGGCGAGCGTCTCATCCCCGCCGACCAGCTTGCGGCTCTCGCGCACCTCCTGAACGTCCCCCTCTTCTTCTTCTTCGAGGACCTTCAGAAAACTGATTGCGCCGCAGAGACAGCGAAGGAAGGCGAGATCAGCTACGCCGTCGCAACCGAGACCGAGCGCATCGCCATCCTTGTTGAGGATTTTCAGAAGCTTGACTTCGTTCGGCAGCAGTGCCTGCTCGTTGTGGCGCGGGCATTGAGTGACGACAAGAAGAATAGTGCGTACGGAAGCAGCTGACGGGCGCCGTTGCAGCGCTCCGTGCATGCACTCCCGAGCCGAAGGCAACCGCCCGGATCCGAAAAATAAAGAGGCGCGATCGATATGATCACGCCTCTCCCCGCACCTCACTATGGGCCGGAGGCACATAGTTGATGATGAATGATATATAGGACTGGTCCTCTGCAATCGCAACTCCTTCGATGGCAGGTGTGGACAAGAGGATCTGACGGGCGCTTGGGGCGCACACCTGCGGGCAAGTAGGTTGGGGTGCGAGGAACGGGCGATCGCGACCGGCTGGTTGCTCCCGGTGACACTTGAAGGTCGATCGCGACGTAGCCTGAACGGACGGCGCGTTCGCATCCCTCGGTAGTCTCTGCGACGCCTTCTCGGGCCTCGTGCCGATCCTTGTTGCCGGCTTCCTCCAATATAGCACCGGGGAGCGCCCACGCTGCCTTGCGCCGTGGATGTCCGGAGCTTCGGCCATGAAGACCATTTCGGTTGAGAGCGCCATGGCCCTAGTTCCGGATGGCGCCACCCTGATGATTGGCGGGTTCATGGGCGTCGGGACCCCGGAACGCCTGATCGACGAACTCGTGCGCCAAAAGAAGCGCGAACTGGGTGATCCCGGGCAAGATGGTGCCGGGCATGGGTGGAGCGATGGACCTGGTGACCGGGGCCAAGCGCGTGGTCGCAGCAATGCAACACACCGCCAAAGGCAAGCCCAAGATCGTTGAGAGATGCTCCTTGCCGCTGACTTCCATCAGGCCGGTAGATCTGGTCGTCACGGAATTGGCGGTGATCGCATTTCCCGATGGGCGCGCGACCTTGATGGAGGTCGCGCCGGGCATATCCGTATCGCAGGTGACCGCAGCAACGGAGCCGAAACTTTCAGTTCCGGATTCCGTCCCGGAAATGAGCCTGTGAGGCGGCGACCGAAGGGCGGTCGCTGACAGGCGCAAACCAGGAGGCGGTGACAGCCTTACGAAGGCTCGTCTTTCTCCGCCGGGGGCTCGACCCCTTGAACCCAAGACACGAGCACGGCCCAAGCGACGGAGAGAACGATTGGGCCGAAGAAGAGCCCGACAATTCCGTAGGCCAACGTGCCGCCGATGACACCGACGATGATAACTGGCATCGGCGTGGTGAGCCCACGCGCCATCAGCAGCGGTCTGAGGAGGTTGTCCACCAGACCGACCGGAATCATATAGGCCGTGAAGATCAAGGCGTGCGTTGTCTGCATTGTCATCCAACCCCAGACAACGATCGGCACAAAGAGAATCGTCGGTCCGATTTGGACAATGCCGAGCACGAGAGCGACAAGCGTCAGCACACCGGCAGCAGGAATGCCGGCGGCCACGAAGCCTGCTCCGCCCAGAAGCGCCTGCAACATCGAGATGCCGACCACTCCGCGCGATACGTTGCGTATGGTTGCGCCCGCTAGCTGCACCACTTCCTTGCCGCGGTTGCTGAGGACACGATTGAGGAAGGCGCTCAATACATCGACGAATTGCGGTCCCCGGGTGAACAAGAGCCCCGCAATCACGATCGCAACGATGAGCTCGAGCAGAGAAAAAAGCGCGCCTTGTGCGATATCGAGCAGCTTGGTCGCCACGGGCTTCAGCATCGGCAACACTTCGCCGAGGGCAGCCATTGTGTTGTTGGCGGCCAGGCTCCACCACCCGTGCAGACGCTCGCCGATGACCGGCCAGGCCTTTATCGCTTCGGGGGGCAGCGGAATTGCGAGCTTCCCGGTATCCGCGGCCTCCGCCAGCATGCGGATACCGTCGATGGCACCAAAGCAAAGCCACGTCAGCGGGCCGAGGACGATCATCAAGCAGAGCAATGTAACTACGCCCGCGGCCAGACGAGGGTGCAGGCGTCCTGCCAATCGTTCAAACAAAGGATAGAGTGCGACTGCCAGGATTGCGCTCCACAATCCGATCGTCAGGAATGGGGTGATGACGCGAAATGACAAGTAGCCGAGGAGGCCGATAAAGCCGAAGCGGATCGCAAGGTCGATTGTCGTGGCGCTCAGCGTCGTTCGGCTTGGGTCATTGTCGCCACCTGCGGTCATATCTCGAGCCTACCTTCTTGCATCCCCGAGCAGGCCCAGCCGGCGCGATGCTCCGCTCCGCCCGCTAATTTTCCCGCTCATGCCGTCGGCCCGCAGAGATCGGCGACCGAGCCATACCCGATGACGCGCGGCTCGACGCCTCGGGAATTGAGTTCGCGGCGCAGCTGCTTGACTGCGATCGCTCGCTACCCTCAGTGGACCTCCGGGATGAACTTCAGGGGGTGCCGGGACGGCTGATCCGCCGCCGCCATGTGCCGCTTGGGAAGCCTCACCTTTCCACGGGCCACCTGCCCGTAGGGGACGCTCGCCAGCATATGCTCGATAATATTCAGCCGGGCTCGCCTCTTGTTGTCCGATCGCACGACGAACCACGGCGCCCAGGCGGTGTCGGTTGCCAGGAACATGTCGTTGCGGGCGCTCGTGTAGTCGTCCCACCGCGTAAACGACTTCAAATCCATGTCCGAAAGCTTCCAGGTCTTTCGCCCATCGTCGATCCTTTCGCTGAGCCGCCGCTCCTGCTCGTCCGGGCTCACCTCCAGCCAGTACTTGATCAGGATGATACCTGAATCGACCATGGCCTTCTCGACTTGCGGCGCGACAGCGAGGAAACGCTTGACGTCCTCTTGTTTGCAAAATCCCATGACCCGCTCCACGCCGGCGCGATTGTACCAGCTGCGGTCGAAGATCACGACCTCTCCACCCGATGGCAGGTGCGGCAAGTACCGCTGAATGTACATCTGCGACTTTTCCCGCTCGGTCGGAGCGGGAAGGGCAACCACGCGGAAAACCCGCGGACTCACCCGCGCCGTGATGGCCTTGATGGCGCCACCCTTGCCCGCGCCATCCCGGCCCTCGAAGACGATGCAGATTTTCCTGCCCTCGTGCCGCACCCACTCCTGAAGCGCGACCAGCTTGACGTGCAACTGCCGCAATCTGCGCTCGTACTCCTTGCGCTTGAGTCCGCCCTCAGTCTCCTCGTCGCGAACTAGGGTCGACGCTTCGCTGCAACCCTTCGTTGCCCAGTGATCCCTCATGTTCCTAGTCATGCTGCGCCCCCTGATCGCCTTAGGTGAGGAGAAGAGCAACGTTGACGACGCCGGCTTCCCGGACGGTCCTCATGGGTAATCCGCTTTTCTGGAATACCTTGAGCATCGCGACGTTATCCGCCAGGACCTCGGCGCTCAGCTCCGCAAGCCCTGCAGCGCGGGCAATGCCGGCAAGATGGCGCATCAAAGCCGCGCCGATCCCTTGCCCCTGGTATTGGTCGACCACAGCGAACGCGAGCTCTGCTTTCCTGGGCCCGACGACGACATAGCGACCGCCGCCAGCGATCGCGGCATGCCCCTCTTCCTCCAGCGTGGCGACCAGGGCTACATGCTTGACGAAGTCCACGTCCAGAAAGTAGGCGATTTCACGCTCCGTGAAGCCGCGCTTGGGCGAGAAGAAACGGCGGTAGAGGGATTGCGCGCTGGCTCGGTCTACTGCTGCGAGCAGGTCTGCCCGATCGGCAGGCTTGACTGCGCGAATTTCGATACGGCGCCCGCTAGGCAGCAACTCCACTGCCGAGTATCTGCACGGCTCCAACATTGCTGACACTCTGAGCCGGGTTTGCAGCGAGGCGGAGCGCTGTGCCAGCACCACAGCTTTTGGCCACACGCTCGAGCCGCGGCGCCGCAGTCCGAACCTCGACCCGACGCAACCGGCACCGGCAGGAATGAAATCGAGGCCATGAAAAACTGGCATGGTCGCGCCGACGGCGCACTCAGGGAAAGTACTGAACTTGGGGCGAAGGAGCCTTTGTCCGGGAGCGTTGATGGCGACTGTCAATTCCCGTGCTCCGACAACGGATGTTACTGGAACTGCTATTAACCCAGCCTGCTCGCCCCACACAATGGCGCCGGCGTCAGGCGGCACCTACATCGCGGCATCCCGCACCGGGCGAGAAGGCACCGCGTCGACGTCGAGCTTCCTCTGGAGCTGCTCCGCCGCCAACATCATCGCCCGCTCCGCAAGGGCCGTGATCGTCAGGAGCGGGCTCACGCCGACCGCCGAGGGCACCGCCGCCCCGTCGCACACGTAAAGCCCATCGTGAATGCCCTTTGGTCCCTTTGTCGGATCGAACACCCGGCCGTCCGGCGCCACCACGCCCTCATCAGCCGTTTCACCCATTGCGCATCCGCCGAGGGGATGGGCAATGATCCGGTTGCCGCCGAACGCGGTCATCGCGAAGGGGTTGGCGTTGAAAACGCCGCCCATGCTTTCGATCATCGTCTTGACCTTCTGCTCCGCTCGCAGGCGCTCCGGTGCGTCGCTGTAGCCCGGCCAGTCGACCACGATATGGTCATTCTGAAGCCGCAGCCGGCCACTCGCATCATCGTGCGAGACGACGTAAAGGGTCTGCGAGCGGCTCAGCTCGTTGCCGTAGATGCCTTCCCTCCACAGCCGGAAGGCTTCTCCGACCCTCAGCCGCAGCAATGACTCGAGGGGAGCGAGCGCAGCCATCTCGGTCAGCATCGTGCCATCGTGAACCCACAACGGGCCATGCTCGTCGCCGAGATCGATCAGCGCCATGCTGTGGGGCCCGACCGGCGCGAATCCTCGTGGCGCCCGGGGCGGAAAGCGCGTGGCAACGGCATTGACCGGCTCGGCAAGGTCGCTCGCAAACACGAGGTCGTCGCCGTTCGCCGAGAATTTCTCGCCGAGCCTCGCCGAAAGCGCGAGACCGCGCTGCTGCGCCCGCAGGAGCAACTCGGTCGTCCCCAACGTGCCGGCCGCCAGGACGACGATCGGCGCCTCGATGCGCCGGCTTGCGCCTGCCTTCGACAGGTCCTGCACCACGATCTCCCATCCGCTCGCGGTCTTGGCGATCGACTGGGCCCGGCTTTCGCACAGCACGGTTGCGCCGTGATCGGCCGCATCGGTGATGTACGTGATCCCCACGGTGTTCTTGGCGCCGACGTTGCAGCCCGACCAGCAGTCCCCACAATACCGGCAGGCGTATTGCATCACGCCGACGACGTTCGGTCCCGGGCGATGGGAGATCGTCATCGGCGGCAACTGCACCGAACGGCCCGAGGCTTCCGCCGCCTTGCGCATGCCGGCAAACTTCGCGAAGCGCTCGGGACCCGGCACCGGCGCCACTCCGAGCATTGCCTCCGCCCGCGCGAGTCCCTTCGGCAGGAGGCCATCGCTGACCACCGCATCCGGCCAACCGGCCTTGCGCAGTCTGGCAAGGTCGGGCCGAAGCACGACGCCGGCGTTGATGAGCGATCCGCCGCCGAGGCCGGACGCGCCGAACACCGTCAACCCCTTGCCTACCGACAGGTAATAGAGCCCGGCAGGATCACCCAGCTTCGGCGCCCGGCCCGTCAGCCGTATTTCCTTGCGCCGCGCCTTGGCCGTAGTCGGAAAATCGCCCGGCCGCCAAAACCGCCCCTGCTCGAGGATCGCCAGGCGCAGCCCCATGCGCGCCAGGCGGGATGCTGCGACACCCCCGCCGTAGCCGGAGCCGATGACGATCGCATCGTAGACCCGCATCGCTTCGCCGACAGTCTTGTTTGCAAAGACCATGAACGCCCGACCCGCCCCGAGAAGATTCGCCGTACGCAACGAGTAATTCACGCAGACACGAATGCCTACCGCTGCAAAGGATTTTGTCTAATGCTTCGTGTTGTGTATGCGCTGCTAGCGGCAATCCGGCCACGAGGGCTAGCGTTCTGCACCCTACGCTTGATTCTCGATCCCACCCGTCATGGCCGCGACGGCGGCCATCCACGCCAGCTCCGGGTGGGGTATGAAAGCGGCCTCTTGCGTGGATTCCCGCCTCCGCGGGAATGACGATTGGGGCTTGGCCCCCGAGCGTGACGCGCCCGCAGACCCTAGGTCGAGCGCGCTGCCTTGCCGAGGCGGGCTGTTCTCACGCGGCCCGCAGGGATGCCTGATAGATCGCCTCCGCGTGCACATCGGCGCAATCGAGCACGGGGAATCCCGCGTCACGCCCCTGGAACGCAAGGAAGAGATCGGTCCCTCCGAGCAGAACGACCTCGGCGCCCTGCTCCCGGCATAGTCTCTCGCCCGCGGCGAAGAACACGCGCCGCTGCGCATCGCTGACCCGGCCCGCTGTCGCCATCGCCGCATAGTTTTCGTGCACCTCGTCGAGCTCGGTTCCTGGAGGAACCACCACCGCCGCCGAGGAGATTGACCCGTACAGCCGCGTCTCCATCACCATGCGCGTGCCGATGATGCCTATAGTCTTGAACTCTCCCCGCTTGACGGCAGCGTCCACCTCCGGGATCCCGTTCAGAATGGGCAATGGCGATATCGGCAGAAGCTCGCCGATGCAGAAGTGACCCCCCATCGACGTGACGGCGGCAACCTGCGCGCCGGCAGCCTTGAGCCGCGATATCAAGGCCGCGAAAATTTCGGCCTGCTTTCGGGCGTCCTTGTTTGCGAGGTTGTGAGAGAGGTCGCGCACCTCCGCGTTCGCGATCGTCAGCTCCAGCCGGGTCCCTGACTTCGCATGGCGGTCCGTCAAGCCGCGGTAGTAGAACTCGGTCGCGGCAGGCCCGATGCCCCCGATCAGCCCGATATGCATCTGTGCACCCTTTTTCCACGACGCCGCGCGCAGCCGCGGTGCCGTCTCCTGCATGGAAACTAGCAATCAGGCGCGCCGGGGAGCAAATCACCATGGCGCGTCCCTCCGCCCTCCGTGTCGATTGTCGCCGGGTCGCGCCCCCAAAGAGCGCTGCGGCTTTGCCCAGCTCATTTCAACACCCCGCGCTTATCCGCTATTGTCGATCTTGGCGATCTGGCCTGTTCCGGACGTCACCTGACGGAGACGAAATGCTCGCACCAGCCTCAGCAGCTCATGTCTTTCCCTTCGACAACAGCTACGCGCGGTTGCCGGACCGCTTCTTCGCGCGTTTGCCACCGACCCCCGTCGCGGCCCCCCGCCTCGTCCGGCTCAACGAGAACCTCGCCCGGCAGCTCGGGCTTGATCCCGCCAGGCTCTCCTCTCCAGCGGGTGTCGCCATCCTTGCCGGCAACACTGTGCCCGAGCGCAGCGAACCGCTGGCCATGGCTTATGCCGGCCATCAGTTCGGCACCTTCGTGCCCCAGTTGGGCGACGGCCGCGCCCTTCTTCTTGGCGAAGTCGTCGATCCCGACGGCCTGCGCCGAGACATCCAGCTCAAGGGCTCCGGCCCCACCCCGTTCTCGCGCAATGGCGACGGCCGGGCCGCACTCGGCCCGGTCCTGCGCGAATACATCATCAGCGAGGCCATGCACGCTCTCGGCATCCCCACGACACGATCGCTCGCCGTCGTCACGACCGGGCAGACGGTGCGGCGTGAGAGGCCCCTGCCCGGTGCAGTGCTCACCCGCGTCGCCTCGAGCCACATCCGCGTCGGCACCTTTCAATTCTTTGCCGCGCGCGGCGACACGGAGGCCGTCCGCCATCTCGCCGACTACGTCATTGACCGTCACTACCCCGCGGCAGCCGGCACGGAGAATCCCTACCGGGTGCTCCTCGACCTCGTGATCACGCGGCAGGCTGAGCTGATCGCGAAATGGCTGCTCGTCGGCTTCATTCACGGCGTCATGAACACCGACAACATGTCGATCGCAGGCGAGACCATCGACTATGGCCCCTGCGCCTTCATGGACGCCTACGACCCCGCGACGGTCTACAGCTCCATCGACAGCTTCGGGCGCTACGCCTACGGCAACCAGCCACACATCGCGCAATGGAACCTCGCCCGACTGGCGGAGGCCCTCCTGCCCCTCCTTGCCGAGGATCAGGAAGCCGCGGTCGAATTGGCGACCGAAGCTCTCGGCGCATTCGCCGGGCGCTTCGAGGCCGCCTACGCCAATGGACTGCGGCGCAAGCTTGGCTTGTTCCACGAACGACAGGAGGACATGGCACTGGCGCAAGATCTCCTCGACCGCATGGCCCGCAGCGGCGCGGACTTCACGCTGACCTTCCGCCGCCTATCGGACGCGGCCGACAACACCGGTGATGATGCGGGCGTGCGGAACCTGTTCACGGATCCGATGGCCTATGACGACTGGGCCACGAGATGGCGCGGGCGCCTTGCCGACGACGGCGAGGCGGCCAGTGCGCGGCGGGCAGCCGAAATGCGCGCGGTCAACCCGGCATTCATCCCCCGCAATCATCTCGTCGAGGGAGCGCTCTCGGCAGCGGCAAACGACGGCGATCTCTCTCCCTTGGACAATCTGCTGACGGTGCTCTCTCGGCCCTACGACGACCAACCGGACCGTCGGCTCTACGCAGAGCCGCCGCGACCCGATCAAGTCGTGCGGCAAACGTTCTGCGGCACCTGACCGGGCGGCCTCCCTGCGCTCTTTGTCGCCCCATCACCATTGGGGTCGCTGGGCTTCACGAGCGTATGGAAGACCGGACGCTTGGCCCGCCGCTGCGGGCGCACACCGCTCGATGTCGTGCATGGCGGAAACCCGGAAGTTGCGGGCGGATCATTGCCTATGCGAGGCTGCCACGCCGCGCCTCGACGCTGGCGTTTCTGCTTTGCGCCAGGGAACCCCATGCTTCTCATTGAGCCCCTTGCCCCAGAAGGCTACCGGCGCATTCCCTGGAAGAACGGGCGCGGCGAGCTTGTCGTCATCGATTGCGAGGGCGACGAAAACTGGCAGAGGATGGCGGCCAGCTGGCATTTCGGGCGCACCGCGATTGTCGAGGAAGGCCCCTTCTCCGACTATTCGGGCTATGAGCGACTGCAGGTGGTGACCAAGGGCGCAGGCCTCGTGCTGATTGCGCCCGACCACGCGATCGACTTGCGCCTTCCGATGCGTCCACGCCGCTACGATGGTGGCATATCGATCCGAACTCAGCTCGAGAAAGGCCCCGTGGAGGTCGTGAATTTGATCGCCAATCGCGCGTGTTTCGATATCGACCTGCGCGTGGGCAAAGTAGGAGCGGAGACGTTCTGCAGGTCTGGCCGGCACGTCGTCTATGCACCTGTCGGTCCGGCACGAGTGGAAATCGACGCTTGCGCCCATGCTCTGGCGGAGGATCACGCACTGCGCGTGCATGTCGACTCAGGGGCATATATCACGGTGCAGGCCGGCCAAGTCATCATTGGCTCGATCCACGACAAGACTTAGGCCAAGTTGAACCACGCGAGAACCCGACCACCCGCACCGGTGGGCCGTCGCCATCGCTCACACTGATGCTGTTTTTGACGGCTGCGCGAGATCGTGCTCTATGCCGTGACCACGATTGCACAAGGCTGCCAAGCCGCCTTGCGGGCTTGAAGGTCAAGCCCGGCAGAGGTTCTACGCCGCGGCACTGCGCGGCAGCGCCAGAGGGAGGGTCGGCCCCGCATCATGCAAATGGCAGGAAGCCCAATGCCCTGATGCCACCTCGCGCAGCACCGGCGACTCGGCGCGGCAGCGCGCATGCGCGTAGGGACAGCGTGTGTGGAAATGACAGCCGGTCGGCGGGTTGATCGGGCTCGGAACATCGCCCGTGAGGATCACGCGCTCGCGCCGGCGCACCTTCGCCTTGGGGATGGGTACGGCCGACAGCAACGCCTCGGTATAGGGGTGCAGAGGCAGCTCGAACAGCTTCGCCTTGTCCGTCATCTCGACGATCCGGCCGAGGTACATGACGGCGACGCGATGGGAGATGTGCTGGACCACGGCCAGATCGTGCGCCACCAGAAGGTAGGAGAGCTTGTACTCGTCCTGCAGGTCCATGAGCAGGTTGATGATCTGGGCCTGGATCGAGACATCGAGCGCCGAGACCGGCTCGTCGCCGACGATCAACTCGGGGCTGAGCGCAAGAGCCCGCGCGATGCCGACGCGCTGACGCTGGCCGCCCGAGAACTCGTGCGGGAAGGAATTCATCAGCTCCGGCCGCAGCCCGACGCGCTCGAACAGGAAGCCGACACGCTCGCGCTGTTCGCCGGGGTTCCCGACGCCGTGGATCACCAGCGGTTCGCCCACGATCTGTCCGGCTGACATGCGCGGATTGAGCGAGGCATAGGGGTCCTGATAGATCATTTGCAGCCGCTTGCGGTAGGGCAGCATCGCCTGCGCATCGAAAGCGGTGATATCGATCCCGTCGACACGGATCGTCCCGCCGCTTGGCTCGAGCAACTTCAGCAGCGTTCGCCCGACCGTCGACTTACCGCATCCCGACTCGCCAACGAGCCCCAGCGTCTCGCCGGGCCTGATGTGGAACGATACCCCGTCGACAGCTCGGACCTGGCCGGAGACGCGCGAAAACAAGCCCCTGACGATCGGGAACTGCTTCTTGAGGTCCTGCACCTCGAGGAGCGGTCCGCGCCCGTCCGCCCCGCCGTTGGGCACCGGCTCGCGGAATGAATGCGGCGATCCCGTCGAGATGTTCATTCCGGCCTCTGCAGTCGCGCGGCGTGCCAGCAGGCCACCCAGTGGCCCGGCCAGCGCTCTTCGAGCGGCGGGAAAGCCGCCCGGCATTGGTCCGTCGCATAGCTGCATCGCGGCGCAAAGCTGCAACCCTGCGGCAGGTCCATGAGCGAAGGGACGAGGCCCTTGATTTCGTTCAAGCGGGCGCGCGAGGCCTTTGCCTCGGTCGCCTCGTCGAGGTGGGGAATGGAGGCCAGCAGGCCCCGCGTGTAGGGATGGGCCGGCCGCTCGAACAGATCGTCGACCTCGGCCTCCTCCACCTTCCTCCCCGCGTACATGACGATCACGCGGTCGGCATTCTCCGCCACCACGCCCATGTCGTGCGTAATGAGAATGATGGCCATGCCGTAGGCCTGCTGCAGCTCACGCAGAAGGTCGAGGATCTGCGCCTGGATCGTCACGTCGAGCGCCGTCGTCGGCTCGTCGGCGATCAGGACCTGGGGATTGCACGACAAGGCCATCGCGATCATCACGCGCTGGCGCATGCCTCCGGACATCTGATGCGGGTAGCTATGGGCGCGCTCCTCCGGTTGCGGTATCGACACGCGCCGCAGCATCTCCACGGCCATCACCATCGCCTCACGCTTGCTCACGCCCTGGTGCACGGCGATCGCCTCGCTGATCTGGCGACCAACCGTGAAGAGCGGATTGAGCGAGGTCATCGGCTCCTGGAAGATCATGGAGATGTCGTTGCCGCGGACGCTCTCCATTCCGCTCTGATCGATTTCGAGGAGGTTCCTGCCCTGGAAGCGGATTGCCCCGCCAACGATACGGCCCGGCGGATCGGCAACCAGTCTGAGGATCGAGAGGGCGGTAACGCTCTTGCCGCAGCCGGATTCCCCCACCACGCCGAGCGTCTCGCCTTTGCGCACGGAGTAGGATACGCCGTCCACGGCCTTCACGACCCCGGCCGCCGTGAAGAAGTGCGTCTTGAGATCCTCGATCTCGAGCACGGCCGGTGTGGCCGCCATGCTTAACGGATCGGTGCTCTCGGCGCTCGAGGTCCGGCTCACTGGGTGACTCCCTCCCAAACGACGTGTAGTGTTCTTCTGGGTCGGCGATGATCTCTCATCGCATTACATCCCAAGCATACTAAAAGATGAGAAGGGTGGAGGAAACAGCATGAATGGCAGTCGCCCGAAGACTCCGCATTGGAATCGCCGTGAGGTCCTGCAGACCGGTTTGAGAGGCGGCGCCGCCGCGATGGCAGCGGCCTATGGCCTGCGCCCCGACTTCGCCCTGGCACAGGTACCCCTCGAGTTCGACGGCACCAAGTTTCAGCTCAAGGCCCCCGAGCCCAATCCGAAACGCGGCGGCGTGCTGCGCTACGGCATCACCTCGCGCCCGCCCCATTTCGACGTGCACCAGTCGGGGACGATCAACAGCCTGGGATGCCAGGGCTGCATGTTCGACAATCTCGTTCGCCGCGACCCGCGCGACAGCGGCAAGACCATCATCCCCGATCTGGCACACAGCTGGCAGATCTCCCAGGACGGCAAGACCTACACCTTCTTCCTGCGCAAGGACGTGCAGTTCCACGACGGCGCCGAATTGACCGCCGACGACATCAAGGCGACCTACGATCGCATCTGCAAACCGCCGGCGGGCGTCTCCATCCCGCGCTCGATCCTGTTCAGCTCGGTGAGCGAGATCAACGTTCGCGACAAGCACACGATCGAGTTCAAGCTCTCCCAGCCACGGCCGGCCAACTTCATCATGTCGGGCTTCGCCAGCGGCTGGAACGTCATCTTCCGCAAAAAGACGCTTGAGGACAATCAGTACAATCTGCGCCGCGTCGTCGATATTCCGGGCACGGGGCCGTTCAAGAGCAAGCGGCGGGTCGAGAACGAAGTCTGGGTGATGGAGCGCAATCCGAATTACTGGAACAAGGAGCTCCCCTACCTCGACGGCGTCGAATTCTATCATGGGCTGCCGTTCTCGCCGGAGCTCGGCTCAGCGGTCATCTCGGGCCGCACGGACTATGCGCGCATCGTCGATCCCGTCACCTCGCGCAAGGCCCAGGGGACGCCCGGCATGTCGTCGCTCAACTACTACCAGAGTGTGATCCAGGGGACTTGGCCGAACGCCAAGAAGAAGCCCTTCGACGACCCGCGCGTGCGCCGCGCCGTCCATCTCGTATTCGAGCGAGCGGTGTTGGTTGATGTGGTCAAGGACGTCGCACCGATGCTGGTCGGAGGCTTCATCTACCCGTTCTCCGAATTTGCGACACCGCTGGATCAGCTGGCCAAGCGGCCGGGCTATCAGGACGATCCCACGGCAGCGATCAAGGAGGCCAAGGCCCTCATGGCGGCCGCCGGGTACGGCAAGGGCGCCCCGCCGCTCGACTTCCTCGTCCGCGACGTGGCGACCTTCAAGCTCTGGGCGCAGGCCATACAGGCCATGCTGCAGCAGTCCCTGGGCCTCGAGTGCAAGCTGCGCACGGTTGTGGAGTCGGTGTGGTTCGACGACATCAAGTCGGGCAACTTCGATATGGCGGTCGGCGCGGTGGTCTCGACGCTGCTCGATCCGTCGGACTACTTCAACGCGTGGTACAAGAAGGATGGTCCGCAGAACTACTCGGGTTGGGACAACGCCGAGTTCAATGCGCTCATGCCGCAGATCGATGGCGAGGTCGATGCGGCCAAGCGGCTGGCGCTGATCCGCAAGGCTGAGGGCATCCTTGAGAAGGAAGTCCCCGTCTTCCCGATCTGTTGGGAGAAGATCAACGACGTCTGGTACAATTACGTCAAAGGTCACAACCCCAAGGACTACTTCGGCATCTACGACGTCGTGCGCATGGACACCATGTGGCTCGACAAGGCGTGATCTCGGGCAACCGGGCCCGGATGCTCGCGCGGGCTGCAGCTTGATGCAGCCCGCCCCTTCCGGCCGAATCCGCTCTCAATTGGGATAGCGAGGCAGCGATGGCGGGACTCTCGCAGGAGGCGGTCCGGCAATACCAGCGGGAGGGCTTTGTCTCGCCGGTCCGCGTCATGTCCGCGGCCGAGGCCGGCGGATATCGGTGCAAGCTCGAGGAGATCGAGGCCTCGGGCCGGCTGCCCGCCGGCGCCCTGCGCACCAAGTGCCATCTGCTGCTGACCTGGATCGATGAGATCGTGCGCCACCCCGGGGTCCTCGATGCGGTGGAGAGCATCGTCGGCCCCGACATTCTGGTGTGGGGAACGAGCTTCTTCATCAAGGAGCCGCACAACAAGAGCTTCGTCTCCTGGCATCAGGACCTGACCTATTGGGGTCTCGAGCCCGCCGACATCGTGACGGCATGGATTGCGTTGAGCGAGAGCACCTCGGAGAACGGCGCCATGCGCGTCATCCCGGCCACGCACACCATGGAGGTCGTGCCGCACAACGATACGTTCGCATCCGACAACCTGCTGAGCCGCGGGCAGGAGATCAGCGTCGAGGTGGATGAGTCCAAGGCCGCCGTGCTGGCGCTCCAGCCGGGCGAGATGTCCCTCCATCACGTCAAGCTGATCCATGGCTCGGAGCCGAACCCCTCGCCCAAGCGCCGGATCGGGCTCGCGGTCCGCTACATTCCGACCCGAGTGCGCCAGACGGCAGGCGCGCGCGACAGCGCGACGCTGGTGCGTGGCCGCGATAGTTTCGGCCATTTCCTACCCGAGCAGCGTCCTACCGCGGACCTGTCGGAGGCCGCCATCGCCCATCATGCGCAAATGACGGGTGTGAGCTCCGCCATTCTGATGCGCGGCACGGGCAGGGCGATGTAGCGTACGGTCCCTATGTTCAGCTACATCATGCGTCGTCTGATGTTCGGAGCCGTCACGGTGGTCGGAGTATCGATCGTCGTGTTCGTGGTGATGCGCATCCTCCCTGGCGATCCTCTCGTCGCCATCTTCGGTCCCGAGGGCTTCACCAAGCTCTCCGACCAGGAGCGCGCCCACTACATGGCCGAGCTCGGCTTGAGCGATCCGCTGTGGCTCCAATACGTGCACTGGGTGCAGGACATCGCGCGCGGCGACTTCGGCCGCTCGTTCTTCCGTTCGGAAAGCGTGGCCGAGATGATCATGCGGCGCGGGCCGCTGACCGCGCAGATCGCATTCCTCTCGGTACTGTTCTCGTGGCTCGCCGGCATCCCCGTTGCCATTGTCAGCGCGCTGCGACCCAACAGCTGGGCCGATAACCTCGTGCGCCTGACGAGCATCCTGTTCCTGGCGATCCCCGGCTTCTGGCTCGGCATGCTCATCGTGCTGACCCTGCTTTTCACGTTCGGCTATCGCGCTCCACTGACCGGTGCGTCGCTCTTCACCGACCCCTGGACGACCCTGCAGATGATCATCGGCCCGGCAATCGTGCTGGGCCTCGGCCAGGGGGCCTACATCGCCCGGATGGCACGCTCGAGTCTGCTCGAAGTGGTGCGCGAAGACTATGTGCGCACGGCGCGAGCCAAGGGGCTCAACAGCCGGCTCGTCATCGCCTTTCACGCGCTGCCCAACGCGCTGCTGCCGGTCATCACGCTCTCCGGAGTGCTGTTCGGATTCGTTCTTGCCGGCTCCATTCCCGTAGAGCGGGCTTTCGGCACACCCGGACTCGGCAACGCCATGTACATCGCCGTGAGCGAGCGCGATGTGTTCGTGATGCAGAACCTCGTGTTTCTCTACGCCGTGGTGTTCGTCCTGCTCAATATCCTGATCGACATCATCATCGCCTGGCTTGACCCGAGGATCCGATTGCGATGACCATGACCGCTCCTGAGGCAGGCGCAGCCCCCAAATCCCAGGCGCAGACGCGCACCCCCAGCCTGCCAGCCCCTCCGTCGCCGTGGCGGCGGACCACGCGATCGCTCGCAACCTTCGTCAAGCGTTCGCCGATGTCGGCCTTCTGGGGGCTCATGGCCCTGGCCATCGTCTTGACGGCCGTCGCCGCCCCGGTCCTCGCGCCTCACGATCCGCTGAAATCGAATTTCCGCGCCATGACCAAGCCTCCCAGCGCCAACAACTATTTCGGCACCGACCAGATCGGCCGCGACACGCTGAGCCGTGTCATCTGGGGTAGCCGCACGTCCCTCACCGTCGCCTTCTTTGCCGTCCTGTTGGGGACGACCCTCGGTGCCCTGTGGGGGCTCGCCTGCGGCTTCTTTGGGGGGCGTTTCGATATCGCCAGCCAACGCGCCATCGAGTTCATGCAGTCCTTTCCCGATCTTGTCCTCGCCATGGCCATCGCCATGGCGCTCGGCGCCGGCACCGGCACCGTCATCATCGCCATCGCCATCACGCGCATTCCCTTCGGCGGGCGCGTCGTGCGCGCGGTTACGCTTTCGCTCAAGGAACTGCCGTTTGTTGAGGCCGCGCGCGGGCTCGGGGCCTCCAACATGCGCCTTATGTTCCGCCACATCCTGCCCCAGTGCGTAGCGCCTTTCCTGATCCTGGCCACGACGCATCTGGGCGTCGCCATCATCATCGAGGCCTCGCTCGGCTTCCTTGGAGTCGGCATCCCGCCGCCGACGCCCACCTGGGGCAACATGCTCTCGGACGCCCTGAACTCCGGCCTGGTGCCGCCCTGGTGGCTGGTGCTATTTCCCGGACTGGCCATCACCATTACGGTGCTCGCTTTCAACCTCCTGGGAGACGGAATCAGAGACCTGCTTGACCCGAGGTTGCGCGGCTCAGTCTGAGTAATAGCGCGGGCACGCGCACAATGCATGATGCAACGCTCCACGTGGCCGCCTGCGGCTTCGTCCAACTCGCCATGATCCGCCTCCGGCGCCAGGCAATTGAGCACGCCTTTTCCCGGGCATGAAGAATCACCCGTTGAGAAGCCAGGGCAATGCGTGCTTATTCCACCCTGCCGAGCACAACGACGAGGAATGCGATGAGCACCGCCAGCTGCACCCCGCCCCACGATCCCCTGGGTGCCTTCTGCCGCGACAACCATGCAGCGCTCGCGGGCTCAGGCAGAGGGCCGCTCGCAGGCCTGACCTTCGCGGTCAAGGATCTCTTCCACATCGAGGGCAACCGTACCGGCTTCGGTCACCCGGACTGGCTTCGAACCCATCCTCGGGCGGAGCGCACGGCCGTTGCCGTCGAGCGCCTGCTGGCAGCCGGGGCCGACATGATCGGACGCACCCATTGCGACGAGCTTTGCTACAGCCTGACCGGCGAGAACGTCCATTATGGAACGCCCATCAATTCCAATGCCCCCGGACGCATTCCCGGCGGGTCATCGAACGGGTCGGCCGCGGCCGTTGCCGGCAAGCTCGTCGATTTCGCCCTCGGCTCGGACTGCGGGGGCTCGATCCGTATTCCAGCCAGCTATTGCGGCATCCTCGGGATGCGCCCCACCTGGGGCCGGATCTCGTTGGAAGGCGCCGCGCCGTTCGGCCCAAGCTTCGATGTGGCAGGCTGGTTCGCGCGCGATACGGTCCTCTTCGAGAAAGTCGGCCGCGTGCTCCTCGGTGACGACAAGGAGCCGGGACATCCCAGG
>JBFWRV010000002.1:241040-246198 GCA_050248715.1 Hyphomicrobiaceae bacterium | reverse complement strand
CGGGAGGGATGAAAGCCCCGTGGCCTCTGCAACTTGCCCGCGTCGCGACCCTGCCGATACGCGCCGCAGCGTGGCCCTTCCGCCCCGGACGGTCGAAGGAGCGGCGGGTCGCCGAGGCGCTCACCAGCCTCGGGCCCAGCTACATCAAGCTTGGCCAGTTCCTGGCCACGCGCCCCGACCTCATCCCGCCCGATCTGGCGGCCGATCTCAGCCATCTGCAGGACAAGCTGCCACCGTTCCCGATGGCGGAGGCGCGCAAAGCCGTGGCGGACGCGCTGGGCGGGCGGCTCGAGGATCACTTCGCCGAGTTCGGGCCGCCGGTCGCCGCCGCCTCCATCGCCCAGGTCCACAAGGCGGCCGTGATCGAAGGCGATGCGCGCCGCGTCGTGGCGGTGAAGGTCCTGCGCCCCGACATCGAGCGGCGGTTTCGCCGCGACCTCGACAGCTTTCTTCTAGCCGCCCGCCAGATCGAGCGCTTCCATGCCCCCTCCCGGCGTCTGCGGCCCGTTGCTGTCGTCGGCACGCTGGCGCGCAGCGTCGAGATCGAGATGGACATGCGACTGGAGGCGGCCGCCATCTCCGAGATGGCCGACAACATCGTTGGCGATCAGGCGCTCCCCGACGGCCGCTTCCGCGTGCCCACGGTCGACTGGCGGCGGACGGCCAGGCGCGTCCTGACGCTGGAATGGATCGACGGCATTCCCATCTCCGACCATGCCGCGCTGCGTGCGGCCGGCCATGACCTGAAGGCGCTCGGCCTCACCATCCTGCGCTCGTTCCTGCGGCATGCGATGCGCGACGGCTTCTTCCACGCCGACATGCACCAGGGCAACCTGCTGGTCGACCGCGACGGCGTGGTCGTGGCCGTCGACTTCGGCATCATGGGCCGCCTCGGATACCGCGAGCGCCGCTTCCTGGCCGAGATCCTGCACGGCCTCATCACCCGCGACTATCGCCGCGCGGCCGCCGTCCACATCGAGGCCGGCTACGTCCCGGCGCATCATTCCATCGAGGTGTTCGCCCAGGCCATGCGCGCCATCGGCGAGCCGATCCACGGCCGCGCGGCCTCCGAGATCTCCATGGCCGACCTGCTCGGGCAGCTCTTCGCCTACACCGAGGTCTTCGACATGGAGACGCGGCCCGAACTGCTGCTGCTGCAGAAGACCATGGTGGTGGTGGAGGGCGTGGCGCGCTCGCTCGACCCCGAGCTCAACATCTGGACGGCGGCCGAGCCGATCGCCAGGGAGTGGGTGGAGGCCAACTACGGCGTGGCCCAGCGCCTGCGCGAGGCCGGCGAGGGCGCGGAGGCCTTCGGGAAGGTGCTGGCGGAGGTGCCGCGCCTCCTCGATCAGGCCGAGCGCACGGCGCTGGCGCTGGCCGAGATGGCGCGCGGCGGCTTGCGGCTGGACGATGACACGGTGGAACGCCTGGCGGAGGCCGAGGCGCACCACGCCCGCTGGACCCGGCGCGCACTGTGGGTCGGGGCACTGGCGCTGGCGGCCATGGCCCTATGGCTGATGATGCCCGTCGGCTGAACGGCCGCGCGCAAGCTGCGTCGCCGTTGGCCGTTGACAGCGGCCTCGGCCAGGGGGGACAGTCTGGGCGAATCCTGTCCCCGTCCGCCCACAACACGGCAAAGCCTCCTTCCCATGGTCCAACTGACGCTGCCTCGCAATTCGCGGATCAAGCCGGGCAAGACCTGGAACGCGCCGCAGTCGAAAAGGAGCGACTGGAAGGAGTTCCGCGTCTACCGCTGGAGCCCGGACGACACGGAGAACCCGCGCCTCGACACATACTGGGTGGAGCGCAAGACGTGCGGGCCGATGGTCCTGGACGCCCTCATCAAGATCAAGAACGAGATCGACGCCACGCTCACCTTCCGCCGCTCCTGCCGCGAGGGCATCTGCGGCTCCTGCTCCATGAACATCGACGGCACCAACACGCTGGCCTGCCTGAAGCCCATCGACGACGTCTCGGGCACGGTGAAGGTCTATCCCCTGCCGCACATGCGCGTGGTCAAGGACCTCGTGCCCGACATGACCAACTTCTATGCGCAGTTGCAGTCCATCGAGCCCTGGCTCCAGACCACCACTGCCACGCCGCCCAAGGAATGGCGCCAGGACAAGGAGGACCGCGAGAAGCTCGACGGCCTCTACGAGTGCATCCTGTGCGCCTGCTGCTCCGCGGGGTGCCCGAGCTACTGGTGGAACGCGGACCGCTATCTGGGCCCCGCCGTGCTGCTGCAGGCCTATCGCTGGGTGATCGACAGCCGCGACGAGGCCACCGGCGAACGCCTCGACAACCTGGAAGACCCCTTCCGCCTATACCGCTGCCATAGCATCCTGAACTGCACCAAGACCTGCCCCAAAGGCCTCAACCCCGCCAAGGCCATCGCCGAGCTGAAGAAGTTGATGGTGAAGCGGAAGGTTTAGAAGGTTTAGGTGGCGCGCGGGCTGCGCCAGCACTATCGTTCGCTCCCTCTTTCCATTCTTCAGTGGGGAGAGAGCTGGGCTGAGGGCGGCCACAAACGACAACCCGAAATCCTTCACTGCGGCCGCTTGGGCTCGCGACCCACCGACTCAAAGTTGGCCAACCGGGGCGGGCATGCTTAGATCGGGGCATCCACAAGTCGCGGCACTGTAGGCGCCTGTCGCCGTCGAGACACCACAAAGGACATCGCATGCTCGATCACGTCGGCATCCCGGTCTCCGACTATGCGCGCGCGAAGACGTTCTACGCGCTTGCCTTCGCGCCGCTGGGCTACGACCTCGTGCTCGAGGTGGCCTCGCGCGAGACCGGCGGGGAGAGCCACGCCGGTTTCGGCACCAAGGGCCGGCCGCAGTTCTGGATCGGCGGCGGCAAGCCGATCAACGGCCGTGTGCACTTCGCCTTCGTGGCCAAGAACCGCGCCGCCGTCGATGCCTTCTACGAGGCGGCGCTGAAGGCCGGCGGCAGGGACAACGGCCGGCCCGGCCTGCGCCCCCACTATCACGCCAGCTACTACGGCGCCTTCGTCCTCGACCCCGACGGCCACAACATCGAGGCCGTCTGCCACCTGCCGCCCGTCTGAGCCCGCGGCGGCGCAACCCGGCGCTGCGATTGAAGCGACAAACCGCACGAGAGATCACCGGCAATGAAAGACGACGCCCGCAAGCCCTTCATCCGCAACATCGCCGAGGTCGAGTGGCGGGAGTTTCCCAACCACTTCGGCGGCGCCCTGTCGAAGCCGCTGGTGATGCCGGAGACCGCCGGCTCGCGCCATCTCGACTACCGCATCTCCATGTACCAGCCGATGGCTCGCGTGGCCCTGCACAAGCACAAGGTGCAGGAGCAGGTCTACCACGTGCTCGAGGGCGAGGGCCTGATGGAGATCGACGGCAAGGCTCACGTTGTGCGCAAGCACGACGTGATCTTCCTGCCGCCGGGCATCGAGCACGCCATCGCCAACACGGGGCTCGTCGACCTCGTGTTCCTCGTCATCACCTCGCCCGTGACGGATGACTGAGCCATAATCCCGGCCGGAACGCGTCATGCTGGAAGCATGCCCCGGCCTGACGCGGAGAGCCGGGGACCCAGGCCGTATTCTGGGGTGGAGGAATGTAGACGCATGGCTCTGGCTTCCGGCCCTCAGGCTGCCGCCTTCGGCCGGAATGCCAGCACGCCGGGCTCCAGGCGCCTCAGTGCAGCACGGGCCCCTTGAGGAAACGGCGCCGGTCGGATGACCGCACCGTCACGTCGAAGACCCTGCCCTCGCGATTGATCCGCAACGGCACGTCGACGCCGGCCTGCCCCAGCGCCCAGATGCGGCGGAAGAGGTCGGCGAGACTCGTGACCTGCCCCCCCGCCACCGCGAGCACGACATCGCCGGCCCTCAAGTCCGCCTTCTGCGCAGGTCCGCGGCTGGCGAGCCCCAGGATGGCGACGTTGCTGCCGACCTCCGTGGCATAGAGGCCGAGCCAGGGGCGCGTGGGGCGGTTGGCGCGGCCGATGGTGAGCAGGTCGTTGAGGATCGGCTTCAGCAGGTCGATCGGCACGACCATGTTGACGTCCTCGAGCTTGCGCTGCTGCGCGGCCTGCTGGATCTGCAGCGAGCCGACGCCGACGAGATCGCCCTCCGGGCCGATCACGGCGGTGCCGCCCCAGTTGGGGTGGGCCGGTGCCGTGAACATCGCCTCGTCCAGCACGTACTCCCAATAGCCGGCGAATTCCTGCTTGGAGATGACGCGGGCGGCCACGGAGCGCTGGCGGCCGCCGGCGCCGGCGACCACCACGCTGGCGCCGACCTCGGTCTCGGCCGAGCTGCCGAGATCGAGCGCGGGCAGATCGAGGCGCGCGAGCGCCTGCAACAGGCCGAAGCCCGTCTCCTGGTCGTAGCCCAGCACATGGCCGGGCACGGCGTGCCCGCCGCTGTGACTGATCCAGACCGTCTCGGCTTCCGTGATCAGGTAGCCGATCGTCAGCACTAGGCCGTCGCTGCGGATGAGGACGCCGTTGCCTGCCCGTTCGGTGCCAAGCGTCTCGGCCGTATAGGCGTCGGCAGGGACGAGCGACTTGACGCCGACCACGGAGGCCAGGGCCTGATCGAGCTCATAGTCGTAGTCGTCCGGCTTCGGTTGCACGGCGTTCAACCCTTCGGGCTGCAAAGTCAGAGGGCAGCCGAAACCGAGCTTAGCGCGCCACGGAGATTGCTGCGAGCCCGTTCATGCCAGCCTTTCCGGCTTGCGGGTGCCGGCAGCCGATGATCCTGCCGGCGCCGACGCCTCCACAATGTCTCAATTGAGCCAAAAATTTGCCGCGCAATCACCGTCCTCTCCGACCGGGCCATTATCGATCGCGCAGGCGATCCCGAGGGTGGCACACGACGTGGCTCTCGCAGTCGCCGCAGGGGTGTGAGCGGGCGGGGGCCAGACGGGGCGGCGCATCTTTCCATCCTTGGAATGGTACCGGTACACGCCGCGAGTTCTGCTTGCACCGGAAACCAAGTCTTTGCCTTTGCCGGGTCATATGGCCGGCAACCCTGACCTTGTTTTGCGCCAACCTGAGTGGGAGTGACGTAATGCCGATGAGACGCCTGAGCCGGATCGTGTGGGTGGGGGCTGCCCTGGTTGCCGGCCTTTCGCTGGTCGCAGCCGCGCATGCCCAGACTCCCCCCAAGCAG
>JBFWRV010000002.1:140774-240940 GCA_050248715.1 Hyphomicrobiaceae bacterium | reverse complement strand
CAGACTCCCCCCAAGCAGGCTCCCGCCAAGAAGGCCGCGCAATCCAGCCCGGCGGCGAAACACAAGGTCGCGATCCAGGTCAATACGAACGACAAGGCCGTCATGAACCTGGCCTTGAACAACGCGCAGAACATCATCGACTACTACAAGGGCAAGGGCGAGACGGTCGCGATCGAGATCGTCACCTACGGTCCCGGCCTGCACATGCTGCGCGACGATACGAGCCCCGTGAAGGACCGCATCGTGCCCATGTCTCTTGCCAACAGCAACCTCGCGTTCATCGCCTGCGCCAACACGCAAGCCAACCAGAGCAAGGCGGAAGGCAAGCCCGTGACGCTCATAAGCGAGGCCAAGGTCATGCCGTCCGGCGTGGTTCGGCTCATGGAGTTGCAGTCGCAGGGCTATGCCTACATCCGCCCATGAGGCCGGACGTTGGCAGGGTGCAGATCGAGTGTGCGGATAGAGAGCTCCCAGGGGACGTGATCGCGTCCCCGCCGCGCCTGCCCATTGCGTGGGGGCTGCGCGAGGTCAGGTGTTCTTAGCGTTGCCGACCAGGAAGGAGGGTTGGATGCGTTGCCTAGCCAGTGCTATTGCCGGGCTCGCGTTGCTGCTGTCGATCGAGCCGCTTGCCGCGCAGGAGGCGCAAACCGCGCAGAGTGTCGGCGTACCGATGCAACTGGCGCAAGCGCAGAAGCGGCCCCCGCCGCCGGTCCGGCCGGCGACGGGGCCGAGCGAGCAGGCGCACAAGGATCGCATCAACGCCTGGACCATCGGCCTGGCCGCGGGCCGGCTCGAAGGGGCGCCGCTGCAGTTCGCCTCCGAACTCGCACGCGTCCTCGATGACGGCGACAACATGCGCGTGCTGCCAATCGTCACGCGGGGCCCCTTCGACAACGTCTTCGACCTGCTCTATCTGCGCGGCGTGGATGCCGCCATCGTCTACGGCGACGTGCTGGACCACTTCAAGTCGAAGCCAGAGTTTGCCGGCGCGTGGCGTCGCATCAACTACCTGCTGAGCCTCTTCCCCTCGGAGGCGCACATGTTCGTGCGCCCCGAGATCAACTCCATGCAGGACCTTGCCGGCAAGACGGTCAACTTCAACACCCATGGCACGGCGGCCGCCTATTCGGGGCCCGTCATCTTCAAGCAGCTGGGCATCGAGGTGAAGGCCACCTTCGTGCCCCACAGCGTGGCGATGGAGAAGATGAAGACGGGCGACGAGGTTGCCGGCACCTTCTGGATTTCCTCCAAGCCGCTGGCTCCCTTCCTCAAGGGCAAGTTCCCGCCGGGCTTCAAGTTCGTTCCCATCGAGTACAACGAGAAGCTCGAGTACTACGCCCCGGCCTACCTCGAGAACGCCGACTACCCCGCGCTCATCCCGCAGGGCCAGCAGATCCCGACCGTTTCGGTGCCGGCCGTGCTTGCCGTCTATGACTGGCCGCGCGAGACCGACCGCTTCCAGCGCCTTTCCCGCGTCGTCGACTATCTGATGGAGCGCTTCGAAAAGCTGCAGAAGGAGCCGGGCTATCACGAAAAGTGGAAAGACGTGAATCTCGCCGCCCAGGTGCCGGGCTGGCAGCGATTCAAGGTTATGCAAGAAAAGCTGGACAAGGTGGCAGCGGCTGCTCCCCGCAGCGTCGACCCGGTGCAGTTGCGGTCTCAGGCCGCCCGTGCGGCACCCAACGACGCCGCCGAGCAGGAGCGACTGTTCAGAGAATTCCTCGAGTGGAATAGGAAGCAGAGCCGGCGATGACCTACGGCAGGCCTGCAGATCCATCCCCTCGAGGCGCCGACAACGGGGTGGATCATGGGGGATCGAAAGAGGCCTGCGGGGACTGACGACCGCGGGCCGAATCTGTGGCGGTGGAGGCGGCAGTGGCGGCAGATGCTGGCCATCGCGGCGGCTCTGGCGATGTCCGACGGGGCGCTTGCCCAGACGCCGAGCCTGGCGGCTCAGCTTGCCCAGGGCGGCGCCGGCGAGGCCCCGCGGATTGCCGTTGCGCCCGTCATCGCGACGGGCCCGGCAGCCCAGGTTCCTCTCGCCATCCGCATTGCTCCCCTTGATGCCCTGCCCAGGAACAGCTTCCTGCGCGTGCGCGGGCTGCCCCCTACGGTGTCGCTGTCGGAAGGCTATGTCACGGCGCCGGGCTCCTGGTCGGTCCCGATCAACGGGCTCGCCGGCCTGCAGATGATCGTCCCCGTGGGAGTGACGGGCCGATCCGAGCTCGTCCTCAGTCTCATCGGCGAGGACGGCTCCCTCCTGGCCGAGGCCCGATCGGCCCTGGTGGTGCAGCCGCCGCCGGCGCGGAAAGCCGCGCCCGTTCCGCCGCCCCAGCAACCGGCCCAGGCCCCTCCGGTTCCACGCGGCCCCGTGCTGACGCCCGAGGCGCGCGAGACCGCGGAGAAATTCATCGCGCGCGGCGAGGCCAAGGTGGCGGAGGGCAACATCGCCGTGGCGCGCCAGTTCTTCCTGCGCGCGGCCCAGATCGGGCTCGCCCGCGGCGCCCTGCTGCTGGCTGCGACCCACGATCCGCGCGAGCTCGCGCGCTGGGGGGTGCAGGGCGTGCAGCCCAACGTTGCCGAGGCGCGCAAGTGGTATGAGCGCGCGCGCGAGCTCGGCGCTCCGGAAGCCGACGGCAGGCTGGCCGGTCTCGGCGGCGGCTGACGGCCGCGCCCTCTCCCGGATCGTCGACCCCGACCATCGAGGCGACTGCCGTCAAAAGCCCCGCTGCTTCACGCGCCGTGCCTCTTGCCTGTAGCGCCCGGCTCACCTATAGACGGGCCACCCGGCTCGCCCCGTTCGTCTAGCGGTCAGGACGTCAGCCTCTCACGTTGAAAACAGGGGTTCGATTCCCCTACGGGGCGCCAACTCATTTCTGGGCAACGACCAGAGCACATCCGAAGTGCGCTTATGCCTAGGTTGGTGCGTCAGACCCGCGCTCGTGCCCGTCGGATGCGGAGCCATTGTCTGCTTTCGAAGTGAAGCCGCCATTGCGGCGCAAGCCAACACCTCCGTGTGTCTGGACCCGACAGAACTGACCGCACCGCGAGACGTAGCTGGTTCAGTTCCTGTCTAAGCAAATTCACGATACGCTATGCGCCTGAGCCCCAGGGTTCATCGATGTAACCACAATTGTCATACAGCAGCGAGCAAAGCCCGCGGCGTGCATCTTCCCTCCTTTAATGTTCGGTCCACGCAGTCGATCGGACCGCCGATCGATGGCTGCCCAATGATGAGCGAGGGGACCCGATGGCAATCAGGAATTTTGCCCTGGGCACGGCAGCATCGTTGCTGCTTGCCGTTCTGCCTGCGCGCGGCAAGGACGTGCTGCGTATCGCCATGACGGCTTCGGATGTTCCCACCGCGACCGGCATGCCCAACAACGGCTTCGAGGGTATGCGCTTCCTGGGCTATCCGATCTTCGAGGGCCTGGTGCTGTGGGACTGGTCGCGTGCCGACCGGCCTGCCGATCTGCGTCCGGGCCTCGCCACATCCTACGAGCAGGCGCCCGGCGACAAGAGGACATGGATCTTTCACCTGCGGCGCGGCGTCAAGTTCCACGACGGCACCGACTTCAATGCCGACGCAGTGATTTGAAACCTCGACCGCTATTTCAAGAGCGACAGTCCGCAGTTCGATCGGCAGGGCGCTGGCATCACCCGCTCCCGGGTGCAGGTGATGATCTCGACCTCCGGCTCCGGCCAGATGCTGCCTCTGCCGATGAACGAGTACCTCCAGGACAATCTCAAGCAGGCCTGCGGAGTCGAGGTCGAATTCGACGCGGTCGATTTCGCCGTCCTGTGGGCGACCCCGGATAGATCGGCGTTTCGCGGCGCCATGGCGCTAAACTTCTCCTCGCCAACCTCCGACGCTGGCGTCATGGCGCGCTACTTCTTCTCGGGCAATTTCTCGCAGGGCTTCAACTTCGGGCACTGGAGGGATGACAAGTTCGACGCTGCGCTCGCCATGCTCGCCAATGCGACCGATGCCGGCACCATCGACGCATCCTACCGCACCGCCCATGAACGGTTGGTGGATAACCTGCCGTGGCCCTACATCATCCACGATCTCAATCCGCGCGCCATGAGCAAGAGCGTGAAGGGCTTCATCTCCGCGCAATCGTGGTGCATGGACCTCACCCTCGTCGGCAGGCACTGACAGGCCTCGTTGCGGCGCCGCAGCACAGGTCCGCGGACCGCCCGATGCTCGTCTGGTCGATGCGAGCTCGGCACAATCGATCACAGCGACGTGCCGCTTACTCGTCCCCCGGAACGGCGAAGCTCGGAGCGGACGATGGATCGATAGCCCGGGTTACGTAGGCCTCGAGCTGCGGCTCGTACAACGCCCACAGGCGCTCGAGATCGGCGATCGGGTCAGCGTCCGACCAGTCCACCCGGAGGTTGGCCACGGGCCAGGACACGTTGCGCACGATGAGGAGGCCGGATGAGTGCACCGGCCCTTCCTCGCCTCCGGCGTCGAGACCCGCGCGCATGGCGGCGAGGAGTCGGCCGCCGAGAGCTCCCGTCGACCCGACGAAGGCAGAAAGCATGCGCTCCGGTACGGCCTTGCTCCTCAGCATGTTCCCGGCCGCGGCGGCGCCTACGCCTTCGGCTGCAGCGTACGTCCCGAGCGTCTTGCTGCCGGAGTACGCGCCTGTGCGTCCGGCCGCATCGACGGCGAGGAGCTGGCGAAACGTGATATGGGCCGCCGATCCCGCCACGATGCGCACCGCCTCTGGTGCGGTCGCGCCGAGCGCCATGAGGTCGAGAAGCCTGGGCCCGAGCGTCGGGTCGGTGATGTTCTGGCTCCCGACGGCGCCAACGTGGGCACGTGCATAGGCACAGCGCGCGGCGACTGCGGGCGAGGAGGACGACACGGCAATGCCCAGCATGCCGGTCTGCGCGCATCGCGCGACGATCGAAAACGTCATGTCACGCCTCAATCCGGAATGACGGCTATCGCATCAACCTCTACCAGCCACTCGGGCCGCCCCAGTGCCGAGACCACGATCCCGGTCGAGACCGGAAAGACCCCTTTGAGGTGCTGGCCGACGACGCGATAGACGGCTTCCCGATAGCGCGGATCGATGATGTAGATCGTGATCTTGCAGATGTGCTGGAGCGACGAGCCCGCCTCCTCGAGCAGCGTCTTGATGTTGTTCATGGCCTGGTCGGCCTGAGCTGCCGCGTCGCCGATTCCGACACTCTTCGAAGTCGCGAGGTCCTGGCCGATCTGCCCGCGCACGAACACCATCGTGCCTTTGGCAACGACCACCTGGCAAAGGTCATTGTCGAGCTTTTGCTCGGGGTAGGTGTCCTTGGTATTGAACTTGCGGACTCGCTGGTGTGCCATTTGGCCTCCCTCGGATCGGGCTTCGAGGTTGTGCCGCGTATGCCGCGCAGCCGAACCGCTTGCATCCTGGCGAACAACTATCGCGCCTCATCCCCCTGCTGGGAAGCGTTGTGATACGCCATGTAATTGCGCTGGATCGTAATTTGGTCTGCGAGATACCGCGCATCATGCCACACGCCCCAAATGAAGCTCGAGCCGCGCCGCGACAACCAGGGCAGACCCAGGAAATATATGCCCGGCTCGGACGAGACGCCGCGCTGATGCTTCGGACGGCCATTCTCGTCGAAGGCGTCGACTTTCAGCCAGCTGAAATCGGAAGCAAAACCTGTCGCCCAGATAAGCGTCGTGATCCCGGACTTTGCCAGATCGAGCGAGAGAATGGGGTTCGTCACGCAGTCTGAATCTTGCACAGTTGCACGCGCGTCGGGGTCTTCCGGCAGATTGAGACCATTTCGCGCGGCATAGGCGTCGGCTTCGTCCAACACGGACAGAAGGTTCGCATCGCCATTCGCAAGGTTCTCCACGAGGTCCGGCGCGAACCTGATCACGCCATTGTCGTAAGCTTCCGTACGACCGGCGAGGATCATTCCCTTTGCGGCCAGACGGCGAAAGTCGATCGTATGGCCTCCGTGTGTACCGCTCACGGCAATCGTCACATGCTCCTTTCCGGCTTCCCGGGCTGCGGCGTCCCACTTGCCGAGAACACCCAGCCACCAGCAGTAGTCGCGCCCCCGATAGGCCCGCGGCGGGCGGTCATGCGGCCCCACCGAGAGATAGACGCGCCGCCCCGATTCCAGGAGCTCCTCTGCGATCTGGGTGCCCGACGACCCCGATCCCACAACCAATACTGCGCCTTCTGGCAGCTGGCCTGGGTTGCGGTACGCAGCGGAGTGCATCTGCAGTACACCCGTGTCGGAGGGAACCATCACGGGCATGATGGGGCGTTGAAACGGGCCGGTCGCAGCAACGACACGGTTGGCCTCGATCACGCCCGCGGAGGTCTCGAGGTGGAAACCGGACCGGCCGATCCTCCTCTCGGCACTCAGGACTTCGACACCGCAACGGATGGGAGCCGAAATCTTCTTTGCATAGGCGACGAAATAGTCTGCAACGGTTTCCTTGGTCGGAAAGTCGTTTGGACCCACGCTTGGGTCGACACCGCTGAACTCGAGACCGGGAAAGCGATCATGCCAGGCCGGACCGTTCGCAACCAACGAGTCCCATCTCTCCGAGCGCCATCGTTCGGCAATCCGGTGCCGCTCCAGAATGAGATGAGGCACGCCGTTAGCACTCAGATGCTCGCTCATGGCCAACCCGGCCTGTCCCCCGCCGACGACAAGCGTGTCAATCTTTTCAATCGACATGCGTTGCTCCATAGGGCGATGCCGGGAACAGATTTGCCTTGTCGCGTCGGCCCTCATCAGGCTTGGCCGAGGCACAACCTAAGCTGGAGCAGAAGCCGCGAGCAAGTTCGTTCCGGTGCTGGACACAGCCGATAGCGTTGAGGAGTGCGCGGCGCTTCTCCCTGCTCTTGTCGACGCGGCTGGCGGGCGGCTAGCCGCGCGCGTCGCGCAACCCGGTCCGGCAGTCGTGCCTCCGGTGCACTCATCTTGACCATTCAGCCGACGGCGCAGTCAGACGGTTCGCATCGCCCCGATTGGCCGTCGTCGGCTTCGAAGGATCGCTCGATCGCACCATATCCTTGTGCCCGCGTCGCTCGCCTCCGGTCCTCGGACAAACTTGCGCTGCCTGCCTCGGGGGTGCATCGGATACCGGCACTGACCGACTGTCGCCCATCGGACGGGTCGAGCAGCCGACAATTTCATCGACGGCCTCACCTCCTATGAATAGACTGATACCCATGGCGCGCATCCCATCGCGCGTGGGCTCGTGTCGCGCACCTGCAGGTCAGGAGGTTGCAGCATGAAACGTCTTTCCGTTCTCGCGTTTGGTTTCGCTCTTCTGCTGCTTTCATTTCCCGCTGCGGCGCAAGACAAGCTCGTCGTCAGCATCTGGGGCGGCAGCTGGCGCGACCTCGTGGCCGAGACCGCGGCCAAGAAATTCACACAAGAAACCGGCGTGGCCGTGGAGTTCATCACCGGCGGCACCATCGACCGCCTCAACAAGGCGAAACTCGCCAAGGGGAACCCGGAGAGCGATCTTAATTTCACCACGTCGCATGTCGGCTGGCTCTACGCCAACGACGACCTCTACGAGCAGCTTGACCTCGCCAAGGCCCCCAACGCGGCGAACCTGGTCGAGCAGGCCAAGATCAGTCCCTATCACGTCGGCACCTGGGCCTACGTCTATACGATCGGCTATCGCCCGGACCTGGTGCCGGGACTCACCTTCGAGAGCTGGGCCGATCTGTGGAAGCCCGAGATGAAGGGCAAGCTTGCCGCGCCGGATTTCGACCCGAGCCACATCATCACCGTGTCTGCTCTGCTGTCGGGCGGCGATGCGGCGCATTGGGAGAAGGGGCAGGAGAAGCTCAAGCAGCTGAAACCGAACTTCAAGGCCTACTACACCAACGACGCCAACAGCCAGCAGCTCATTGCCAACGGCGAGACACCCGTGCAGGTCATATTGTCGATGAACGCGCACCACATGGTCGGCCAGGGCGTGCCCATCAAGCTCGTCATCCCGAAGGAGGGCGCGGTCCTCGGCATCGACACCATCGCGATCATGAAGGGGTCGAAGAAGGTCGACCTGGCCTACAAGTTCATCAACATCATGTTCGACCCCGCCATACAGGCGGAAGTGGCCAGGCTCAAGAAGGGCAGCCCGGTCGTCTCCAACGCGAAGCTCAATCCTGAAGTTGCCAAGCTTCCCGGCGTCTTCTCGACCCCCGAGCAATGGAAGAATCAGGCCATCATCATCGACCACAAGCTGCGCGCCGCCAAGACCGCGGAGTGGCGCAAGTGGTTTGCAGAGAACATCATGAACTGATGGGACGGCGCCGCGGCGGACGTCTGGCCTGCCAGCCGTTCTGCCGCGGATAGGCCCGCACGATGAAGCCGCAACCCTTCCTGCGCACCTTTGTCGTTCCGGCGACACTCTGCGCGCTCGGCTTCCTCGCAGCCATGGCGACCGTGCTGCAGTACAGCTTGCGCGCCTATGTGCCCGGTTCGCTCGATGCCGGTGGGCTCACGTTCGACAACTTCTCGGCGCTGCTGAAGCCGCTCTATGCCCGCGTATTCATCGACACGGTCTGGATCTGCTTTCTCACCGCGGCCTGCACGCTCATCGTCGCGTATCCGATTGCCTACGCGCTGGTGCATGCCCAGAATCGGCTGATCAAGGCAGCCATCCTCGTCATCGCGGTGACGCCGCTTTTTCTGGGCGAGGTGGTGAGGACCTATTCGTGGATCGTCGTCCTTGGCAACAACGGCTTCATCAACTCCGCTCTGCTCAAGCTGGGGCTGATCGACCGGCCGCTTCAAATCCTGTTCACGACGTTCGCCGTCATCACCGCGCTCGTCCATGTCACGTTGCCGGTGATGGTCATCATGCTGGCGGCTGCCTTGGCGCATATCGACCCGACCTTCGAGAAAGCGGCGCAGAGCCTCGGGGCGGGCCCCATCCGCGCGTTCCTTACTGTGACGTTGCCGCTCTCCACGCCCGGCATCATCGCCGGGGCCACCACGGCCTTTGCCTGGACGTTCAGTGCCTTTGCAACCCCTCAGCTGATTGGCGGCGGCCAGGTGAACATGGTCTCAAATCTCGTCTATCAGCTTGGTCTGGCAAGCTTCAATTTTCCCTTCGCGGCCAGTCTGTCGGTGGCTGGGCTGGCGCTCACCTTCGCGATCCTCAGCCTCTTGCGGGTCGCAGCGCGACCTCTCGAGAAATTCGGTCCGCATTGATATGGCGCGATCGCCGTTCCAGCGCATGTTGGGGATTGCCGGCACCTTGGTCGTGCTGGCCATCCTTGGCTTCGTCATCCTCCCGGCTGCCGTCGTCACTGTGGCTGCCTTCAACGACAAGGCAATTCTCGCGTTTCCCCCCGAGACTTGGTCGTGGCGCTGGTTTGCCAAGGCCCTTGCCTATGAGGACTTCCGTTCAGGCTTCCGCAACGGCCTCATCGTCGCCGGCTGGGCCTCCTCCATCGCCCTGTTGGTGGGAGCAACGTTCGCCTTCGCACTCGATCGGTATGCGTTCCCCCTCAAGAGGACGATAGAGGCCGTTCTGTTGTCGTCGTTGGTCGTGCCACATTTCACCATCGGGCTGGGCTTTCTGATTCTTGCCGCGCAGATTGGCTGGGCACGGGGATTTGCCGTGGTCGTCGCTTGCCACGTCGTGCTGGTCCTGCCGTTCGTGTTGCGCAGTGTCTACGTCTCCTTGCGCAATCTTGATCAGAGGCTCGAGCTTGCTGCCGCAAGCCTCGGCGCATCGCCGGGCAGGGTGCTCGCCACCGTCACCCTGCCCTTGCTCGCCCCCGGCCTGGTCGGCGGCTGGCTGCTGGCGGCGATTCTGTCGTTCAACGAATTCACCGCTTCGCTGTTCGTCACGGCGCAGCGCACGCAAACGCTGCCCGTCGCGATGTACAACTATGTGCGCGAGTATGCCGACCCGTCCATGGCCGCGCTCTCGGTCTTGTATATTGTGGCGACGGCTACGTTGCTGACTGTGGCCAACGCCTATCTCGGCCTTGGGAAAGTGTTGAATGTCGAGTCTCGCCGCTGAACGTCGATCGAATGGAGGTGCGGGAGCATCCACGACGGCCGGCTCCGACGCTGCCGTCCGTCTGCTGGGCGCCAGCAAGCGGTTCGGCAAGGTCGTTGCCCTCAGCGACGCCACGCTCTCCATCCGCCGCGGCGAGCTCATGACCCTGCTCGGGCCGTCGGGGTGCGGCAAGACCACGTTGCTCAATCTGGTCGCCGGTTTTCTTGTGGTCGACGACGGCGAGGTCGAGATCGACGGCAAGCGCGTCAATGAAATCCCGACCTACAAGCGCGAGATCGGGATGATGTTCCAGAACTATGCGTTGTTCCCGCACATGAGTATCGCGGACAACGTCGGTTACGGTCTGCGGATGCGCGGCGTCGCCAAGCCCGAACTGAAGCGCAGGGTTGCTGAGGCGCTCTCCCTCGTGCGTCTCAGTGGCGTGGAAGACCGGCGGCCTCACCAACTCTCGGGCGGTCAACAACAGCGTGTGGCGCTGGCGCGCGCGCTCGTCGTCTCGCCGAAAGTCTTGCTGCTGGACGAGCCGTTCTCGGCGCTCGACCGGAATCTGCGCGCGTCCATGCAGCTTGAGGTCAAGGAGATCCAGCGCCAGCTCGGAGTGACCACGATCTTCGTGACGCACGATCAAGGCGAAGCCTTGAGCTTGTCGGATCGGATCGCCGTCATGTTCGAGGGACGCATTCGGCAGGTCGGTAGCCCCGACGAAATCTACCGCCGCCCCACCGACCGCTTTGTCGCGTCCTTCGTTGGCGATGTAAACGTGCTGCGCGGACGCCTCGACAGGACCGATGGGCAAGCCGTCGTCACGGTGGGCGCAGCAAGGATATCCGTTCCGGGAGAGCCGCTCGTCCGAGTGCGATCCGGCGATCCCGTCGACCTGTTCGTACGGCCCGAGCAGTTGCGCTTGGCAAGTGCAGGCGAGCCGATTGCCGTCGAGGGTACGGTGGCGGCGCACATCTACCAGGGCGGCTACGTCAATCTCTATCTTGAGGCGCCTGAAGTCTGCACAAGCCGCATCCTGATGCGATCGCTGGAGCCCGATGCGATCAACCGCTGGCCCACCGGCACGCGCGTCGGCGTTTCGATCGCGGGCTCCGACGCCATGGCGTTCGAGGTGGAACCGGCGTCCCAGAGCGTGCAGGGAAAAGAGGAGAAGCTCGATGCCAGCCCGTAAGGCGGACAGCGTCGCCACTGCCTATCTCGGACTTCTTGCCGAGCGCGGCGTCGAATACCTCTTCGGCAATGCGGGAACCGACTTTGCCCCGATCATCGAGGCCTACGCGGAGGCTGAGCAGAAGGGCACCCGCGTGCCTCGGCCGATCCTCGCCACCCACGAAAATCTCGCGGTCACCATGGCGCATGGCTACGCGATGATATCGCGCAAGATTCCCGCCGTGATGGTGCACGTCAGCGTGGGAACGGCCAACATGGTCTGCGCCGCGATGAACGCGGCCCGCGAAAACATCGCCATTCTTCTTACGGCGGGGCGCTCGCCCATCACGGAAGGCGGCCTGCTCGGTTCGCGCGACGGCTATATACACTGGGCGCAGGAAATGTACGACCAGGGCGGCCTGATCCGCGAGCTGGTCAAATGGGACTACGAGCTGCGCAACGCCGAGCAGCTTGAAACCGTCGTCGATCGCGCCCTCTCCATTGCAGCTACCGAGCCCCGCGGGCCTGTCTACCTGAGCCTCCCGCGCGAAGTTCTGGCGCTGCCGGCCCAGGGCAATCATCGGACATCGGCCCGCCTTCGTGCCGCGGCGCCGGCCGCCCCCGATCGCCAGGCCGTCGCCGAGGCAGCGCAAATGATCGCCAGGGCCAAGAGCCCGGCGATCCTGACCGCCAGCGCCGGCCGCGATCCCGCTGCGTTCGAGGCTCTGGCTCAATTCACCGATCGATTTGCCATTCCCCTCGCGCAGTTCCACCCGCGCTATCTATCGCTGCCATCGTCGCATGCCATGAACCTCGGCTACGACCCGCGCTCCCTCGTCGCCGACGCCGATCTGATCCTGGCGATGGAGATCGATGTCCCCTGGATTCCCGACCATGTTGCGCCCCCGGAGGGGTGCAAAGTCATCCAATGCGGCTTCGACCCTTTGTTTGCGCACATTCCCATTCGAGGGTTTGCCTGCGATCTCGGCATCACCGGCTCGACAGCAACGATCCTCCAGGCACTGACGGATGCGCTGACGGGGGAGGTGGCGGAGACGGCGGTGGCGAAACGGCGGGCACGCATCGTCAAGCAGAGAGCTTCCCTGTCAGCGGAGTGGAAGAGGACCTGTGAGCTCGTCTCCGCGCGCAGCCCCATCCATCCGGCCTGGGTCAGCCATTGCCTCCATCGGGCAAAGGACCCGCGCTCGATCGTTATCAACGAGTACACGCTTCGTCTGACGCATTGCGGGTTCGAATATCCCGACAGTTACTTCGGCTCGAGCTCCGCCTCAGGTCTGGGTTGGGGGGCGGGCGCCGCGCTTGGCGCCAAGCTCGCGGCCCCGGAGCGACCCGTCGTTGCCGTCGTCGGCGATGGCGCCTATCTCTTCAGCAATCCCGTTGCAGTCCATCATGCTGCTGCCCTGCACGACCTGCCGGTTCTCTTCATCGTCATGAACAACGCGATGTGGAACGCCGTGCGCCATTTCACGGCCGCGATGTACCCGGGTGGCCGCGCCTCCAAGCGCAACGAGTCGCCGTTCATGCGACTTGATCGTCTCCCGGCATTCGAGCAAATCTGCATCGCGGCGGGTGGCCATGGCGAACGCGTCGAAGACCCCGCTGCCTTGCCCGGCGCCCTCGAGCGCGCCATTGCCGTCGTGACGCGTGAAAAGCGTCAGGCGCTTCTCAACGTGATCTGCAGTGCCGACTAAGCCCTTCCCCGTGGACCTGCGTGCGCCCGCAAGGCGCAGATGCACAGCGGGTGATGGTGAAGCTTGGACCCAATCCTGTGAAAGCGCCCGGGGAGCCGCCGACCAGCCCTTCGACGAGCCGACTTTGATACGCAAGCTCCAGGAGAATTCGGCGGGGTTCCCGCATATGGCCGGTATCCTGGAGATGTTGATCGCAGGGCACATCGCACTTGATTCATCCTGGCGGGAGACGGTGCGCCGGATGACGGAGGGATCCACGGAGGTCGGCCGCCCTCCGGATGCGTAAGACGTTGGACCTGCGTCTTGCTGGAAATTGCAGCGATCGCCATCGAGGAAGGCAGCATGAGTGCGGCGGCCGCTCGACTGGGATTGACCCAGTCGGCGGTGTCCCAGTCGATCAAGCGCGCGGAAGCCGAGATCGGAGCCGCGCTTGTCCATCGCGAGTGGCGACCTCTCGTACCCACGCAAGCGGGCCGCGTACTGCTCTCGCATTTGCGCGAAATCGCCCTGCGCGTCGAGCGCGCGATCGAAGAAATAAGGGCGGCGGCGGCCGGTACGGAGCGGCGTGATCTGCGGCTGGGGATGATAGACACCTTTGCCTGCACCGTAGGGCCGCTCCTGGTCCGCACCTTGATCGACGGCGCGGTCGCGCTGAGGGTGACTGCGTTTTCAGGGCTCATGTCCGCCCACACCGAGGCGCTGCTGCACGATGCGATCGACGCGGCCGTCACCTCGAACCCGATGGAAGGGTTGCACGATCTCAACCGCTTTGCGCTCTTCCGCGAGCCGTTCGTGCTCGCTGCTCCCATCGAATGGGGCAATACGGTGCGGGACCGATCCCTCGCTGATGTTCTGCGGAGGCACAAGCTGATCCGCTACAGCGCACGCTCGCACATGGGCGCGCAGATCGAACAGCATTTGCGACGGCTAAGGATCGAGCACCCTCAGGCGCTATCCTTCGACACTTCCGATTCGCTCCTTGCGACGGTTGCGAACGGGGCGGGGGTCGCAATAACGACGCCGCTCGGCATTCTGCAAGCCGCGGTCCATCGCCCAGCGCTCGACGTAATTTCGCTCCCGTCTCCCGGCTTCTCGCGAACCGTCATGCTGGTGACGCGCCGCAGCGAGTTGGACACGCTGGGCTCGCGTACAGCGGAAGCCGCCCGGACGCTCTTGCGCACGTCAACGCTGCCCCAGATTGCCCAGCACATCCCGTGGATGGCTGAAATGGCTGGCACCATGGTGCTGGATGCGCTCCCGGGCGATCAAGCCGGCTGAAGGCGACATCCAGCGGAAGAGGACTGGGGGCCCAGCTCGATCTCGTCCACGAGCCCGCGCAAGCAATTCTCAGCCGTCGCAGTCGAGGCCGGCGCTGCCGGGTGATGGTCCCGAGGCCCCGTAGCTCGCCCCTCAGGAACTCGAGAAAACCGGCACTGGCCGCCATGTCAGCCGCCCCGGTGCGAGAGCGCCAGCCGTTCCGTGATCTCGGCCGCGATGGTCTCGGGCGATGGCGCGACGGAGATGGCGAGCGCCAACTCGTCCCCGTGCGGTGGCTCCAGAATCGCGAACTGGCTTTCCAGCAGCGAGGCCGGCATGAAATGCCCCTTGCGTGCGCGCAGCCGCGCGCTGATCAGCCCGATATCGCCGTGCAGGTAGACGAGGCGGACGCGGTCGCGCTCCCCCACGATCCGCTGCCGGTACGCGCGCTTCAGGGCCGAGCAGGAGACGATGGCGGGCTTGCCCGCCTCGCGCCGTTCGTCGATCCAGGCGGCGATGGCGGCGAGCCAGGGCGCGCGGTCGGCATCGGTGAGTGGAACGCCGCGGCTCATCTTCTCCACGTTGGCCGGTGGATGGAAGCTGTCGGCATCGCGGAACGGCCAGCCGAGCGCGTGTGACAGCGCCTCGCCGACCGTGCTCTTGCCCGAGCCCGCAACGCCCATCAGCACGACGACGAGCGGTGACGTCTCCGCCATGACTCTCCTTGCCCTCCAGGCGCCCGCTGCTGCCTGCAGCCGGCCTCAAATTTCTTGAGCCTCCATGCTATCAGACCGGTTCACCGCAGGCTCCAAGGATCGGCTGCATGCGTTCATTGCTCCTGGCATTGCTGCTCGCCATGTCGTTCGGCACGACACTGTCGCCGGGCCCCGCCCGTGCCGACGACTTCGGCGCCGGCTTCCAGGATATGCAACTCACCGACCCCGTCGAGGGTGGACCGATGCCGGCCGTCGTCTTCTATCCGACGCGGGAAGAGGGAGGCGCGACCCAACTCGGCCCCTTCAGCATCGCGGCGGCGCGCAGGGCGGCTCCGGCGCCCGGGCCTTTTCCGCTGATCGTGCATTCGCACGGCACGGGCGGCACCCACCTCGGCCACCACGACAGCCTGACCGCGCTCGCCCGCGCCGGCTTCGTGGCGGCGGCCGTGCAGCATCCGCGCGACAACTTCCTGGACATGAGCGGCTTTGCCACCGACCTGCAGCTGGTCGGCCGCCCCCATCATATTGTCGCCCTGATCGATGGCGTGCTGCGCGATCCGGCTTTCGGGCCGCTGGTGGATGCACGGCGGATCGGCATGGCGGGCTTTTCCGCCGGCGGCTACACCGCGCTGCTGATCGCCGGTGCCGTGCCCGATTTCTCCCTGCGCGATGCCTATCGCAAGGCCGTGCCCAATGATCCTCTGCGCCGCCGCGCCGATGCCGCGGCCGCCAGGCAGCGGCGCAAGCCCGATCTGAAGTTCGTCGCCGACCCGCGCGTGAAGGCGATCTTCCTGATGGCGCCGGCGCTGGGCTACCTCTTCAACGGCGCGGGCCTCTCGAGGGTGAGCGTTCCGGTGCGGATCTACCGGCCGACCGCGGATGAGATCCTGGCCCACCCCTGGAACGCCGAGCGCATCGCGCAGATGCTGCCGAAGCCGCCCGAGTACGAGACCATCAAGGGCGCGGGCCACTACGTCTTTCTCGCGCCCTGTCCGCCCATCCTCGCGGCCCGCCTCGGCGAGTACTGCAAGGACCCGCCCGGCATCGATCGCGCCGCCCTGCACGCGCGCATCAACGCCGACATGGTCGACTTCTTCCGCCGCAGCCTTGCCTCGCCGTAGCGTCGCCGAGACGGCCCGTCATGCCGGAATTCTGCGCCGGCAAAATATCCGGCACCGCGCGCGCTCAGCCGCCCGGCTTCGGCTCCACATGCCCGCCGAAGCCCTTGCGCATGGCGGAGAGCACCTTCTCGGCGAACGTGTGATCCTGGCGCGAGCGGAAGCGCGCATAGAGCGCGGCGGTCAGCACCTCCGCCGGCACGGCTTCCTCGACGGCCGCCTGCACGGTCCAGCGACCCTCGCCGGAATCCTCCACGTGGCCCGAGTAGCCGGAAAGGGCGGCGTTCTCCGCCAGCGCCGCCGCAGTGAGATCGAGCAGCCAGGAGGTGATGACGCTGCCGCGGCGCCAGACCTCCGCCACGTCGGCGACGTCGATGGCGAGGCGCACGTCCTCGGGTAGGCGCTCCGACCCCGCATTCTTCAGGATGTCGAGGCCCTCGGCGATGGCCTGCATCATGCCGTACTCGATGCCGTTGTGGATCATCTTGACGAAGTGTCCGGCGCCGCTGCCGCCGGCATGCAGGTAGCCCTGCTCCGGCCGCGCATCGCGCCCTCTGCGGCCGGCCGTCGCTGGGATGTCGCCCTTGCCCGGCGCGAGTGCGGCGAAGATGGGATCGAGGCGTTCGACGACGGCCTTCTCGCCGCCGATCATCAGGCAGTAGCCGCGCTCCAGACCCCACACGCCGCCCGACGTGCCGACGTCGAGGTAGTGGAGGCCCTTGGCCTTCAGCTCGCGCGCACGACGGATGTCATCCTTCCAGAAGCTGTTGCCGCCATCGACGATCGTGTCGCCGCCCGTCAGCAGCCCGGCGAGCTCGCCGACCGCCGCTTCCGTGGTGGCGCCGGCCGGCAGCATGACCCACACGATACGGGGGGCCCGCAGCGCCTTCACCAGCTCGGTCGGGCTATTGGCCGCCGCGGCGCCCTCGGCCACCAGCACCCGTCCCGGCGCCGGGTCGCGATCGTAGACGACACAGCCATGGCCGCGGCGCATGAGGCGTCGCGTGATATTGGCGCCCATGCGCCCAAGGCCCACCACGCCGATCTGCATATCGCTTCCTCCCGGTCTTCTCCCTCTCCCCATTGTCCTGCACAATGGGGGCGGAGGGCGCAAGAGGCGGGAGCCGAATTGCGCCCTTGCTGCCGGCTTTCGGCGCAATACGCCGTCGGCTCTTGCGTCCCACGCGTATCTGCAACATGCAGCAACATCGGATTGGATCGATGCCCTCACCCGACCCAGCCTTCACGTCCGCAGCCGACCTCGCGCGGATGATCCGGGCCAAGCAGATATCTGCGCTGGAGATAACCAAGGCGACGCTCGATCGAGCCGAGAAGGTGCAGGCCGCCTGCAACTGCTTCATCACGCTATGCGCCGATCAGGCGCTCGCCGATGCGGCCGCAGCGGACCGGGCTCTGGCGCGCGGCGATGCCGTCGGGCCGCTGCACGGCGTGCCGTTCCACGTCAAGGACATGATCAACACCAAGGGCGTGCGCACCACCTTTGCCTCCTACATGCACGAGCACAACGTGCCCAAGGAGGATTCCGCCTCGGTGGCGCGCCTGAAGCGGGCCGGTGCCGTGCTGATCGGCAAGACGACCACGCCCGAGTTCGGGCACATGCCCTACACGGAGGCGCCGCTGTTCGGCCGCACGCGCAATGCCTGGGCCGCCGACCGCACCAGCGGGGGATCCTCGGGCGGGGCGGCGGTGGCGCTGGCGGCCGGGGTCTGCCCCATCGGCGTCGGCACGGACGCGGGGGGATCAACGCGCATTCCTGCGGCCTGCAACGGCGTCATCGGCCTGAAGCAGTCGGCCGGCGTCATCCCGCACGACATGTCGCCCGAGGTCTTCGCCAACGTCTCCAGCATCAACCCGATGGCGCGCACCGTGCTGGATACCGCGCTGATGCTCGAAGCCATGGCCGGTCAGCATCCGGGCGACCCCTACTCCTATGGCGCGCCCTCCACCGGCTTCGTGGCCGCTGCCGCGCCGGAAGGCTCGCTCGAGGGCACGAGGCTGGCCTGGCGTCCGCTGCTCGCCAACACGGTGATCGACAGCCAGGTGCTCGAAGCCTGCGAGGCGGCCGCCATGACGCTCGGGCAGCTCGGCGCCTCGGTGGAGCCGATGGACGACGACATGGAGCCCGTCGAGCCGATCTGGTTCGCCTACTCCAGCGCCATGTGGAATGCCCGCTTCGCCGACGTGGTGCCCAAATGGGGCAACCGCCTGAGCCCGACGCTGCTGCGGCAGATGGAGCTCGGTAAGGCCACGACCGGCGGCGACGTGGGCCGCGCCCTGCTCGCGCGCACGCAGCTCTTCCGCAAGGTGCAGGGCTGGTTCGACCGCTTCGATGCCATCGTCATGCCGACGCTGGCGCGCACGGCCATTCCGATCGAGGAGCGCCTGTTCGACCCGATCGAGATCGAAGGGCAGAAGGTCGATACCGTGCGGCGCGCCTGGTATCCCTACACGCACCCCTTCAACCTGACGGGCCATCCCGCCATCACGCTGCCCTGCGGTTTTCACAGCGACGGCCTGCCGATGGCGATCCAGCTTGTCGGCCGTCGCGGCGAGGATGCTCGGCTGCTGCGCATCGCTGCGCTCTTCGAGCAGGCGCGGCCGTGGAGCGGCAAGCGCCCGGCGATCGAGGGCGTTGCCTGATCATCCGGCGACGCAGGAAATCGGCGGGTACTTCCACAATGGAGCATAAGCGGAGCCGCACATCCGACATAAATGGCGCGGACAGTGAAGCTGGCGATTGTGGGGTTCGTTCGGGCCGCCTCCTACGGGGAAGGTTGGACCCGCAGAAAACTGGGGAGCGTGCGTGCGTCAGGCGGGGTGAATGGGAGGAGCGATGCTGTGGCCGCGCCACACGTGCCCGTTCGGGCTTCCGGACGATGCTGACTGCGCCGAAAACATAGTCCTGCTCGCCATCGGCCACTCTATCCGCGAAGCGTCGAGCGACATCACGGATGCCCCCCTTCCCGCAAGCCTCGCGGCCCTGCTCCGCAAGCTCGAGATGCAAGAGCAGGCCTTGCCCGCGGCGGAGCCTATCGGTCGGCGGCACCAGGTGCGCCGCCGGCGTCACGACCGGCCTCTTGCCGGCCTCCAGCCCACGACTGCAGTGACGGAGCCCGCGATGACGACGGCCGCTTCGGCGTAAGGCTGCTCAGAACATCCCGAGCGCCAGCTTGGCCTCGTCGGACATGCGGTCCTTGTCCCAGGGCGGGTCGAACGTCAGCTTGACGGAGACTTGGCCGACGCCCGCTACGGCGCCTACCGCATTCTCCACCCAGCCCGGCATCTCGCCCGCGACCGGGCAGCCCGGCGCCGTCAGCGTCATCTCGATGGCGACGTTGCGGTCGTCGTCGACGTCGATCTTGTAGATGAGCCCCAGCTCGTAGATGTCGCAGGGAATCTCGGGATCGTACACGGTCTTGAGGGCGGCGACGATATCGGCTGTCAGCTGCTCCAGTTCCTCCTGCGGGATGGATGAGCCCGGGGCAGGCGCGGCCTGTGCGGACCCGGTCTCAGCCTGCGGCATCTCCGCCGTCTTGGTGTCCATCGTCAGCTCCACATCTCTACGGCGCGACCATCACGTAGGTATGACCCAACACATGATCTGACGAGCACTAAAGCGTTGGGTCAGCACTTCGCCTGACCCAACCTACGATGACTCATCCGAAGAAGTCGCGCGCCTTGATCAGCGCCTCGGCCAGGGCGTCGACCTCGGCCTTGGTATTGTACATCGCGAACGAGGCCCGGCACGTGGCCGTCACGCCCAGGCGCTCCATCAGCGGTTGCGCACAGTGGTGGCCGGCCCGCACTGCCACACCCGATCGGTCGATGATGGTGGAGATGTCGTGCGGGTGCAGGCCGTCGATGCTGAAGGACACGATTGCGCCCTTGCCCTTGGCGGTGCCGTGGATCTTCACCCAGTTGAGCTCGCGCATGCGCGCGTGCGCATAATCCCTCAGCTCCGCCTCGTGGCGCGCGATGCGCTCGCGGCCGACCTGCATCATGTAGTTGAGGGCCGCGCCGAGCCCGATCGCCTGCACGATCGCCGGCGTTCCCGCCTCGAACTTGTGCGGCGGCTGACCGTAGACGACAGCGTCCTGGTGCACGCTCTCGATCATGTCGCCGCCGCCCTGGTAGGGCGGCATGGCGTCGAGATGCTTGCGCTTGGCGTAAAGTGCGCCGATGCCCGAGGGCCCGTAAGTCTTGTGTCCCGTGAACGCGTAGAAATCGCAGTCGAGGTCCTGCACGTCGACCGGCATATGCACGGCTGCCTGGGCGCCATCGACCAGCACGGGTATGCCGCGCGCGTGCGCCAGGCGGATCACCTCCTTGATCGGCACCACCGTGCCCAGCACGTTCGACATGTGCGTGAGAGCGACCATGCGCGTGCGCGGAGTGAGCAGGCGCTCGAACTCGTCGATCAGGAAGGTGCCGTCGTCGGCGATCGGAGCCCACTTGAGGACGCAGCCCTTGCGCTCGCGGTGGAAGTGCCAGGGCACGATGTTGGAGTGGTGCTCCATGATCGAGATGACGATCTCGTCGCCGGGCTTGAAGCTCATGCCGTAGGAGCTGGCGACAAGGTTGACGGCGTCCGTCAGGTTGCGCGTGAAGATGATCTCCTCCACGCTTGGCGCATTGAGGAAGCGGCGCACGGTCTCGCGCGCGTCCTCGTAGCGCGCGGTGGCGGCATTGGAGAGGTAGTGCAGCCCGCGATGGACGTTGGCGTATTCCATCCGGTAGGCGAAATCGACCGCCTCGATGACCGAGCGCGGCTTCTGCGCCGAGGCGCCGTTGTCGAGATATACGAGCGGCTTGCCGTAGACTTCGCGGAAGAGGATCGGGAAGTCGGCGCGGATCGCCTCGACGTCATAAGCCGGCTCGCCGGTGGCGTCGGATTCTTTCATCATGGCTGTCATTCGCGTTCTCCCGCCGCGCGCTCGCGGCGTCTAGGGCCGTGCCCCGGAAAGCTCGGCGAGCCGCGCCCTGGCAACGTCCGCCAGCGCCTCGCGCAGAGCCTCGTCCTCGATCTTGTCGATAGCCTCGCCGATGAAGCTCTCAATCAGCATGGCCCGCGCCTCCCCGAGGGGTATGCCGCGCGAGCGCATGTAGAACAGCAGGTTCTCATCGATCTCCGCCGCCGTCGAGCCGTGGCCGCAGACGACGTCGTCGGCATGGATCTCGAGCTCGGGCTTCGAGTCGAACTCGGCGTCCTCCGACAGCATCAGCACCTGCGCCATCTGCTTGCCGTCGCTCTTCTGCGCGTGCGGCCGCACGATCACCTTCCCCTGGAAGACGCCGCGGGCACTATCCGTCAGCACGCCCTTGAAGAGCTCGCGGCTCTCGCAGCCGGGCACCGCATGGTCGACGACGAGCGTGGTGTCGATATGCTGGGTCGAGCGCCCGAGGAAGCAGCCGGAGATGTCGAGCTTGGCGCCCTCTCCAGCGAAGGTGACGGCCATCGTATTGCGCGCCAGCCCCGTCGCGACCGTGAGCTGGAAGGCCCGATAGACCGCCTCCTCGCCGAGCGTCGCCAGCGTGGTTGCGAGGTGCGCGGAGGCGTCGCCGGCCATGGTGCAGGCGACATGGGCGATACGCGCGCGGTCGCCGACAGTCACGGCGCTCAGCGTGTTGGCCTGCCCGGACGCGGCGCCCGCGAGGCCCAGGTGCGCCTCGATGACCGTGGCGCGGGCGCCCGCGCCGATCTCGATGACGTTGCGCGTCGTGACGAGCCGGCCCTCCCTGGCGGAGCGGGCGAATACGAGCAGCAGCGGCTTGTCGAGCGCGGCGCCCGCGGCGACGCGGACGATCGCCCCGTCGGTCATGTAGGCCGTGTTGAGCGCGATCACCGCGTCCTGGCCGGCCACCTCGCGCTTGCCGAGGCCGTCGCCGGCACCGTCGGCCAGCGCCGCCGCGAGCGAGCCGATCGCAACCGCGGCGGACGGAGATTTGCCCGACAGCGACGGGACGTGCGCGCCGTCGACGAACACCACGCGATGGCAATCGAGCGCCGCCAGGGCGCCGAGACTGGTGTCGATCTCGCTTTGCCGCGGCGTGCCGGCCTCGCGCAGCGACGGCGGCAGTGCCTCTTTCAGGGCCGTGCGCAGGTCGGTGTACTTCCACTGCTCGATGCGCCGGTGCGGCAGTCCGAGTGCGGCAAACGCCCCGATCGCCCCCTTGCGCGCGGCAGCCACGGCAGCCCCGCCCGGCAGCTTCGCGGCGACAGCCTCGAAGTTGTGGGAGAGCGCCTGCTCCGCCTTCGTCTTGGTCACAGTCAATGTCATGTCACTCTCAGGCCGTCGCGAGTGCGTTGCCTCTGAAGCCGGCGTAGCCCGTTTCCTCGAGCTCCTGCGCCAGCTCCTTGCCGCCGGTCCTCTGAATCCTTCCGTCGGCCAATACATGCACCTTGTCGGGCACGATGTACTGCAGCAGGCGCTGGTAGTGGGTGATGAGGAGCATCGCCCGATCCTTGGAGCGCAGCCTGTTGACGCCATCGGAGACGACGCGCACGGCGTCGATGTCGAGGCCCGAGTCCGTCTCGTCGAGCACGCTGAGGCTCGGCTGCAGGATCGCCATCTGCAGGATCTCCATGCGCTTCTTCTCGCCGCCGGAGAAGCCGACGTTGATCGGGCGCTTGAGGATGTCGTCGGGAATGCCGAGCCTGCCCGCCTCTTCGCGCACCCGCTTCATGAACTCGGGTGTGGTCAGCTCCTTCTGCCCGCGCTTGCGCAGCACCGCATTGAGCGCCGTGCGCAGGAATGTCAGCGTGGCGACGCCGGGAATCTCCATCGGATACTGGAACGCCAGGAACACGCCCTTGGTGGCGCGCTCGTCGGGCTCCATCGCCAGCAGGTCCTCGCCGTTCCAGAGAACCTGGCCGCCCGTCACCTCGTAGCCGTCGCGGCCTGCCAGCACATAAGCCAGCGTCGACTTGCCCGAGCCGTTCGGGCCCATGATGGCGTGCACCTCGCCCTTGGGGACTTTCAGGCTCACGCCATTCAGGATCGGTTTGTCCTCCTCCGCCAGCTTGACGCGAAGGTCTCTGATTTCAAGCATCGCTCATGCCATCTCCACGTTGCGGGACCCGTTGGGTCCCGGGGGCTCATCCCTTCCCGGGATCCGAGCCCAACTCGATTTCGGTTGGATAGAGCACGCCCATCCAATCGCACTCGCCTTTGGCGGCCTTGCTGCTCTTGGCAAACTCCACCAGGAACGCCTCGCCCGGCCCGAACGTCTCGACCACGGTGCCGACATCGCCCGCCTTCAGCACCAGGCCTGGGGCCGTGCGGGACAGGGCGTTGCGCCGCTTGCACTCGCGCTCGTCCAGTTCCCGGTTCAGCCTCGCCGTCGTCACCGCAGCCATCATTTCCGCCGCATCGCGCATCTTCCACTCCATCGATCCTTGGTGGTCGCTCCGCTGCCCTTCAAGCTCCAGGTTGGGTCCCGGAACCCTGCTTGTGCATTAAGTCTTTGCACCTACTTTCCCCAGCGCCAGCCCCATTGTCCATCCGTCTTCGCGCGCGCCAGCCATATGAAGGCGCCGGTCAGGAGGCCGACGCCGATGAGCCAAGTGCAAATAAGCCAGATATTTGGGTCGCTTCCGGCGATTTGCTGCGACGCCGCAAGGACGCTCGTGGACGCCGCCACCAAAAGCCCGAACACCAGGCTCACGGCCCATCCCTTCCAGTTGACGGGGGTGGCGCCATAGCCGTGGCTGTGCGGTTTGAACCAGTGGCTCATCCGACCGACCCCTCGAGCGACACGCCGATCAGCTTCTGAGTCTCTGCCATGAACTCCATCGGCAGCTGCTGCAGCACGTCCCGCACGAAGCCGTTGACGATCAGCGCCACGGCCTCTTCCTCCGACAGGCCCCGCTGCTGGCAATAGAACAGCTTGTCGTCGGAAATCTTGGACGTCGTGGCCTCGTGCTCGAAATGCGCGGACGCATTCTTCGCCTCGATATAAGGCACGGTGTGGGCGCCGCATTTGTCGCCGATCAGGAGGGAGTCGCAGTTGGTGAAGTTGCGTGCGCCCGTTGCCTTGCGGTGCGCCGAGACGAGCCCGCGGTAGGTGTTCTGCGAATGCCCGGCGGCGATGCCCTTGGAGATGATCCGGCTCGACGTGTTCTTGCCGAGATGGATCATCTTGGTGCCGCTGTCGACCTGCTGGTAGCCGTTAGAGATGGCAATGGAATAGAACTCGCCGCGCGAGTTGTCGCCCCGCAGGATGCAGGAAGGGTACTTCCAGGTGATGGCCGAGCCCGTCTCCACCTGCGTCCAGGAGATCTTGGCGTTGCGGCCGCGGCAGTCCCCGCGCTTGGTGACGAAGTTATAGATGCCGCCCTTGCCCTGCTTGTCGCCGGGGTACCAGTTCTGCACGGTCGAATACTTGATCTCGGCGTCGTCGAGCGCGATCAGCTCCACCACGGCCGCGTGCAGCTGATGCTCGTCGCGCATCGGCGCGGTGCAGCCCTCGAGGTAGGAGACGTAGGCGCCCTTGTCGGCGATGATCAGCGTGCGCTCGAACTGGCCGGTCTGCTTCTCGTTGATGCGGAAATAGGTGGAAAGTTCCATAGGGCAGCGCACGCCGGCCGGCACGTAGACGAACGAGCCGTCGGAGAACACCGCCGAGTTGAGCGCGGCGTAGTAGTTGTCGGACTGCGGCACCACGGAGCCCAGGTACTTCCGCACCAGCTCGGGATGATTGCGCACGGCTTCCGAGATCGCGCAAAAGATGACGCCGGCCTTGGCCAGTTCCTCCTTGAAGGTCGTGACCACCGAGACCGAGTCGAACACGGCATCGACCGCCACCCGCGAGCCCTTCACGCCCGCCAGGATTTCGCGCTCCTTCAGCGGGATGCCGAGCTTCTCGTAGGTGCGCAGCAGCTCGGGGTCCACCTCGTCGAGGCTCTTGGGTCCCTCGGTCGATTTGGGTGCGGCATAGTAATAGAGGTCCTGGAAGTCGATCTTGGGATAGCGGACGTTGGCCCAGGTCGGCTCCGTCATGGCCTTCCAGCGCTGGAAGGCCTCGAGCCGCCATTCCAGCATCCACGCCGGCTCACCCTTCTTTTTCGAGATGAAGGCGACGATGTCCTCGTTCAGGCCTTTCGGCGCCTTCACGCTCTCGATGGCGGTCTCGAAGCCGTACTTGTACTGATCGACGTCGATCCGTCGGACCTGGTCGATCGTCTGCTGGACTGCCGGCATTGTTTCTTTTGATCCTGTTTCTTGTGTTCGTATCGGTTGCGATCTCAGGCGACTGCGCGTTCGCGCCGCCCGCGCGCCTGATGGGTCCAGGCTCCGAGGAAGCGCGCGATATCCTGCTCCGTCGACTGCGTGCCGAGGCTGATGCGGATGGCGGCACGCGCAACCTCTGGCGCCAGGCCCATGGCAGCCAGCACATGGCTGACCCCGACCTTGCCCGACGAGCAGGCGGCCCCGGCGCTGACTGCGATGCCCTTGAGGTCGAGGGCAATCACCAGCGTCTCCGCGCTGGCGCCGGGCAGCGCCAGGCTCGTGGTATTGGCCAGGCGATCCGCCGCCGCGCCAACGATGATCGCCTCCGGCGTGACCACGCGCACCTCGCGCTCCAGGCTGTCGCGAAGGGCGCCGACACGCTGCATCCGGTGAAGCTCGGCCCGCGCCGCAATGGCTGCGGCACCGAAGCCGGCGATGGCTGCGACGTTCTCCGTACCTGCGCGCCGGCGCCGCTCCTGGCCGCCCCCGGCGATCAGGCTCGGCAGGCCCGCGCCGTCGCGCACGACGAGTGCACCGATGCCCTTGGGCCCGCCGAGCTTGTGCGCGGACAGCGTCAGGTAGTCGACGCCGACGTCGGCAAAGTCGATGGGCATCCGGCCGGCCGCCTGCACGGCATCGGTGTGGACGGCAAAGCCGGCCTCCCGCGCTTGACGCGCCACGGACCCGACCGGTTGCAGCACGCCCGTCTCGTTGTTGGCCATCTGCAGCGACAGGAGGCGGCGGCCGGCGCTCGTCTGGCGCAGCGCTCCGGCAAGGCCATCGGCTGCGATTACGCCATCGCCTCCGACCGCGAGCTCGACGATGCGCGCGCTGGAATTTCGTGCCGGCGCCAGCACGGAGTCGTGCTCGACTCCCGCAACCAGGATCGCCTGCCATCCGCCGGCGAGCACGGTGTTGTTCGCTTCGGTGCCGCCGCTGGTGAAGACGACGTCCGCCGGCCTGGCGCCGACCAGGGCCGCAACCGCCTCGCGCGCGTCCTCCACGAGCGCGCGTGCGCGCCGGCCCTCGCCGTGGGGCGAGGATGGATTGCCGACCACATCGAGCGCGGACAGCATGGCCGCCCGCGCCTCGCGGCGCAGGGGCGCCGTGGCGTTGTGGTCGAGGTATGTGCGTGCGCCGGTCATTTGCCTTGCAGCCCCGCGGGCAGTCCGAAGGGCAGCCGGCTCGCGCGCATCGCCTGCTTGGACGCGGGAATGCCGTCGATCACCTCCTGCAGCGTCACGCTGTCCAGGAAGGCGGCGATCTGCTCGCCCAGCGCATCCCACAGACCGTGCGTCAGGCAACGCTGGCCGGGCAGGCACGGCTTTGCCGCCTCGCCGCCGCAGCGGGTCATGCGCATGTCCTCTTCGACCGCGGCCATGATCTCGGCGACGCTGATCGTGCTGGCCGGCCGTCCGAGGCGGTAGCCGCCCGACCGCCCGCGTGCGCTCTCGACCAGGCCCGCGCGCCGCAGCTTGAGGAAGAGCTGCTCCAGATAGGCGAGGGAAATCTGCTGGCGCTCGGAGATCATGGGCAGCGACAACGCGCCCTCAGCGCCATGCTTGGCCAGATCGGCCATGGCTGTGACCGCGTACCGGCCCCGGGTGTTCAACTCCACGCCGTTTGGCTCCGACTGATGCGAGCTACGCTCGACATTTGCTGCACTTGCGCTCGGCACCCCAGGCTGTGCTATGAGACACCGCCCCTCACGGACAGCTCCGGTGCGCGGCGTACGTCCGTCAGCTCTTTCGAACTGTTCTAAACTTAGCCGGATATATGGAAATTCCGAGCGCGAGAGTCAAGTATATTTGCTTCTCGTGCACGCTCGCGCGGCCGCAGCAGGGGGCAGGGCTGGTCCCGATACCAGCGCGCGGCCGGCAACAACAACCGATCAGCGGGAGCGCATCCGAGCATGCCTGAGCTTATCATCAACGGCCCGGCGGGCCGTCTCGAAGCCCGCTATCACCACGAGACGCCGTCCAACAGCCCGATCGCCCTCATCCTGCACCCGCACCCCCAGTTCGGCGGCACGATGAACAACCAGGTCGTCTACGCGCTCTACTACATGTTCGTGGACCGCGGATTTTCGGTGCTTCGCTTCAATTTCCGCGGTGTCGGCCGCAGTCAGGGGTATTTCGACAACGGCCCCGGCGAGCTCTCCGACGCGGCCTCCGCACTCGACTGGCTGCAGCTTCAGAACCCCGATTCGCGCTCATGCTGGATCGCCGGGGTGTCGTTCGGCACCTGGATCGCCATGCAGCTTCTCATGCGCCGCCCCGAGATCGACGGCTTCATCTGCGTGGCGCCTCCGGCCAACCTTTACGACTTCTCGTTCCTGGCACCCTGTCCGTCGTCCGGGCTGATGGTCAACGGTGACAGGGACCGTGTCGTCCCCAGCGCGTCCGTCGGGGAGCTGGCAGCCAAGACCAAGGTGCAGCGCGGCGTGAAAATCGAGCACGCGGTGGTCCCCGATGCCAACCACTTCTTCCAGGACAGGATCGACGACCTGGTGAAGGTGGTTGGAGGCTACCTCGACCGCAGAACGGTCGAGATGGAGGCCGAGCGCAAGGAAGGTTGAGGCGTGCAGGTTGGGTCGAGCGCCAGCGATGACCCAATGCGAGGCATGCGGCCGGCAGGTGTTGGGTCTCCGCTTGGCTTGACCCGCCTACGTCTTGGCCAGCCTGCCCTTCTTCGCCAGCACGCCGCCCGTCAGCGGCATGGGCACGCCCGTGGTGCCGGGGAAGCTGACGGGCAATCCCTTGAGCGAACGTACCGCAAGGTAGGCCCACGCCTCCGCCTCCACGGCATCACCGTCCATGCCCGCGGCCTCGGCCGGTGCCACGGCCCCCTCGACGTGCCCCGCCAGCATGGACATCAGCGTCTTGTTGAGCCGTCCGCCGCCTGAGACGACCCAGAGCTGCGGCTGTTCGGGGAAGTGCTCGCGCGCCCTGGCGATGCTCGCCGCCGTGAACGCCGTGAGCGTCGCGGCGCCGTCCTCGTGCGACAGGCTGTGCACAAGTCCCAGCGGAAAGGCATTCCGGTCGAGCGACTTGGGCGGCGGTGCGCCGAAGTAGGAGTGGCGCAGATACTGGGTGACATAGTCATCGTGAACCCGCCCCTTGGCCGCCAGCGACCCATGCTCGTCACGGGGGAAGCCGAGACGGCGCTGCATCCAGTCATCGATCAGCGCATTGCCGGGGCCGGTGTCGAACGAAATGAGCTCGCCGCTGCGCCCGATCCACGTGACGTTGGCGACGCCGCCGATGTTGAGCACCGCGATGGGGCGCTGGGGCAGCGAGGCGGCCAGCGCGCGGTGATAGACGGGGGCGAGCGGCGCCCCTTGTCCGCCGGCAGCGCAATCGGCCGCGCGCAAGTCGTAGACCACGTCGATGCCGATGGCGGCGGCAAGGCCGGGCCCGTCGCCCAGCTGGACCGTCAGCCGCCGATCCGGGGCGTGCAGCACGGTGTGGCCATGAAACCCGACGACGTCGACGGCGCCGGGCGTCAGCCTACCCTCCGCCAGAAATCGCTCGACGGCTGCCGCGTTCTGCCGGGTCAGCTCGCGCTCGACCTCGGCGAGACAGCCCGGCCGGCCGGTGCGGTCGGCAAGATGCTGCGCCTCGGAGATGGCCCTTTGCAGCGACGCACGGAATTCCTCGTCGTAGGCGATGGTCAGCGCCGGGCCGCGCTCGAGCCGCGATTCGCCATCCGTGTCGATCATGGCAACGTCGATGCCGTCCATCGACGTGCCGCTCATGAGGCCGATCGCGCGCATCGTCTTGCCCATGCGGGGGTTCCTGTGCTCTTTCCGGCCTTGGCTTGCGGTCGCACTTCGACAGGCTCAGCACGGGGGTTGGCAGCCTTGGCCACGCCTACGTCCTGAGCCTGTCGAAGGACGGCCCCATATGCCGCGTTCGTGGCACAGCATGGCCGCCGCAGCGGCCGCACCCTAAACCGTCCCTGACGGACCGACAAACCACTGGCCGACCACCATGGCAAAATTCAAATCCGACTTCCTCACCACCCTCGACGAGCGCGGCTTCATCCACCAGTGCTCCGATTTCGACGGCCTCGACGCTTTGGCGGCGAAGGGGGAGGCGGTTGCCTATGTTGGCTACGACTGTACGGCCCCATCGCTGCACATCGGCAACTTCCTCACCATCATGATGCTCTACTGGCTGCAGCAGTCGGGCAACAAGCCGATCACGCTGATGGGGGGCGGCACCACCCGGGTCGGGGACCCCTCCGGCAAGGACGAGTCGCGCGCCATCCGGCCGCTGGAGGAGATCGAGGCCAACAAGGAGAGCATCAAGGGCGTGTTCGCCAAGATCCTCAAGTTCGGGCAGGGCAAGGGCGACGCCATCATGCTCGACAACGCGGAGTGGCTGACGAAGCTCAACTACATCGACATGCTGCGCGACATCGGCCGGCATTTCTCGGTGAACCGCATGCTCACCATGGACTCCGTGCGCCTGCGGCTGGAGCGCGAGCAGGAGATGAGCTTCATCGAGTTCAACTACATGATCTGCCAGGCCTACGATTTCGTCGAGCTGGCGCAGCGCACGGGCTGCAAGCTGCAGATGGGCGGCTCCGACCAGTGGGGCAACATCATCATGGGCGTCGATCTCGGCCGGCGCATGGGCACGCACCAGCTCTACGCCCTCACGACGCCGCTGCTCACCGCCGCCTCCGGCGCCAAGATGGGCAAGACCGCGCAGGGCGCGGTGTGGCTCAACGAGGCGCAGATGGCGCCGTACGACTTCTGGCAATACTGGCGCAACACCGAGGACGCCGACGTCGGCAAGTTCCTCAAGCTGTTCACGACGCTGCCGCTGGCCGAGATCGACAAGCTCGCGGCGTTGCGGGGCGCGGAGGTCAACGAGGCCAAGAAGGTGCTGGCCACCGAGGCGACGGCGTTGCTGCACGGTTGCGAGAAGGCCGAAGCCGCCGCCAAGACCGCGCAGCAGACCTTCGAGCAGGGCGCGCTCGCCGAAGGCCTGCCGACGGTGGAGGTCGCTGCCGGCGAGCTGACGCCGGGGCTCGGCGTGCTCAGCGCGTTCGTCAAGGCCGGCCTCGTCAAGTCGAATGGCGAGGCGCGCCGCCAGATCGCCGGCGGCGGCCTGCGCGTCAACGACGAGGCTGTGAAGGACGAGAAGGCGGTCCTGAGTGCGGCCGACGCGCGCGACGGCGTCATCAAGCTCTCGCTCGGCCGCAAGCGCCACGTGCTGCTGAAGCCGGTGTGACCTCACCCGCGTAGGGTGCAAAAGCGGAGCGCATTGCACCGAAACGCAGGCTCAGCGGTGCAATGCGGCTTCGCCTTTTGCGCCCTACGAGGCCGGCCTATAGTCGATGGCGACTCGCTTCTCTGCCCACACCGGACCGATCAGTGGCCGATACAGCAACTGCAGCCGTGCCTGTTACAACTGACGCAGCGAAAGGCTGGCCGCGCGGCGTTGAGCCGACGGACGAGTACATCGCTGCCTACGATTACCTGAGGGAAGGCGCCGGCCACCTGTTCGTCACGGGACGGGCGGGAACCGGCAAGTCGACGCTGCTCACGTGCCTCAAGGCGATGATCGCCGACGAGATGGTGGTGCTGGCGCCCACGGGGCTCGCCGCCGTCAACGTCGGCGGGCAGACCATCCACTCCTTCTTCGGCTTTCCCCCGCGCCTCATCCGGCACGACGACATCCGCCGCAGCCGCAACGGCCGACTCATGCGCCGCCTCAAGTTTCTGGTCATCGACGAGGTGTCGATGGTGCGCTCGGACCTGATGTGGGCCATCGACCAGTCGCTGCGCCTCAATCGCGGGCGTCCGCGCGAGGCTTTCGGCGGCTTGCGCCTGGCGCTGTTCGGCGACCTGCACCAGCTGCCGCCCGTCATCAACGACGCCGAGGTGGCAGGACACCTGGAGTCCGAGCACGGGGGGCCGTTCTTCTTCAGTCTCTCCTCGCTCGGGGAGGGCGCGGGCACGGCGCTGATCGAGCTTGCGCACGTGTTCCGGCAGAGGGATGAGGCGCTGCTCGATCTGCTGAACAAGATCCGCGAGGGCGAGGCCGGCGAGGACGACCTGGCGCTGCTCAACGCGTGCGTGAAACCGATCCACAAACTGGACGAGGGCGAGGACTATGTGATCCTCACGCCCACCAATGCGGCGGCCGGCCGGATCAACGCGAAGTACCTGGAACGGCTGCCGGGTGCGCTGAGGCCCTACAAGGCGGCCACGACGGGCGAGTTCAGCGACGCGTCGCGGCCCACCGACGACACCTTGATGCTGAAGCCCAAGGCCAAGGTCATGCTGCTGCGCAACGACCCCGACCGGCGCTGGGTCAACGGCACGATTGCCCGCATCTCGCGCCTTGAGGAAACGCGCGTGTGGGTCGAGGTGGGAGGCGAGGAGCACGAGATCGAGCAGGTGTCCTGGGAAAGCCGCCGCTACGCCTTCGACAACGCGGCCGAGAAGATCGTCGAGACGGTGGCGGGCACGTTCCGCCAGTTTCCCCTGCGCCTTGCATGGGCGCTGACGATCCACAAGAGCCAGGGGCTGACGCTCGACAGGGTCTACATCGAGCTTGGCCAGGGCCGCGGCACGTTTGCCCACGGGCAGGCCTATGTGGCGCTCTCGCGCTGCCGCTCGCTCGAAGGCCTGGCGCTCGCGCGGCCGCTGCGCCCGTCCGACATCCTGTTCGATCCGGCCGCCACCGGCTATCGCCGCGCTTTCTCGGCGCTGACGTGAACGCAGCGGTCGCCCTTCGACGGGCTCAGGGCGGGCTGTGCTCGGGGCGAACGCCACACGCAAGACATCGTCCCGAGCCTGTCGTGCTTGGCTTGTCGTTCTGAGCTTTTCGTCCTCAACCCGTCGTGCTGGGTATGTTGTCCTGAGCTTGTCGAAGGACGAGCAACGCGCTCCGCGCAACGCGTCGTCGGGTTAACCGATGCGGCAATGCCGGGAGTCCGAGTCCGGCCCTCGCGTCAAGCGCAAAAAACGCGCGAGCGCTTCGCTCCCGAAGGGGCTATAGTGACGGGCATGTTGGGGTCCCCATCAAAGGTGCGGGTGCGGGGCGGCAAGCCGGCCGATGCGTCGACGCTTGCGCGCATCTTCAAGGAAGCGTGGCAGCTCGCTTATCGCGGCATCATTCCGCATCTGCATCTGGAAAGCATGATCCGCCAGCGCTCGCCCGAGTGGTGGCGCGACGCGTTGAAGTCCGGCGACAGCGCCCTGGTGCTGGAGATGGCGGGCACAGTCGCTGGCTACGCTACCATCGGCAGCGCGCGCCAGCGCGGCCCGTTCCAGGGCGAGATCTACGAGCTCTATCTCGATCCCGTCTATCAGGGGCTGGGGCTCGGCGAGCACTTGTTCGAGGGGTGCCGGCACGCCCTCGACATGCGCAAGCTGAACGGCCTCATCGTGTGGGCGCTGCTCGACAACACCGCCGCCTGCGACTTCTACTGGCGCCGCGGCGGCCGCCCCGTGGCGAGCGCCTACACCAAGATCGGCGGCGAGCGGCTGGAGAAGGTCGCCTTCGCCTGGCGGTGACGGCATGCCCGCGGAGGCGGGCAGCCGCGCCACGACCCTGGTCGCCCCTGGTGATGTGGGGACGCGCGTTTGGCCGGCTCCTGGAATTCAGATAGGGGGGCTGTTTCCGGTTTCAGGCTGCACGCCGACGTAGCGCGCGCGGGGGCGGATGAGGGTGCCGCTCGCGTACTGCTCGATGGCGTGTGCGATCCACCCGGCGGTGCGGCCGAGCAGGAACATGCCGAGCCCCGATCCGCGCGGCAGGCCCAGCACGCGAGAGACGGCGCCCAGCGCGAAATCGATGTTGGGCCGGCGCCCGATCAGCTGGGCGATGTCGCGCCCCACCTTGAGCACGGGCCGGCTGCGCCGCGCGAACCCGGATGCGGCGAGGGCGTCGAGGATGGCGACGCAACGCGGGTCGCCTTCCGGATAGAGCGGATGGCCGAAGCCTGGTACCCGCTCCCCGCGCTGCAGGCGGCCTGCAATCTCGCCGGTGATGTCCCGGGAGGCGGTCAAGGTGGCGAGCAGGATCTCGACCTGGCTCGTCTCGCCGCCGTGACGCGGGCCCGATAGCGCCGAAAGCGCGGCGATCACGACCGCATAGGGGGAGGCGCCCGTCGAGGCCACGCAGCGGGCCACATAGGTGGAGGCGTTGAGCTCGTGATCGGCAGCCAGCACGAGGCAGCGCCGGATCAGATCGGCCCCATCCCTCACCCTCCACGCGCTCGCCAGCTGCTCATGCAACGGTGCGCTGCCGGGTGTGGCGCCGGCGAGGCCCGCCGTCAACGCCAGCATGAGGCGCCCCCCGGTGCGGATTACCGACTCGGGCGAGGTGTCCAGCGCGCCGACGTCATGGCTCGTGAGGTCGACGAGCACGGCACGGACGCGGTCGAAGGGGGAGAGGTCCACCGCAGCGGCGCCGCCGCCCCTGCCGCGGCGCAGCGTCTGGTGCGCGGCGAGAAAGGGATCGGGCGCCTCGGCTCCCCACAGGAGCCGGGCGGTCTCCTCGAGGCTGGCGTGCTCGGCGAGGCCGGCAGCGTCGATGCCGCGATAGTAGAGGCGCCCGCCTTCGATCAGGCAGATGGCCGAATCGAGCACGGGTGAGAGCTGGTCGAACGGCTTGGGCGGAGCGCCGGAACGGCGGCCGGTACGGCGCAGGCGTTTGAGACGTTCCACGTCCTCGGCGTAGTAGCGCCGCTCCCGGCTGTCGGGCGTGGCCGACGACCTGAGCAGCCCGCGGCTGACGTAGGCATAGAGCGTGGCGGGCTTGACCCCGAGCCGTCGTGCGGCTTCGCGTGATGTGATGAGCATGCTTCGGCCTGATATATTGATCGACATTATCAACATTGACACACCAGGCCGCCGGGCGTCTAGCTTCGCCCAGGTCCAACCTCTCCCGGAGGTCGTCATGCAGCAGCGCCGCAACGCCCATGTCGTGGAACTGTCGGATGGCGCGTCGGGCTCCCGCGTCGAGCTACCCGTGCTGGCGCCGACGCTGGGTTCCGAGATGATCGACGTGCGCGAGCTCCACAAGGCAACGGGCCGCTACACGTTCGACCCAGGCCTCACCGCCACCGGCGTGTGCCGTTCGGCCATCACCTTTGTCGACGGCGACAATGGCGTGCTGCTCTATCGCGGCTATCCGATCGACCAGCTCGTCGAAGGCTGCGATTTCCTCGAGGTGGCCTGGCTGCTGCTCAACGGCGAGCTGCCCGATGCGGTCCAGAGGCAGCGGTTCATTGCGGACATCACGCACCACACCATGGTGCACGAGCAGCTGCACGCCATTTATCGCGGCTTCCGCCGCGATGCGCACCCCATGGCCGTGATGTGCGGCGTGGTGGGAGCGCTATCGGCCTTCTACCACGACAGCCTCGACATCTTCGATCCCGCGCACCGCAGGATTGCCGCGCATCGCCTGATCGCGAAGATGCCGACGATTGCCGCCATGGTGCACAAGTACGCGCTGGGCCAGCCCTTCATCTATCCGCGCAACGATCTGGGCTATGCCGAGAACTTCCTGCACATGATGTTTGCGGTGCCGTGCGAGCCCTGCGCGGCGCAGTCCGCGGCCGCGCGCGCCATGAATGCGCTCCTCATCGTCCAGGCCGACCACGAGCAGAACGCGTCGACCTCGACGGTGCGTGCCGTCGGCTCGAGCCGCGCCAATCCCTACGCGTGCATCGCCGCCGGTATCGCCTCGCTGTGGGGCCCGCTGCACGGCGGCGCCAACGAGGGCGTGCTGCAGACCCTGGAGGAGATCGGCAGCGTGGACCGCATCCCGGAGATCCTGCGCCGCGCCAAGGACAAAAGCGATCCCTACCGCCTGATGGGCTTCGGCCACCGCGTCTACAAGAGCTACGACCCGCGCGCCAAGGTGTTGCGCAGCCGTTGCTACGAGGTGCTCGATGCCTACGGCAAGCGCGGCTATCCGCTGCTCGCGACCGCCATGGAGCTCGAGCGCATCGCGCTGGAGGACGACTACTTCGTCACCCGCAAGCTCTATCCCAACGTCGATTTCTATTCCGGCATCATCCTGCGCACGATCGGCTTCCCGCAGGCGATGTTCACGCCGCTGTTCGCGGTCGCGCGCACGGTTGGGTGGATCGCGCATTGGATCGAGATGATCGCCGATGCGGAGTCCAAGCTCGTGCGGCCTCGGCAACTCTACGTCGGCGCGCCGGAGCGCGCCATCGTGCCGCTGGCCGACCGCAAGTCTCATCCGGCCGTCGTCGGTTGAGGCCTCCGGCGCCGGGCTACATGGGGCTCTTGCCGATTGCGCCTTCGACGCGCGGCTCGTTCTGGCAGTCGAAGGCCTTGGCTTGCTTGTCGGCGATGAAGCGGGCGAGCGTGATGGCGCTGCTGTTGGCGAGCGCATCGATGTAGGCGACGTGGCAGGTTTCGCTCGGCGCGACCTTGAGCACGATCAGCACGTCGCCCTTGCGGCCGTCGCGCGAGGTGTGGAAGCGCACGATGATGGCATAGGGGATCTGTCGTTCTCCGCGGCGGTCGAAGCGCCACTCGAGGGTGGCGCGGGTACTGCCGTGCTCGAACATCGAATTGAAGGCGCCGAGCGTCTGCTGCGCGGCACGCCGTTGTGCGGCGTCGGTGCCCACGCTCAGGAATTGGCGCAGATCACCTTCGGCAACGTAGACCGGCAGTCCTCCCAGTCCGGAGCAAAGCCAGGCGCCGCCGTCCGGATGCCGGCTCATGCGGTCGCAGGCCGCGAGATCGACCGTCGTATACAGGCTCTTCGGGCGGTTGGCGGCAACCGGAGACGACCCGAGGATCAACCCCAGGAAGCCCAAGATCAGCATTGCTCTCACCGCGCAGGCAGGTGATGGCATCTTCCCCCTCCGCCCCGTTACGGGAGGCCGGCGCCTGCGCCCGCGCAACGGGTTTCCCGCGCGACTATACCACGGCAGCGTCGGTAAAGCCTGTGCCGGGCCGGCACCGCTCGCGCGCTGCCTTCCGCGCCCGGGCGGCCGTGCTATACCCGCTGGCGCGATGCACCCCTGAAGGTTCGAAGCCATGCCAAAGATGAAGATAGCTGTTACCGGGGCGGCCGGACGCATGGGACGCGAGCTCGTGAAGGCCATCCACGGCAGGGAGGACTGCGCGCTCGTCGGCGCGATTGAGCAGGAGGGCTCGATCGCGGTGGGCCAGGATGTCGGGCTGCTCGCGGGCCTCGGCAAGGTCGGCGTGGTGATTACGGACGAGCCGCTCGACGTGTTCGCCAAGGCCGACGCCGTGCTCGATTTCACGGCTCCGAAGGCCACCGTGGAGTTCGCGGGCCTCGCCGCTAACGCGCGTAACGTGTTCGTCTACGGCACCACCGGCCTTGCCAAGGAGGACGAGGCGGGGATTGCCGCCGCGGCTCGCCACGCGACCATCGTCACCGCCGGCAACATGAGTCTCGGCGTGAACCTCCTGACCGCGCTCACGCGCAAGGTGGCTGCCGCGCTCGATCCTGACTTCGACATCGAGGTGCTGGAGATGCATCACCGGCACAAGGTGGACGCGCCCTCGGGCACGGCGCTGATGCTGGGCCGGGCGGCCGCCGAAGGCCGCGGCGTCAAGCTCGAGAGCGCCAGCGTGCGCGCGCGAGACGGGCACACGGGCGCACGCCGCCGTGGCGATATCGGCTTCGCGGTCCTGCGCGGCGGCAGCAACGTCGGGGAGCATTCCGTGATCTTTGCGGCCGACGGCGAGACGGTCGAGCTGACCCATCGCGCCACCGATCGCGGCATCTTCGCGCGCGGCGCGGTCAAGGCAGCGCTCTGGGGTCGCGGCAAGGGCCCCGGATTGTTCTCCATGATGGACGTGCTGGGGCTGGGTTAGCCGGCCTGGCGTCGATACCGGCAGTCACGACCATTGAAGGCGTCGTGCCGGTGCAGCCGACGCGCCAGTCGTCGCGAGGCCCGCGTCACGCTGCAGCCTAGGTGCTGCCCTGGGATCGCAGCAACGACATGCCCGTCATCTCCACGGGCTTCGGCAGCTGCATGAGCTCGAGCAGCGTCGGAGCTATGTCGGCGAGCTTGCCGTCGCCCAGGGACGCGCTGCCGCTACCCACCAGCACCACCGGCACCGGGTTGGTGGTGTGGGCCGTGTGCGGACCGCCGGTCTCGGGATCGCGCATCAGCTCGCAGTTGCCGTGGTCGGCCGTGACCAGCACGGCGCCCCCGGCCGCTCTTATCGCGTCGACGATCCGACCGAGCCCCGCATCCACCGTCTCCACCGCCTTGATGGCGGCCTCCAGGCTGCCGGTGTGGCCGACCATGTCGGGGTTGGCGTAGTTGAGGACGATGAGGTCGTATTTGCCCGAGGCGATGGCCGCGACCGCCTTGTCGGTCAGCTCGGGCGCCGACATCTCCGGCTTGAGGTCGTAGGTGGCGACCTTCGGCGAGGGCACGAGGATGCGATCCTCGCCGGGATAGGGCGTCTCGTTGCCGCCGTTGAGGAAGTAGGTGACGTGCGGATATTTCTCCGTCTCGGCCATGCGCAGCTGCGCGCGGCCGGCGTCGGCCACCACCTGCCCCAGGACATGCGGCAGCGTAAGCGGCGGGAAGATCGTGCCGAGCAGCTTGTCGAGTTCCTCGCTGTACTGCGTCATGCCGACGGCGGCGGCGAAAGCGACGCGGCGGCGGCGATCGAAGCCCTTGAACTTGGGATCGAGCAGCGCGCTCAGAATCTCGCGCACGCGGTCGGCGCGGAAATTGAAGCAGAGCACCCCGTCTCCGTCCTTCATGCCGCGATAGCTGCCGACGATCGCGGGCACGATGAACTCGTCGCCCACCTTGGCGGCATAGGCGTCCGCAACCACGGCCTGGGCATCGGCAAAGCGCGGCCCGTCGGCGTCGACCAGGGCCGCGTAGGCCTTGCCGACGCGGTCCCAGCGATTGTCGCGATCCATCGCGAAGTAGCGGCCGCAGACGGTGGCGATCGGCACGTTCTGCGGCAGCGTCGTTGCCAACCGCTGCAGATAGCCGCCCGCTGCCTGGGGAGGCGTGTCGCGGCCGTCGGTGAAGGCGTGGAGCACGGCCGGCACGCCCGCCTCCGACAGCGCCTTGGTCAGGGCCGCGGCATGATCCTGGTGCGAGTGCACGCCGCCGGGCGATACGAGGCCCATGAGATGGCAGGTGCCGCCGGAGCGCCGCAGGCGCTCGATCAGGCCTTGCACGGCCGCCGCCTTGCCGATCTCGCCCGCCTCGACCGCCTGGTTGATGCGCGGCAAGTCCTGGAAGACGACCCGGCCCGCGCCGATATTCAGGTGCCCGACCTCGGAGTTGCCCATCTGCCCGTCGGGCAGGCCGACGTCCCCGCCCGACGTGCGCAAACGTGCACGCGGGCAGGACGACCACAGGTTGCTGAAAGTCGGCGTGCGGGCCAGCCGGACCGCATTGTCGGCTGAGGCCTCGCGGCAGCCCCAGCCGTCCAGGACAACCAGCATGACAGGACGGCGCTTCTGAATCTGTAACCTCCTGTTTGCAACTGCCGAGGGGCCTACAGGTCGTCACGACTTACCGATACAACGCCTGGGCGGGGGATTGGGTGCTGCTTTTTGCGCCCTTGCGCAGGTGTCGTCAAACACAGCCTACAGGCCGGCATTCGCCCCGAGGGAGGTAGCGCATGGCGCTGGACGAGGTAACCGAGCGACTCGCCAACGACAAGGACGAGCGCAACAAGTGGATCGGCGTTTTCATCGGCGTCCTCGCCGTGCTGCTCGCGATCTGCGGCGTCGGCGGCGGCAATGCTGCCAAGGACGCCACCCGCAGTAACATTGAGGCCGCCAACACCTGGGCGTTCTTCCAGGCCAAGAACATCCGCCGCCACGCCGTCACCATCGCGGCCGACGACCTGGAGCTTCTTCTGGCGTCGCAGCCGGGCATGCCGGACGAGGCCAGGCGCCGGATCGAGGAGAAGATGAGGGCCTACCGTGCCCAGATTCAGGCGCTCACCTCCGATCCCCTGAAGAAGGAAGGGCTTGATGAGCTGTTCGCGCGTGGCAAGGCGCTCGAGGCGGAGCGCGACGTGGCGCTCAGGAAGGACCCTTATTTCGACTGGAGCCAGGCACTCCTGCAGATCGCCATCGTGCTCGCCTCCGTCCACCTGATCATCGGCAACCTCTGGCTGCTCGGCCTGAGCGGTGGGCTTGGCACGTTGGGCGTGCTGCTGATGCTCAACGGCTTCACGCTGGCGGTGCCGCTGCCGTTCCTGGGATAGCGATGGTGCGCAAGGCGCTAGCACTGATGCGGGCGGCGCCTCTTGCAGCTTGCAGCCGGCTCTACCGCATGTTTCCGCAGAAGCGCTGGATGCGCTTGCAGGCCTCCTCCAGCGCCGCCGTCGAGGTGGCGTAGGAGATGCGGAAGAACGGGCTCATGGCGAAGGCGGAGCCATGCACGCAGGCCACGCCCTCCTCCTCCAGCAGCGCCAGGGTGAAGTCTTGGTCGGTGCTGATCTTGGTGCCTTTCCCGCTGGTTTTGCCGATCACGCCCTCGCAGGAGGGATAGACGTAAAAGGCCCCCTCGGGCTTCGGGCATTTGATGCCCTTGGCCTGGTTCAGCATGGACACTACGAGGTCGCGCCGCTCCTTGAAGACTTTGGTGTTGCGGGCGATGAAGTCCTGCGGGCCGTTGAGCGCCTCCACGGCCGCCCACTGGGCGATCGATGAGGGATTGGACGTGCACTGCGACTGCAGCTTGCACATCGTCTTGATGAGCGGTTCCGGGCCGGCTCCGTAGCCGAGCCGCCAGCCGGTCATGCAGTAGGTCTTGGAGAGGCCGTTGAGCGTAAGCGTGCGCTCGTAGAGGCCGGGCTCCACCTGCGCCGGCGTGAAGAACTCCATGTCGTCGTAGATCAGGTGCTCGTACATGTCGTCGGTGAGCACCCAGACGTGCCGGTTCTTCGCCGTCATGAGCACGTCGGTCAGCCCTTTGAGCTGCGCCCGGGTATAGGCCGCGCCAGAGGGGTTGCACGGCGCGTTGAAGACGAGCCACTTCGTCTTGGGCGTGATTGCGGCGTCGAGCACCTCCGGCCGCAGCCGGTAGCCGTCCTCGAACTTGCAGTTGGCGAACACCGGCTTGCCGCCGCCGAGCGCCACGATGTCGACGTAGGACACCCAGCAGGGCGCCGGGATCACCACCTCGTCGCCCGGGTTCACGGTGCAGAGCAGCGCATTGTAGAGCACCTGCTTGCCCCCGGTGCCGACCGACACCTGGTTCGGCTGGTAGTCGAGGGCGTTCTCGCGCTTGAACTTGGCGGCCACCGCCGCCTTGAGCTCGGGGATGCCGTCGACGTCGGTGTACTTGGTCTTGTTCTCGCGCAGGGCGCGTACGGCGGCTTCCTTGATGTTCTCGGGGGTCGTAAAATCCGGCTCGCCGGCCGACAGATCGACGATGTCGCGGCCTTTCGCCTTCAGCTCGCGCGCTTTGGTCGACATGCCGATGGTCTGGGAGGGCTGGATGCGGTTGACGCTGTCGGCGAAAAAGCCCATGGCCGGCCTCGTGGTTGTGCGCGTTTGCTGCCTCGCCGGATTGCGAAGCGCGCGGAACCTACGCCCCGGCGCGCACGAGTCAAGCACTACGTGTATGCTGAAGCGCTGAGGCAATTCGAGGAAACGGCCATGAGCAAGCTCGAGCCCGCGACCATCATCGGTGGGCCGATATCGCCCTATGTGCGCAAGGTGCTTGCTGCCTGCGAGCTGAAGGGCGTGCCCTACGAGGTGGACCCGATCGTGCCGTTTTTCGGCGACGACCGGTTCAGCGAGCTCAATCCGCTCCGGCGTGTGCCGGTCCTGATCGACGATCAGGTGTCCCTGTCCGACAGCACCGTGATCTGCGAGTACCTGGAGGAGCGCTATCCCGCGCCCGCCCTGCTGCCCCGCACGCCGGCCGACCGCGCCCGGGCGCGCTGGATCGAGGAGTACGCGGACACGCGCATGGGTGACGTCATCATCTGGCGGATTTTCTACGAGGCCGTGGTCAACCCCCACATCTGGCAGCGGCCGCGCGATACGGCCAAGATCGCCCGCATTGTCGCCGAGGAGCTGCCGGAGGTGATGGATCAGCTCGAGCGCCTGGCGCCGGCAACCGGCTTCCAGTTCGAGGCCGTATCGATCGCCGACATCTCCGTCGCCGTCTTCTTCCGCAATCTTGCCTGGGCGCGGGTGGCGCCCGATGCGGCGCGCTGGCCGAGGACGCTGGCGTGGGTGGCGCGCACGACGGAGACCCCGGCGCTCGCCCGCATGACGCGCATTGCCGACGGGCTGGCGCAAACTCCGTTGCCTCGGCACCGTGCGGTTGCAGCCGACCTCGGCCTCTCCCTGACGGAGCGCACGCTGGCGGGCGCGGCGCCGCGCCGCGGCCCGATGACCCTGTGAACGTCGCGACTCTGGACGCGATCAATTGCGGGACGCGATCGCTTGCGGTCGCTTCTGTTCGTCCCTGGATTGGCGCCGCCGCCCCCGCAACCGAAAAGCAACGCCTACGTTGGATAAGGTTTGACGGCGCGCCGAGCTGCTGGACAGGCGGTGGCGCTTGCTTGAACGTGCCGGCACTATTGGGGACCGCTGAGGTTTTCGGGGGAGGGGGCCAGCGGGATGCGGATTCTTCTCGTCGGCTGCTCGCTGATGCTGGCCGCTCTGCCGCACACGGCGGAGGCCCAGGACGGATGGCCGTTCTCCGTCTACAAGTCCCAGAAGGCGCCGCCCAAGAAGACGCAGCCGCGCCCGCCGGCGACTGCTGCCCTGGATCCGCAGCCCGGACCGGCGGCGATGCGGCCGCAACCTGCTCAGGAGCCGGCTCCGGCTGCGCAATCGTCCCCAGCACATCCAGAACAGCCGCGTGCGCCCGCCGCGAGCCCGCCTGATCCACCGGCTTCTCCACAGGGTGCGGCCGAGCCCGCGACGCCCAAGGCGCCCTGGCAATGGCGCATCCTGCGCACCAGCTGGACCGACAGCGACGAGAAGGGGTTCGAGGAATTCGTGCAGCGCATCGGCGAGAGCGGCTGCCGCAACATGCATGTTTGCCTGATCGGGGCGGAGTCCAATCCGCTTTATCGCGCCTCCAACCCGCCGGGCATGCACTTCTACGCCGACTGCGCCGATCTGCCGTACATGCTGCGCGCCTACTACGCGTGGAAGAACGGCCTGCCCTTCTCCTATTCCACCGCCGTCATCCCGCTCGGCTTCTCCAAGGACATCCGCTACACGGCGCGCGGCAACGCCATCGCCAGCCGCCGCGACCTCGTCGATGCAACGATCGATGCGCGCAAGGCGATCCCGCAGATGATGGAGGCCATCTCCTCGGCCCACTACCGCTATCCGCCGGACTATGTGGCGAGGCTGCTGCCCGACCACTATCCCGTGAAGATCACGCGCGAGAGCATCCGGCCCGGCACGATCATCTACGATCCCAACGGCCACGTGGCCGTCGTCTACAAGGTCACGGCCGAGGGCCGCATCCACTATATCGACACCCACCCCGACAACTCGCTGACGCGCGGCGTCTACGGCAAGGCCTTCGCGCGTTCCTCGCCCGGCATGGGCGCGGGCTTCAAGCGCTGGCGGCCGCTGACGCTGGTCGGCGCCGCGCGCGCTCCCGACGGCAGCTATCGCGGCGGGCAGATCAAGCCCGCTCCCGACAAGGAGATCGCCGACTGGTCCGACGAGCAGTTTTTCGGCACCGAGCGCAATCGCACCAAGACCTGGACGAGCGGCAAGTTTGTGCTCGAGGGCGAGACGCTCGACTACTACGACTATGTGCGCCGGCGGCTCGCCAACACGGGCTTTCGCTACGACCCGCTGGAGGAGACGCGCTCCATGGTGCGCTCGCTGTGCGAGGACCTGAAATACCGCGTCGATGCCGTGGACGTGGCCGTCAAGGCCGGCCTCCACAAGCGGCCCCAGCCGGACCGGCTGCCCAACAACATCTACGGCACCGACGGCGACTGGGAGACCTACTCCACACCCTCGCGCGACGCGCGCCTCAAGACCGCCTTCAAGGAGCTGCGCGACGAGGTCGCCCGCTTCCTGGCGCTCGCTGCCGAGGGCAACCCGCGCATCTCCTATGCCGGCAGCGACATCCGCTCCGACCTGCGCCAGGTCTACCTGCAGGAGGTCGGCGCCTGCTCCATCGCCTACCTGCGCAGCGACGGCAGCGAGCGCCGTCTGGGCTTTGCCGAAGTCATGCGGCGCCTGTTCGCGCTCTCCTTCGATCCTCACCACTGCGCCGAGCGTCGGTGGGGTGCCCAAGATGCCGACGAGCTGGCCACCTGCACCGACGGCGCCGACAAGCGCGCCTGGTACGAGGCCGAGCAGCGCCTGCGCAACCAGCCCGACCGCACCTACGATGCGCGCATGGGCTTCTCCCTGGCGCAGCTGCGCAAAGCCGTTCCCGGCAGCGGCATCGACCAACCGCCGGCCATCGACGTGCTGGGGCTGCTGGATTCCACTTCGGCGGTCCTGCCCGCCAGCGGTGTCAGGCCCACGCAGCCGGTGCTGCAGCCGGCGTCGTTCGCAGCTCCGGGTACGCCGTCCGCGAAGCACAAGTGAAGCGACCAAGAGCTTTCTGTTTTCCGCGACAGCGGAAGCGAGCGCGCGCCCACGTTGTGTCAGGGCTGAGTATTTCGCGCGTGCCGTGAGCGGCGGCTGGCAAGGCTCGGACAGGCACCTGCGAACGCTGCGGGAAGAACACGAACGACGGGCGACGGAAACGCGCCGGGCTCCGCGTTGCTTGAGGGTCACGAGCGCAGGCCCATCGGCGTTCGCCGACAGAAGACAAGCATGGAGCCACGACTTCCGGCCGGGATTCGCCCCGACGGGGTGGCTAAGGGGTGATGGTGGTCGCAGTGCTCGGTGTGAGTACAAGCGGGCCCTGGAACGGGCCAGGACGGGTAGGGACCATGACGCGCGGAGAAAGCAGCGGAGGCGTGCGGCGCTGGCTGGCCGATTTCGCGCTCGCGCTGAGCCTGTTCTGGGCCGTGATGTTCACCGCGACCTTTGCCCACACGCACGCGCACGCGCTGCCGGCCTTCGCAAGGCAAGCGGCCGTTTCGGCTCCGCTGGCTTCCCAGGCGGCTGCACGATCTGATCGTCCGTTCGAGGCCAGGCTGCAGGCCCGCCCCAGGCACGCCCTCCTGCTGTTCAGCTTGGCCTTTGCGGCTATGGCCGCCTTCAATCTCGCCATCTGGCGTCATCTGCGCCGCGTTTATGCCTCCCAGCGGCGCGGTGGGTGGAGGAGGGGCTGAACGGGTCAAGGCGGGTCTTCCTCACCCCAACCCCTCCTCCACACTTCCACCAATTTCATCTATATGAACTGAAAGGACGATCCCAGGAGACGAATCATGGTCACCACCGCGACGTTCAAGAGCCGCGTCATCGTCCTGACGGGCGTGGCCGCCGTGATGGCCGCGGGCGTGGCGGCGTTGCGCACCGATCTCCTGCTCAGCCGCGGTTTCGACCAGGCGCTGGAAGGCCCGAGGCCGGGCCTGTCGTTCGAGGCCACGGCGACGAATGCGATCCAGCAGGGAGTGACCGTCGGCGACGAGGGCTTCTGGCTGACACGCGCTGAGGTCGAGAGTCCCTCGCCCTTCGCCAAGGCCCTCGCTGTCGGCGACCGCATCACGATTTCCGGCGCGGACGGTCGCGAGCGCCGTCTCGAGGTCATGGCTCTGAAGGCCATCGGTGGCGACGCGGCCCGCACCGCACGTGCGCTGCCGATGCGGCTGCTGCTCGTGACGTGCCGTGTCACGGGCGAGACGGGTGAGCGGACAGATGCACCCGTGCGCTTCATCATCGAGGCGGAGCCGGCCTCGCCTTCGCTGCCGGCGCCGGCCAAATCTCTCTGAGGTCGCGTCCCCGCCGGGATCCTGCGGCTCGGAGGAGGAGAACAGCGCGGTCATGGGCGGAAAAACGCATGCCTACACCTGCGCGCTGACATGGACGGGCAACCTCGGCTCGGGCACCTCTGGCTATAAGGCCTATGCGCGCGACCACGTGTTTCGCCGGCCCGGCAGGCCGGACCTGCCGGGCTCCTCCGATCCCGCGTTCCGCGGCGATCCGCTCCGCTGGAACCCGGAAGAGCTGCTGGTGGCGGCGCTCTCGAGCTGTCACATGCTCTGGTATCTGCATCTGTGCTCGGATGCCGGGGTCGTCGTGCTCGCCTACAGCGACGAGGCGACGGGAACGATGGTGGAGGATGCGGCCAGAGGCGGCTACTTCACCCAGGTGACGCTGCATCCCAAGGTGACCATCGCCAGGGGGAGTGACGCCGCCAAGGCGGCCCAGCTGCATCATCCCGCCCACGAAAAGTGCTTTGTCGCCAACTCGGTCAACTTTCCCGTCGCCTGCGAGCCGGAGACCGTCGTGAGCGAATAGCCGGTGGGCGGTTTGGGGGCTGTGCTCTTTTCCGTTCGCTTCCAACTTCCTACTATTCGCTGCTCGCCATTCGCCCTTGGGGGAGTCCATGCGTCTCAATCCGCCGTCGATCTTCGTCTTCCTCATCTCGGTGCTGCTTGCGGCCCTTGCGCTCGTCTCCAAGTTCGGCGCCATCGGCATCAACGTGCCGCGCTATCTCCCGCACCAGGAATACTGGCTGGCCATGGTGGCCTACATGGTCCTGATGGTTGGCAATCTGGTGCGCGGGCTGTAGGCGCTGACGCCCGTCCCGAGAACACGAACGCGGCGCCCGCGGCGATGAGCGTGAAGCCGACCGCGTGGTTCCAGCCGAGCGGCTCCTTCAGATAGACGACCGAGAAGCCCGCGAGCACGGCGAGCGTGATCACCTCCTGGATGGTCTTCAGCTCTGCGGCCGAGTACAGCGCGTGGCCGAAGCGATTGGCGGGCACGGCCAGGCAATACTCGATGAAGGCGATGCCCCAGGAGGCCAGCACGACCAGGAACAACGGCTTCGCCTTGAAATTGAGATGGCCGTACCAGGCCATCGTCATGAACACGTTGGAGCACACGAGGAGCACGATTGGGGCGATGTAGCCCCAGGGGCCGGCGGTGGGCATCAGAACCTCACGATGAAAAGCTGGGTGGAGGCGGCGGGATTGAGCGTGGGGAGGCGGCAGCCGGTGGACCGGCCCGATGTGGCGGGGATGCGGTACAACCCAGCCCGGCAAGGCAGCGCATGCACGCCAAAGGCGGTAGATCCTTGCGTGGGAGCTTGGGGGGCCTTCATATCCTCGTCTGCAAATCCTGCTACCGGCCGCGACAATCGCTCGCCAGCGGCGCAGCACGACCAGGCCAAGCACGATCGCAATGCATCGCCTCAACGCCGACCTCGCGCTCTTGTTCGCGGCCGCCATCTGGGGCACTGCCTTCGTGTTCCAGAAGTCGGCGATGGACCATGTCGGCCCGCTGACCTTCGTCGCTGCCCGCTGCTCGCTGGCGGCACTGACGCTCGCGCCCCTGGCCTGGCTCGAGGCGCGCACCGCGGCCGAGCCGGTCGGTCGGGCGTTTCTCGCCGTAGCGTTCTGGGGTGGCCTTGCGTTCTTCCTGGGCGCCTGGCTGCAGCAAACCGGCATGATGACTGCGACCGTCACGAATGCGGGCTTCCTCACAGCCCTATACGTCGTCATCACGCCGTTCCTGGCCTGGGGCTGGAGCGGGAAGGCACCGAGCCGCTTCGTGTGGCCGGCGGCGGCGCTCTCCGCGCTTGGCACGTGGCTGCTGGGCGGGGGCACGCTGGGCGCCTTCTCGCCGGGCGACCGTCTGGTCGGGTTCTCCGCCGTGCTGTGGGCCGTCCACGTCGTGATCACGGGTCAGGCCGCCCTCTACCGCCGCCCCATCACGTTCACGGCGGTGCAGTTCGCCGTGGTCGCGGTGTTGGCTGCCTGCGGCGCGGGGCTGCTGGAAGCGCCGACCACGGCGGGACTTGCCGCTGCGGCCTTCGACATCGCCTTCGTGGGGCTGCTCTCGAGTGCGCTCACCTTCACCCTGCTGACGCTGGCCCTGCAGTACACGCCGCCGGCCGAGGCCGCCGTGATCGTAAGCCTGGAGACCGTGTTCGCGGCCGCAGCGGGCTATCTCCTGCTCGGCGAGCGCTTGACGGGGCTCGGAATTTGCGGCGCGGGGCTCATTCTCCTGGCCATCCTGTGCATCCAGATCGGGCCGGCGTTGGCGGCCAGGCGATAAGCAGGTGTCACGGCACCCGGTTCCGGCGCGCTGTTCGGCATGCTATCCTCGCGCGCAATGGGATAGCGATGTCCAAGCACCGGCTCCTGTGGGCTGCCGTCGCTGCCGCGGCGCTGGCGGTTCCTCTTGTTGCCGTCCGCGGGGCGGACGGAGAGGGCGGCGCATCGGCGGTTCCGCCCGCGGCGTGGCCCAGCTCGCCCTATCACGGAGTGATCAGCGGTGCGACCGGCGAGGTCATACCCTGCCGCTGCCGCTTCCGGGACAGCGACTACCGCCTGGGCGACACGGTCTGCATGCAGACGCACCTGGGCGTGCAACTCGCCCGCTGCGACCTCTTTCTCAACAACACCTCATGGGTGCCGATCGGCGTGCCGTGCACGATGAGCCGGCGGCCGGGGCGCCTGGCCGCGCGCTAGCTGAGTCTTGCCATGCCGGCGGAGGGCGGTAGCCCGAGAGGCGCTACCCAGGGGCCGCGGATCGCCAGCGCACAGCCTATGGCCTGAGCGCCGGATATTCGCGTTCGGCGAAGCCCGGGGAGACAGCGAGCGGCGCTCTTTGGAGATTGCTCTGCCCTCCGCGCACGACCCGCAACGCCCCTACTCGGCGGCCGCGCGCGGCCTTTCCGGCGCCTCTTCGGCGGCCGCTGGAATGTGCTCGCGCCGCCCCGCCCCGAGCTTGGAGCCGAGGCTCTCCATGGCCAGATAGACGGCCGGCGTAATGTAGAGCGTCAGCAGTTGCGACACGGCTAGGCCGCCGACAACGGCCAGACCCAGCGGCTGGCGCAACTCCGCGCCGGCTCCCCAGCCCACCGCGATCGGCAGCGTGCCGAACAGCGCGGCCATCGTCGTCATCATGATCGGCCGGAAGCGCAGCAGGCAGGCCTCGCGGATCGCGTCGAACGCCGTGGCGCCTCGCGATCGGGCCTCGATGGCGAAGTCGACCATCATGATGGCGTTCTTCTTGACGATGCCGACCAGCAAGATGATGCCGATCATGGCAATGATCGAAAGCTCCACATCGAACAGATAGAGGGTGAGCAGCGCGCCGAGGCTCGCCGACGGCAGTCCCGACAAAATGGTTATGGGATGGATGAAGCTTTCGTAGAGGATGCCGAGAACGATGTAGATGGTGAGGATGGCGGCGGCGATCAGCAGGGGCTGATCGCGGAAGGAGCTCTCGAAGACCTGGGCGGTGCCGGCGAATTGCCCGGTGATGGAGGGCGGCATCTTCACCTCGCGCTCGAGGTCGCGCATGGCGATCACCGCTTCGCCCAGCGTCGTGCCGGGAGCCAGATTGAAGGTGATGGTGACGGCCGGCAGCTGGCTTTGCCGCGCAACCGAGACGGGGCCCGGACCGAGCTTGACGGTCGCCACCGTGCTCAGCGGCACCTGCTGTCCCGACGCGGAGCGCATGTAGATTTTCGACAGCACGCCGGGGTCCAGCGTCAGGGACTTGTCCGCCTCCAGGATGACGGCATAGTCGTTGGAGGGGGTGTAGACGGTGGCGATCTTGCGCGTGCCGAAGGCCGAGTAGAGCGTGGAGCGAACGAGGTCCATCGTCAGGCCGAAGCGCGCCAAGGCATCGCGGTTGATGTCGAGGCTCAGCTGGCGGGCACCCAGGGTGAGGTCGCTCGTGACGTCGGCAAAGCCCGGAGCCTGCTTCACCCGATCGATCAGGCGCTGCGCGTTGGCATAGAGCTCCTCCTGGTTGACGCTGGTCAGCGTGTACTGATAGAGGGCCGCGCCGCTGCGGCTGCCGATGCGCAAATTCTGCAGCGGGACGGGGAAGGCGCGGATGCCCGGAACACCGGCGAGGCTGCGCCGCAGCCTGTTCTGCACGTCGGCGATGCTGGCCCTCCCGGCCCGCTCGCTGCGCGGCTTCAGCTGCACGAAGATGGAGCCGCGGTTGAGCGTCGGGTTCCAGGACGTCTGCTGCACATTGGAATTTATGTAGAGGACGTCCGGGTCGGCGCGGATGCGGTCGGAGATGATGCGCTGGCGGTCCAGCATGGCCGAGAAGGCGATATCGGGCGCCGCCTCCGTGCGTACGATGATGATGCTGGTGTCCTCGGTCGGCAGGAAGCCTTTCTTCACGGCACCGAAGGCAAATCCCGTGGCCACGATCGTGCCGATCGTCAACAGCCACATCAGCCAGGGCACGCGCAGCGACGCGTCGAGCGTGACGCGGTAGCCCCTCGCCATCAGATTGTAGGCGCCCTCGAACGCGCGCGAGAGCGGGCTCGTCTTCTCCTCGCCGTGGTGCACCTTGAGCATGCGCGAGCACAGCATCGGCGTCAGCGTGAGCGAGATGAACCCCGACAGCAGGATGGCGATGCTGATGGTCATGGCGAATTCGAAGAAGAAGCGGCCGACGATCCCGCCCATGAACAGGATCGGAATGAACACCGCCACCAGCGACAGGGTGATCGACAGCACCGTGAAGCCGATCTCGTTGGCGCTCTTGATGGCCGCGTCGAAGGGCTTCATGCCCTGCTCGACATTGCGCACGATGTTCTCGAGCACGACGATGGCATCGTCGACGACGAAACCGAGCGCCAGCGTGAGCGCCAGGAGGCTGACGTTGTCGAGCGAGAAGCCGAACATCGCCATGCCGGCGAAGGTGCCGATGATGGAGAGCGGCAGGGCGACCGCGGGAATGAAGGTTGCGCGCCAAGTGCGCAGGAACGCCAGTATCACCAGAATGACGAGGACGGCGGTGAGTATCAGCGTCAGCTCCACGTCGTGCACCGAGGCGCGGATCGACTCGGATCGGTCGCTCAGGACGCTGAGATTGATCGTGGGCGGCAGCAGCCGGCGGAATTCGGGCAGTGACTTGTGAATGGCGTCCGTGACGGCGACGGTGTTGGCGTCTGGCTGTCGTTGCACCGAGACGATGATCGAGCGCATGCCGTTGAACTCGGCCCGCGCCTCCTCGTTCTCGACGGAATCCTCCACCTTGGCGATGTCGGAGAGCCGGACCGGCGCATCGTTGCGCCAGGCGACGATCAGCGGCTTGAAGTAGGCGGCCGTCGGCTCGGCGCCCTTCACCTCGAGGATGTAGAGCTGCTGCTGGGTGCGGATGCTGCCGACGGGCGTCAGCTGCGCCAGCTTCAAGACGGCCTGGCGGATCTCCTCCACGGAGATGCCCCGGGTGGCCAGGGCGTCGAGATCGTACTTGATGCGCACCGCCCGCTTCTGGGCGCCCCGGATGTTGACCTGCGCAACGCCCGGCAGGGTCGACAGCTTGGGGCTCATGACCTTGTCGGCGAACTCGTTGATCTCCTGCGAGGGGGCGGTGTCGGAGGTGAGGGCAAGGAAGATGACGGGCGTGTCGGCCGGATTGACCTTGCGGTAGGCGGGCGGAGTCGGGAGGTCTTCGGGAAGCCGACCGGCCGCGACCGAGATCGCCGACTGCGTATCGAGCGCGGCGGCATCGATGTTGCGATTGAGGTCGAACTCGAGCGTGATCTGGCTGTTTCCCTCCGTGCTGAGCGAGGTGATGTTGGTGATGCCGGCGATGGTCGCGAACTGCCGCTCGAGCGGGGCGGCCACGGACACCGCCATCGTGTCGGGGCTTGCGCCGGGGTACTGCACGGAGACCGTGATGGTCGGCACCTCGATGCGCGGAATGGCGGCGATGGGAAGTAGGCGATAGCCGAAGAAGCCGGCCAGCAGCAGCGAGGCCATGACCAGCGTCGTCATGACCGGGCGGCGGATGCAGAGCTCGGAAAGACGCATGCTCTGTTCCTCGATGATCAGCCGCGGGCGTTGGTCCGGCGCTCTTCGCTGGCAGGGGTATTCGGCGGCGTCCTGCGCGGCTGCTCGATGACGACGCTGCCGCCCGGTGCCAGGCGGATCTGGCCGTCCGTCACCACGCGCTCTCCCGCCTTGACGCCGTCGCCGAGATAAGCCGTCTGGCCGACGATGCGCTCGACCGAGACGGTGCGCGGCGCGACCTTGTTGTCGGCGTCGATCGTCCACACGATCATGCCCTGCTGCGCCGGCAGCACGGCCGAGGCCGGCACGGACAGGGTGCGCGGCTTCACCTCGACCGTGAGCGCGACCTCGACCGACTGGCCGGGCCAGAGCAGCTCATCGGCGTTGGCCACCATCACCTTGGCAGTGAGCGTGCCCGTCTGCCGGTCGACCTGGTTGTCGACGAAGGCGATGGTGCCCGTGACGGTGTTGCGTCTGGTGGTGCCGGCAACGGTGATGTCTGCAGTGGCGCGCGTGCCGAGCGCGCGGCGGAGCGCGGCGAGTTCGCCTTGCGGCAGGGCGAAGGCGACGAGGATGGGCTTGGTCTGGTTGATCGTGACGAGCGCGGCGGAGTCCTGGGCGCGGATCGTGGCCCCCAGTTTGGCCGCGAGGCTGCCCGTGCGGCCGGTGATCGGCGCACGGATCGTCAGGTAGTCGAGCAGCGTCTTCTGCGTCTCCAGCGTCGCCTGTCCGGCGGCGATGCTGGCGCGCAGGGCGTCTGCGGCGGCGCGCGCCGTATCGGTCGCAGCCTCGCTCACGATCTTCTTCTGCACCAGGGTCTCGCGACGCGCGAGCGTCGCCTCGGCATCACGCAGCGTCGCCTCGTCCTTGGCGATGTTGGCCTTGGCCTGGTTGATCTGCGCCCTGATCATGCGATCGTCGAGGCGAAACAGGATGTCGCCCTCGTTGACGAGATCGCCCTCCTTGAAGGCGACCTCCACGATCTGGCCGTCGACCCGCGGCTTGATGGCGACGTTGGCCAGTGGCTCCACGGTGCCGGGCGCGAAGAGGATGACCGGCATGTCGGTCTCCACCACGACCGCCGCGGTCACGGGGGCAGGCGGCGACCGGCCCCTGCCGTCGCCCTTCTTGGGCGCTGTCTTGGACTGTTCCACCGCAGCCAGCCAGCGAAAGTGCTCGGGCCAAAAAAAATAGGCCCCGGCAAGGGCGATCGCGGCACCGGCCACATAAGGTACAAGTCGCCTGGCTGTCATCTGCCCAACATCCAACCCTCCACCCCGCCCCCGGACTTGTCCGTCCGATTGGTTTACGAGGCCCCGCTTCCCATTCTAGGGCGGACCAGCGCTTTGCGCGAGAGCCCGCTTATCCAACTGCGGGCCAACGGGCTGCAGGAGCGATATCCGTCGATGCGCGTGAAAAAATGGGTATGTGCGTCGCCGGCGGGTCACGGCCGCGCCGGAGCCAAGGCGCGGCCGTGATGGCAGTTGCGAGGAAGGCCAGTCCGGCTACAGACGGTAGCGGATTTGGTCGGCCCAAAAGCGCTCCAGGCGGACGAGGGCCTTGTTCAGCGATTTGAAGTCGTCAGGAGAGATTTGTCCGACGGCCTCGACCGAGGTCAGCTGGCGCTGGTAGAGCTTCTGGATGGTGTCGCGGGCCTCGATCCCCTTGGGGGTCAGGCTGACGCGCACGGAGCGGCGATCCGTATCCGAGCGCTTGTAGTGGAGATAGCCCATCTCCACGAGCTTCTTGAGATTGTAGGAGACGTTGGATCCCAAATAATAACCGCGGGTCTTCAGCTCGCCGGCGGTGAGCTCGTCGTCGCCCATGTTGTTGAGGAGCAGCGCTTGAACGCTGTTTATTTCCGCCCCGCCCTTGCGATCGAATTCGTCCTTGATGACGTCGAGCAGCAGGCGGTGCAGCCGCTCAATCATTCTCAGCGCTCGCAGGTACTCGCCACGGAGGGCATCGTCGCCTGCAGGCGCGCGCGCACGCGCCATCTCCAACGCAACACTCATTGGTCCTGCCTCGCAACTGTTTGACGCCACCGGTTGTCCCGGATTTGCCGCAGACGCTACGCGAAAGCCTCTAAATCTAACTTAAAGCAATAGGTTAACGAGTAATCCTTACGCGTCGCTCAGTCGAAAGCCTGCATGGCCGCGCGGCTCGGCAGCTCGAGCTCCTTGGAGCCGAGCGGGGCGAAAAAGGCGTCAACGGCGGCCTGACCCACATCTTCCAGGCGTGCGGGCTGCCAGGTCGGGGCGCGGTCGCGGTCGATGAGCAGCGCGCGCACCCCTTCATACAGGTCGGCCCCTTCGAGGCAGCGGCACGCCAGGCGGAAGTCCTGGGCCAGGGTGGCGCGCAGGTCGAACTCGCGTGCGGCCCGCACATGCCGGAGCGTGATCTTGAGCGATGTGGGGGAACGCGCGGCAAGGTCCGCAAGCACGCCCTGCGCCCAGGCTCCCTCTGCTCCACGTTCAGCCCTCAGGCGCTCGACAATGCCTTCGACGCTTGCCGCAGAGAAACAGCGGGCGATTGCCGGTGTCAGAGCCGATAGGTCTCCCGTGCCGGGATCCACGTGATGGATGTCGAGCAGGGCGTCGACGGGGTCGGCGTCGGCCAGTCCCGCCGCGATCTCCCCGAACCTGGCCACAGGCACGCAATGGGTTGCCAGACCGAGGCGGTAGGCGTCGGCGCGACCGATGGCACGGCCCGTGAGTGCGAGATAGGTTCCGATCTCATCGGGCAGGCGGGCGAAGGCCCAGGCGACACCGACATCGGGAAAAAGGCCGATGCTCGTTTCGGGCATAGAGAAGCGGTAGTTCTCGCCCGCAACGCGGTGCGTCCCGAACAGGGATATGCCGACGCCCGAGCCCATCACGACGCCGTTGATCAGCGAGACGGTCGGCTTGGCGAAGCAGTCGAGCTGCCAGTTGAGCGCGTACTCCTGTGCGAGCGAGCGAATCGCGTCGTCTCGGCGGCTGCGGCCCCACTCGATCAGTTCGCGCACATCGCCGCCCGCACAGAAGGCACGCTCCGACGCAGAGGAAATCACGACTCCATAAATCGCGGGATCGCGCGCCCAGCGCGGGAACGCGGCAGCCATGGCGGACCGCATGGCCGTGTTCAGCGCGTTGTGCGCGGCAGGGCGGTTCAGCGTGACCAGACCGGCTGCGCGGCCGGTCGAGATGATGATGTCTTGCGCGCCGGCCTTGCCGTCACGGGATTGCGGGTCGCCCGGTGTTCGCCCTTCCACAGGTCGCTCTCAATATTGTGTCCGCACTGCGCGAACACTGGCATCGGACTTGGTTTCGCGCTATACAAACGCTCAATACATATTTTTGAAGCTGGATGGAAATCCCGGGTCCTGATTCGTAGGGCGTCAGGCGGGACCCGCGGGGGTATCGGGGGCCAAGACCTGATGATGGGTAAGTGTTGGGCGGTGGCCGCAGCAACCTTTCTGCTGGCCGCCGCAGACGCATTGGCGCAGACGCCTGCGCCGCCCAAGGCTGCTGCAACTCAAGTCACGCCGGCCGCGAACCGGTCAGCGCAGTGGCCCGTTAAGCTATCCGACGCCAAGGGAGCGGCGGACGCCGCGCCGGTTGCGACCTGGTCGCAGCAGGAGGTGGAGGCTGCCCAGGCCCGCTGTGCCGTGCTGCTGAAGAACCTCTCTGCCGTCGCCGAGCCGGAGGCGCCGCTGCGCGAGGGGAGCGAATGCGGCACGCCGGCACCCATGCGTCTGAAGAGTCTCGGCAGGAGCCAGGTGGCGTTCTCTCCGCCGCCCGTCGTTACCTGCGAGCTGATTGCGGTTCTTGCCGAATGGCTGGAGCGGGATGTGCAGCCTGCGGCGCGCAAGCACCTCGGCGCGCCGGTCGCGCGCATCCAGACCATGAGCTCATATTCCTGCCGCAACGCCTATGGGCGTGCCCGCGGGCGCATCAGCGAGCATGGCCGGGCAAACGCTCTTGATATCGCCTCCTTTGTCACGGCGCGCGGCCAGGCCGCGGCGGTGATCGCGGATTGGGGGCCGACAGCCCGCCAGATCGCGGCCCAGGCGGCCGCGGACGCGGCTGCAAAGCACCAGGCAGAGGCCAAGGCGCCGCAGCAGGCCGCAGCGGCGCCCGGCTCGACCGAGCGTGGTGGTCCACGAAGGGTGCAGCCGGCCGAGAAGCAACCCGTCGCCGCTGGCGCGATGGTCCCCCTCGACTTGCGCGCCGGCCTGGTTATCGGCATTCCCGGCATCACGCTTCACGTGCCGGGCGCTCAGCAGAACCAGCCCGCCGCCTTCGGCCTGGGGGCGCCGAGCCGCTTGGGCGGTCCCAAGCCGACCGCGAGTGCAAGCGCCGCGGCCCACAATCCCCCGGCCGTCAATCCCGACGGCAAGACGGATTTCTTACGCGCAATCCATCAGGCCGCGTGCAAGCGGTTCAACACGGCGCTGGGCCCCGAAGCCAACAAGACGCACCTGAACCACTTCCACGTCGACATGGCCGTGCGCATCAAGAACACGAAGGTTTGCGACTGACGGCCCCGGGCAGACCGGAGTGCATTGCGCGGCTGCCCACCTCAATCCGCATGAAACACGAGCGCCCTGAGCTCGATGCTCTCGCGTGGCGGCGCATCGGGGGGCGTGGTCGGATCGGTGAAGGCGGTGTGCGGGGCAAAGCGCGAGCGCCCGTCGGTTTTGGAATCGTAGCACTTCAGCAGCAGCACCTCGTCCACCTTCATGTCGGGCACGTAGTACCAGCGGTGCTCGGGATCAAAAGTAACAGAGTAGGTCTCGCCGACCCGGTTCGGATAGACGAGGTCGGAGGGCACGAGCTGACTCGCCGCCACGGTCGAGGCGTCGCAGACGGCGAGCGGCGAGTCGCGCAGCGGACCTCGGATCGGCCGCCACAGATTGATGATCTGCACACGTCCGCGCAGCAGGTGCTCCGCCTCCTCGGGAAGCAGGTCGCGCACGCGCTGGGGCCCCGACGTCTCGGTGTGATCGACGTGCACGCGCGGTACGGGCTGCCGGATGCCGGCGACCTGGCGGTCCTCCGCACCGGGAATGCGGCGCCTCACCGTGTGGTCGAAGATGTGGACGCGGTCGGCGCCGGTCACCTCCTTCAGGAGCTGCTCGGCCTCCTTGTAGCAGACCCGCCTCACCTCGTCGTCGTCGTGGAAATCGCGCACGCGGCTCTTGTGCTGCAGCAGGCCGAACCCCTCTTCGTCCAGCGACACCTCGCGCAGGATCGGACGGGCATTGCTGATCTGCACGCGATGCGGCTCGTTGACTGCGGTAGTCCGCGGCTGTCCGGAGGGCGGATCGTAGGTGTAGGTGCGCGGCTTCTCGCGCGGGGGAGCCAGGTAGTTCAGGTCCGCCGCCACCCAAGGCAGCGTTTCGATCGTGGCGCTCCGCAAGCTCATGTTTCGCATCCTCCAGGCCAGCCTCGACGGCGTTGTCGAGCGTGCTGTGAACGTGGGGAAGCGAAGCTGAGGGTACAAACAAGATGTTTTCATAAGCACAGCAAGGAAATCTCAGGCCGCCGACGTCGTCCCTGCGTAGGTGTCGCGACGACGGGTCTCACGCAACGGCCGACGCGCCGTCGGCCTCCCGGTGCGCGTCCGGCGCCGTCATGCGGATGTCTGCCGGCTTGAGACGGCGGCACGCACGCTCGCTGCCCCGTCACCCCTTGATCTCGGGCGGCGCGACGAATCCCCCGAACTCGCGCTCGATCAGCTGGGCAAGGCGCAGCGGCGTGCGGTCCTCGAGGAAAGGCCCGATGATCTGCACGCCGATCGGCAGCCCGGTGTCGGAGATCCCGATCGGCATCGCGGTGGCGGGAAGGCCCGCGAGGGTGGCGATGCTGGGCCACATGATCTGGTCGAGGTAGGGATGTGGCGTGCCGTCGATATCGATGCGGCGCGCCCTCTGGTCGGAGGTGTGATCGTGCGGGAAGGCCGGTGTGGGCATCGGCGGGCAGAGCACGACGTCACATTCCCCAAACAGGTCCTGCCAGCGCTTGCGCAGTACGGCGCGCTCGCGATCGCTGGCGACCCAGTCGCGATGGCTGAGCACGATGCCGCGCGCCTGCCAGGCCGCGAGGCTGTTGTCGTTCTCCGGCAGAGCCTTCGCCCCCGCCTCGATGCTGCGATAGAGATCGATCGGCCAGAAAGCCGCCAGGAACGACCACAGGAGCCGCGTGTAGAGGCGCCCGGCCGCAGCAAGATCCGGCAGCAGCGGGCTCGCCCGCGCAACCTTGGCACCGGCCTTGCCCAAGCGGTCCGCCAGTTGGTCAAGGGCCGCGCGAACCGACCTCGCCGTCGGCACCAGCGGATGCGTGTCTAGGACGAGGACGCGGAAGTCCTTCAGCGCGTCATGGCGCGGGGCGGGCAGGGCGAGCCTGTAGGCGATGCCCGTGGATGCCTCGTCGGGCCCGGCCACGATGTCGAGAGCCATGGCGAGGTCGGCCGCGCTGCGGGCCATCGGACCGATGACGGCAAGGTCGCCCTCGTGCGGCAAGGCCGGCACGCCCGGCGGCACCTGGCCGCGCGAGGGTACCAGGTTGAGGGTCGGCTTGTGCGCGAACACGCCGCAATAGTGTGCCGGCACGCGCAGCGAGCCGCCGATATCGGAGCCCAGCTCGAGGGCAACGTAGCCTGCAGCCAGCGCCGCCGCCGATCCGCCGGAAGAGCCGCCCGGCGTGCGCCCGCGGTCCCAGGGGTTGTTGGTGGTGCCGTAGATGTCGTTGTAGCTCTGCCAGTCGGCAAGCGAGAGCGGCACGTTGGTCTTGCCGAGGACGACGGCGCCGGCCGCCTTCACGCGCGCGACGGCGAGGGCATCCTCCGCCGCGCGGAAGTCCCTGGCTGCCGGGAAGCCCCACGTGGTCGGCAGGCCCGCGACGTTGTAGGACTCCTTGACGGTCATCGGCAGGCCGAGGAGCGGGGCGCGCTCCCCGCGCGCCAGCGCCGCATCCGCTGCCTTGGCGGCGGTGCGCGCGCGCTCGAAGTCGCGCACGACCACCGCGTTGATGTGCCTGTCCGTGGCCTCGATCCGGGCGATGGCGCTCTCGAGCAATTCGACCGAGGAGACTTTGCGAGCGGCCAGGAGGCCGACCAGCTCGGTGGCCGTGAGGTAGTTCAGCTCCCCGGATGCGGTCATGATGCGAGGCCCCCTTTTTCTGCAACGCGGCAGATGACGCGGTTCGGCAGGTTCGCCCACAGCTGCCCACTTCGGCAAGTGCTGCTCCGCGCTTGGGTCGAAAGGCTGCAGTCACGGCAAGAATCGCGAGCCGCTGCACCGCAAATGCGGTATCACCCTTGGCCGTCCCGGCCGGTCGAGCAGACACGTCGGGTGCGGATAAGCAGGGGCGTAGGAGGGTGGCCAAGCTCATGCAGTGGCAAAGGCTCGTCGGTGGTCTGGGCGCGGTGGTGATTTTGGCCGCCGTATTCGCGGCGGCCAGCTACAAACGCGAGCCCGTCGAGGCGCCGGTCGCCGCGAAGGTGCCGCCGCCGGCGGCTCGCGTCGGTCTCACCGTGCTGGCAATCAACGACTTCCATGGCCATCTGCGGCCGCCCTTGGGCGGTATCGCCATCCCCGATCCGAACGAGGCGGGAAAGCAGGTCAGCGTCTCCGCGGGCGGCGCCGAGCACCTGGCGACGCTCGTCAAGCAGCTCCGCGCGGACAAGAAGCATTCCGTGTTCGTGGCGGCGGGTGACCTGATCGGCGCCAGCCCCCTGCTGTCCGCCCTGTTCCACGACGAGCCCACCATCGAGGCCCTCTCGGCGATGGGCCTGGAGATCACGGCCGTCGGCAACCACGAGTTCGATGAGGGCAAGGCCGAGTTGCTGCGCATGCAGAACGGCGGCTGTCACCCGCGCGAGGGCTGCAAGGGTCGGCATCCATTCGCGGGAGCCAAATTCCGCTACTTGGCCGCCAGTACGATCGACACGGCGACCGGCAAGGCCGTGTTTCCGCCCTTCGAGATCCGCCGGTTCGACGGCATCCCCGTCGCCTTCGTCGGCCTCACGCTGAAGGGTACGCCCAACCTCATCGCGCCATCGAGCGCGGCGGGGTTGGAATTCCGCGACGAGGCGGAAACCATCAACGCGCTGGTGCCGGAGCTCAGGCGGCAGGGCGTCGAAGCCATCGTCGTCCTCATTCACGAGGGCGGTTTCCCGACCGGCGGGTACAACGAATGCCCCGGCATCTCCGGCCGCATCGTCGACATCGTCGGCAAGCTGGACAAGGCCGTGGACCTCGTCGTCAGCGGGCATACGCATCGTGCCTACAAGTGCGTGATCGACGGACGCCTCGTCACCAGCGCGGACAAGTTCGGCACCCTCGTGACGCAGATCGATCTCGAGCTCGACCCCGCGACGAAAGACGTGGCGAGCGCGAAGGCCGACAACCTGATCGTGCGCACCGATGCCTACGCCAAGGACCCCGAGCAGACCGCGCTGATCACCGCCTACAACTCACTGATCAAGCCGAGCGCCGACCGCCCCATCGGCTCTGTCTCGGCGGCCCTGCCGCGCGATCTCGATGTCGCGGGGGAAAGCGTTCTGGGCCAGGTCATTGCCGACGCGCAGCTGGCCGCGACCCGGTCGGAGCAGGACGGCGGTGCCGTCATCGCCTTCACCAACCCCGGCGGCATCCGCACAGGCATCGCCAAGAGCGAAAGCGGTGTCGTGACCTTTGCGGACCTGTTCGCCGCGCAGCCCTTCGGCAACATCCTGGTCACGCTCACGCTCACGGGCGCGCAGATCAAGGCTCTCCTTGAGCAGCAATGGCTCGACCAGCCGAAGCCACGCATCCTGCAGGTGTCGAAGGGTTTCGCCTATACCTGGGACGACCGCCGTCCGCCAGGCGACTTCGTGCTGCCCGAAAGCGTGACCCTCGACGGGCGCGCAATCGATCCCTCCGCCCGCTACCGGCTCACGGTGAACGCCTTCCTCGCCGAAGGCGGCGACGGCTTCCTGGAGTTCAAGAAGGGTACCGAGGTCCGCGAGGGTGGCGCGGAAATCCTGGCCTTTGAAGCCTATTTCAAGGCCAACAGCCCCGTGGGGCCCGGCACGCTCGACCGCATCCGACGAGCGTATTGACGCGGGGGCGGGCTTGCCGGCGCGATGGGGCGATCCAGCGCTTGCCTTGCCGGCGCACTTGCCCACAATAGCGGCACGCCGCAAGCCGACCGGAAGGCAGGTGTCCCAATGAAACCTCTCGCCAGGCCCTTGGCCCGTCCCGCTGCGCCCGAAGCGCGCAGCTCCGATCCCATGCCCGAGCAGCCCGAAGCCCATGGCTTCCCCGCTGTACGCATGCGCCGCAACCGCAAGGCCGCATGGTCGCGACGGCTGGTGGCGGAGAACGTGCTGACCTCCGCCGACCTGATCTGGCCCATCTTCGTCGCGGAGGGTCGCGGCAAGCGCGTGGCCGTCGACTCCATGCCGGGCGTCGACCGCATCAGCGTCGATCTCGTCGTCAAGGCGGCGGAGGAGGCGCTGGCCCTCGGCATTCCTGCAATCGCCCTCTTTCCCTTTACGGATTCTACCCTGCGCTCCGAGGACGGGACCGAGGCCTTCAACCCCGACAACCTCGTGTGTCGCGCCACGCGGGCCGTGCGTAAGGCCGGCCTCGACATCGGCGTGCTGCTCGACGTGGCGCTCGATCCCTACACCAGCCACGGACACGACGGACTGATGCGTGACGGCGAGATTCTCAACGACGAGACGCTGGGCGCCCTCGTGCGGCAGACCCTGGTGCAGGCGGAGGCGGGATGCGACATCATCGCGCCCTCCGACATGATGGATGGGCGCGTCGGTGCGATCCGCCGGGCGCTCGAGGATGCCGACCACCGCAACGTGCAGATCATGGCCTACGCGGCCAAGTATGCCTCGGCGTTCTACGGACCCTTCCGCGATGCCGTCGGCTCCTCGGCCGTGCTCTCGGGCGACAAGCGCACCTATCAGATGGACCCCGCCAACTCGGACGAGGCGCTGCGCGAGGTCGAGCTCGACATCGCCGAGGGCGCCGACATGGTGATGGTGAAGCCCGGCATGCCCTACCTCGACATCGTCACCCGCGTGAAGGACCGCTTCGGCCTGCCGACCTTCGCCTATCAGGTATCCGGCGAGTACGCGATGCTGATGGCGGCTGCCCGCAACGGTTGGCTCGACGGCGACAAGGTGATGATGGAAAGCCTGATGTCGTTCAAACGCGCCGGCGCCGACGGCATCCTCACCTACTTCGCGCCGATGGCGGCAAAGCTGCTGCGCGCTGCGCATCAGGCGTAGGGCGCATTCAGCGAAGCGCAATGCGCCGATGCGAGCCGGGATGAGCGGAATTGCGGCCGACGGCCTATCCGCACTACGCCCAGTTGCATAGCCTTGCAGGGCTCGTGACGCGACGCACTTGATCGGGCACTCGCACCTCACCTATCATTGCCCCAGAGTAAGGGCGCGTGTAGTCGCATGACCGAGCAGCAGAAGCATTTCCCCGAGTTCTACGTCACCGCCCCGCAGGCCTGCCCCTATCTGGCGGGCCGCCTCGAGCGAAAGCTCTTCACGCATCTCACGCACGACAAGTCGCCGGCCCTCGTCGACAACCTGCTCAAGGGCGGGTTCCGCCGCAGCCAGAACATCGCCTACATGCCCTACTGCGAGGGCTGCCAGGCCTGTGTATCGGTGCGCGTCCTGGTGAATGAATTCGAGCCCGGCCGGTCGCTGCGTCGCGTAGTCTCGGCCAATCAGGATCTCGTCACACGCCGCCTGCAAGCGACGCCCACCTCGGAGCAGTACTCGCTGTTTCGCGACTACATCGACGCGCGCCATGCCGACGGCGGCATGGCCGACATGAGCGTGCTCGACTACGCCATGATGGTGGAAGACAGCATCATCGACACCTTCGTGACCGAGTACCGGCTGAAGCCGCAGCCGCTCGGTGCGCCCGTCCGCGCGGAGAAGCAGCCGCTGCTAGCGGTGGCGCTTTGCGACCGCCTCTCCGACGGCATCTCCATGGTCTACAGCTTCTACGATCCGGAGGCGGCCAGGCGCGGGCTGGGCACCTACATGATCCTCGAGCACATCGCCTACGCGCGGCGCCTGGGCGTGCCCTACGTGTATCTCGGCTATTGGATCAAGGGCTCGCCGAAGATGAGCTACAAGAAGCGGTTCCAGCCGCAGGAGCAGCTCACCGGCAACGGCTGGGTGCGCAGCTAGCAGCGCCGCTATTTGGTCGGTGCGGGAGTGCCGGCCGTCACCGCGGGCCCTTCTTCGATCGTGCGTATCACGCTCGATGTCGGGCGGCCGCCGCCACCGCCGCCGCCCTTGACCTCGGCCTTGGCTGCCTCGTCCCATTGCGCGATCGTCTGCAGCGGTGCCTTGGCGCGCATGTGCACCACCTTGAATCCCTGCGTCTTCAGCTCGCCGAGCAGCTGCGGCATTGCCTTCGCGGTGTGCTGCTGGAAGTCGTGCATCAGGATGATGCCCTTGCCCTTCTTCTCCAGCTTGCCCATCACGGATTTGACGATGTCCTCCGGCTTGCGCTTCTTGAAGTCGAAGCTGTCGAGGTCATGGGAGAAGACGGCGACGTTGCGTGACGCCAGGTAGTCCATCGCCTCCTGGGGAGCCTGCAGGTAGGGGAAGCGGAAGAACGGAGCCGGCTGGCCGCCGAGGGCGAGCTTGATAGCGCTGAAGCCCTTCTCGATCTCCTCTATGGTCCGCGCGTCCTTGGTCGGCTCGGGCTGACCCTTGGCGGCGGCCTTCTTCGGCCAGGACTTGTTGCTGTTGAGATTGGCGTGCGACCAGGTGTGGCCACCTACCGTGTGGCCTGCGGCGGCGACCTCCTTCAGTATCTCGGGATGCCACAGCGCGTGCTTGCCGATCGGGAAGAAGATTGCCTTGGTGCAGTGCTGCGCCAGCGCATCCAGCACGGCGCGCGTGTTGGTGGGCCATGGGCCGTCGTCAAAGGTGAGGACGACTTCCTTCAGCAGCAGGAAGTCATGCGCCTTGTATTGCTCGAAGCCGAAGCCCGGAGCCCCGGTGGTGTCGACCTCGACCGTACGCGCGATGCCCAGCGCATTCGGGTTGGCGCATGTGCTCTTCGCTTGCGCAAAGGCGGGCGCCGCGGAGACGGCCAACCCGATGCACGACAGCGCGATTGCCTGACCCAAGCGCATGGCTACCCCCTGACAAATCGAGATGAATCTGTTTCCCGAGACCGTGCGGCGCCGGAGCCGGCCAGCGCAAGCCTCGCTGCACATACTGTCCACGATTTTGTGTTGTCTGTGGCGTTGCAGGCGCATCCTCCGACACCCCCTTTGATCCGCCTCGCGCCGACCAGAACAGGCCCATTTCCTGCCCGACTGACACAATTCGACCACGTCGCAGTGTTGCCATCATGGCCTTCGGATCAGTCACGCCATAACTGGGGGATTCATGTTCACGCGTAACTCAACCAGCGAGCCGAGGAAGCTCGAGCCAATGAAGACCAACGCCAATTCAACATCCAGCAATGCCCCCGCACCGCAGCGACGGGCGGCTCCCGGGGAGCCCGGTGCCAAGTCGGTGATCGGCAACGACCTCAAGATCATCGGCCAGGGCCTCAAGATCATCAGCCAGGGGACTCTCCAGGTCGACGGCGAGATCGAGGGTGACGTCGGCGGCAGCGAAGTCATCATCGGCGAGAAGGGCAAGGTGACGGGCACGGTGGCGGCCGAGCGGGTGATCGTGCGCGGCCAGATTTCCGGCGTCATCCGTGGCGTTTCCGTGACGCTCCAATCCTCTTCGCGCGTGGAAGGCGACATACATCACATGTCCCTCGCCATCGAGCAGGGCGCGGAGTTCGACGGGCGCTGCCGCCGCCCGGCCGATGCGAACGAACTGAGCCTGAACCTCGAGGTGAGCCCGGGCCAGCCACGCCCGAACTAGAGGCGGCAATTGCGGCTGCGGCAGAGAGGCACTTTTCAAAATCCGTCGGCGCCGCTACAGTGTTCATGAATCGCAACAAACGGAAAGGAGGTGATCCAATGTCTAGTGGGATCTTGCAGTCGGCGAGGCCGGTAAAGCTCGATCGCGCTCACGTTGGAGCAACCTCCTGCGAGAGCTGACCGGGCGAGTGCACGCGGCCCGCGAGGCCGCGCCACGGCAAGTCGCCAAATGATCTCACGGGGGTCGCCTTTCGAGGCGGCCCCTTTGTCTGTTTGCGGGCAGGGGGCGAGGCCAAGGCATATCGGCGGAGCTAGCCTAACGCGCGGCAACGCGCGATAATCGGGGCGCGTTCAGGGGCGGGGGGAACTGGGGGAAGCCCATGACGGGTGCGCGCGTCTTCGTCGCCGTGGTATTCGTACTGCTGGCAGCGTCGTTCCTGGCCTCGACCGGCCTTCTGATCTACGAGTTCCGCGACGCCAACTGGCGGTCGCACGTCATCACCAACAGCCACCTGTTCTTCTTCTTTCCGGTGTTCGGGCTGCTGGCGCTTGCGGCCTTCTATCTCCCCTCCGTCGTCTTCACCCATCTCTACTGGCGGCACCTGACCTTCGGAAAGGTGCGCTACCTGGCCGGTCTCGCCGTGCTGGCGGTGGTCTCCTGGGGGGTTGCCAAGTGGCTCGACGGCTCGCCGCGTGCCATCTGGGAGGTCTCGCCCGCTGCGCTTGCGGCGGACCGGGGCGAGCCCGCGGGCTGCGGCAGCGGTCCCGGCCAGCCTCCCTGTCTGCGCGCGCCGATCCTGGCCGCGATGACAAAGCTGCGCGAGGAAGGCCAGGCAAGGGTCGGCCTGTCGAAATTCGCGCGCAGCTGCGCGAGCGACAAGCTCCTGGAAACGCCCGACGAGATGGAGAAGGAGCGCTATTGCTTCCCCGCCGATGCCAAGCTGAGCGGCGCCGTGTGCTGCGTGGCGCAAAGCCAGTTCGCGCAGGCGGTTGGCCGGCTGCAGGAAGACCCGGCCACGCGCTCGCTGTCCGGGGTTTACGACAAGGTGTTCCTGCCGCTGAAGATTTTCTTCGTCCTTGTCGTCATCTGCATAGGCCTGCTGCTGGCGATGTGGCGCAACAAGATCGACGTGCTCTATCGGGAGATCATGTCCCAGGTGGAGCGCGGTCTCATCATCGGCGCCTTCGCGATGCTGATCTGGCCGGCGATGGACTACGGCTACCAGACGACCGCCAACGTGTTGTTCGGGCGGATGCAGAGCGGCACACAGCTGCGCTTGAGCCTGGTGATTGCCCCCTGGGCGTTGCTGCTGCTCTTCTATTTCCTGCGCCGGCTCGGCAAGCAGGGCGAGATGATCGGGCAGATCGCCGGCGTGGTGACCGCCGGGGTTGCCGTGCTGCGCTATGAGGACCTCTACGATTGGGCCGTGCGGCTGCTGGGGGTCGGGGCCAGTACGTGGATTATCGGCTTCCTGATGGCGCTTGCCGCGGCCGGCTTCATAGCGCTTCTTTGGCCGCGGCCCGACCCCGCGCGAGGGCGCTAGCCGGCGCGGCAGCCGTGCGGGCGAGGGCGCAGGGATGCTTGCGCGCTTGCGACTCGACCCGCGGATCGGGCAATACCGCGGATGAACAGCCCGGAGATCACCGATGCTCACCATCTATGAGGCCGTCGGCGAGGTGCTGCGCAAGTGCGAGGACTCGTCGGTCATCACCCCCGGCGCGGTCTGGATCGACATGCTCAATCCGACGCGGGAGGAGGATCAGCTGCTGGAGCAGGCGCTTGGCATCTCGATTCCGACGCGTGAGGAGATGTCGGAGATCGAGGCATCCAGCCGCCTCTATCCGGAGGGCGCCGGGCACTACATGACGGCTATCGTGCTGCACCAGCCCGACCTGCCCTTCGAGCCGCCGATCGCCAAGCCTATCACCTTCATTCTTGTCGGCGACCAGCTGGTGACCGTGCGCTACACGGAGCCGCGCGCCTTCGCCATGTTCCTGGGGCGGGCGCAGAAGAAGGATGCGCCGTGCATGACGGGAGCCGCCGTGCTGGTCGGCCTGCTCGAGGCGATCATCGACCGGGAGGCCGACCGGGTGGAGCGCGTGCAGGGCGAGGTCGACAAGCTCGCGCAGACCATCTTCTCCAGCCGCAAGGTCGAGCGCACCCGGACCCGCCGTTTCGACGTGACGATCCAGATGATCGGCCGCGAGGGCGAGCTCACCTCGAGATCGCGTGAATGCCTCCTCTCCCTCGACCGGTTGCTGACCTACCTGGGCCACGCCATGACCGAGCGCGGCGACGAGAAGGCCTTGCGCGCGCGCGTCAAGACCGCCAGCCGCGATGTGCAGTCCTTGGCCGACCACATCGGTTATCTCTCGGCGAAAATCACCTTCCTGCTCGAAGCCACGCTGGGCATGATCAACAACGAGCAGAACACCATCATCAAGATATTCTCGGTGCTGGCCGTGGCCCTGATGCCGCCGACGCTGGTCGGCACGGTGTACGGCATGAACTTCAAGCACATGCCCGAGCTCGATTGGGCGTACGGCTACCCCTGGGCGCTCGGCCTCATGGTGATCTCGGCCATCGTGCCGTGGCTCTATTTCAAGCACAAGGGCTGGCTCTGACGGAGATCGCCGCCGCCGTCCGGTTCCGCGCAAGGCTTCCGCTTCAGGGCCCCGAAAAAGGTCCGCGCATGCCGGTGATGCAGCATTTGTGCGAGGACGGCGTGCCGACGGTTGCCATCAGGTAGCACGCCGGCCGGTCCCCGGGCTGGTAGCCGCCGGGCTTGACCCAGGTGTAGGCCACGCACACGTTGTCGCGTCCGCAGTCGGCGCGGCAGGTCGCCTCGGTGGGAGAGCCATAGTATCTGAGGACCCTGCCGCCCTGCAGGGCGGTAGCATCCCGCGCGGCGCTGAGGGGAAGGGTTCGCCGCAAATCGTCGAGACGCGCGCGGGCAATGTCGGCAAACGGGCTGCCGGGATACCTGTCGATGTAGGATCGGACGGCCTCGAAGCTCGGCGCATCCTTGATCGCGGCCCAGGCCTGGGCGGCTTCGCTCTGGGGTGAGGGCGCCAGAAGTGCCGTCTGCTGTCCTGCGAAGTAGACGCGCCTGAGCAGTCCGTTGCGCTCCCAGGGAACCTGGCGCCGCCCCGTTGTCGAGAACACGCCCTCTTTCACATTCTGGAAGAGCTGCAGGTGGTCCTGCCCCGGCTTGACCAGCTCCGTGGCGAGGACACCGGCATAGGGGCCGCTCGCCTCGCCTCGGTCGGAGGCCGCCGTGCCCAGCGCCGTCGCAAAGGCGATGAACATGCCGCTGCGCTCCGCCACCGGCTCGAACCCCTTCACCACGGACTTGCCCGGCACCTTCAGTTCGTTGCGGCAGGCATCGAACACGATGAAATGCGCAGCGAGCGGCGCCGCCTGCTCCAGGACACCCAGAATGTCGTCGAGCTTCACGGCATCGAACCAGAAGTCGGGGCTGTCGATATCCCTGAGGTCGACCGGGATGAGGTAGTTGGCCCTGTCCTCCGGTCGCGACACGCCGTGGCCGGAATAATAGAGAAACCCGACGGCGCCGGCGCCTCCCTTGGCAAGCTCGGCGGCATAGCTGTTGACGGCGCTCAGGACCTGCCGCCGGCCTGCCTCGCGCACGACCGTGGTCTTGAAGGAGACGGCTTCGAGCGCCCGGCCGACGGCCCGAACATCATTGTGCGGATTCCTGAGGGCGCCGACCTTCTCGCCGTAGCCCTGGTTGCCGATCAGCAGGGCCAGCCGCAGCTGTGCCGCTGCAATGGACGGCAAGAGTGTCGAAAAGAGCAAGACGATCAACATCATCCGCACCATGGCATGCTCCCCCACGGATCAATGGGGACTTCTAGCACGCCGAGTGGCGCAAGCTTGCACGCGCGCACTGCGCAGAGTTGGGGAAAACCCGTCGCGAACTTGAGAAATCCAGTGCACCGCAGCGGGAGGCGGGGAGCGCCCCGCCTCCCGCTTTGGACGACATCAGGCGAGCTGATCGGCGATCGGCAACTTGCGCAGCCGCTTGCCGGTGGCCGCGAAGATGGCGTTGCAGAGTGCCGGTGCGAACGGCGGCACGCCCGGCTCGCCCACCCCGCTCGCCGGCACGTTGATGCCGTGCTCGACGATATGGGTGTGGGTCTCGCGCGGCGACTCGTCGATGCGCACCAGCGGGTAGTCGCTGAAGTTCGACTGCTCCACCGCACCGTTCTTGAAGCTGATCTCGCCGTACTTGGCGAGCGTCAGCCCCATCACGGCCGCACCTTCGATCTGCGAGCGCACCCGCTCGGGATGCACGCAGTATCCGCAGTCGATCGCCGTGTCGACGCGCGGGATGCGGATGGCACCCTTGTCCCCGACCTCGACGTGGACGACCGTGGCGATGTAGCTGACGAAGCTGCGGTGCGCGGCGATGCCGAGGCCCTGGCCCTTGGGCAATTGCTTGCCCCAGCCGGCCCGCTCGGCGGCGAGCTCGGCGACCTTTCTCAGCCGCCCCGTGTCGATGGGATAGCTTTCGAACGGCTCGCCGTAGTTCCACCAGGGCGTGGTCACCGACGTCCTCGGGTCGACGATCCGCGCCGGGCCGATCATCTCCAGCAGGAAGTCCTTCGGGTCGCGCTTGAGCTCGTGGGCGAGCTCGGCGATGAAGGACTGGATCGACCAGGCGTGCGCCACGTTGTTGACGGAACGGAACCAGCCGATCCGCACGTGGCTTTGCGCTTCCCCGCTCTCCTGGCGGATGTTGGGCACATTGAAGGGCGTGTCGACCCAGCCCATGCCCAGCTCGATGTCGAAGGGGTGCTTGGGATCGGGCGCGAAGGTCGACAGGATGGTCGGCGCCGCGCTGCGGTGCCGCCAGGCGACCACCTTGTTGCCGGCATCGAGCCCCGCCTCGAAGCGCTCTGCCGTCACGGTGTGGTAGAAGCCGTGGCGCAGGTCGTCCTCGCGCGTCCACACCACCTTGACCGGCGTGCCGCCCAGGTCCTTGGAGATCAGGGCCGCCTCGATGGCGAAGTCGCACTTGGACTTGCGGCCGAAGCCGCCGCCCAGGAGCGTCGTGTGCAGCACCATCTCCTCGGGCTTGACGCCCACCGCCTTGGCGATGTCGTCACGTGCCTGCCCCGGGCTCTGCACGGGGGCCCAGACCTCCCACTTGCCGCCGCTCATGCGTGCCGTGGCAGCCGGCGGCTCCATGGTGGCGTGGGCGATATGGGGAGCATAGTACTCGGCGGTGACGACCTTGGCGGCGGAGGCCAGCGCCTTGTCGACGTCGCCCTCGTTGCGCTCGACCTTGCCGGCCTTCTTCACGGATGCTTCGAGCTGCGCCTTGTAGGCCTTGGAGTCGTAGACCTTGTTGGGTCCGTCATCCCAGGTGATCTTCAGGGCGTCGCGGCCCTGCAGGGCGGCCCAGGTGCTTCTGGCGACGACGGCCACGCCGCCGAGCTGCCCGAACTTGTAGGGCGCCGGCGTGCCGGGAAGCGTGATGATCTTCTCCACGCCCGGCACCTTCAGGGCCGCGCTCGAGTCGAGCGACGCCACCTTGCCGCCGACGACGGGCGGACGCGCCACCACGGCGAACTTCATGCCGGGGAGCATCACGTCCTGGCCGTAGACGGCCTTGCCGGTGGTGATGTCGACGATGTCGGAGATGCGCACCGTGCCCTTGCCGATGTAGCGGAAGGCCGAGGGGTCCTTCAGCTTGATCTTGTCGGCGGCAGGCACCGGCTCGGCGGCGGCATCGGCGGCCAGCTCGCCGTAGCCGAGCTTGCGGCCTGTCGGCTTGTGCACGACCTCGTGCAATTGGGCCTGCACCTCGGAGGCGTCGACACCCCATTTCTTGGCGGCGGCCGCTTCCAGCATCGCCCGGGCGGCAGCGCCGCACTGGCGCATCGGCTGGATCCAATGGCGCACGCTGCGCGACCCGTCCGTGTCCTGGTTTCCGTAGGTCTTTTCGTCGCCCGGCGACTGCACCACGCGCACGCGGGCCCAGTCGGCGTCGAGCTCGTCGGCAACGATCATCGGCAAGGCCGTGCGGGCGGCACCGGTGCCCATCTCGGCACGGGCGGCAACGATGCTGACGGTGCCGTCACTGGCGATCGAGACGAACAGCTTCGGATCGCTCACGACGCCGTTGGGCATGCCCGCGGCGCCGGTCGGATAGGGCGTGTTGGCCATCGCGCCCCTGGCGGCCGGGAACTGTGCGGAGAGGACCAGTCCACCGGTAGCGATCACGCCTTTGAGGAGGCCGCGTCGGCTGACGTTGGTGATTGCAATGCGGGTATGGGTGTTGAGCTCGGTCATGTCACGCTCCCTTTGCAGCGGCGCGGACGGCCGTGTGGATGCGCTGATAGCAGCCGCAGCGACAGAGATTGCCCGACATGGCCGCCACGATCTCGGCGTCGGTGGGCGCGGGCTTCTTGGCGAGGAGGGCGGCCGCCTGCATGATCTGCCCGGTCTGGCAGTAGCCGCATTGCGGGACGCCGTTGTCGCGCCAGGCCACCTGCACGGGATGCTCGTTGCGGGGATGCAGGCCCTCGATGGTCGTCACGGTCTTGCCGGCTGTCTCCGACATCTGCACCATGCAGGAGCGCACGGCCTCGCCGTTGACATGCACGGTGCAGGCGCCGCACAGGCCCACGCCGCAGCCGAACTTGGTGCCGGTCAAGCCCAGCTCGTCGCGCAGGTACCACATGAGCGGCATCAGCGGATCGCCGTCGTAGGCGCGCTCCTGTCCGTTCACTCTCAGGTTGGCCATCGGTTTCCTCCTCTTTCGCAATGTCCCGCGCACGTGCCATGAGCGGGGTCGCCCTAGTTCGTCTCAATGGATCGCCGCACCAGAACATTGGCTGCGCCCCTTGTGGTTCGATGCCACCCGGTCGCGTCCCGCGCCTCCACTGTGGGGGGGGCGGGTGGCGGCCGGGGCGGATCATCCGGGGCCTGATCGCGGCACTTTACTGCCGATAACGGACGGTAGTGCGGAGGGAGCGTGTCACAAGCTCGTGAAACGACGAACCTCGCCGGCTCTGGCCGTGGGATGCTCACTACAGGCTGCAGGTGGCGCCTTCGTGTCGGGCGTGTCGAACGACGGGCTCGGCATCCCAACCGCCCTTCGACAGGCTCGCGGCGGGGGTCATGGGCAAGCCGAGGGACGAGGTCGGGTGGCCGGGGGGTGGGGTTGGGTGAACCGAGACCCAAAAGGGTTGTTCCGCCGGCGAACCGAGAGGATACTGGGACAAAACCCACACCATAAGCACGAGGACAACGCTCATGCCCATCAGCATCCGCCCGCTCCATCCCGTGTTCGTCGGCGAGGTGACCGGCGTCGACATTTCCAGGCCGCTGGAGCCCCGGGAGGTTGCAGCCATCGAGGCGGGCATGGACAAGTATGGCGTTCTTGTGTTTCCGGGGCAGGCCATCACCGACGAGCAGCAGATGGCCTTCACGCGCAATTTCGGCGCCATCGAGGATGCCCGCGGCGGCAACGTCACCAAGCCGCAGGACAAGCGCCTCGCCACCGGCATGAATGACGTTTCCAACCTCGGCAAGGACGGCAGGCCGCTCGCCCGCGACAGCCGCCAGCGCCTTTTCAACATAGGCAACATGCTCTGGCACTCGGACAGCTCGTTTCGGGCCATCCCCGCCAAGTACTCCCTGCTGTCGGCCCGCGTCGTGAATAAGAAGGGCGGCAACACCGAGTTCGCGGACATGCGCGGCGCCTACGATGCCCTCGACGATGAGACACGGGCCGAGATCGCCGACCTCGTATGCGAGCATTCGCTCATGTACTCGCGCGGCTCCCTCGGTTTCCTCGATTACTCCGAGGAAGAGAAGGCGATGTTCAAGCCCGTGCGCCAGCGCCTGGTGCGCAGCCATCCGGTCACGGGTCGCAAGTCGCTCTATCTCTCATCGCACGCCGGCGCGATCCTCGGTATGCCGATGCCGGAGGCGCGCATGCTGCTGCGCGATCTCAACGAGCACGCCACGCAGCCCAAGTTCGTCTACGTGCACAAGTGGACGCTCGGCGACCTTGTCATATGGGACAACCGCCAGGTCATGCACCGCGTGCGCCGCTACGATGAATCCCAGCCCCGCGACATGCGCCGCACCACCGTCGCCGGCGACGCGCCGACCGTGGCCCAGGAGGCCGCGGAGTAGGCAGCGCGGCCTCGCGGCAGGCCCGCGACCGCCCTGAGCCTGTCGAAGGGCGGATTGGGCACCTGAGCCGTGCTTCGACACGCTCAGCACGGGGCCTGATGCCGGCCTGTCGCACTCTGGAGGCGCGCGACGCCTCAGGCCGCGGCCGTGCGACGCCGCACCTCCGGCAACACCTGCTTGCCCAGCATCTCTATGCCCGCGAGGATGTCGTCCTGGGCCATGCCCGGCCAGCTCACGCGCATGGAGAGGTGGGTGATGCCGGCCCGGTGCTGGGCAACGAGCGTCTCGATGACGGTGGCGGGCGCGCCGACCGCGAAGCGGTTGACGGCGAGTCCACGGAACTGCTCCTCCGCCGGCGCCTTGGGATCGATCTTCAGCCCCTCGAGCCCCCAGGAGAAGTAGGCCTTGTACTTCTCCATGAGGAACGGGGCTACGCGGCGGACTGCCGTCTCGTCGTCCTTGGCGCAGCCGACCTCGAACAGGCGGCAGACGTGCGGGCTCGGCGGCAGTTGGGCGGCGGCTCGCTCGGCGCGATAGAAGGCCATCTGCTTTTCGACCTGGTCGATCGTGGGGATCGGCACGAGCAGCCAGCCGTCGCCGTTCCTTGCAGCCCTGGCAATCGCCGGCTTGACCTGCGCGCCAATGATGATGGGCGGGCTCGGCTGCTGCACGGGGCGGGGACGGATCGAGGCGTTGCTGAACTGCCAGTGCTTGCCCTGGTGCGTAACGTTGTCCTCCGTCCACAGCCGGCGGATGATCGCGACGCCTTCGTTGAAGCGACTGACACGCTCGGCCATGGGCACGCCGTACATGGCGTATTCCTCGGGTCGGTAGCCGAGGCCGACGCCGAGCAGGAACCTGCCGCCGGTCATGACGTCGAGGAAGGCGCCGACCTCGGCGACCTCGACGGGATTGTGCAGAGGCAGCAGGGTTACGTTGGTGCCGAGCCACAGCCCCTCGGCGTCGGCCGCAAGTCGCTGCAGCAACCCGAACTGGGGAAAGAAATGGAACCCCGGCGTGATGTGGTGCTCGCCGGCCCAGACCGAGTCGAAGCCCAGCGCGCGGATCAGGCGCACCTGCTCCACCGTTTCGGCAAAGCGGCGGGCGGCGTCATCGCTGCCGGGATGCTGCGAGTTGAGATAGATGCCGAGCTTCATCGACGTTTCGCTCCCCTGAACCACGCCTTCGATCAACTGTGCTCGGGCAGTGTGCGGCATTGCCGGGGATGAGCCAAGGCCGACAAGCTCCTGTTCGGTCCGCGCCAGACCTGCTTTTGCGGCATGCCGACGATTTCGCGGGGCCGCCACAGTTCGATGCAGGATAACCCGGTTGCCGATTTACCTTGAACTGACAGTCCCATGCGAACATGCGGCAGGGGCCGGACGCGCTGCTCAGCCGGCCTCGGGGATCGACTGCAATGGAATTCCTTCTCACCGTCGTCATCTTCGTCGCCTTCCTGATGGCGTGGAACGCCCGCAAGAGGCTGGCGTCGCTACAACTCCAGATCGAGAGCGTGCTGGCGCGCATGGGCCGGCTCGAGGACGACCTGGACCGCTTGCGCGGTCAGCGGGCGGGCGCGCCGCCGGGTGCGGAGGCGCCCGAGGCGGTGGCCGGCCCGGGGAGCGCCGCGCCGCCGGCCGGGCCTGAGCCTGGTGCCGCACCCGAGGTCTCCCCCGAGGATGCGCCGCCGCCGGAACCCGAGGTTGGGGAGCCGGCGGCTCCTGCAGCAGCGGCGGCCGGGGCGCCGCCCGTCACCCTGGAGGAGCGGCTCGGTACGCGCTGGGCGGTGTGGGTCGGCGGTCTTGCCCTGGCGCTCGGCGGCATCCTGCTGGTGCGCTATTCGATCGAGCAGGGCGTCTTCGGCCCGGGCGTGCGCGTGTTTCTCGGCGCCGTGTTCTCGCTGGCGCTGGTCGCCGCGGGGGAATGGTTCCGCCGCAGCGAGCGCGCCAGCCCGATCGAGCAGATTCCGGCCGCGCACATCCCGAGCATCCTGACGGCCGCCGGCACGGCGAGCGCCTTCGGCACGGTCTACGCGGCGCATGCTCTCTACGGATTCATCGGTCCTGCTGCCGCGTTCGTGCTGCTGGGCATCATCGGCATCGCCACCATGCTCTCGGCGGCCCTGCACGGGCCGGCGCTCGCCGGTCTCGGTCTTGCCGGCTCGCTCGTCACCCCGATGCTCGTGACGTCCCAGCAGCCCAACCCCTGGCCGCTCGTGATCTACCTTGTCGTCGTCGCGGCCGCCGCCTACGCGCTGGCGCGCCTGCGTCGCTGGCTGTGGCTCGCCGCCGCGGTCGTGGCCGGTGCGCTGCTGTGGGGCCTGGCGCTGTCGAGCCAGGTCAGCTTCGGCATCGCCGGTGACTGGACGACCGCGTTGTTCGTCCACACCGCCCTGCAGATGGGTTTCGCCGCGGCCTTCATGGCCCTCGAGCCCCACCTCGCCACCCCCGACGAGGCGGCCGTGCCCGACTGGATCGCGAGCATCGCCTTGGCCGCCCTGACGATGCTCGCCCTCATCGCGCTGGGGATCGGGCGCTTCGATGCGCAGTGGGCGACCTTTGCCGTTGCCGCGATGGCCATGCTGTCCCTCACCTCCTGGCGCAGCGCGCCGGCCGCGGCCGCTGCCGGGCTGGCCGGCGTCGTCTCACTCGGTGCCATTCTCACCTGGCCCGATGTCAACGCGCCGCCCGAGGCGCGGCTGCTGGCTCCGGCCGTTGCCGAGGTCCTGCGCCTGCCCGACAACGTCGCAAGCTTCATCGTCTTCGCGGCCGTCATCTCGTTCGCCATCGGCCTGCTGGCGACCCTGCGTCTGGAGCGCGGCCGCGGGCTGCCCGAGACGACGGCCGGACTCTACGCGCTCGCTGCCATCGTGCCCTCGCTGCTGGCGCTCATCTTCGTCTACCTGCGCGTGACGCAGTTCGACCGCTCGATCCCGTTCGGCCTGTTCGCGATCGTGCTGGCGGCCGATTTCTATCTCGCTGCGCACCGCTTCGGCCGCGTGCCCGAGGCCGAGCGAACCGACGCCATCCGGATCGGCCATGCCGCCTTCGCTGCCGGCGTGGCGGCGGCCGTGACGCTGGCGTTCGTCATGGTGCTCGAGCGCGGGTATCTCACGGTTGCCTTCGCGCTCACCGCGCTCACGACGGCGATCGTCGCCGAGCGCCATCATATCCGCCTGCTGCGCCGCGTCGTGGCCGCGCTGGGGTTCATCGTCCTTGCGCGGCTGCTGTGGGACCCGAGCATCATGGGGGCGGGCGTCGGCCGCGTCCCCGTCTTCAACTGGCTGCTGCTTGGCTACGGCGTGCCCGCCGCCGCGTTCCTGGCGGCAGGCCACATCCTCAAGCGATCGAGCCCCGGCGGCCTTTCGGTGCGCATCTGCGACGCACTGGGCGTGCTGTTCGCCGGTCTCCTCGTGTTTTTCGAGATACGCCACGCGCTCAATGGCGGCGACCCGCTCGCCAACGCGTCGGGCCACGTCGAGCAGGGTCTGTTCGCGACCATGAGCATCGGCTTTGCCTACGTGCTCCTGCGCCTGGATCTCGGCAGGGCCAACCCGGTGTTCCGCATCGCTTCGCTCGCGGCGGGCGTGCTGTCGGCAATCTTCATCGTGTTCGGGCTCGGCGTGATCGAGAACCCGCTGCTCAACAGCGACCCCATTCGGGGCGTGCCGGTCTTCAGCTCGTTGCTGCTGGCCTATCTGCTGCCCGGCCTTGCGGCCGTGCTGTTCGCCCGCGCCGCGCGGGGCTTGAGGCCCGTCTGGTACGTTACGGGCGCTGCGATCCTCGCCATGGCGCTGCTGTTCGGCTATATGACGCTGGAGGTGCGCCACCTGTTCCAGGGCGACGTCATCGCCGTCTGGAAGCCCACGAGTGCGCCGGAGGTTTGGTCGTACTCGGTCGCGTGGCTGGTGCTCGGCCTGATATTCCTCGCCTACGGCATCGTGCGCGGTACCAGGGAGCCGCGCCTCGTTTCCGCGGCCCTGGTCGTGCTTTCGGTCGTGAAGGTGTTCCTCTACGACCTCACGGGCATCGGCGGTCTCTGGCGGGCGTTATCGGTGATCTGCCTGGGCCTGGTGCTGATCGGCATCGGCCTCGTCTACCAGAAGCTCATCTTCGCGCGTCCTGCGCTCCCGCCGCGCGTGGAGACCTGAACGGCGGTGGAGCGGCGCTGTCCCGCACCGCGCGCGGCCGGCCGGGGTGAGGTTATCCGCCGGCGGAATAGGCAGGGTGTTCGGAGCGTTCTTCTCGATACTGGCGCCCGGCCCGGCTGATACAACCCGAGGTCGGGAGAGCCATGCGCGTGCGCAGGCCGGCCACCACCGGACTTGCGAAGCCTGACGGCGGTAGTAGCTTTCAATGTATACGGAAGGCTCCAGCATGAGTGCGGCCGGGCTGCTGGTGGATGTGGCCAGGTCAGAAGGCAAGCGCTGCGGCGGCTGAAGCCGACACGCTGCGTAGCAGGGGAAACGCTTAGGTCTTATCCAAGGAGGAAAGCATGCTTGATCTGTCGAGACGCGCCTATGCCCTCGCGGTGGGGCTTGTTGCCGTTGTTCTTGTCGCCCTGCAATTCGCGCCCCGGGCCGCGAGCCAGACGGGGCAGGGCTGGATCACGCTGCTCGACGGCACAAAAATGGGCGACTGGAACAAGGTCGGTGAGAGCAACTGGCGCCTGGAGGACGGTGCGGTGGTCGCCGACAAGAAGACCAGTCAGGACCCGGCGCACCTCGTCAGCAAGACTTCACACAAGGACTTCCAGCTGTACATCGAGTTCTGGGCCAGCGACGACGCCAACAGCGGCATCTTCCTGCGCTGTCAGGACCCCGCCAAGATCACCGATCGCAGCTGTTACGAGGCCAACATCTTCGACCAGCGCAAGGATCCAACGTACGGCACTGGAGGAATCGTCAACTTCTCCGAGGTGAACCCGATGCCCAAGGCCGGAGGCAAGTGGAACACCTACGAGATCACGGCCAAGGGGCGCCAGATCACGGTCGTGCTCAACGGCCAGAAGACGGCGGAGTTGAACAACGGGCTTTTCGCCGAGGGGCCGTTCACGCTGCAGCACGGCGCCGGCGTGATCAAGTTCCGCAAGGTGGCCATCAAGCCGCTGTAGGGGCCGGGTCAGGGCTTGCCTCCGGCAAGCGGCGAGCGTCCGGGCGGCACTGTTGGCGCGGCACGGCAAAACGCGCTAACAGTGCCGGCGAGACTTGTCCGGCCGGAGGCTCACCCAGCATGCGACTGTCCGAGGAGAACGCCCGCAGGCTCAACGCCCTGGTGTGGAAGGATCGGCTTCGGCGCTGGCTGCCGATGGCCGCCATCGTCGTGGCTGCGACGGCGGTGCTGACGTTCTTCCTCGTGCGCCAGGTCGAGAAGGCCGATCCCACCGTCGATGTCAAAGCCCACACGGCGACCGTGGTGGACGTCAAGCACACGGGCGGGCGTGTCGCCACCGTCGTTCGCGTGCATCTCGAGGATGGCCGCGACGTCGACGCCTTCAGCGGCATGCGGGTCGATCCGGCGACCGGCACCCACGTGATCGTCAACGAGGCGCGCCACGCCTCGGGAAAGCTGACCTACGACATCGCCCGGATCGCCAAGTAACCGAGAGCCCTACCGAGGGAGATTGCCCATGACCAAGGTCAGGCTCGAGGCGGTGGACTGTTTCGAGCGCAGCGTGAATTTGCGGCTGCCGTTCCGCTTCGGCGTCATCACCGTCACCCGCTCGAACCAGGCTGTGATCCGAGCCACGATCGCGCTGCCGGATGGGCGTACGAGCGTCGGCGTCGCGGCCGAGAGCCTGGGCGCCAAGTGGTTCGACAAGAGCCCGGCCTTCGCCGACGCGCAGAACCTCGACCAGCTGCGCCAGTCGCTGGGATTGGCGATCGAGCTCTATCGCGCGCAGGGCTGGAGCACGCCGTTCGGCCTCTACGCCGCGGCCTATGCCGCGCAGATGCGGCGCGGCGCCGACCTCGGGCTGGTGCCGCTCGTGTGCTCGTACGGGCCGGCGCTCCTCGACCGCGCGGTCCTCGACGCGCTTGGGCGCGCCGCAGGTCTTTCCTTCGCCGAGATGATCGCCCGCAACGTCGCGGGGATCGAGGCCACGGAGCTGACCCCGGATCTGGCGGGCTATGATGTCTCGCGGTTTCTCGCCGGTTTGAAGCCCGGTGCCGGTATCGCCCTGCGCCACACGGTGGGGCTCGTCGATCCGATCGTGGCCGCCGACCAGAAGCCCGGCGAGCGCGTCGACGACGGGCTGCCGGAGACGCTGGAAGAGGTGGTCGAGTACTACCGGGGGCGCTACTACAAGCTGAAGGTAGCCGGCGACATCGCCGCCGACCTGGAGCGCCTGACCCGCATCGCTGGCGTGCTCGACCGCTCCGCCGGCGACTATCGCGCAACGCTCGATGGCAACGAGCAATACGACGACGTGGAGGGCATCGCCGAGCTGTGGCGCCGCATGCGCGAAACGCCGGCGCTGCAACGGCTGGTGGCGGCGACGCTGTTCATCGAGCAGCCGATCAAGCGCGCCGCGGCGCTCAAGAAACCCGTGGACACCCTGGCGCGCCTGAAGCCGCTTATCATCGATGAATCGGACGGCGAGCTCGGCTCGTTCCCCGCGGCCCTGAAGCTCGGCTATGCCGGCGTCTCCAGCAAGAACTGCAAGGGGCTCTACAAGTCGATCCTCAACGCCGCCCGCGTCGCCAGGCTCAATGCGGAAGCGGGCGCCAACAGATATTTCATGTCGGCCGAGGACCTCACGACCCAGGCTGGCGTCAGCGTGCAGCAGGACTTGGCCCTGGTGTCGCTGCTGGGCCTCACCCACGTCGAGCGCAACGGTCATCATTTCATCGACGGCATGTCGGCGGCGCCCGGGGGTGAGCAGGATGCCTTCGTGCGGGCCCATCCCGACCTCTATGCGCGCGTCCCCGGCAAGCCGGCGCGCCTGCGCATCAAGGACGGCGAGCTGGCGCTGGGCTCGCTTGCCTGCCCGGGCTTCGCGGTGGCGGCCGAGATGGACTTCGCATCCATGCGCCCGATGGCGGCGGCGCCCAGGGAGCGCATCGTTCCGGCCCATCCCGAGAAGGCGGCATGAGCGGCGGAGCCCTGCCCTTGCGCTTTGCGAGCGTGGCCGAGCTCGAGGATTTCCTGAGCGAGCCGACCCCGGAGCTGAGCACCGACCTTGCCCAGGCCCCCGGCGACATCATCGTGCTGGGCGTTGCCGGCAAGATGGGGCCGACGCTGGCGCGCATGGCAAAGCGTGCCGCGCCTGGAAAGCGCGTGGTCGGCGCGGCGCGCTTTTCCGATCCCGCGGTGCGCGCAAACCTCGAGGCGGCCGGCGTCGAGACCATCGCCTGCGACCTGCTCGACCGCGCTCAGGTGGAGGCGCTGCCGAAGCTCGCCAACGTCGTCTACATGGCGGCCATGAAGTTCGGGGCCTCGGGCAATCCGGCGCTCACCTGGGCCATGAACGCGCACGTGCCCGCCATCGTCGCGGAGGTGTTCGCGGCCGCGCGCATCGTCGCCTTCTCGACGGGCTGCGTCTATCCGTTCGTGCCCGTCGACGGCGGCGGCGCACCAGAGGATACGCCGGCCGTTCCCCCGCCCGGCGACTACGCCTGGTCATGCGTGGGGCGGGAGCGGATGTTCGAGCATTTCTCGGCCCGGCTCGGCACGCCGGGGCGCCTCATCCGCCTCAACTATGCGATCGACATGCGCTACGGCGTGCTGCACGACATCGGTGCGAAGGTGCTTGGGCGCGAGGCGATCGATCTCGGCATGGGCCATGTCAACGTGATCTGGCAGGGCGATGCCAACAGCGTCACGCTGCGCTGCCTCGCCCATACCACGACGCCGACAAGCCCTCTCAACGTCACGAGCCCGCAGACCTATCGCGTGCGCTGGTTGGCGGAGGAGCTGGGCCGGCGTCTCGGGCGGGCGCCGCAGTTCACGGGCACCGAGGCGGCGACAGGCTGGATCAACGACGCCTCGCGCATGGTGGCTATGTTGGGCGCCCCGCGCGTGTCGATGGAGCGCATGCTCGACTGGACTGCCGATTGGCTCCTGCGCGGCATGGCGAGCCACGGCAAGCCCACGCACTACGAGGTGCGCGATGGCCGCTATTGAGCCTGCAACGCTGGGCGAGATGCAGCGGCTGGAGCCCGGCGACGCCGAGGCGCTGTGCCCACTGCAGATCGAGGCCGGGTGGAACCAGGTGGCGGCCGACTGGCGCCTGATGCTGAGCCTGGGCAAGGGCTACGGCATCAAGGGCGCGGACGGGCGGTGGATCGCCAGCGCGCTGTCGCTGCCGCTTGGCCCCTCGATCGCCTGGCTCAGCATGGTGCTGGTGACGCAGCCCGCCCGCCGCCAGGGGCTCGGCACGCGGCTCCTGTCCCGCGCGCTGGCCGAGGTCGAGGCGAGCGGCGCTACCGCGGGCCTGGATGCCACCGAGCTCGGGCGGCCGATCTACCTGCCGCTCGGCTTCCGTGACGCCTACCCGCTCTCGCGCTGGCACGCGGGGGCTGGCGCGCGGCGGGCGGTAGCACCGCCGCAGGGAATTGCCCTGCGCGCGGCTGCTCCTGAGGACGCACGTCGCATCGCCGACTTCGACGCCCCCCGCAGCGGCTTCGCGCGCGCCCCGATCCTGGCGCATCTGCTGACGCGTGCGCCGGGCCTTGCCCGGATCGCGGTGCGCGGTGACGGATCGCTCGCCGGCTATGCGCTCGGCCGCGACGGTTATCGCACCGGTCACGTCGGCCCCGTCGTCGCCGATGATCCGGCGATCGGTCTGGCGCTGATCGGTGCGGCCTTCGCTTCGACCGAGGGGCCGCTGATCGCGGATGTGCCGGATGCCCACACCGGCATCCGCGACTGGCTCGCGAGCCAGGGTGCTTCCGCGCCGCGCCGTTTCATGCGCATGCTGCGAGGCGATGGCGGCGCCGCCGAACGTGACACCCATGTCTTCGCGCTTGCCGGCCCGGAACTTGCGTGAGTGCTCCCGCAGCGAGGATTTGAGCCATGCGTGGAACCTCGTGGACCGATCTGCCGGCCGATGTGCTGGCCGTTCTGCGCCAGGGCGCCGTGCTGCCGGCCCACCCGCTCGCGCTCGACGAGGACCGCCGGTTCGACAAGGTCTCGCAGCGGTCGCTGTCGCGCTACTACATCGATGCGGGCTCGGGAGGGCTGGCCGTCGGCGTGCACGCGACGCAGTTCCAGATCCGCGACGTCGGCCTCTACCGGCCGGTGCTGGAGCTTGCGGCCGAGACGGCGGAGGCCTGGGCGCGGAGGCCGCTGCTGATGATTGCCGGTGCCATCGGCCGGACGGCACAGGCGGTCGATGAGGCAAAGCTGGCGCGCGCCCTCGGCTACCACGCCGTGCTGCTGGGCCTCGGCGCCATGCAGGGGGCCACCGAGGACGAGATCGTCGCGCATTGCACCGCCGTAGCCCGCGAGATGCCGCTGATCGGCTTCTACCTGCAGACGGCGGTGGGCGGCATCGCGCTCTCGCGCGGCTTCTGGACCCGCTTTGCGGCCATCGACAACGTGATCGCGATCAAGGTCGCGCCGTTCGATCGCTACAAGACGCTCGATGTCGCGTTCGGCGTGCTGGCCGCCGGCGCCGAGGAGCGCATCACCCTCTACACCGGCAACGACGATCATATCGTCGCCGACCTCGTCACGCCCCTGCGCATCCGCACGGCCGGGCGCGACGCGGTGCTGCGCTTCAAGGGCGGCCTGCTCGGGCATTGGAGCGTCTGGACCAGGCGCGCGGTGGAGCTGCTGGACCGGGTGCACGGCTGCGTCGGCAGCGGCGGCGTGCCGGACGAGGTGCTGGCGCTCGATGCCATGGTGACGGACTGCAACAGCGTGATCTTCGACGTCGCCAACAAGTTTGCCGGTTGCATTCCAGGCTGCCACGAAGTTCTGCGCCGGCAGGGCCTCATGCGCGCGGGCTACTGTCTCGACCCGAAGGAGGTGCTGAGTCCGGGTCAGGGCGCGGGCATCGACCGGCTCTATGCAACCTATCCCGAGCTCACGGACGATGCGTTCGTACGCGAGAACCTGGAGCGGTGGCGATCTTGATGAGTGAGGCTATGGAGCGGCAAGGCTGGGTGGGTGATGTGCTGCGCTTCTGGTTCGAGGAATGCGTACCAGAGCAGTGGTTCAAGAAGGACGATGCCTTCGACGCTGCACTCCAGGAGAGGTTCGGCCCGGTGCACCGCCACGTGGCGGCGCTGGCCCACGAGGACTGCGTTCGCGATGCCGACACGGCTCTTGCGGCCACGATCGTGCTCGACCAGTTCTCCCGCAACATGTTTCGCGGCACGCCTGCGGCTTTCGCCTCCGATCCCAAGGCCTTCGGCATCGCCGAGGCCGCCGTGTCACGGGGGCTCGACCGCGGCCTGGATACGGAGCGGCGGCAGTTCTTCTACCTGCCGTTCGAGCACTCCGAGGATGCCGAGGTGCAGAAGCGATCGGTGGCGCTGTTCGCGACCCTCGGGCCGGAAGCCCTACGCTGGGCCGAGGCGCACAAGGTGATCATCGATCGGTTCGGCCGCTTCCCGCACCGAAACGCTGTCCTCGGGCGCGTGTCCACGCCCGAGGAGATCGAGTTCCTGGCAGGGCCGGACAGCTCGTTCTAGCCGCGGGTGGCGGGCTCACCAGTCGATCCCGAAGGAGCCCTTGGGGGTGCGGACCCTGAACTCGCCTTCCTCGGGATCGAAGCTGAATCCGAGGTCGGGGCCCTTGATGCGGATGCGGCCTTTCTTGTCGGCGGAGACGCCGGCATCGCCGATCTCCACGCTTCCCTCGCCGCGGCCGGGATCGAGGCGGATCTGCGGCTTGCCGGGCGAGCTTGCGGCGGGCTTCGCGGCGGGGTCCTTGTCGGGCTCGACGACGGCGGGTGGGGGGTTGGCGGGGGCGGCAATACGGGGTGGCGGCGTCGCGGCTGCGGGCGGCGCAGCGGGAGCCGAGGGCTTGGCGGCGGGCGGGGAGGGAGCGGTAGGCTCGGCCGCGGTGGTGCGCGTGTCGGGAACGACGACGGCGGCGGCTCGGGCGGGGGCCTCCTGGGCCTTCTTCGGCATCCGGTCGATGATCACCCAGCCGCTCATGGCGCCGAGCGCGATGGCGGCGATGCCGCTCATGATCATGCGTGCGCTGGTGTGGAACATTGCCGTCTCCGTCTCCGAGCGGTGGTGGCTGTCTCCGGAACTTGTGGAACGGATGACAACCGCCGTGGGCAGCTGAGCCCTTTATAGGCGCGCCGGCGCCGGCTCGCTGTTCCGGTCGGAACAAGGACGACGGGAGGCGTTTTTTCAGGCCAGGCGGCTGGTGATCGCGATCGGCGGGGGCTGGCGCAGGGTCTGATAGACCACGCAATACCGCTCGGTCAGCTTCATCAGGGTGGCGCGCTGCTCCTCGCTGAGGTCGCCGTCGATCTCGAAGGTCAGGCGCACGTCGCGGAAGCCCACGGGGGCGTCCTTGGCGACACCCAGCGTGCCGCGGAAATCGAGGTCGCCCTCCGCGCGAATGCGCGCGTCGCGCACGGAAAGGCCGAGGGCGGTCGCGACCGCGTTGAGCGTCACGCCGGCGCAGGCGACGAGCGCCTCCAGCAGCATGTCGCCGGAGCAGGCACTGAGGCCCGTGCCGCCGGTTGCCGGGTGCAGCCCGGCCTCCACCAAGGCTTTGCCGGTCTTGACCGAGCAGGTGACCCCCTCGCCGATGTTGCCCTCGGCTTTCAGCGTAACGACGGCCGCTTCCGGTTTTTCGCGGTAGGTGTCCTTCAGGGGGGCCTGCAGGGCCTTGAGGGCTGCGGCGTCCATGGTGCGTTCTCGCCTCTGCGCTGGAGCGTGGGCCTTGCATACCGCGCGGTGCGGCCGGCAACAAGCGGTGCTAGGATCGGCGGAGTGGGATCACCCCGGGGATCACGCCGCATGCGCACAGACGACATCGCGTTCATCACCGACGAGGCGAGCCTGCGCTCTCTGCATCACGCGCCGATGAGCCGTGCGACGGACAAGGTGCTGCGCGCACTCGACCACCATTGCCGCCGCATCATCGCCCTGTCGCCCTTCTGCGTCATCGCCACGCAGGGTCCGAACGGCGCCGACGTCTCCCCGCGCGGCGATCCTGCAGGCTTCGTGCGCGTGCTCGACGACGTCACCCTGCTGCTTCCCGATCGCGTCGGCAACAATCGCCTCGACGCGATGACCAACCTGCTCGCCAATCCCCGCATCGGCCTGTTGTTCCTCGTGCCCGGCATGAACGAGACGCTGCGCATCAACGGCACCGCGCGCATCACCAGCGACGTGCGGCTGCTGGCCCCGAGCGCGGTCGGCAGCCGGGAGCCGAAGGTGGGGCTTCTGATCGAAGTGGAGGAGGCATTCCTGCATTGCGCCAAGGCGCTGGTGCGCTCGGCCCTGTGGGACGCCAGCCGGCACCTCGACCGCGCCAGCCTGCCGAGCTACGCCGAGATGCTGCTCGACCAGGTGCGCGGCCTCACAAGCGAGGAGAACGAGCGCCAGGGTCGGGTGATGGCCGAGCGCGGGCTCTACTAGATCAGGACAAGGAGGAGGCGATGGGCACGAGGATCAACTTCAAGCGGCCGGACGGCAAGCAGGCGGCCGGCTACCTGGCGAAGGCCGCGCGCGCCAAGGCGCCGGGCGTCGTCGTCATTCAGGAGTGGTGGGGCCTGCAGGACCAGATCAAGGGCATCTGCGACCGCTTCGCGCTGGCCGGCTACGAGGCGCTGGCGCCCGACCTCTATGCCGGCACCGTCGTCCCCTACCACGACACGGAGGCGGCGGGACGCGAGATGAACTCGCTCAATTTCCTCGATGCCACCGACCAGGTCGTGCGGGGCGCCGCGCAACTGCTCGCCCAGGGCGGCGCGAAGGTGGGCCTCACCGGGTTCTGCCTTGGCGGCGCGGTGACGATCCTCGGCGCGTGCCGCATCCCGGAGCTCAGCGCGGCGGTGTGCTTCTACGGTCTGCCTCCCGATACCGTGGCCAAGCCGGCCGACGTCAAGGTGCCGCTGCAGGCCCACTTCGCCAATCGCGACGACTGGTGCACGCCGGCAGCCGTCGACGCGTTCGAGGCGGGGCTGAAGGCCGCCGGCAAGAAGGCCGAGATCTTCCGCTACGACGCCGACCATGCCTTCGTCAACGAGCAGCGCGATGTCCACGACCGCGCCGCGGCCGAACTCGCCTGGGAGCGCACGCTGGCCTTCTGGGCAACGCACCTGGGCGCGCGGTGACGCCCCGTGCCCGGTTCTCACGATGAGCTGATCCGCCTGAGCGCGACGGAAGCGGTGGCTCGCCTGAAGCGGGGCGACATCACTCCGCTCGACCTGATCGACGCGGCGGAGCGGCGCATCGGCGACGTGGAGCCGGCCATCAATGCGCTGCCGACCCTGTGCTTCGCGCGCGCTCGTGAGCATGCGCACGCGCTGATGCGCGGCGAGCGCCGGGAGGCGGAGGGCGAGCCCGGCTGGCTCGACGGCCTGCCCATCGCCATCAAGGATTTGGCCGATGTCGCGGGCGTTCGGACCACTTATGGCTCGCCGATCTTCCGGGATCACGTGCCCGCGGCCTCGCATCCGGTGGTCGAGCGCATCGAGCGCAAGGGTGGCATCGTCATCGCCAAGTCCAACACGCCGGAGTTCGGGGCTGGCGGCTCGACGTTCAACGAGGTGTTCGGGCGCACGCGCAACCCCTGGAACACGGCGCTGACCTCCGGCGGGTCGACGGGCGGCGGCGCCGCGGCGCTGGCCGCCGGCGAGGTGTGGCTGGCACACGGCACGGATCATGCCGGGAGCCTGAGGCGGCCTGCGACCTACTGCTCCGTCGTGGGATTGCGGTCGTCGGCCGGACGCGTGACGCGCGGCACCTCCAACAATCTTTTTGCGCCGCTTTCGGTGCAGGGGCCGATGGCGCGCACCGTCGCCGACGTCGCGCTCTTCCTCGACACCATGACGGGGCTGTGTCCGCGCGATCCCCTCACGTTCGATGCCCCCGCGCAGCCCTTTGCCGACGCCGTGGCGAGGCCCGTGGCACCCAAGCGTGTGGCGTTCACGGCGGACTTCGGCGGCCAGGTGCCGGTAGACCGTGAGACGCGGGAGATCTGCACTATGGCCGCACGCCGCTTCGAGGCGCTGGGTGCCGTGGTCGAGGAAGCGAGCCCCGACCTCGGCAACATCGCCGAGGCCTTCATGGCCCTGCGTGCGCAGCACTACGTCGTCGACCGCGAGCTGATGCTGGCGACGCACCGCGACATGATCAAGCAGGACATCATCTGGAACACGGAGCAGGGCCTGAAGCAGACGCCGAGCCAGATCGCGGCCGCCGAGCGCGAGCGTGCCGCGTTGTTCCGGCGCACGGCTCAGTTCTTCGCCACCTACGATTTGCTGGTGACGCCGGGCGCCTCGACGCCCGCCTTCGACGTCACTTTGCGCATGCCCGCCTCCATCGACGGCCGCAAGCTCGAGCACTATCTCGGTGCCTCGCTGATCACGGCGGCGACGACGGTGATGGGCCTGCCGTCGATGGCGATACCCTGCGGCTTCGATCGCTATGGGCGGCCCGTGGGGCTGCAACTCGTGGGGCGACACCGGGGCGAGGCTGCCATGTTGCAGGCGGCCGTGCTGTTCGAGCAGGCGGTTGGCGTTCAGCCCGGCGTGCCCATCGATCCCCGGCCGGGCACCGTGCCGCCCGCCTGAGGCAGCCGTCGAGTCGTTTAGCTCCGGGGTCGCGCCAACCGCTTGGCGACGTCCCAGGCAACGCGCGTCCCGAACCGCATGAAGCCCATGAGCGGAACCCTGGTGTTGCGCGCAATCTCGCCCAGGCGCGCGTCGTCGTCCGGAAGGGGCAGCTCCAACGCAGCGGCAGCGGCGTGCGCGGCGAAAATCTGCGACAGCGCCACACCCGTGCCGCCGTAGCCGATGTTGAAAATGATCGCCTTGGTCTCGGGGCTGGCGGTGATGATGGGCAGGTCGGTGGCCGAGGACTGGAAGGCGCCGCCCCAGTCCATCGCCACCGGCAGGCTGCGCCAGGGGATGCTCTTGGCCAGATGCCGGTCCAGCGCGCGGCGGATGAAGGGCGGCACGTCGTAGTCCGATTTCGGCGTGCGGAAGAAGGTCTCCACCCCGCCGTAGATCAGCCGCCCACGATGCAGGCGATAGAACACGTAAGCCGTGTTGAGCTCGACGATGAAGGCGTCGCCGCCTCCGAGCTGCTGCTGGGCTTCGGCATCGAGCGGTTCGGTGGCGACCATGTAGTTGCGCACGACCTTGGCGCGCGGCGGCGAAGGCGCTTTGACCGAGGCGGTATAGGCATTGGTGCACAGCACGACCTTGCGCGCCCGCAGGTAGCCTCCTCCCGCGAGGTGGACCAGCGCCCCGCCCGGCGCCCCTTCGACCGCGCCGACGGCCGCCCCCTCGCACACGACAGCGCCAAGCTGCGCCGCATGGGCCGCGAGCGCACGCACAAGGCGGAAGGGGTGCACCATGCACGTGGGCAGCTCGAGGGTGGGCCTGCCGCCGCGTCGGGCGTCGGGCGCCAGGCTGTGGCCGATGCCGGCGCGATCGAGCACGGCTGCGACCTCGCTGACGCCGCTGGTGGTGAGCCTGCCCATGGCCTGAAGGTGCAGGGAGCAGGGCTGCGCCTCGCTTTCGGGCACGGCAGCAGCGAGCCATTCGCCGAGTGCGTGCACCTTGCCGTTGAGCGCGCGCAGCGCCCACGCGTGGTCCGGGTTGGCTTTGGCTGTCAGCAGCCATGCGGGTGCCGGCAGCGGCGAGATCAGCCCGCCGTTGCGGCCGCTGGCACCAAAGCCTACGAAATGGCTCTCGAGCAGAGTGACGCGAATGCCGGGCTGTCGCTGCAGCACGGCGATGGCTGTGGACACGCCGGCGAGTCCGCCGCCGACGATGGCGATGTCGGTGTCTCGCGGCACGGCCGGGCCCGGGCCCGCCGCCTCGGCGCTGCCCTCCTGCTGCCAATAGCTCAGCCGCCTTGCCGATGTGCCCAAGGACGCCTCGACGTGTTCGATTGGCCGTCAATAGAGCTTGAACCGCACGCTTCGCTCAACCGGTTTCGCCCCTTTTCCCACGGATACGACGATGCGCGGCCGGAGTGCCGCCTGGGCGTCGGCATGCGTAGGGGATATTCCGGTGCGAATTACAGACTGGTCCTGATTACTCAATGGTGTCCCTTCCCGCCAACTGCGTATCCATTGCGTCAACAATTGGCGCAAAGCAACGGAGACACGGGATGCAGCACGGACGAGCCCCATCGAAGCAGATTCTGGCAGGCGCACTCGTCGCGCTTGCGTGTTTGGGGCCGGGGCAAACGACCTCCGCCCAGGCGCAGGCGGCGACGATCAGCGAGCAGGACGCGCAGGCCATCGCAGTGAACGCATACCTCTATTTCTATCCGCTCGTTACGATGGACCTGACGAGGAAGCAGTTAACCAATGTCGAGCCGGGGAAGGAGCCGCTCAAAGGCCCGATGAACACGTTCGTCAACGTTGCCGAGTACCCTCCGGCCAACTTCAAGGGCGTCGTGCGCCCCAACTTTGATACGCTCTATTCCAGCGGCTTTCTCGATCTGACGAAGGAGCCGGTGATCGTCTCGGTGCCGGACACCGACGGGCGGTACTATCTGCTGCCGATGCTCGACATGTGGTCCGACGTGTTTTCTTCGCCGGGCTGGCGCACCACCGGCACGCAGGCCGGCAATTTCCTGGTCGCGCCCGTGGGCTGGAGACCGGACCTGCGCGACCGGCTGATCGAGGAGTTCAAGCTTCCCCGGGACATTCAGCGGATCGATGCGCCGACCCCCTACGTGTGGATCATCGGTCGGACCAAGACGGATGGGCCCCATGACTACGATGCGGTCCACAAGATCCAGGCCGGCTACAAGATTACGCCGCTGTCGCACTGGGGCAAGTCGCCGCCGGCCCCGCACGTGACGATTGATCCGAGCGTCGACATGAAGACGCCTCCGAAGGAGCAGGTCGACAACATGTCGGGTGGTCGCTACTTCGCGTACGCCGCCGAGCTCATGAAGGTTAATGCGCCCCATCTCACGGACGGCCCGATCATCGAGCAGATGAAGAAGCTGGGACTCGAGCGGGGCAAGAGCTTCGACATCGAGAAGGCCAGTCCCGCAGTCAAGAAGGCGATGGAGGTCGCGCCTGAGGCTGCGCGCAAGCTCATGGAGTGGAAGGTTGCCACGCTTGCCCGCGTTGCCAGCCACTGGTCGATGAACACCGATACGATGGGTGTGTACGGCAACTACTACCTCAAGCGCGCCATTGTCGCGCAACTGGGTCTCGGAGCAAACGTGCCCGAGGATGCCATCTATCCGCTCAATCTGGGCGACCAGAACGGCAGACCGCTCGATGGCAGCAACAAGTACGTGCTCCACTTCGACAAGGGCGCGACGCCGCCCGTTGACGCGTTCTGGTCGATCACCCTCTACGACACCGACGGCTTCCAGGTCGGCAACAGCCTCAATCGCTTCGCCGTGAGCAGTTGGATGCCGTTCGTCTACAACCCCGATGGCTCCCTCGACCTCTATTTCCAGAACGAGAGCCCGGGTGCGAACAGGGAGGCGAACTGGCTGCCGGCGCCCAAGGGGCCGTTCAATCTGACGATGCGTCTCTACGCGCCGAAGATGGAGGCGCTCACGGGCAAGTGGAACCCGCCGCCCGTGGTCCGCACCGAGGCGCTGATGGGTATCACGGGCAAGTAGGTCAGCGGGACCGCAGGGGCTTCAGGCCGCGGCGGCGCCGTTGCCGGGACGGGCGCGGCGCCGGGCACGGCCGACGATCTTGCCGTCCTCGATCCTGATCAGGCGATCGGCATAGGACAGGGTGCGGTGGTCGTGGGTGACGACCAGGATGCCGCGCCCCTTGTCCTTGGCCACCTCCGACAGCAGCGCCATCACCGCCCTGCCATTCTCGCCATCGAGGGCGGCGGTGGGCTCGTCGGCCAGAATCACGGACGGCGAGCCAGCGAGCGAGCGGGCGATCGCCACGCGCTGCTTCTCGCCGCCGCTGAGCTTGCTCGGATACGCGTGGGCACGATGCGAGAGCCCGACCTTCCTCAAGGCTTCGGCGGCCAGGGCCGGCGCATCGGACAGCTTGGTGCCGCGCAGGTCGAGCGCCAGCATCACGTTCTCGGTTGCGGTGAGCGTGGGAACGAGGTTGTAGGACTGGAACACGAAACCCACGTGCTTGCGCCGCAGGTCGGCGAGGCCCTCGGCTTTCAGACCCGTCGCCGTGTGCGGGCCGATGCGCAGTGTGCCCTCGCTGGGGGTGAGGATGCAGCCCAGAATGGACAGCAGGGTCGTCTTGCCGCTTCCCGAGGGTCCCATCAGCAGCGTCAACTCGCCCGGCATGAGCTCGAGATTGACGCCTTTCAATACTTTGACTTCCGCCTCGCCCGCGCCGAGGAACTTGACGATGTTGTTGGCTTCGAGAATGGGTTCCATGGAACTTCGTCTCCTACCGGCTGAAGACCACTGCCGGATCGATGCGGACAACCTTGAAGATGGCGCTGACGGCCGCGAACACGCACATGGCGATCGTTAGGACAAGCAGGCCCCAGGCAAGGTTGAACGTCATGATGATCAACAATGTGCTGTCCTTGAAGGCGTAGATGACGACCTGGCTCAGGAGGATGCCCAGGACATAGCCCATGATGGCGCTGAGCACGGCCTGCCACAGGATGACCTTGCGAATGAAGCCCGAGGAGGCGCCGAGCGCGCGCAGGGTGGCGAACTCGTTCAAGTGCTCCTTGGTGCTGGCATAGAGGGTCTGGGCGACGACGACGACGCCGACGATGACAGCCAGCACGGCCGCGGCGATGAGCGCCGTTCCGGCGCCCGTCTCGAACAGCCAGTAGTTGGTGCTGCGGTCGCGGAACTCCTGGTGATCGATGACCTCGGCGTCGCGCAACCGGTCTTGCAGCGCTGCGCGCACATCGGCGACGTTGTGGCCGGGCGCGACGCGCACCATCATGTACGACGACTGGTCGGGTGCAGCATCCACCATCATCCGGGCCTGCGGCAGCGTGGTGAAGACATAGGGCAGCGTGGTGAAGGATCGGATCCCCTTGGTCACCGCCCTGATCGTCACCTGCATGTTGTTGACCTCGGCGCGGTCGCCGAGCTCTCTGACCCCGAGCTCCATGAAGTAGCTCGAGTCCACGGCCACGGCGTTTGGGGAGGAGAGGTCGTCGATGCTCCCCTTGATGACATCCCAGGGCAGGGACTTGTTGGTGTGCGTATCCGAGCCGATCAGCAGTGCCGCCGTGGACCCGCAGAGCCCGCTTTCCGTGGCGCAGCGCAAGCCGGTCTCGCGCGGCAATTTCTTCCACAGCGCGAAGCTCACCAGAAGCTCGTCGACGCTGCCGACGCCGGGCGTGGACAGGATTGCGTGCTTCTCGCGTCCCGGCAGCAAGGAAGGATCGTCGAAGCTCTTGGTGCCGACGGGCACCACCCACAGGTCGGCATCGAGGTGGTCCAGCACGGCGGTGATGCGCGCTGCGGAACCCAGATACAGGCCGCACTGCACCGCCACCAGCACCACCGAGAAGACGATGCCGATCAGGGTGACGAACAAGCTCATGCGGTCGTGGAACAGGTTGCGGTAGGCCAGTTTGCGAGCCATCGGCATTGGCTTCGCCATTGCGGGATTGCTTCCGCCGGCTGACGACATGACTTCAGATCTCCAGGCTCGCTGTTGGCGCCACGACTGTGGATAGCTCAATCTTTGCTGGGCATGCAGAACTTCGGCAGTCTCGACAAGCAGAGTCGGCCCCAAAACCAACAGCTTGGCGCGTTGGGAGCATCTCTTCGGCCTTATAGCCCGAGGCAGCGGCACTGTCCCGAGCAAACCGAAGGTGGGCTGGGGTATGGTCTTTCAGGCACAGGCCCGGCCTGCTCCTGGCGGCCATTGGCACCGACCTCTCCGGCCGGCTGCTGACGGCCGCGACCGCCGGGATTGCCGTCGAACTATGCATGATCCGAGTCCGTCCGTGTGCCCCGCATTGATCTTGTTGCGGGCACAATGGGCCAAGCGTCCGGATGGCGCTGTTCCACGTGGTACATGCAGGCGACGGGGCCGGGCCGGCCGGCAACCGAGGCGCAGACGCCCGGGAGCCGGCCCGCAAGCGCAAACGCCGGCGCGGAGTTGCGCGCACCGGCGTCTGCTATTTCAGGACGACGAGGGCATCGGCAGCCGCCACGCCTTGCCCGACTGGGCCGACGAACACCGGGTTGATGTCCAGTTCCTTCAGTCGCGGCGCAAGGACGACCGACATGTTGGACACGGCGACCAGCGCCTTGGCCAGGGCCTCCTTGTCTGCGGCTGGCTTGCCGCGGTAGCCCTCGAACAGCTTGGCGGCGCGCAGCTCGGCGATCATTTCGCGGGCGGTCTCGATGCCGAAGGGGGCGACGCGGTAGCTCACGTCCTTCAGCACCTCCGTGAACACGCCGCCAAGCCCCAGTGCCACGACCGGCCCGAAGGCAGGATCGTTGATGACGCCGATCAGCGTCTCGAGGCCCGAGGCCATCTCCGAAATGAGCACGCCGTCGATCTTGGCGCCGGGCACCGCATCTCGCGCGTTGGCGACGACCTGGCGCGCGGCGTCGCCCAGCGCCTCGCGCGCGACGCCGAGCTTGACGCCGCCGGCCTCGGTCTTGTGCGGAACGTCCCGCGAGACGACCTTGACCGCGAACGGAGCCTTGAGCTCCCTGGTCGCGGCATCGGCGTCGGCGCCGGGTGCGACCAGCACCTCCTTGGCGACGGGCACGCTGAAGGCGCGCAGCACCGCCTTGCTTTCGGCCTCGTTGAGCGTCACGGCTCCCGCGGGGAGGTCGACATCCCGGGCCGGAATGACCTCGGGAACCTTGCGCGGTAGCAGCCGGCGCTGGTCGGAGGCGAACCGGGACACGATGGCGGCGGCGCGAGCGAGACGCACGGGCGTGGTGATGGACGGCACGCCGGCCGACTCGAACGCCTTCACCGCCACCTCGGATTTGCCCTGCCGACCCGACCACTGCACGCTGACGGGCTTGTCGGTCTTGGCCGCCGCCGCGGCGACGATCTCGGCGGCGGCAGCGGCGCTCTTGCCGGAGATCGACGCGATCAGGATGACGAGCTGGTCGATCCCCGGGTCCTCCAGGACCACGTCGAGTGTGCGCGAGAAGAGCGTCGAATCGTTGAAGACGGCAGCGGTGATATCGGCGGGGTTCTCGGCCGAGCCGAAGGCCGGCACCAGCTTGCGCATCTTGGCGAGCGTCTCGGGGGCGAACGGCGGTAGCGTCAGGCCCCCGCTCACGGCTGCATCCGCAAACACCACGCCCGAGCCGCCCGAGATCGACAGGACGCCGACCCGGTTGCCCTTGGGCAGTCGTCCCTGCCCGAACAGCTTGGCAGCGTCGACGATGGGTTCGACGTCATCCACCTCGATGATGCCGGCCTGGCGCAGTGCCGCCCGGTAGAGATCGTAGCTGCCGGTCATGTTGGCGGTGTGCGAGGCGGCGGCCTTGACGCCCGCGTCGGTCGTGCCGGCCTTCCACATCAGGACCGGCTTGCCCGTCGCCAGGGATTTGCGCCCGAGGTCGAGAAGGCGGCGCGCGTCGGGGGTGCCCTCCATGTAGGCGAATGCCAGCGAGGTGCCGGGGTCGTCGAGGAAGGCGGAGAGCAGCTCCGGCGTCGTGATGTCCACCTCGTTGCCGGAGGATACGGTGTAGCGGAAGCCGATGCCCTGGGCTTCCGCGAGGTTGACGACGGCATAGCCGAACCCGCCGGACTGGAAGGCGCACGAGACCTTGCCTGGCCTGAGCTCGGTTTCGTCCGAGACGCTGCCGAAGGCGGCCCACACGCGCGCCTGCACGGAGAGCATGCCCTGGCAGTTGGGGCCGACGATGCGCACGCCGCTCTCGGCCACGGCCTGTTTCAATTCCTGCTCGAGCTTGCGCCCATCCGCGCCTGTCTCGCGGAAGCCCGCCGTGAGAACCACCGCGAACGGGATCTTGGCGGCGCCGCAGTCGCGGATCGCCTGCGCCACGCCCGGGGCGGGCACGGCGACGATCGCGAGGTCGCAGCGCGAGGGCAGCGACTTGACGTCGGGGAAGCAGGGAAGCCCGTGCAGTTCCTGGTACTTCGGATTGATGAGGTAGACCTTGCCCGGATATCCGGCGTTCTTCAGCGCCTTTACGGGCTGTCCGCTGATGCGGGTGAGATCGGCCGAAGCGCCGATGACGGCAATGCCTTCGGGATGAAAGAGTTGCTCGAAGCTCAAGGGTGCTTCCTCCCGTGCGAGGGGCCCCAACGGGATTGCGGCTCCCGCTCGGCGGCCCAGGTGCGGAAGGTTTGCACGGAGGACCAGGGCGCGTCGACTCCGTGCCGCCGCAAGCCTGCCCTATTGGGGTACGCGGAGCGAGGCGATGAAGCGATTGACATCGGTGGATTTGGCCGATCCTGGTGTGCCCGCATAGATCAGTGTGAAGATCTGGCGGCCCTTCATCACCGAGAAGCTGCGGATGGCGACCCCGCTCCTGAGGCCGACGGCATCGCTGGCGGTCAGTCCCTGATGCCTCACCCAGTCGATGCTCGCCCACTTCTCACCTTCCATGCTCTTGGCGAGGGTATCGAGGCCGCCCTGCAGGTTGACCCGAGGGTTGGCGACGTTGATGTCGTCCGGGTAGGTCGCGGTCTGTACGATGAAGGCCGTATCGCCCTGCTCGAGCAGATACTGGTGGAGCGTGTAGAGGGAGCCGGAGGCCGTAGTGACGCGCGAGGCGGTATACTTCGGGGCTGCGGGCAGCTCGGCCGTGAAGACGCCTTCAGGTCCCGTCACCGTGAACCATTCCGAGCGCTGGGCCTGCGCTTCGGGGGGCTTGGCTGCGGCCGGTGGCTCGGTCGCGCCCGGTGTCCCCTGGGCGTGCAGGGCGGGGCCTGGCGGAAGCAGCGCCAGGACCAGTGCCACAATCCTCGCCGCCAGCGCGCGTGCAGGCATGGGTCCCCCTACGGTATCGAACTCGCGCAGCAGCATAGGCACGCAAGCGGCAAAGCCAAGGCCGGAACGGACTTCCGCGCAGGCCTTGCCGCGTCCACAATGGTCCGGCAACAGGGGGTTGCGGGGATGTCACCCCGTATCGACAAGGTGTTGCGGAGCTCATGACGTCCGCGCCGACCCTCTTTGGCCCGTATTGGTACGTGGCGGCGGTGGGCCTTCTGCTGGCCGTGCTCAGTTATTTGCTGATCGCCCGCCTCGTGATCGATCTGCTTTTCCCGAGCCGGCGCGCCAACCTGCCCTTTCGCATCGTGCGAGGGATGTCGGATCCCGTAGTGCGCATGGTCGGTGCCGTCACGCCGCGGGTGGTGCCGGGGCCGCTGGTGACCGTGTGTGCCATCGCCTGGGTGTTCGCTTTGCGCATCACGCTGGTGCAGGTGCTGGCGGCGATGGCGATGGGCCGCGTGTTCGGCTGAGGGGAGCACGTGGACGGCGTCGGAAGTTTTCGGGAGCGATTGCTGAAGCGCCATCTGCTGGTCGTGGCGACGCTCGGCTTCGCCTATCTCGCCGGCTTCGACGTATCGCCGGCATTCGACGCGGTGTCGTTCTACCTCGCGAGCTTTGCCCGCGGCACCCGCTTCTTCCATCCCGAGGTGTTCTATCACCTCACGTCGCTGGCGATTTCGGTGATGACACTGCTGCTCGCGGGAATTCCCGCGGCTCTCTACGAGCGGCTGCGCGGGTTGCAGCAGAGCACGCCCGTGTCGCTCTTCATCTGGCTGGCCGCGACCCTGCTGCTGACGCTGCCCGTCCTCCTGCGCCTGCTGGCGCCGATGGAGGAGTGATGCCGGCTCAGCGCTTGGCCTTGGTGATGGCGACCTGCGTCGACCATCCCGAGTCGTCCTCCTCGCCCACGTCGTTGGTCGCGGCGAGCCTGGTGTTGGTCTTCGCCTTGGCCCGGGCCTGTCCTTTGGCCACCGGCTTCGCCCGAGGCTCCTCCTCGTCTGCGGACGCCATTGCTTCCGGCTTGGTGACCGACGCGGTCGCCAGCGGTTTGGGTTCGGCTTTGACGATGCTGCGCAGGTAATCGATGTTGGCTGCAACCTTCTCAGCAGGCATGCCTTGCCCGCCGGCCAGCTTCGCCTCGTCGTATTTGCCCTGCAGGCCGAGGACGAGGGCCAGATTCTGGCGCACGCGCGGGTCGTTGCTGCCGGCCGCGGCCGCCTGCTTGAGGAGCGGCTCGGCCGCATCGGCCTTGCCGTCCATCGCGTAAGCCATGGCGAGGTTGTTCAGGATGGAGGATTCGTCGGGGGCGATTGCGCGTGCCCGCTCGTAGAAGGGGATGGCGTCGCGATAGAGGCCCTGCTTGGCGAGGACCGTGCCGCGCGCGGAGACGACTTTCCAGTCGGGCTTGGTCGGATCGTCCGCCTGCTCCAGCAGCTTCTGGGCGAGGCTGACCTGATCGAATTCGAGGGCGAGGCGGCCGTACTCGGCGTTGATCTCGCGGTTGCCGCCGTGGAAGACGGAGGCCTGCTGCAGGACCGCCAGCGCCTGCCGTTTCTCCCCGAGAGCCTTGAGGTTGCGGGCAAAATTCACGGCATTCTTGGCGCTGCGGGGCTCCTTGCCGTACTCCTTGCCCCAGTATTCCGTAGCTTTCTGCAGCTCCGTGCGGCTGTCGGGAGGTGTCGGATTGGTGGCCTCGGCGAAGCTCGGGGCCTTGGCCGCATCGATGAGGGCCTGTGTCGAGCCCAGCTGCGAGCACCCGCCCGCCAGAAATCCGGCAACCACCCATGCGCTGCCGACCCGGGCGGCGCGGCCCGCGGCGCAAATGCTCTGGCGTTTCGGCATGTTTGACCCCTGCCCCACCGCCCGCGTGATTCGCGGCTCCTGGCGTCAGTTTCCGGGACAGGACTTAACAATCTGTTAGGATGCCTTAACGCCGTCGTGCGCTCAGCGGGTGACGCCCGTTTCCTGCCGCGCCCCCGCCTCCCATTCGGCCACGGCCGGCAGGGCGAAGATGGCGTCCACGTAGGCCTGCGCCGTGCCGTCGTCGCCCCAGGGGGCCAGGTCCGGCAGGTAGGTGCGAAAGCGGCTGGCGACGGGGGCATACATGGCATCGGCGGCAGTGAACGCCCCGAATAGGAACGACCCCGCGGTCCCGTAGGTGCGGCGGCACTCGCGCCATATGGCGACGATGCGCCGGACGTTGGCAGCCACGGGATCCGGCAGGGTTGCCATCGGCAGGCGCGCGAGCAGCTCCATGGGACAGTGATCGCGCAGTGGGGCGAATCCCGAGTGCATCTCGGCGGCCACCGATCGGGCGTGGGCCCGGGCTTCGGCGGCCGTAGGCCACAAGCCGACCGAGGGATGGGCCTCGGCAAGGAACTCGATGATGGCCAGACTGTCCCAGATCGCCTGTTTCTGCCTGAGCAGCGCGGGGACCTTTCCCGAGGGCGAGTGCCGCAAGATGTCGGCCGACGATTCGGGCTGGCGCAGCTTGATGTTGATCTCTTGGAACGGGAGGGCGGCTTGGCGCATGGCAAGCCAGGGGCGCAGGCTCCAGCTCGAGATGTTCTTGTCGCCGATCACGAGCCGATAGCTCATTTTCCGCCTCCCTTGCGCTTTCCCCGCAGGGGCGATTGTCATCCCGCCCAGGGCCGGCTGATAATGCGCGCGCCCGAAGCTCATTCGACGAATCCTCCCATGGCAGCAAGAGAAAAGACCAAGCAGGCATCCGCGGCCGCCCATGTGCTGCTCGCTGCCGACAGCAAGAAGAGATCGCTGCCCATCTGGCTCGTGCGCAACGCCGAGGGTGTGCGCACGGCCGCGCTGGGCGGCATGCATCGGGCGTGGGTGGAGGCACAGGGTTTCAAGGGTGGCGCCCGCCGCCACGTGCTGCTGCCGGGAGCCGAGGGCGCGCTCGCCGGCGTGATGCTGGGCCTTGGTGATGCCCGCGCCGGGGACGCGATGGACAAGCCCGAGTTGGCGCTCGGGCTGCTGCCGCCGCTGCTGCCGTCCGGCAGCTATCATCTGGCCGAGACGCCGGCCGATCCCGAGCTCGCCGCGGTCGCCTGGGGGCTCGGGGCCTATCGCTTCGGGCGCTACAAGTCGGCCGACGGAGCGGAGTTGCCGCAACTCAAAGTCGCACACGGGGTCGACCTGTCTCGCGCAACCGGCGTGGTCGAGGCAGTCTGGATGGGACGCGACCTCATCAACACGCCGGCCTCCGACATGGGGCCGCAGGAGCTGGAGGACGCGGCCCGGCAGCTCGCCAGGAAGCATGGCGCCACGGTCGCGAGCACGGTCGGAGACGACCTCCTGGCCAAGAATTTTCCGATGATCCACGCCGTCGGGCGCGCCAGCCCGCGGGCGCCGCGCCTCATCGACCTGACCTGGGGGCGTGCCGGCAGCCGCCGTGTCACGCTGGTCGGCAAGGGCATCGCCTTCGACACCGGCGGCCTCGACATCAAGCCCGCGAGCGGCATGCTGATCATGAAGAAGGACATGGGCGGCGCCGCCACCGCGTTGGCGCTCGGCCACATGGTGATGGCGGCCAAGCTGGACGTTCGCCTGCGGGTCTTGATCCCGGCAGCGGAGAACAGCATCGCCGGCAACGCCTTCCGTCCGGGCGACGTGCTCACCAGCCGGGCGGGCAAGACGGTCGAGATCGGCAACACGGATGCCGAGGGCCGGCTGGTGCTCGCCGACGCGCTGGCGCTCGCCGACGAGGAGGCGCCCGATACGCTCGCAAGCTTCGCGACGCTGACCGGAGCGGCGCGCGTCGCCCTTGGGCCAGACTTGCCGCCGCTCTACAGCGATGACGATGCGTTCGCCGAGGCAATCCTGGCCGCGGGCGTGAAGGTCGGCGACCCCGTATGGCGGATGCCGTTCTGGACGGGCTACGAGGCCAGTCTCGACAGCGCTGTGGCCGATATGAACAACGTCAGCGAATCGCCGTTTGCCGGCTCGGTGACGGCAGCGCTGTTCCTGCGCCGCTTCGTGAAGCGGGCCCGCCGTTTCGCCCATTTCGACATCTACGGCTGGCGTCCCGCAGCCAAGGCGCTCGGCCCCAAGGGCGGCGAGGCGCAGGCGGCGCGGGCGATGTTCGAGCTGTTGCGCGCCGAGCAGGCCGGTTGAGCCGGCAACGGAGTGACGGTGACGGAAACGAGCCTCGACAAGCGCCGCAATGCCTATCGCAGCGACCTTGCCGCGGAGGTGTTGCGCGGCAAGGTGTCGGCGCCGCGCTTCGCGAGAGGCGAGGCGCGGCAGGTCATCGCCGCCTCCGCGGCGCTGCGGGCCGAGCCCGATGCGCACGCGGGGTGGACGACGGAGGCGCTGTTCGGCGAGGCGGTCACGGTCTACGACGAGCGCGATGGCTGGGCCTGGGTGCAGCTCGCGGGCGACGGCTATGTCGGCTATCTGCCGACCGCGGCCCTGTCGTCGCATGTCCGCGCGGCGACGCACAGGATAAGCGCGCTCGGCTCTGCGCTCTACCCCGCGCCCGACATCAAGAGCTGCCCGTCCCTGCATCTGAGCATGAACGCAGAGCTGGCCGTTGCGGAGACAGGTCCCGCATTCGCCAGGCTGGAGGATGGCCGCTACGTGCCCTCAGCCCACGTCGCCGAGCGCAACTGCTTCGCCGCTGACTTCGTCGCGATGGCGGAGGCGTTCGTCGGCGCACCCTATCTGTGGGGCGGCAAGACGCGGCTCGGCCTGGACTGCTCGGGCCTCCTGCAGGTCGCCCTCGAAGCGACAGGCAAGGCCTGTCCGCGCGACAGCGACATGCAGCAGGCGGAGGTGGGCGAGACGGTCCCTCTTGACGCTGGCCTCGGCGGGCTGCGGCGCGGTGACATCGTGTTCTGGAAGGGGCACGTCGGCATCATGCGCGACAGCGAGTGGCTGCTGCACGCCAATGCGCACCACATGATGGTGGCGACGGAACCCCTCTGCG